>JAIRVG010000080.1 GCA_031253995.1 Paucimonas sp. | reverse complement strand
CGCAGGGCCGGATGCAGGAGCAAGAGCGTTTTGCCCCCTTTTGCGCTTTTCAAAAGGGGGTCGCCGGGGGGGCGAAAAGGTGACTCAGCGTCGCCATCGCAAATGGATCAACACACGATAACCAGCACCACCCGCCGTTGACCCTAAAGACACAGGCTGGCTTGCCAGCGATAAGGCCATCAGCAGCGCCACATCAGCTCGGCATCCACCCGTCATACCAGACCTGCACATGCTCCGGCCGCAACACATAGTTGCGCATCACCTCGTCATGCAACTGGTCGCCCATGCGGTAGCTGGCGTCGGGGTCGGCCAGGTGCATGCGGATCGCCTCCAGCCATTCCTCGGTGGAGTTGGTCTTGATCCGCGTGCACGGCAGGTAGCCGCGGTACGCCGCCGTGTCGGTGACGATCACCGGATAGCCGCAGGCTCCGTACTCCAGCAGGCGCAGGTTGCTCTTGCAGTCGTTGAAGATGTGGAACTCCAGCGGCGCCAGGGCCAGGTCCAGGTTGAGGCTGGACAGCTTGGCCGGATAGGCGCCCAGGCCCACCGGTGCATGGAACTCGTGGATGTACGGCAGCAGCGACGGCGGGCACATGCCGAAGAAGATCCACTCCACTTCGTTGGCCAGGGTCTTGATCACCTCGGCGATCACTTCCAGGTCGCCGGTATGGCTGGTCCCCCCGCCCCAGCCGACCCGCGGCTTGCGTGACGTGCGGCGTTGGGCACGGCGGCCGACCCACAGCTCCTCGGCGAGCATGTTGGGCAGCACGCGGATGTCGTGGTGGGTGTCGCTCAGGGCATCGGCCAGCGGCTCGGTGGACACCACGAGACGGTCGCAACGGGCGATGCCACGGCGCAACGAGCCTTCGAGGTCGCGCGGGGTGTGCTTGAGGTGGCCGTTCTTCTTCGGCACCTTGACCACGTAGTCGTCCAGCTCGTAGATCACGAAGCCTTTTGAGTAGGTTTTCAGCCGCTCGATTTCCTTGATGAAACCTTCGGTGTAGCGACCCTGGAGAATCGCCACATCCGGCGCGCTGCGTGCCAGCTCGACGTTGCTGGGGATCTCGAAATACTGCTGCTGGGTCACCCAGCCAGCCGCCTCCAGCTCGGTCAGCGGCTTGATCACCCGGTAGTGACCCACCGCGGACTTGTTCATCGGCAAGGCCAGGACATGGGGCAGCGAGCGCCCGACAAATGGCAGCCAGCCATCCTTGAGCCCCGGATCGAGACGGAACGCCGATTCCTTCAGGGCCAGGTTCGGGTTGTAGGCCGGGTCACGGGCGATCAGCGGCATCCAGGCCTGCTGGAAGGTCTCGTGCTGGACGACCAGGACCTGCTGGCGCTCGGCTTCCTCTTCCGGCGCCGGCGCAGGCCCGGCAATACGGTCCAGCACCAGCCGCGCCCGCGGCGTCCACACGCTGAGGTAACCCGCCTGGCGCATACGCAGGCCGAGGTCGACATCGCTGAACGCGGCACTGAAGGCGCCCTCGTTCAAGCCCCCCAGTTCGAGATAAAGCTGCTTGCGCATCAGCAGGCAGTCGGCGCCCAGCGCCGAATAGTTCTGGGCAACCTGCAGACGCTGCATATAGCCACCCGTATCGGCGGCCTCACCCATGAAGGGCGAGTACACCGCGCCACGCAGGCCAAGGATGCCACCGGCATTGACCACCAGTCCGTGGGCATTGCACAGCTGGGCGCCGACCATGCCGACCTCGCGGCGCTGCCCATGGGCAACCAGTTCGTCCAGCCAGTCGCCCTCGGTCACCACGGCGAAGGTGTCGAGCAGCAGCAGGTACTCGCCCCGCGCATGCTGGGCGGCGAGGTTGACCTGCACCGGGAACGACGCTTGCTCGTCCAGGGTCAGGACCCGCAGGCGTTCGCCCATCTGCGCCATGGCCGCCAGCCAGGCACGGGAATCCTCGCCCTCGCTGGCGTTGTCGATCACCAACACTTCGTAGTGCGGGTAGCGGGTCTTGCCCAGCACGCTTTCCAGGCAACGTTCCAGCGCCGCCACCTGGTCGCGGAAGCTCAGCACCAGGGTGACCAGCGGCTGGCTGGCATGCACATAGCGGATGTGGTTGATCGCCCCGCCCGCCTCGTTCTCCAGGCGGTAATCCACGCCCAGGCGCCGCAGGTGGCCGTCCAGCAAACGCGGGTTCTCCGCGACCACCGCTGGCGACGAGAGCCAGGCCGCGAAGCCGAACGCCGATTCCAGCAACACTTCCGGGACATGCTCGATGACCTGCGGGCCATGGCTTTCCACCAGGCGCCAGAGCAGGTCGTGGGGCGCCAGCTCGCGGTAGCCCTCGGCAAAGCCGCCGGCCGCCAGGTAGTGCGCGCGCGAGAACGCCAGCGCCCGCCCGGTGAAGGGATAGGCGCGTTGCAGGTCGAGGTTGAAGTCCGGCTTGAACACCGGCTCGATGGACTGGTCTTCGTCCAGGCCGCCTTCGTCGCCGTAGACGCAGGCGATATCCGCGAGGCTGGCAATGCGCTCGGCCAGCAGCATCAGGCTGAACTCGTTGAGGCGATCGCCGGCGCGGACCAGCCAGAACCAGTCGACGCCGTCCATTTCCGGCAACAGGGTGTTGAGCTGCCGTGCCCAGTCATCCTGCAGGGCGCGACTGACCAGATGCTCGTCGACGCCGCTCGGCAGGCGTCCGGCGGCCAGGAGCACGGTGCTGGCGGCGCCATAGCATTGACGCTGGATGCTATCCAGGGTGCGCTGGCGTGCCCCGCTGTCGCCTTCGTCGATCACCACCACGGCGATCCGCGGCCGCCATTCCCAGTGCTCGCTCAGGCGCATCAGGCGACGCAAGACCAGTGGATCCTGGCGACAGCCCAGCCACTTGCCGTAGAGGTCGGCGAAGGTATCGCTGTCGCTACCCACCTGGGATTCCTGGATCGCCTGCAGGCTGCGCAGGACGTGGACCAGGAACAGGTTTTCCCAGGCCCGCGGGACGCTGCTGCCATCCACCGGCAACACATGGATGCGCACCCAGCCGGAGAACGTCTCGGTGGCCGGCGGACGCGCGGCGAGCATATCGCGCAGCCACTGCAGCTCGGTGGCACGGGCGGTTTCCAGCTCGGCCTGACGGCGCAACTGGTCCGGGTGGACACACTCGATGCAGTGCACCTGGGCGGTCACCGCCAGGTGACCACGGCGCAACAGACAGATGAACAGGGCGAAGTCGAGCTGCGCGTGGAAGCCCGCCTCGACCAGCGCCGGCAACAGCTCGCCAAGGTCCTTGGCACGCATCAGGGTGTTGCTCAGCCCGCCGATGAAGTTGAGCTGGTGGCTTGCGAAGAAGTCCAGCAGGTCGTTGCCGTGATAGGCCGTGTCACCCATGGTGAACCAGCTGTTCTCCAGGCGCTGGGACAGAGCGAAGCCGGCACCGTCCACCAGGCTGCGCCGGGTCGTGACCAGGCTGAGGTCGTCGTTGGCAAGGAACAGGCGCATCTCGCTGCTGACGCAGTCGGCCAGCAGGCGGTCGTCGTCGCAGAGGAACTGCACGTACTCGCCGCGTGCCAGCTCCAGCCCTGCCAGCAGGTTGCGTGGCAGGCCAAGGGGCTGCGGGTTGCGCTGGTAGTACAGCGGGCAACGGGCCAGCGGTTCGAGATCGTCGACGATGGCCTTGATCTCGTCGTCGCGCCCCTCGTCGCAGACGATCACCTCGAGGTTTTCGTAGTTCTGCGCCAGGGCACTGACCAGCGCCGTACGGAAGAAACGCGCGTTATTGGCGGGAATGACGAGACTGACAAGCGGCGCTGGATTCACAACGAAAACTCTCGGCCGGAGGCTGCCCTCGGGTGGATCGGAACAGCCTGGAGCGTGGGGAATGGCGGATGGATCCGCCGCGCGTCAGCGGGACGACACGGCGGCAAGCACAGGATTACAGGCGGTTGAACAGGCTCAGCTGGCTGATCTTGCTGAAGGCCAGCTGCGAGGCCTGGAGCATGGTCTGCTGCAGGGTCAGGCGGGTCATCACCTCGGCCGGGTCCGAGTCGCGGATCGACGACTGGGTGGTGGAGTTGGCGATGCTCAGGCTTTCGTTGGCCAGTTCCTGCAGGTCCAGGGCCTTGCCGCGGGCACCGATGGAGGTGACGGTGAAGGCCAGCTGGTTCTGTCCGCTGCTGATGTTGGAGATCGCCGCGTCGAGGGATTCGCGCAATTGCTGCTGGCCGGCGACGCTGCCGTCGATCGGCTTCTCCAGCGTCTTGCGCAGTTGGCTGACGGTGTCGAGGATGTTCTGCGTCTGGTGCTTGTTGACCTGCACGCTGTACTGGTCATTGGCACCGGGCGCGGCGCTGAAGGTGAACTGCACGCCGGCGGCGGTGGCAGTCGGTGGCGTGCCGGCCAGGGTGCCGTTGGCCACCGGGCGGCTGTCGGCGCTCATCGGCTGGGCATACAGCTCGAAGTCGGTGGCGCTGGTGAACTTGATCACTGCGCCGCCGGACGGGAAGGCCTTGGCGTATTTGTCGGCGTCCACCACCTGGGTCGAGCTGACCTGGGTGCTGGAGGCGTTGCCCGGGCTGCGGATGCCGGTGATGGTGTCCGGCTTGCTTTCCAGGGTGAAGGTATGGCCGGCAACCACTGCATCCGGGTTGGTATCGCCCGGTTGCAGGTTGAGGTTCAGGCGCAGGTCGACACCGCGGAAGCTGATCGAGCTGCCACCGACGGTGCTCGGGTCGAAGGTGCCGGAGTTGGTCGCCTCGGTAGTGACGTCGTTGCCGGCGCCGTCGGTGATCTTGAACTGGGTGCTGCTCAGCATCGTCACGGTGTACGGCTGGCCGCTGCGGAACTGGTCGTTGTAGCCGACGGCGCTGGACATCTGCCCGTCGGTCAGGCGCACGCGGCCGTCATCCGGGCTCGGCGCAGTCAGGGTGGTCTGCGTGCGGTTGGTGTTCAGCGCTTGCTGGAAGGCGGTGGCGCCACTGTTGTTGGCGGCCATGGTGAGCATGTCGCCGACCTGCAGTTGCAGTTCGCCTTCGTCGCCGTTGTAGCTGTAGGAGCCATCGGCATTGCGCGAGAAAGGTTCGGTCTCGCCCTTGGAGCCTGAGAACAGGTACTGGCCGTTCTCGTCGCGGGTGTTCATCAGGCTCAGCAACTGCTCCTCGAGCTTGCCCAGCTCGGTGGCGGTGGCCTTGCGCTCGGTGTCGGTGAAGGTGGCGTTGCCAGCACCCAGTGCAAGCTCGTTGACCCGCTGCAGCAGGGTGTTGATCGAGCCCAGCGCGGTCTCGGCCTGGCTCAGGCTGTTGCGCACCGAGGTGGTGTTGGTGGCGTACTGCTCCAGCAGCGAGCTCTGGTGATCCAGCTGCAGCAGGCGCGCGGCGCCCACCGGATCGTCGGCAGCAGTGCGCACGCGGATCAGGTCGCTGGCTTCTTCGCCGCTCTTCACCACGTTGGAATAGTTGCGCTGATAGTTGGCAGCACTGGACTCGAAATACTGGGATGTAGAGATACGCATCGTCTACGACTCCTTAAAGCGCGCTGATCAGCGTGTTGAAGACTTCCTGCGCCGCTTTGATGATCTGCGACGAGGCGGTGTAGTACTGCTGGTACTTGACCAGGTTGCCGGCTTCTTCATCCAGCTGCACGCCGGAGAGCGAATCACGGGAGGCCTTGGCCTGGGTCAGGATGGCCCCGGTCGCCGCGCTGTCCATCTTGGCCTGCTGGGTCTTGGCACCCACGCTTTCCACCAGCTTGCCGTAGGCATCGGTGAGGCTCACGCCCTTGGTGGCGCTGCCGACGTCGACGGTCTGCTTGTTCTGCAGCTCCAGCAGGCCGAGGCCGTTGCGGTTGTCCGAGGACGAGGCGCTGGTCAGGGCGATGTTGTAGCTGTCGTCCTGCTTCGGCGCGCCGCTGACTTCCATCTGCACGGCGATGGTCTTCTGCACGCCACTGCCGTCGAGCACCGGCGCGCCGCTGGCGTCCACCATCGGGATGTTCAGCTGCAGGGTGTTGCTCTGGCCGGGAATGAAGGTGCCAGGGGTACCGATCGCGTCGCCCTTGGCGTTGACCAGTTGATACGTCTGCGGGGTCACGCTTTCGTCACCGAAGACCAGGCGCACCGGCGTGGAGTACTTGATGCCGTTCTGCAACTCAAGGCGCTGGGCCGGGTCGGCGATGTCCAGCACCGACTTCAGCACCGGCTGGGTGATGACCCCGGTGCCCTTGTTGCTGCCGCCGGCGGTGGCGGTCAGCGGGGCGGCCATGGCCAGCTTCTTCGAGTCGGTCATGACCACGTCGAGGTTGGCTGCGCCACTGCGGGTCGGGGTGATCTTGAAGCTGTCGCCGGCACTGACCGCGCCGCCATTGAGATTGAGGCTGAAGCCATCGATCACCGGCTGCGGGTTGTCGTTGAGGTCGAAGCTGCCCATGCTGGTGTTGTCCGGCAGCTTGCGCACGATGTAGCTGGTGGCGCTGGTGAAGGTCACCTGGTAGTCGCTGGTGCTCAGCAGGCTGGTGTCCTTGATCACCACGTCGAGGTTGCCGGAGCCGGCGCTGTTGCCGCTCATGGCCAGACTACGGCTGGCCATCGACATCGCGCTGTTGATGTCGTTGAACAGGGCCGCGCCGAACTCGCCGTTCTTGTCGATGCCCTGGGCCAGCTGGGAGTTGACCTTGTCGGCCAGGACCAGGGCCAGGCGACCAATCTCGTTCTGTGCCGGGATCAGGGTTTCCTTGCGGTAGCGCAACAGGCCGCCGATCTCGCCGCCGGTCAGGGAGTTGGTCACGTCGACGCTGGTGTTGTTGTAGGCCAGCTTGATCGATACCTGGCTCGGGTCGGTGGTGCTGGTGACCACGCTCAGGGCATTGACGCTGGTACCCAGGACCAGCGACTGGCCGTTGGCCAGGGTCACGTCGATGTTGCCGTTGCGGTTGGTGGTCTGCACGCCGACCAGCTCGTTGAGCTGGCGGATGGTCTCGTCGCGCTGGTCCATCAGGTCGTTGGGCTGGCCGTTGACGGCGGCAACCTTGCCGATCTGTTCGTTCAGCTGGGCAACGGTCTTGGCCAGGTTGTTGACCTGCTCGGTCATCGACTTGAGGTTGCCGTTGATGTTGCTGTTCTGTTCCTTGAACTGCGCGGCAATGGTGTTGAAGCGGTTGGCCAGCGACTCGGCGTTGGTCAGCAGCAACTGGCGCGAGGCGTCGTCGTTGGGCTTGGCGGACAGGCCCTGCAGGGCGGTGAAGAAGCTCTTCAGCGCGCCGGTGACACCGGTGTTGGCGTCGGACAGCAGGTTGTCGGTCGGGGTGATCTGGCTCAGGTACGACGCCGCGTCGCTGTTGAGCGAGGTGCTGGTCTGCAACTGGTTGTCGAGGAAGGCGTTGTACACCCGGCGCACGTCGGCCAGGGTGGTGCCGGTGCCGATGAACACCTGGCCATAGCGGACCGAACCGGTCGTGGTCTGGATGTTCTGCTGGCGCGAATAGCCGGCCACATCGGCATTGGCAATGTTGTTACCTGTGGTATGCAGGCCCGACTGAGCGGCCCCAAGTCCCGACATCCCGATGCTGATCAAACTCGCCATGGTTCAAACCTTATAGTTTCGTCGTTGGGCTGAGCGCCGCGTAGCTTTCGTACGACTTCATCTGTTTTGCGATCTGCGAGATCTTGCTGGCGTAGTTCGGGTCGGTTGCATACCCGGCCTTTTGCAGCTCTCGCACGAATTGTTCTGGGTTATCGGCCGACTTCACCGCATCTTGATAGCGCGCGTTGTTCTGCAACAGGCTGACCAGGTCGTGGAAGCTGTCCTGGTACGAATCGTAGGAACGGAACGCCGCGGTTTCCTTGACGAACTGGCCGTCGCGGAATTCGCTGGTGATCGCCCGCGCCGAATCACCCTGCCAGTTGCCGGTGGCCTTGATGCCGAACAGGTTGTGGCTGCTGCTGCCATCGGCAGAGCGCATGACCGACTTGCCCCAGCCGGTTTCCAGGGCGGCCTGGGCCACCAGGTAGCGCGGATCGATGCCGATGCGCTTGGCCGCCTGCTCGGCCATCGGCAGCATGGTGGCGACGAAATCGTCGCTGGAATCGAAGGCCTTCTTCGCCGGCGCCAGCGGTGGCTGGGCCACGGCGCGGCCGTAGATGCGCGTTGCGCCAGGGGCGGCGAAGGTCTGCGCCGGCTGCCAGTCGCCCTTGACCACGGCATCGGTCATGGCCGTGGTGCGGCCAGGGATCGCGGCGGTATTGGTGGTGGCCGCGGCGGCATCCGCCGACGGCACGATACCGGCCAGCAGGCGGTCGGTGAGCTTGCCCGGCAGGGCCAGGCGCCGCGAATTGAGGGCAGCCACGTCGTTGCGCGCGCTCGCGGTTTCCTCGGCCTGGCGCGCCGGCTCCGCCACCTTGCTCGCCCACAGCGCGCGCTGCTCGGTATCGACCCGCGGGAACGGGCTGGTATTCGGCGCACTGGCCTTCTGCTTGGAAAGCTGGCGCATGAGCACGTCCTGCAGGCCGATGCCGCCGCCCTCGCGGGACAGGCTCACCGCCAGTTGCTGGTCGTACATCGACTGGTACTGCTTGGTGGTCTCGGTGTTGAGCGGGTTGTCCTTGGCCAGCACGTCGGTGGCCGAACGCACCGACTTGAGCATCTCGTTGAGGAACAGCGACTCGAATTCCTGGGCCACCTTGCGCAGGTTGCCCTCGCTGTCGCGGTCACCGACCTTCAGCGAGTTGAGGCGATTGAGGTCGGTGTAGGCACCACTGTCGGCGGTGCTGAACATCGTGCTCTTGGGCATGTCCATGGGCGGCCGTCCTCAGATCACGATCAGGTCGGCCTGCAACGCGCCGGCCTGCTTCAGGGCTTCGAGGATCGCCATCAGGTCGCTGGGCGCGGCGCCCACCTGGTTGACGGCACGGACGATCTCGTCAAGCGTGGTGCCCGGGCCGAACTTGAACATCGGCTTGGCTTCCTGCTCGGCATTGACCCGGGAACGCGGGACCACGGCGGTCTGGCCGCCAGAGAAGGCGCCGGGCTGGCTGACGATCGGGTCTTCGGTGATGGTCACGGTCAGGCTGCCGTGGGTCACCGCCGCCGGCGAGACCTTGACGTTCTGGCCGATGACGATGGTGCCGGTACGCGAGTTGATGATGACCTTGGCCACCGCCTGGCCCGGATCGATCTCCAGGTTTTCCAGGATCGACAGGTAGTCGACGCGCTGGCCCGGATCGAGGGGCGCAGTGACCCGCACCGAGCCGCCGTCCACCGCCTGGGCGACACCCGGGCCGAGCAGCTCGTTGACCTTGTCGACGATGCGCTTGGCGGTGGTGAAGTCGGGGCGGTTGAGGTTCAGGGTCAGGCTGTTGCCCTGGTTGAAACCGCTGGGCACGGCACGCTCGACGCTGGCACCGCCGGGAATCCGGCCAGCCGACGGAACGTTGACGGTGATCTTCGAACCGTCACGGCCCTCGGCGTCGAAGCCGCCCACCACCAGGTTGCCCTGGGCGATGGCGTAGACGTTGCCGTCGATGCCCTTGAGCGGGGTCATCAGCAGGCTGCCGCCGCGCAGGCTCTTGGAGTTGCCGATGGACGAGACGGTGATGTCGATGACCTGGCCCGGCTTGGCGAACGCCGGCAGATCGGCGTGCACCGACACCGCGGCGACGTTCTTCAACTGCACGTTGCCCGAACCCGCCGGCACCTTGATGCCGAACTGCGAGAGCATGTTGTTGAAGGTCTGCAGGGTGAACGGGGTCTGGGTGGTCTGGTCACCCGTACCGTTGAGCCCCACCACCAGGCCGTAGCCGATCAACTGGTTGGAGCGCACGCCGGAAATGCTGGCGATGTCCTTCAGGCGCTCGGCCTGGGCGCTGCAGGCCACGACCAGCAGGAGGGTCGTGGCGATGAACTGCTTGAACTTGAACATGGTCACCCGAACCTAGAACGGGAAAAGCGGGCTGAGGAAGAAGCGGTCGAACCAGCCGGGCTGGCTGGCATCGGCGAAGGCCCCGGTCCCGGAATAGGTGATGCGCGCATCCGCGACCCGGGTCGAGGGCACGGTGTTGTCGGTGCTGATGTCGTCGGCGCGTACCAGCCCGGCGATGCGTACCAGTTCGTCACCGGTGTTCAGGGTCATCCACTTTTCGCCGCGCACGGCGATGATGCCATTGGGCAGCACGTCGGCCACGGTCACGGTGATCGAGCCGGTCAGGGTGTTGCCCTGGGCCGCCTTGCTGTCGCCCTTGGTGCCGCGGGTGCCGCTGTAGCCGGCACTGAGGCTGAGGTCGTTGCCACCGATGGGGTTGTTGGTGGTCAGGCCGGAACCGAACAACGAGGTCAGGCCGATATTGGCGTTGCTGTCCTTGTCGATCTGCGAGCCGGCATTCTTGCTTGCCTGGGTCCGCTCGTTGAGGGTGATGGTGATGATGTCACCGACCCGGAACGCCTTGCGGTCGCCGTACATGTTCTGCTCGAACCCGGCCTGGTAGATCGAACCGTTGTTGGCGGCCGCCGGCAGGGGCGTACGCGGCAACACAGGCGCGTAATACGGATCGTTGGGCTTGGGCGTCGGCGCGACGCAACCAGCCAGCAACACCGCCCCCCCCAGGGCGACTACGGACAACAAACGGCTCATGACTCTGACCTCACGGTGTAACGGTGAAAACGACTTTGCCCAGGTCAATTACAGGTTCTGGGTAACGTACTGGAGCATGCTGTCGGCGGTGGAAATCACCTTGGAGTTCATCTCGTAGGCACGCTGGGTGGTGATCATGTTGACCAGTTCTTCCACGGTGCTGACGTTGGAGTTTTCCAGGGTCTGCTGCATGGTGGTACCGAAGCCGTTCAGGCCCGGGGTACCGATCTGCGGCGCGCCGCTGGCGGCGGTTTCCAGGAACAGGTTGCCACCCAGCGACTGCAGGCCGGCCGGGTTGATGAAGTCGGCGGTCTGGATGTTGCCGATGATCTGCGCGGCCGGGTTGCCGGCGGTGGTGATCGACACGGTGCCGTCCTGGCCGACGGTGAAGGTCTGCGCGTCCGGCGGCACGACGATGGCCGGTTCCAGGGCGAAGCCGTTGGCGGTGACGATCTGGCCATCGGAGTTCAGGTGGAAGGTACCGTCACGGGTGTAGGAGACGGTGCCGTCCGGCTGCAGGACCTGGAAGAAGCCACGGCCGTTGACCGCGAGGTCCAGCGGGTTCTCGGTGGTCTGCAGGCTGCCGGTCATGAAGTTCTTCTGGGTGCCGACGATGCGCACACCGGTACCCACTTGCAGGCCCGACGGCAGTTCGCTGTCCTGGGTCGACTGGGCACCTGGCTGGCGTTTCACCTGGTAGAGCAGGTCCTGGAATTCGGCGCGGTCGCGCTTGAAGCCCGTGGTGGACACGTTGGCCAGGTTGTTGGAAATGACGGTCAGGTTGGTGTCCTGGGCGGACAGACCGGTTTTACTGACCCAAAGAGCCGGAAGCATGCTGTTCTCCTGGTACGCCTGTTTTACGGCGCTACGCCTGTGTCAATTAGCTGATTTGCAAAACCCGAGCCATGGCTTCGTCGCCTTCCTTGGCCGTGTTCATCATCTTTACGTGCAGTTCGAACTGCCGGGCCAGCGCCAGCACCGAGGTCATCTCTTCCACGGCATTGACGTTGCTTGCTTCCAGGAAACCGGACACCACCTGCACGTTGGCATCGGCGTCGGCAGGCTGGCCGCTCTTGGTGTGGATCAGGCCGTCGAGGCCCTTGGTCATGTTCTTCAGGTCGGGGTTGACCAGCTTGATGCGGTCGACCTCGGCCATCACCCGCGGGCCCTCGCCCATGGCGCGGATGGTGATGGTGCCGTCCTGGCCGACTTCGATCTTCTGCTCCGGCGGCACGGCGATCGGACCACCGTTGCCCATTACCGGCATGCCGTTGCCGGCGCGCAGGACGCCGACCGCGTCAATGTTCAGGCTGGCGGTGCGTACATAGGCTTCGCTGCCATCGGGGGCCTGCACGGCGATGAAGCCGTCGCCGCCCACGGCGATGTCCAGGTCGCGGCCGGTTTCCTGCAGCGCACCGGGGGTGAAGTCGGTGGCCGGGCGCTCGGTCATGGCATAGGCGCGCGCCGGAAAGCTGTCGCCGAACACCGGCATCGAGCGCGCCTGCTCCAGGTCACGCTGGAAACCGCTGGTGGAAATGTTCGCCAGGTTGTTGGCATGGGCCTTCTGCGCCAGCGCGTTCTGGCTGGCGCCGGTCATGGCCACGTAAAGCATCTTGTCCACAGTCATCCTCCGCTACGCTGGCGAACACTTGCCGTTCACCGCTGCTGTCGCGGGATGGAAGCAATTTTCGAACCAGATTTTGAAGAGACGGGAAAAGGCCTGTGTTTTCGGGGTTTTGCCGGATTTGCGGAGGGGCGAGGCGGAGGGAGAAGACAAATTATCGGCGGTGGGTTTGCCGGGTGGCGGCAAGATCCCGCCCCTTGTGTAGTGCTTTCGGGCCTCATCGCTGGCAAGCCAGCTCCCACAGGGATCGCGTGCACCGCCAAACCTGTGGGAGCTGGCTTGCCAGCGATGAGGCCCGAGAGAACACAGCAAGGCTCAGGGCCGGCACCCGGCATTGTTGAACGGCCCGGCAAAGCGCTTCCAGCCCTCCCCCGGCGCATGCTGGGCGCAGACCAGGCGCCCGTCGGCCTGGCTTTCCCAGCGATACCACGGCGCCATGGCCGCCACCGCCTGGGTCGCCACCAGGACCAGCAACCCGGCAATCAGATAACGCTTCATCTTCACCTCGCAGAAACGACAAGCCCCCGCCCGGAACGGGAAGGGGCTCGCGATCACTCTACCCAGCCAGCATCAGGTCATCTGGATGATGGTCTGCATGATGGAGCTCTGGGTGGAAATGGTCTTGGCGTTGGCCTGGTAGTTGGACTGCGCCTTGACCAGCTCGACCAGCTCCTGGGTCAGGTTGACGTTCGACTCTTCCAGGGCGTTGGAGGAGATCGACCCCAGGGTGCCGGTCTTCGGCGTGTCGATACCCGCGCTACCCGAGGCAAAGGTTTCCTTCCAGCGCGTCCCACCCATCTGCTCCAGACCTTGCTCGTTGGCGAAGCTGGCAATCGCCACCTGGCCAATGGCACGGGACTGCTGGTTACTGAAGCTGGCGAACATCACACCCGTGGAGTCGATGCTCAGGCTCGACAGCAGACCCGTCGCGTAACCATCCTGGGTTGGCGGCAGGCGCGCGGTGTCGGTGTTGAAGGAAGTGGTCGAGCTCATGTCCAGGCGCACACCGTCGGGATTGGCCGCGGAGCCATTGGAACCCCAGGTGCCGGTGGTGGCGTTGTAGGTCGCCGGAATCCAGCCCTTCACGGTAAAGACGTTGTTGACCACGGAGAAGCTGTCGTCCGGAGCCACCGAGCCGGTCATGGTGTTGATGCTGCCGTCGGACTTGAAGGTCATGCTGCCCACCAGAGGCGAGGCACTGGCCGGGTTCTGCGGATTGCGACCGTCGATCAGCGAGTACATGGTCCAGGTGTTCTGGTCGGTCTTGCGATAGTACTGCTCCAGGGTGTGCTTGTTGCCCTGGGTATCGTAGATCTCGGTCGAGAACTTCTTGGTGTAGGTGTTTTCGTCGGTCGGCACGAAGGTCGGACCCGCCGGCGCCAACGGAATCGGAGTGGCCTCGGAGTTCAGGTTGATGCCCTGGGTGACCAGGCTGGTGGCCTTCGGCGGCTGCGACAGGGTGTCGATCTTGAGGTCGGTCAGGCTGGACGTCAGGATCTTGCCGTTTTCGTCGGCGGCGTAGCCCTGCAGGCGCAGGCCGTCGGAGGTCACGACATAGCTGTCCTTGCTGGTCTGGAACGCACCGGCGCGGGTGTAGGTGAGCGAGCCGTTGTCGCTGAGCACGAAGAAGCCCTGGCCCTGGATCGCCATGTCCAGCACGTTGCCGGTGTTGTTCACGTCACCCTGGCCGAACTGCTGGGAAATCGCCGCCAGGCTCACGCCGTTGCCGACGGTCTTGCTGCCCACGCCCAGCTTGCTCGCCGAGTACACGTCCTGGAATTCCGCACGGGAAGACTTGAAGCCGTTGGTGGCGACGTTGGCGATGTTGTTGCCGGTAACGTCCAGTTGCTTGCTTGCCGCATAGAGACCGCTAAGGCCGATATTGAAGGACATCTTTCACTCCTGTGCCGTTAGCCGGCTCTATATACCGATGGTTTGCACTTTGGACAGCGCGACGCTGCCCAGACCGGCGAGATTGAGCATCATCTCGCCCCCTGTCTGACTGATGGTGACGCTGCTGACCGTGGCCGGCAGCAGGGTGTACATCTCCGCTTCCTTGCCATCGACCGTGGTGGTGGCCTTGAACGTGTAGGTACCCGGCTCCATGACCTCGCCCTTCCCGTTCTTGCCGTCCCAGACGAAGGAAGCGTTGCCGGCGGACTGCGCACCCAGGTCAAGGGTACGCACGACATTGCCATCCTTGTCGGTGATGGAAACCTTGACTTCGGTCACCGACTGCGGCACCACCACCGAGCCGTTCAGGCTCTTGCTGGTATCGACCACGGCCTTGTCGGTCTGCGCAACCACCGAGCGACCAACCAGGGACGAGGCCTGCAGGGCCTGGGACGATTTGTAGTTGCCGGAAATCGCGGTGACCGACTCGTTCAGCGTGGTGATGCCTTCGAGGCTGCTGAACTGCGCCAGCTGGGCGACGAACTCGCTGTTGTCCTGCGGATCCAGCGGGTTCTGGTGCTGCATCTGGGTTACCAGCAGCTGCAGGAACGCATCCTTGCCCAGGGTCTTGCCACCGGTGGAGCTGTTGGTGGCGGAGGCGACGCCGGTTTGCGAGGTGCTCTTGGTCCCGGACGACTTGAGGACGTCGTTGAGGTTCACCCCTGAAGTCGTATCGTTGACACTGGCCATTGGCTCGGTCCTTTTATCACTGACCCAGGGTCAGTACTTTCTGCATCATGGTCTTGGCCGTGTTCATCAACTCGGCGTTGGTCTGGAACGAGCGGCTGGCCGAGATCATGTCGGCCATTTCCTCGACCACGTTGACGTTCGGGTAGTAGACGTAGCCGTCCTTGTTCGCTGCCGGGTGGTTCGGCTCGTAGCGCGCTTCGAGGTTGCTCTGGTCCTCGACCACGCCGAGCACCTGCACGCCCTGCCCCGCCGCATCCTGGTCCTGGAACAGCGACTGGCTGCCGTTCTGCGCCTGCTGGAAGGTGGTGGCGAATACCGGGTGACGAGCGCGGTAGGTCTGGTCGATGCTCGACGAGACGGTCTCGGCGTTGGCGATGTTGGAGGCGACGGTGTTCAGACGGGTGGTCTGGGCGCTCATGCCGCTACCGGCGATGTTGAAAACACTGGCGAGGGACATGGATTACTCTCCGCGCAGGGCCGACACCAGCCCTTTGAATTTACTGTTGAGCAGCGTGAAGCTGGCCTGGAAACCCACGGCGTTCTCGGCGTAGCTGGACTGCTCCAGCTGCGCGTCGACGGTGTTCTGGTCGATCGACGGTTGCATCGGCGTGCGGTACTGCAGCGACTCGTCGCTGAGGGTCACGCCATCGGCCTCGATGTGCCGGGCATTGGTACGGTCCAGGGCGAAATGACCGCCCTTCTGGGCCTTCTCGGTCTCGGCGGCGAGCACGTTGGAGAAGTCCATGTCCCGCGCCTTGAAGTTCGGCGTGTCGGCGTTGGCGATGTTGTTGGCCAGCACCTCGGCACGCTGGGCGCGGAAGCTCAGGGCCTTTTCGTGGATGCCGAGCGCTTTGTCGAAGCTGATGCTCATGTCGGGGAAACCTTCGGAGGTTGACCGGATGTTCTGTTGGCGATGAGAGAGCAAGTCCCATGCCAACAAGCAAAACCCCAGTAAAACCGGGGCTTGCGCTTTTTTGCCAGGGGCGGCAATGACGGAAAAGCGGCAATGGCTTTCCGCTGGGTGTCAGCAAAGCGGCAAAGGTATGGGCTGTCGCTTGCCGATCAGCGAAAAATCCACGGCCATGCCATGTCATTAGGCAGCGGGCTTGTTTACCATGCGCGCGCCACGACATGGCGCATAGCCATCATCGATTTACCCAAACAATTCCAAAGGAATGAATCGTGACCGTCACGCTTTTCCGCAAAACCCTGCTCGCACTTGCCGTAGCCGCCGCTGCATTGCCTGTAAACGCTCAGATCGTGCAACTGACGAACAGCGGGTTTTCCAGTCAACTGGCCAATCCACAGGAAAACCTGGAAATCAACGGTCACTACGACGGGAGCGAGCCTACCGCCATTCACGTTGCCAGCAGCAATATAAAAAACCTGACTCTCAACTCCACAATAAATACGGCAGGTGAATACTCCAGCGCAGTGTTCCTGGGCCCCGACTGGAAGAATGAGATATGGGGTTATAATTACATTCAAAACCTGACAAACAAAGGCAGCATCAGCGCAACCGGGAATGCCGCTCATGGTGTAGAGATAGACAGTACGGAAGTTTCCGGAAACCTGAGCAATGAAGGTTTGATTTTCGCCAAAGGCGAGCCCCTCAAGTTCCCCTTCGACAATGTCTATCCTGCAACTGCCTTGAGCCTTAACACCGGCACCATCATCAAGGGTGATGTGATCAACACCAGCAATGCAAAGTTGATCGCAGAGGGAGAACATTCCGTTGCGCTGGATCTAGGGTCGGTCGTCACTTCGAAAATCATGAACCAGGGCCTGATCCAGGTAACTGGAGATAAAGCTATCGCCATCCAGTCGACGGGAAGCTTTTATTCCTACTACTCGGGCACACTTGGAGGACTTGAAAACCAGGGCGTCATCATTGCCGAAGGTGAAGGTGCTCGAGCCATGTCCTTCCGGTACACACTGTTCGCCGCCAACTCCTCGATCACTAACACCGGCATCATCCAGGCTACCGATACCGCTTTAGCTTTCGAAAATCTGTCATCTGTCACTGTCGTCAACACAGGCATTCTGGAAGGTCAAAATAACGCTATAGCGGTAAACGGTGTTTCCACTGTTGACCTCGTGATGGGCGACGGCAGCAAGATCAGCGGCAACCTGATGGGTGTCTCAAATATCAAAGTTACCGGCAATGCGGAGTTCACCGGTAGCAGCAGCCCAAGCAACTGGTCCAATATACATTTTTACGTCCCCAGCCACGGAAGACTGGAAGTGGGCAGCAAAACTCAGACCGCACCGGCCTCTCTAAACCTGCTCAGTCCTCACACCAGTGTCGCCGGTAACCTGTATGTCGCAAACAACTCGTCATTGGGCCTCAATTTATCCAGCGCCACCGCTCCTGACACAGCAGTTCTGAGCGTCAGCGGCGCCGCTCAATTCAGCGAGAACGCGCAGATCAAGCTGGCTGCCCAAGGCAGTGACTTCTCCGCCAACGCTGTGCAGTACAAGCTGATCCAGGCGGGTGAACTGGTTGTCGAGGACGACTATGGAAATGCCGACCCGAACGGCAAGCTCAACCTGACAAGCTCGTCGGCCCTGCTCAACATCGACAGCTACAAGCTGGAAGACAACACCCTGGTCGCCACCGTGACCGGCAAAGGCCAGGAAGAAGTCGAGGAGATCATCGTCGGCAACGGCGGCTCCGCCAACGGCCAGAAAGCCATCGGCAGCCTGGTCAACGACGGCGTGATCAACCGCATCCGCGAGCAGAACCCGAACGATCCGTTCCTGCAGGCCCTGCTCAACACCAGCGAAGCCGACCTGGCCCGCATCGCCGAGCAACTGACCCCGGAGACCAACGGCGGCGCCACCCAGGCGGCCACTACCAGCCAGAACCTGGTCAGCAACGTCACCGGCAGCCGTACCAGCAGCCTGCGCGGTGCTTCGTCGGGCGAAGGCTTCAAGGAAACCGGCGTGTGGGTACAAAGCCTGTACAGCGACGCCACCCAGGACCTGCGTGACGGCGTAGCCGGCTACAACGCCTACAGCCGCGGCATCGCCGTGGGGGCCGACGGCAAGCTCAGCGACCAGCTGACCCTGGGCCTGGCCTACAGCTTCATCAACACCGACGTGAACGGCAAGAGCGG
>JAIRVG010000095.1 GCA_031253995.1 Paucimonas sp. | reverse complement strand
TCGATGACTTCACGCTCGGCGGCGAAGTACAGCGGCACGATCGGGATGCCTTCGAGGTAGATGTACTGCCAGATGTCCAGCTCGGTCCAGTTCGACAGCGGGAAGACGCGGATCGACTCGCCCTTGTTGACCTTGCCGTTGTAGACGTTCCACAGCTCGGGACGCTGGTTCTTCGGGTCCCAGCGGTGCTTGCTGTCACGGAACGAGTAGACGCGCTCCTTGGCCCGCGACTTCTCTTCGTCGCGGCGCGCGCCACCGAAGGCGGCGTCGAAGCCGTGCTTGTCCAGCGCCTGCTTGAGGCCCTGGGTCTTCATGATGTCGGTGTGCTTGGAGCTGCCGTGGGTGAACGGGTTGATGCCCTGCGCAACGCCTTCCGGGTTGACGTGGGTGATCAGTTCAAGACCCATTTCCTCGACCATCTTGTCGCGGAAGCGGTACATCTCCTGGAATTTCCACTGGGTGTCGACGTGCATCACCGGAAACGGCAGCTTGCCAGGGAAGAAGGCCTTGCGTGCCAGATGCAGCATCACGGCCGAGTCCTTGCCAATCGAGTACAGCATCACCGGGTTATCGAACTCGGCGGCCACCTCACGAATGATGTGGATGCTTTCCGCCTCCAACTGTTTCAAATGCGTCAGCTTGTCGACCATGGCTACTCACGGGAAAACGATCTTTATTGGACGGCCAGACGGGCCGTGTTCGAGCGGGCCACTCTATCACAGCACCCGCTTCTATTTAGGAGGCGGGCTAGAACGAAACAATCTATGGATATGCCCGGCTGTTTGGCTTCAAACCGGGTTCGGGCAATCGATGAACAGGTGTTCGAGGGCAAAGCGCCGAGCCAGGTAGTCGCCCAGCGCCTGCACCCCGTAGCGCTCGGTGGCGTGGTGCCCGGCGGCGATGAAGCTGACGCCGTTTTCCCGGGCGCTGTGGTAGGTCTGCTCGGAAGCTTCGCCGCTGATGAACAGGTCGACGCCGGCGGCGATGGCCTGGTCGATGTAGCCCTGGCCGCCACCGGTGCACCAGCCGACCCGACGAATGACCGCCTCGCCTTCCACCAGCAAGGGCTCACGCCCCATCGCTTCGTTGACCCGGCGGGCGAAGTCGCGCGCCGACACTGGCTCGGCCAGCGAACCGACCAGGCCCACCACACGCGGGTTGTCCGGGTCGAGCGGGCCTTCCACGGTGATATCCAGCTGTCGGGCCAGTTGCACGTTGTTGCCGACCTCCGGGTGCACGTCCAGCGGCAGGTGGTAGGCCAGCAGGCTGATGTCGTGCTTGAGCAGGGTTTTCAGGCGGCGTTGCTTCATCCCGGTGATGCAGGGGTTCTCGCCCTTCCAGAAATAGCCGTGGTGCACCAGTACCAGGTCGGCACCGGCCTCGACCGCGGCATCCAGCAGCGCCTGGCTGGCGGTGACACCACTGACGATGCGGGTCACCTGCGGGCGGCCTTCGACCTGCAGGCCGTTGGGGCAGTAGTCCTGGATTTTCGCGCTAGCGAGGTAACGGTCGGCTTCCTCGACCAGGGTGGACAAAGCGACAGCCATGGAAAGACTCCTCAATTCAGCAGTTCAGCACGGCGCAAGGCTCCGTATAATGGCCATCATTATGGGCCGTCACTGTTGTTGGGGAAACCGGCGGCAGTCACCTGGGGGCATTCGGCAAACGCGATCACGGATGGTGTGATTTAGCGGTCCTGCACAGGTGCTGTCGCAGTATGATCGCGCGCGTTCGTCACCTCCCCATGGCATCACCGGCTCGGGCCAACTCCCCCAGGATTCATTCAATGCTCAAGGCTTTGCGTTATTTCGGCTGGCCACTGCTCACTGGCGTGCTGATCGCGTTGCTGGTCATCCAGCGCTTCCCCGAGTGGGTAGGACTGCCCAGCCAGGACGTCAACCTGCAACAGGCGCCACAGACCAACACCGTGGTCCAGGGCCCGGTGTCCTATGCCGACGCGGTCACCCATGCGGCGCCGGCGGTGGCCAACCTGTACACCACCAAGGTGGTCAACAAGGCTGCCCATCCGCTGTTCGAAGACCCGCAGTTCCGCCGCTTCTTCGGCGACAACCTGCCCAAGCAGCGGCGCTGGGAGTCGAGCCTGGGCTCGGCGGTGATCATGAGCCCGGAAGGCTACCTGCTGACCAACAACCACGTGACCGCCGGTGCCGACCAGATCGTGGTGGCGCTCAAGGACGGCCGCGAGACCCTGGCCCGGGTCATCGGCAGCGACCCGGAAACCGACCTGGCGGTGCTGAAGATCGACCTCAAGAACCTGCCGGCGATCACCATCGGCCGTTCCGACAACATCCGCATCGGCGATGTCGCCCTGGCCATCGGCAACCCGTTCGGCGTGGGCCAGACCGTGACCATGGGCATCATCAGCGCCACCGGGCGCAACCAGCTGGGCCTTAACAACTACGAGGACTTCATCCAGACCGACGCGGCGATCAACCCGGGCAACTCCGGCGGCGCGCTGGTGGATGCCAACGGCAACCTGACCGGGATCAATACGGCGATCTTCTCCAAGTCCGGCGGCTCCCAGGGCATCGGTTTCGCCATCCCGACCAAGCTGGCGCTGGAGGTGATGAAGTCGATCATCGAGCATGGCCAGGTGATTCGTGGCTGGCTGGGCATCGAGGTGCAGCCGCTGAGCCAGGAGCTGGCCGAGTCGTTCGGCATGCAGGGGCGTCCGGGGATCGTCGTGGCGGGGATCTTCCGCGATGGACCGGCGCAACGGGCCGGGTTGCAGCTGGGTGACGTGATCCTGAGCATCAATGGCGAGCCGGCGGGTGACGGGCGGCGATCGATGAACCAGGTGGCGCGGATCAAGCCGAGCGAGAAGGTGGCCATCGAGGTGATGCGCAATGGCAAGCAGCTGAAGCTGATGGCCGAGGTGGGGCTGCGGCCGCCACCGGCGCCGGCGGCGCAGGAAGAAGAGAACTGATTCAGGACTTTATTGCTATTGAGGGCCCTATCGCTGGCTTGCCAGCGATAGGGCCCTCAAAAGGAATGACTGGCAGACCAGGATCTGCCAGCCACCTCCATCAATGCAGGATCTGGCTCAGGAACAACTTGGTCCGCTCATTCTGCGGCCGGTCGAAGAAGTCATCCGGAGCGGCCTGCTCCACGATCTCCCCCTTGTCCATGAAGATCACCCGGTTCGCCACGGTGCGGGCGAAGCCCATCTCGTGGGTCACGCAGAGCATGGTCATGCCGTCTTCCGCCAGGCTGACCATGGTATCCAGCACTTCCTTCACCATCTCCGGGTCCAGCGCCGAGGTCGGTTCGTCGAACAGCATGATCTTCGGCTTCATGCACAGCGCCCGGGCAATCGCCACGCGCTGCTGCTGACCACCGGACAGCTGCCCCGGGAACTTGTGCGCCTGCTCCGGAATGCGTACGCGCTCCAGGTAGTGCATGGCGATTTCCTCGGCCTTGCGCTTGGGCATCTTGCGCACCCACATCGGTGCCAGGGTGCAGTTCTGCAGGATGGTCAGGTGCGGGAACAGGTTGAAATGCTGGAACACCATGCCGACTTCGCGACGGATCGCCTCGATCTGCTTGAGGTCGTTGGTCAGTTCCACGCCATCCACCACGATGCGCCCCTGCTGGTGCTCTTCCAGGCGGTTGAGGCAGCGGATGGTGGTGGACTTGCCCGAGCCGGACGGCCCGCACAGCACGATGCGCTCGCCCTGGCGCACATTCAGGTTGATGTCCTTGAGCACGTGGAACTGGCCGTACCACTTGTTCACGCCCTGCATCTGGATAATGCCTTCAGGGCCAACAGGCTGCTTGATCGCTTCACTCATTCGAAACACTCCTAACGCTTGTGGCCTGTGTCCAGCTTGCGCTCCAGGTGCATGGAGTAGCGGGACATACCGAAACAGAAAATCCAGAACACCAGGGCCGCGAACACGTAGCCCTCGGTCGCCATGCCCAGCCAGGCGGGGTCGGCGGCCGCCTGCTTGACGCTGTTGAGCAGGTCGAACAGGCCGATGATGATCACCAGGCTGGTGTCCTTGAACAGGGCAATGAAGGTGTTGACGATGCCGGGAATCACCAGCTTCAGGGCTTGCGGCAGGATCACCAGGCCCATCGAGCGCCAGTAGCCCAGGCCCATGGCCGCGGCAGCTTCGTACTGGCCCTTGGGAATGGCCTGCAGGCCACCGCGCACCACTTCGGCGATGTACGCCGACTGGAACAGGATCACCCCGATCATGGCCCGCAGCAGCTTGTCGAAGCTCATGCCTTCGGGCAGGAACAGCGGCAGCATCACCGAGGACATGAACAGCACGGTGATCAGCGGCACGCCGCGCCAGAACTCGATGAAGGTCACGCAGACCACCTTCACCGCCGGCATCTTCGAACGCCGGCCCAGGGCCAGCAGGATGCCCAGCGGCAAGGCACCGACGATACCCACGGTAGCGATCACCAGGGTCAGCATCAGGCCGCCCCACTGGCTGGTCGGCACCGTGGTCAGGCCCAGGTGGCCGCCGTGCAGCAGGGTGTAGGCGATGATCGGATAGGCGACCAGGAAGCACAGGCCGTAGATCGCCTTGCGCGGGAAGCGCGAGATGAACAGCGGCGCCGCGCCGATCACGGCCAGCCACACGGTCAGGTCCACGCGCCAGCGCAGCTCGGTGGGGTAGTAGCCATACATGAACTGGCCGAAGCGTTGCTGGATGAACACCCAGCAGGCGCCTTCCTTGGTGCAGTCGGCACGGGTGGTGCCGACCCAGTTGGCGTCGAAGATCGACCACTGCAGCAGCGGCGGCACGATCAGCCAGACCAGGTAGAGGGCGAACAGGGTCAGCAGGGTGTTGAGCCAGCTGGAGAACAGGTTGGCCCGCAGCCAGGCGGCGATGCCGACGGTCTTCACCGGTGGCGGCATGTCGGGTTTGAAAACATGGGTAGTCATGCGCGTCTCCTTACCGCTCGATCAGCGCGATGCGCTTGTTGTACCAGTTCATCAGCAGGGAAATGCTGATGCTGATGGCCAGGTACACGCTCATGGTGATGGCGATCACCTCGATGGCCTGTCCGGTCTGGTTGAGCACGGTGCCGGCGAACAGCGAGACCATTTCCGGATAGCCAATGCCGGCCGCCAGCGAGGAGTTCTTCGCCAGGTTCAGGTACTGGCTGGTCAGCGGCGGAATGATCACCCGCAGCGCCTGGGGAATGATCACCTTGCGCAGGGTCGGGCCTTCGCGCAGGCCGAGGGAGCGCGCCGCTTCGGTCTGGCCGTGGCTGACCGAGCGAATCCCCGAGCGGACGATCTCGGCGATGAACGCCGCGGTGTAGATGGTCAGCGCCAGGGTCAGCGCCAGCAGTTCGGGAATCAGTACCCAGCCGCCAGCGAAGTTGAATCCTTTCAATTGCGGCAGCTCCCAGCTCAGCGGGTTGCCGAACAGCAGCACGCTCAGGCCCGGGATCACCAGCAGCAGGCCGAGGGCGGCCCAGAACTTGTGGAACGGCTCGCCGGTCGCCTCGAAACGGCGGTTGGCCCAGCGCACCATCGCCACCACGGCGACGATCGCCAGCAGCACCGCGATCGCGAACGGCCAGAAGCCGTCGGCCAGCGAAGCGCCGGGCATGTTCAGGCCACGGTTGCTGATGAAGAAGGTGTCGTTGAGGTTGATGCTGCCCCGCGGTCCCGGCAGGGTCAGGAACACCGCGAAGTACCAGAACAGGATCTGCAGCAG
>JAIRVG010000072.1 GCA_031253995.1 Paucimonas sp. | reverse complement strand
TGCCCACGCACCGGGCCAGCCGGATCGAGGAGTTGCTGCCGCATCGCTGGCAGGCCGCGAACGCCTGATCAGTAACTGGGTGACCTGCAGCGGTCAACATGGGATTGCCGTGCGCTTACATTCCTTCGAGAGGTTGTTGCAAATGTCAGCAATCCCTCAGTAGCCTGTACGGTGGATGGCTACATCGTAAACTCTTCGGGAGCTATTACTCGGCTTTTTTTTAAGCGAGAATTTGAGCTATTACAATCAGACGCAAAAGAATTAGATATTGCAAACGCACTAACAAATGAAGAATCGGTTCAGAAGACGAAGATCGTCTTAAATTCCGTTGCAAGGTTGTTAGGCTGTGGAGTGGATTATTTGTTTTCCCCGGCTGGCTACCCATACAGCAATGCATCCGAACTAAAGATGCTATTAATATCTGTTGACGATATTGACTCTGGGAGGGCGAGACGGCGGTATGTTGATTATCACGGGCTTGCTGAGCATATTAGGCTTTATCGAGGGCGGTCATTTTCAAACCCTAAACCCATCACCGTGGCAACGTCGGCGATCGAATGTTTTCTCGCAAATGAATTTATAGAAAGTGGTAGCGCAGATCCTTTTCCAGGAGACCTGGATTTTATTCTTATGAAAGATGGTGTCGCGCGTTTAATTGGCGAGTTCAAAACACACAACCTGCCGTCCCCCATAGACAACGAGTCGTGCGAGAACTATCAATCAGAGGATTGGAGGCGACTGGATGTCTTGCTGAAGCTGAGCAGTAAGCTGAATTGCAAATTATTTTATATTTTTTGGGGCCCCAGGCACCAGGAAATAAAGATTCAAGAAATAACACCAAGCAGAGAAATAGTGCAGTCAACCGTGCTCAAAAAAAACGCAAAAATACTAGCCGACTTCTTTGAATCGAATGCATAACAACGCGCCGTTATTTCTACCGGCTGCGCTTCTTTTGCTTATCAAGCCCTGAGGCCGCTCCGGATGATCTCGGGGATTGTTTCTTGAGCCCCCAGTAGATCCAACCATTCGCAGCAGCGCCGGAACAAGCTTCGGCCGCAGACGACAAGGATGGAAAAACTCTATCTCCAATACGGAGCGCAATCAAACCAGATCCTCTGTCGACGGAAATAACCTCTGCCTCTATTTGCCCAGGCTTCTTTCTAAACTGATGAACGAGTTTGTCGCCTACCCGAGGCCATTTTTTCTCTTGCTCCATATATTTCCCTTCTTGTCAAACCTTCAGACAACTTCTTAAGTTGCGTCAACGTTTGCACTCTTCCAGTTTCAAGCTTGAACGTGAAGTCTACGATGGTTACACACAGATTTTCGGGATCGATGGCCAAGCTGAAATCATCTGACACTTCGTGTCATCGCCCCGACCCACACCTGCAACGCTCTCAATTGCTCGGCGTTCTCGTGGCAGGTCTGGTAGTTGGAGGCAACGGTTCCGGCGACGGCAGAGAGCGCAATGCCTGCGGCGGCCGCATCAGCATCTCGGGCGGGCTCGGGCAGCTCACCGGCGGCGGCAGCGTCGTGCAGGCGCACAAAGCCACGGTTGATAGTGCAAGCAGCATCGGCTTGAACGGGCACATAGACGGGAACCTCCTTGATGATGGTTTCGCCCTTCTCGCGAACGACGCGGACGCGGTCGACGTACTGGGTGACGACCTTGACGGTGGCTTGCGCCTGCCGCTCGCGGATGGCTGCAGTCTGTAGGGCTTGTTGCTGGATGGCGGCATCCCATCGCGCTTGAACGTGGCTCGCCCCCTTGATCCAGCCGAAGCCAATCAGGGCGACGCCGAGCGCCGTGAGGGCCAGCAGCCGGTACGGCCACGGAATCACACTCACGACGCCTCCCCGATGCACTGCCGGTATTCGGCTTCTCGCCGTGTAGCCAGCCCGCCGCACAGCCGCGCGTTGGTGGGCAGCGCGCAGTCTTTGCCCTGGAAGAAGCGCCAGCGCAGCAGCTCGGCACAGGCTCCCGCGTAGTCCTCGGCGTTGAGTTTCCTGACCAGCGTGGACTGGCAGAACGCGTGGCTGCCGACGTTGTAGGAAAAGCTCACCAGCGCGTCGTACTCGTGCTGGGCCAGGGGCACGGTCACGCATTGCTTGAGCGCCCCCTCGAATTGCTGCACGTCGGTAAGTGCCCGAGCCAGCGCCTTTGGCGGCGTGGTGGTGTCGCCCAGCTTCACCCCGGTGGTGGTGCCGAAACCAATGGTCGGTACATCGCCCTTGACGGGGATCACTGCACGGTCGGTGTAGCCCTCGTGCAGCACGATGCCAACCAGGGCGGCAGCGGACAGCGTCAGTCCGGCCACCGTCCTGCGCATCGCTGGTGATGGTGGCCGGGTCATCGGTGCATCTCCGGCTGAGCCACGATGCGAGCTACGGTTGCGCCGATGCTGGCGGCAAAGGCCAGCAGCACGAACGCGCCGCGCGGTAGTACGTCCCCGAACAGCGGCACCACGACTTCCGCCGCCGTGAAGGCAGCGGCCAGCAGCGAGAAGCGGACGCTCCAGGCCCGTCGCAACACGCGCCGCCAGTCGTCCAGAAGGCAGATCTTCGGCTTGGCAGTCATTGCACGCCTCCCATCAGCTTCAACTTGATGGCGGCCCCCACCAGCAGCGCGGCCAGGATGCCGGTGGTCACGACCTTGATGGTGGTCTGCCACGCCGTTCGGCGGGCATCTCGCCACGCTTCCAGCAGATCGCGCAGTTCGCGGATGTCCTTCGCGGCGCTGCCGTTCTCCAGCCCGAGATGGGCAAGGCAACGCTCGGCTCCGCGTTCGGCGGCACGGTCGAGCAGTTCGTCGAAGTCCTCGCGGCGCAGCAGGAGCATGTTTTCCACAAGGGCGGCTGGTTGTTGTTCGGGTTCGGTCATTGCAGGTCTCCAGAAATGCGAAACCCGCCTGATGCACGTGGCACCAAGGCGGGTTCAGGGGTGATCAGGAAGATGGGTTTCAGATTTCGATGATTTCCAGCATCAGGTTGGGTGCGCCGCCTTCGATGACGTCATCACGCACGAACACCTTTTGGCCGATGGCAGCGCTGCCGCGTGCGCGGATCAGGCCGCCGCCGGGCAAGGCGACGGTCACGACGCCGGAGCCGACGCCCACTACCGTACCCGCCTGCAATGGCGGATCAGGGATGAGTTGGCGGAACTGCTCGTAGAGGTTATGCATGGCTCTGCACCCCCAAGGTCTGCCAGACCTCCGGCATTCCTGCCTCGACTTGCGTCGAGCGCACGATGCCCAGCCTCGTCACGCTGCCGTCCTGGTACTCGACGAACGCACCCGGCTCGATGATTCCCGTCTCGGCCAGCACCGGCAGGCGCAGGGTCACCTCGATCTGTTGCCCGGTATCAGCCAGAACCGAGGTGCCCCGCTGGCGCGCCGCAGCGGCTTCGGTGATCAGCGCATCGACCACCATCGGGGCCAGCACATCCCCGGCAGTCCCAGCCCGGCTCACCTGCCCAAGCACACCGACATCCTGGCCGGACACGAACACGCGGTTGTAGGCGGGCTTCTCTACCCAGCGCAGCGACTCGCGGGCCACCGCATCGACGGGCAGCACGAAGTCTGGCGTGACGGTGTTCCACTCCCACGGTGCGACCGGATACCGGTGGCGCACGCGGATGCTCTGGTCGAACGGGTGCGGGATCAGGTAACCCCCGGCCGCACTGGCAACGGCAACCAAGGCTTCCATCCACGTACCCTGCTGGGTGAATACCCCGGTCGGGACGTTCCAGTCGGTCAGGCCCCAATCGATGCTCCAGCCCAGCGGGATGCCGTTGAGCGTGAGTACGTCGTCCATCAACTGCCGCGCCGTGCGCGCCTGCGGTTGCTGGAAGTTCATCACCGGGGCATAGGGCGCGGCCAGCACGGCGTTGCGCCCTCTTCCGGAGATGCGGATGCTCGCGTCGCCGAACACACGCTCGCGGCTGATGCTCTCGGCCAGCACGCGAAACGGCGTGCCGTTGACGCTGGCTACCAATTCGACCGGTCCGCCGTTGCTTCCGGGGGCGACAAGAGCTTCTGCGGCGGCGGGCAGCAGCGCATCGAAGCCCCACGTCCAGGAGGCGGCATCGAGCGCCAGTGAAAGGCTGAACACTGGCACCGGCAGGCCATCTGGCAGCCGGTGCAGGGTCACGTTGTTGATCACGAAATACACCCTCCGAACGGGAACGACCACCGGCTCCCCATCGGGAGGTGGCGGGTCGATGTGGTTTTCACAAACGAAAAGCAAGTGGCTGGCCGCAGGGGCCAATGCCGCGAACACCAGGTGGGCGCTCGGCGTGTAGCAAGGTTGAGGCGCGGGCGGCTCTGGGATCACCCAGATGCTGATCCCCGGCGGTGGTGGCACGGCATCCTGATACCGGCCACGCCATCCCCTCGCTGATGGACTCGCGCTCTGAAAATCACTCCCTTGGCGCTGTGTGAGCTGCCGCGCGGTTTGCCAAGGGCTCACCCGTCCCGCGCGCTTGGTGCGGTCGCCGTCTTGGTGACGAAACCCCGTCGCATCGCGCAGGCGGGACGCGTTCTGAAACAAGCTCAGTCGAGCCAATTCGAGATACGTGCCATCCTGATGCGCGAACCACGTCAAGTCGTGGAAGGGCCGAGCCTGTTGCTGGCCCGTTCGATGCTGCGCAGGCAGCGAGGCCAAGACCGTGGGTAACCGATGATCGACGCCTTGAGGCGCGGCAATCGTGCGCCGCCAGAACGTCTTCCAGCCTGCGGGCGTTGCAGCCGCATCCTGCTGGCCCTGCTTCGCGCCGTCCTCCGTCTGCTTCGCCACCTGCCAGAGGTGCGAAGTCCGACCCACCGTGGGACGCTGCGTGTGCGACGCGTACCTGACCTCTCCGGTGAACACGACGCCGGGCAGGCTTGCGCCAGCACTAGCCCCCACATTCAAGGGCACGCTCGGGCGCAAGACCAGTGACTGCACCGTCAGGCCCGGGAGCTGGGCTAACAACTCGGCCCGCGCCGGTGGGATGAACTTGATCGTGACGACCGGCAGCGGCAGTGTGGCCTGCACCGTCACATCGTCGCGCGGCGCGATGTAGTTGGTCCCGAACACCAAATTGGCGTCGGTGGCAGCGGGTTGATCGAAGAGCAGATCGACCAAGGGCGGACCGACCACCACGGTGACGGCGGGCGCGGGCAACGTGGCGACCAAGGTCACCTCGTTGGTCACGGCAGGCACGGCTTACCCCAGGATTGCCGACACCATCCGAGCGTCACCGCCCAGATAGAGGTTGGTGCTGGCCAGTTTCACATCGCCATCGCCGTCGGTACCGCTGCAATCCAGATCCAAAGCCGTGACTTCGTTGCCGTTGACCAGCCGCGCCCACGTGGCGACGCCGGTGCTGGTGATCAAGCCGTCCTCCTGTTGCGTCAGGGTGAGGAGTCCCCCCGCAATCGTGCCTGCGGGCTTGGTGAGCCTGATCTCGACCAGCATCGCGCTCGCGGGCGTCGTCGCCGGGGTGGCGGGACGCGTACCGCCGTAAATGCGCAGTCGCGCCGGGTTGGTGCCTGCGTCGAGGAAGGCCAAGGTGCCTGCCAGCCGCGCCTCGTTGTGTTCGACAGTGATGGCAACGGTCACGGCATCATCTCCGGGCGTAGGTTGTCCGCGATCACGGCGCGGTACATCTGCTTGTGGTCGTAGCTGACCACGGTGTATCGCTGCGCCGGGTCCAGCAGTTCGAATCGGTAGTTGCCTCCGGTGTCTGACCAGGTTTCGGCGACCAGGACGCGGGTGTTCTCGCTGATGAGCTGCACCCGCCGCGCCAGGGGCTGGTCGGGCTGGCCTTTCTCCTTGACCGTTCCGGTGATGAAGCCGTGGCCACTAAAGTGGATGTTCTTGCGGTAATTCGGAATCGCGTGAACGTGCCAGTCGTAGCCACCGCCCCGGCTCCACAGCTCAGAGTTAGGACTGTTCAAGCGCCTCAGGTCGCAATCGGCATTGACGCCGATGTGGGCAGCAGGATCTGGCAGCACCGAGGTCGAACCACCCGACAGCGGCAGAAGGTCATCTGCGGCGTTCACGCTCACCGTCGCGGGAAACGCGGGCAGACCGGAAGGTGTGTCACCCGCAATCGCGTGGACGCGTGCCGTGGCTCCGTATAGAAAGACGCCAGGAATCAACTTGCCCCGGTAGGCGGCATCGCCAACCTGGAACATCAGCACGCCATCCGCTTTGAACTGGATCAACCGCGCCCAGGGCACGCCGTTGGCATCCAAGGCACCGACGATGACCTCGCAGCGCAGGGTCGACCGCTGGCCGACGTTGAAGGTCGGAGCCACGTCGGCAAAACCAGCGACGGGCTTGGCCCCTTCGTTGATGCCGCCAGATACCGCCGCACCATCGCCGAAGCCACTGTTCCAGCGGGAAACGCTCCAACCGCCATCGAGATGGGCGAACCGGTAGCCCTCGGAACCATTGCCGGTCGTCATCCACAGCCCGATGTGCTTGCGGGCGCTTGGGTCGGTCAGCAACTCGATGTCGGCCTCGAACCAGAAATCGCCGTGGGCGGCTTCATTGAAGCGCAGGATGGACTGGCTGTTGGGAGCCGAGATGTCGATGGATTGTTGCGCACTGTTGTGCGTCGCGGACATTCCGCCTAGGACTGCGGTGTAGCCGATGGCAGGCGCAGAGGCGAAGGACTCGCTCAGCGGGTAGCTCATCGCTTACCTCCAAGGCCCGGTGATGTCGAATGCGATCTGCGCACCTTCGGTTTGATCGCTGTACTGCGTCCTGACCAGCAGGAAGCGCTTGCCTGCCTGACCGACCACGTTGTCGACTATGGTCTGGTCGCTGTAGGGCAGGTATTGCGGCATCCACAGCATTCCGGGCAGGATGCCGCGCATATGGCCATCCTCCTGCCGCACGTAGGTGGGCAGCAGCCACAAACTGTAGTCGGCTCCGTTCGGAAACGGCATCGGGCCGCGGCCGCAGATTTGCTGGCCGTTGTTCGTGTTCAGGGACGTGAGCCCAAACCGCACCGGGTTGCCGAGTTGGGTGTGGTTGCGCAGCAGGACTTTGCCCGTGAAGTCCAGGGACGAAACCAGCCCGTAGCCGCTGAACTGGCCGGGATAGCTCCAGTAGTTGCTCATCCCCGAGTAGTTGTCATCAGCAGCCAGCACCGTGGCGTAGTTGTCACCCGGCTTGAAGCTGATGAGGTCGCCGAAGCAGTAGCTGTTGCGGCCATACCAGCCGTAGCCCGCTGCGTTGGTGCAGAAGAGGAAGAACAGGCGGTCGTCACCGATCAGCACCCAGTTGCGCCCACCGCCGCCGCTGTCGCCATTGCTCTCGTACTGGGGGCCGCGCGCGTGGAACCACTTGTACCAACCCCACTGGCTGGCGGTGACCTGTTTCCAGTTCTGCGTCGGGTTGTTCGGGTCATAGGGAGCCTGCGCGCCGACGATGGTGTCGATGTCCGACAGGTCTTCGACGATGCCGACGTTGGCCCACTTGGCCCAGCCCGTCGTGTAGTTGGGCGTCTTGAGGCTGTTGTCGATCAGCAGAATGTTTTGCGGGGACTGCGGGTTCTTGCTGCGGTAGGCGGCCTTGTGAGTCGACGAGAACGGCTTCTCCCACCCCAGCGGGGCAACCTTGGCCGAGAGACTCGTCGCCGTCGTGGCGGGTGAGACGGGCGTGCCGGTCACTGCATAGGTGAACGTGGTCATCGTCGCCGTCAGCACTCGGAACTGTCCGTTGTACTCGGTCTGCTCAGCGCCAGCGATCTCGATCACCTGAAAAGGCCGATAGGCGTGGCCCGAGGAAATGGTCGCCGTGGCGATGCCGTCGGCAACGGTTAATGTGTCGATAGCCTTCAAGGCGAAGCCATTGATCAGGCACGCATCGAGCATGGTCACCAGATCGCCCCAGTTGTTGGCGATCTGGGGCGCGCCGGTCATGCCGCTGCTGAAGTATTTGACGGTCAGGTCGGTCATAGGAATTCCTGCGAGAAGGGTTCAAAGATCAGGGGGCACCCACACCATCAAGGCGTGTCGACATCCCCGCGAATCAGCAACGTGAAGTGGTCGTCGGGCACGGACTCCGGTCCCTGCTGGACGGTGCGCACCACCCAGACCGGGAACTGGCTGCCGATGGTGTTGAAGCGCAGCACGTTGCCGGTGGCCCAGCCGTTGCCCCAGCCGAGCGCGGGCAGACGGAAGTACGGCACGCCGGTCGCCGGGTTGTTGGGGGCGCAGTCGGCGCTGGTATTGCCGGTAGCGATCACACCTACGTTCTCGCCGATGACCTCGAACGAGGTGCTGTTGGTCATCCGAACCACCCAGCGCTCGGTGAGCGCCCCGCGATTGGTGACCGTAATCGGGTACTGGGTGTGGTTGAAGGTGGCGGTAGCGGCGCTGCCGATCAGTTCATCCGACCAGCTGCCGTTCCAGGTGCTCTGGTCGAACACGAGGTTCACGCGGGCGAACAGGTCACCGGCCACCAGCGCACTGGAGACGAAACTGCCAGAGACCGGATCGCCGGGACTGGCCAGCGGATAGGCGTGCGTCAGCGGGCGCGTGAAGCCGATCTCGCCGTTGATCTGCACGTCGCGCACCACAGCCATGTCCTCGATGCGGTGCTCGATGGTCACTGGCTGGCTGTAGCCAGTCACGTCGGTGAAGGTGACGGTGCCTGCTTCCAGATCGGTAACGTAGCCTGTGTTTACCAGCCCGCCGTTGTGGCCGACCACACGCACGCGCGACAGACGCACCCGCGCGCAATCGATGGTCTGGCCGTTGCTGACCGAGGCAGTGATGCGACCGGTGTGGCCGACGACGGCGAAGCCACCTGGACGGAAGATCGGCACACGCCCGTCGCTGGGAAGACGTACCGGGTCGATGCCCAGCAACGCCGCATCCAGGGGCAGATAGCTGTAGGCCACGGCGCTGTAGCGCAGGCTGGAGGCTGCGACCGGCTCTGGCCGGAAGATCTTGCCGTCTGGCCGCACGTTCTCGGCGTCGAACCAGGGCTCGCTCTCGTTGCCCGCCGCCGTGACCACGGTGCCAAACCGCACTCGCACAAGGCCAGTGTCGTAATCGACGCTGCCGATGACGCCAGACGCGGTGATCGTGCCGTCAATGCCTGCCGTCACGGTCTGGGTTCCACCCACCGCGCGGGTGAACTGAATGGAGAGCGATCCTGGGCGCAGTGGCGCAGCACCGGTGCGGAACACGTACTCGCTGGAGATGTTCTCGCCCACAGTGGTCACGCAACTGGCGCGCGTGAAGCTGTTGGTCGCGCCCGCCGACCACGAGGTGAGCGTCACCGCGCCCGAGAGGTAGTTGATGCTGCCGCGCGTGACCCAGCCGCTGGGCGTGAATTCGCGCAGCGTGCCCTGCCCGCTATCTCCCCACAATTGATGGCCCCAGGGCTGGCTGCCCGCGATGGCCAGCAACACCGTGCCCGTCACCACCTGCGCGTTGACGCCGGGCACCAGCCGAAACGATGGGCTGAACGCGAATGTCTCGCTGTGATTGCTGGTCGAGCCCGCGCTGTTGTAGCGAAGCTTGACGTAGCCGGACTCGTCGTTCGGGTAGAGCGACGGCGCATCAACGTAGCTGATGCCGCCGTAGTTGAGGCGGAACATTTGGCCCACGCCCGAGGCCCAACCAAGGCGCTGCGCCCCGTAGACAGGACTTGGAATCTTGACCGTGACGTCGGGCTGGAACTGCACCGCCCCGGTGGCGTAGTTGACGCTACCGATGACTTGGCCTGCGCGCAGCACATTGCCCGCACCATCGTCGCGGGCGTATTGCGTGGGATCGACCCCGTTCCACAGGCCTAGCCCCATCGCCTGAATCTGCTGCAGCGTGTAGACCCCGAGTACGGCGGTGTCCGTCAGGGTGTTCCACTCGATCTCCAATGAACCCGGCTCGATGGAGCCCAGGGTTGCAGTCACCGGCACCTTGCCCTGGCCATCGCGCGACGGGTGCGCGAAGCTGTCTTCCTGCTTGGGGCCCGCAACGTAGTCCACGGTCAGCAGCGCGCCGACTGGCGGCAGGACATTTGGCGCGAAGCTCAAGAGGTTCTGCGCGACGTTCAGACTACCGGTGGCAGCACCACTGAGCTCGCCAGACGTGGTGGCGGACGCCGTGCGCGTGCCCGTGCCGCTCTCGTGTGGCCAGGTGATGGTGAGTGTGCCCGGCTGAACGCTTTTGCCTTCGGGCGGGGCAAGCTGCAGGGCCTGCGATGCCTTCAGAGCGGCGGTTGGCTGCTGCGTTTCCTGGGTCGGCACGTTCCACGTCAGGATCAGCGATGAGCCCACGTCGGGCAGTGCCCCCAAGGTCACGACGAAGGCCCCGGTGTTCTTGTTGAAAGTGCCCGCGCCGTAGCTGGCATCCAGCCCTTTGAGGGAGCCATTGCCGCCATCCGAAAGCACGTACCAACGGCCCTGCGCCATGTAGCTGATGGCAAGCGTGCCGGGTTGCGGCACCGGATTTACGGTGCCGACGTAGGACTGGCTGCGCGACTCGGGCGTGACCGCGATCTCCGCGCTTTGCGGCGCGCGCTGCAGTTGTGCAGCAGGCGTGTAGGTCACGGCCTTGCTGCCCGACATCGAGCCGGAGTTCAGGCTCAGGACGCCGTTGGCGTAGTCGATGGTGCCCAGCGTGCCGCTGGCGGTCTTCAGCAGGCCCGCATCGTCGAAGATCGTGATGCCATCGGTGACGATGGACAGCGACCCCGGCAGGCAGCCACCCGGCAGGTTGAATTTGATGCTGGTGTTCCAGGCATGGCTGGCCGTGTAGCTCACGGGTGCCGCGCCCGGCACCGGCAAACCTGCTGCGGCGTAGGGGGCTACGCCCGAGATCGGCGTCTCGGTCTGGGCGCTGGGCACGAGCTGCGTGTAGATGGACGCGCCCTTGATGGTGAAGTCGCCCACATTGGCAGCCTGCATCAAAGGCACCACGCCGACGTAGGTGCCCGCGTCGGCCACCACCGTGTCGCGCGTCTTCGTGCTGTTGGTTGCCCGCGTGAAGGTTCGGCTGGCGGGCGAGCCCGTGAAATCGAAGCGCAGCGCGTCGCTGATGGCGACGGTGACGACCGCCGCCTTGTAGTCCTGGTCGGTGTTGTAAGTGAAGCTGCGCTCGACCACCGACACGGCGGTGGCGCGGATGTACTGCTCCTTCTGCGTGGGCAGTCCTTCGTTCTCGATCAGGACGAGGGTCTGGCCGACGTTGGGTACGGCGTCGCTCGAACGCTGGAAAAGCTGCACCACGCGTTGGCCCGCGATGTGGTTCTCGAACAGGTAGCCCGCCCACTCCGGCCCTTTGTTGAGGTAGGCCTCGATGCGTGTCTGCGCCTGCTCACGGGTGTCGAAGGTCTTGCGGGTGGAAAACAGCGTGACGCTGACGCGCTCGTCCTGCGGCGGCTCGGCCACGATGACGTTGGCCCCGAAGTAGGTGTCGGTATCGTCCGTGGCCACCTGCACGAAGCTCTTGCGCAGGTTGACACGGCCTCCGGCGCGATCCAGCTCGGAGATGTCGGGGAAGATGGCGTTCGATACGCCATCGGCAATCACAAGGCCTGTGGGCGCACCGCCGCCCTCGGGCACATCCGCCATCACGGCGGACTTGAGCAGCTTCACGTCGCCAGATTGAATTGGCATCAGGCAATCTCCAAAAATCGAAGGGTCAGGCGGTAGAAGTCGTTGCCGGTTCGCGCCGGGATGCCCAGCACGGGCTCGGCCTCGATGGCGACCTCCTGGTGGCGGAAAGCGACCGTGAAGTCCCGGCCATCGGTGAAACTCAGTTCGAAGCGGCCCGTGGCTTCACTCACCGCCAGCGCAGCCCACGCACGCAGTTGCTCCACAGCGGCGCGCGTCACCCACGCCATGTCGGGCGCACCCACCAAGGTGATCGGGCGTCCTGCCTGCCGCGTCGCTGACTGAATCAGCAAGGCTCCGGTAATCAGGTAGGAAGTGCTGGCCAACGCAGGCGACCACGCGTGTTCGTCCGCCCACAGCAAGTCGTCCGGCAATGGCAAAGCCACCCCGGTGGCGAGGTTCTTCAGTTGCATCAGGGAATCTCAGACAGTGCGGGCGCGGGCGGCGTCTAGCAGTTGCAAGAGGCGCGCTTCATCGCGCGCATCGACGGTGGCATTGACCTTCTGCTGTCCCGCAGACAGTTCCACGCGCACGGTGCGCGACGGGCCGCTGTCACTTGGAAGCAGCGGGCTCGACAAGGCAGAAGCGGCGGGCCGCACCAGTCCGCCCGAAGCAAAGCCCTGAATGCCCGCCAGCGCACGCCCGGCCAGGGCCTGCGCCGGGGCAGACAGGTTGTTGATGGCTTCAAAGAAGCCCACGCCAAGGCGCGCCACCGCCGATCGGTTGACCACGTACTCACCCGGAGTGAGCATTGCTGGCACAGTGTCGGATTTCGCCAAGCCACCGCGCCGGTAAAACTCGCCCTGGTTTTGCTCCATGTAGTTGATCAGCTCGCGCTCCAGGTCTTGCTTGCTGTTATTCATGGCCCATTTCCAACGCTCAATAATCGCTGACAAAGCGCCCTGCTCTCGGCTCGTCAAGGTCTTAAGTGACTCCAGGCGCTCGAGCACGGGCTTGTCCAGATTCCACAGCTTCGACCAGTGATTGCGTGTGGCCTGGTTGGCAATCGGGCCGCCCCAACTGCCCGTGTTGATGCTCACCATGCCCAGTTCCATCATCTTTTGCGCCTGAACAACTTCGCGGTTTTTCTTCGGTTTTTCGCTCCCCACAAAGCCACCGGAGGCAAAGTGAGCGACGCTAGTGGCCAGCCGCGAGAGTGCTCCGCTGCCGTACTTTTGCACCGCAGCCTTGCGGATGACGAAGGCACCGGCCTCTAGGGTGCGCGGCACGGTGTCGTGGTGGCCGGAGCCGGGCACCGAGCCACCGCTCATCCGGGGAAAGGCGGGAGACACCGCACCGCCATCGGCGAAATGGCGCACGCCGCCACCGACCAGACCGCCGGTGGCGTTCGTTTCCACCTTGGTCACGTAGATGGTGTGCGTGCTGGAGGTGTTCGCCCCGTTCAGGCTCATGATCTCGGCACGGGCCGCTTCGGCATTGGTGCTGACCTGATGGCGGGACTCGGTCTGGATGCGATCCAGCGCCTTGATCATCCCCTCGACATTGGTGATGGCCGCCTGCGCCTTCTCGGTCGCCACCTTCAGCTCGAACTGCGCGTTCTGGTCAGCGTAGGTCTTGAGCTTATCCAGTGCCTCCTTGGCCTTGGACACATCGGCATCGACCGGCAGCATCTTGCCTTCCTTGAGCAACTGCTCGTATTCCTTGAGCTTCTTCTCCGCTTCCTGCAGATCGGCCTGGATCTTGAGAAGGTACTCCTTCTCGGCGAGCGCCTTGTCCAGATCGGCGATGGCCTGGTCGAAGCGCGTGGTGTCGGCATCGAGCGTGACCTTCAGGCCGTCCTTGAGCTTGGCGGTGACCTGGTCGATCTGGGTTTGCGTCTGCTCCAGCGTCTGGCGAATCTGGTCACGCGCGGTGAGCGCTTCGCGTGCAGCGGTCTGGTGCGCCTTGGCCTCGGCCTCCAGCGCATGGTTGAGGATCTCCTCAGACTGACGGATGCGGTCGATGGCATCGCGCACGCCCTGTTTGCCCTGCGCGGCCTGCACGTCGGCATCCTTGGCCTTCTGCGCCAGTTCCGCGCGCAACTGATCGGCTTGCCGCATCAAATCGGCGGCCTGCTGGTACTCCTGCCTGCGGAATGCCTCGCGCGACTGTGCTTCCAGCTGCGTGACCTGAGACACCGCTTGCTCGGACTGTTTGCGCGCTTCCTCGCCGCGCTTAGCCTCGTTGGTCTGGCTGGTGGCCACCTGCGCGGCCATGTCCATCGCCTTCTGCGCGAGCTGGCGAGCAAGCTCCAACTCGCCGTTGGCCAGCGCGCGACGCGCCTGTTCCTGCATCTCCGCGATCTGGCGCTTGCGATCCTCGGTGGCCTCGTACTCCGTCATACCCTGACGGCGGATGTCGCGGATGCGCTCCTCCGTGGACATCGACAACTGGCGCTTGGCTTCCTCGATGCGCTGCACTTCCGCCAGATGCCGGTTGGCTTCAGCATTGAGAGAGTCGATGTGCTGGCGGTACTCCGTGAGCGCCTGCCCCAGGGTCTGGCGCTTGGTGGCGAGAATGTCGTTCTCGACACGCTGCACGTTGGCACGGCGCTCCTCCTCGGTCTGGCCTTGCCGGGCGGCGGCCTGCTTGCGCGCCTGCGTTTCCTGATCGATCAGACCGAGCGTCTCGGCCGTGGCCTGACGGCGCAGGGTCGCCTGCTGTGTCAGCGCCTCGGTAAGCAGCTGCGTGGACTTGGTGATCTTGGCGGTTTCGGACTGCTGGGTACGCTCCAGTTCCGCCTTCTCCTGGTCGTAGCGGTTCTTCACCGCTTGCACCTGCTGCGCGAGGCTCGCCTCGACGATGGTGGTCAGCCCCTTGTAGGCTTCGGCCATCTTGGCGGTGGCGTCGTTGACCACACCTTGGGCCTTGCCGACGGCCTGTTCGACCTCGCCGAGCCGGGACTTGAGCTTTTCCAGCGCGGCGTGCACCGCCTCGATGCCACGCCCGACCGCTTCCTGTGTGCCCTGGCGCACGGCTTCGAGCCGCTTGGCGATTTCCTCGGCAGCAGTCGCAGCGGTGTTCATCGCGCCTTTGGCTGCGTTCGCACCTTCGGTGGCGTCGGCGTACATCTCGGCGAAGATGCGATTCATCTCCGCGAGCCGCTGTTCGTGGCGCTTGGTGGCTTCGGCGATGGTGTCGGAGGTGAAGATGGCGGCGAACACCTCCCACTGGAAGCGCAGGTGCTCGATGCCCTTCATCAGCACCTCGACCATGAAAATGCCCGCCTTGCGGACGATCTCAAACTTTTCCGACAGCCACGTCCCGATCTCCCAGCCGATGATGGCCGCGCCGAGCACCCCGAACGCCACGCGAAGCTTGCCCACCGTGGCGATGGCATTAGACAACGATAGGTTGGCCGTTGCCCACGCGGCCGCCGTGGTGCTGGCCGCCGTCACCGCCGCCGCACCTGCTGTCTGCCACGCGATGATCAGGGCCGGGATTAGGCGGTAGACCAGCACCGCGAGGCCGACCTCGGCGATGCGGCCCAGCCACTTCATCACCGTGTCCAGGTTCTCCGACAGCCAAGTCAGGGCCTCGGCGAGCTTCTTGGTGAAGCCGGTCGATTCATCGAGCTTGCTGACCCACTGCCCGAAGGCGTTCGACAGACGCGTGAAGGCCTGGCTAACGGTCATCGGCAGTTGCGCATACTCGGCGGCCAGCTTGTCCTTCTGGCTCATCAGCGCGTTGACCACCACGTCGGCGGTCAGGCGGCCTTCCTCGGCGAGCTTGCGCAGCCGTCCGATGGGCACGTTCAGGCCATCGGCCAGTGCCTTGGCCAGACGCGGGCTGTTTTCGACGACAGAGTTGAATTCCTCGCCGCGCAGCACGCCCGAGGCCAGGGCCTGCCCGAACTGCAACAGGGACGACTGCGCCTCGGTGGCCGATGCACCTGAGATACGCAGTGCTTGCGAGATGCTTTCGGTGAGCGAGAGGGCATCCTGCTGCTCTCCGCCCAGCATCCGCACCGCCTGTTGCAGCTTGCCGTAAAGCGTGGCGGTCTCCTGGATCGGCACGCCGATGCGCTGCGAGATGGCGAACAATTCCTTCTGCGCGACCGTGTACTCGCGGCTGCCAGCGGTGGCGAGCTTGAGCCGCGCAGACATCATGTTCCAGGCGTCGGCGATCTGGACGATCTCCTGCACCTTGCCACTGGCCCAGTTGATGGTGAGGAAAGCCAGCAACTGCGTCTTGGCCTTGGCGACCTGATCGCCAAATGCGCTCATTCCGGCCTTGACCTCGGCCATCCCGGCGGCAGCTTTATCGCCTGCGGTCTTGGCGTTCGCGCCAAACTCGCCAAGGCTGCGCTCGGCCGAATTGATGGCGCGTTTGAGCCCCTCGTCAGCGCCTTCGAGCGCAACAAGGATGGAAATGCGGTTTGCCATTTCAGTCCACCAGCCGCAACTGCTTCTCGATCCGGGCCGAGAGGCGCGGAATGCGACCTGCGACAATGCCTTCGACGTTCAGTCGCTTCTTGAGCTGTACCCGGGGCACCAACACGGCGATGGGCACGTCCGTGCCGCGTTTGAGCCGCAAGGACTTTCCACTGAGGCCCTCGGCCCTGAGTGAATTCCTGTAGCGGCGCTTGAATCCCGACAGTGGCCGGTCGTGTTCTTTGATGTTCTCGGCCATCAGCACGATGTTCCCCTTGGCGTTCTTGATGAAGTAGGCGTTGCCGCCGCGCATCAGGTCGCCGATCTGCGCCTTGAAGCGTTTGCGGCCCACGCGCCCGTGCAGCGGGATCAGCATCCGGCCACCAATGACGCCGCCACGCTCGTGGATGCCCGACCACGGGATGCGCGAGCCGACGTAGAGCGCGGGCAGCCGGTTCTTGTCCTTGTCCAGCACCTTGGCGGTGAAGCCCTTAACGAAGGACTTCTTGACCACCGCCATCTGACCCGCAACGTGGCTGCGTACGTCCTGCTTGAGTTCGGCGGCCTCACTGGAGATGCCGCGCGCGACCGCCTTCTGCACCTTCTCGCGGAAGTCACCGCCCCAGCGACGCAACTGCGCCTGTGCGGCCTTGCTATCGATGCGAACCGAGATGCGCATGGTCTTGGAGCCTGTCGAGGGTCTGGTCAAGGTGATGCGGATCGCCGCGTGCGCCGATGGCGATCAGCGAGAGCAGCCGCACATCGCGCGCCGCGTCCTCCCGCACGGTGGCGGCAGCGAAGCCGCGCACCTGCGCCAGGGTGTAGTCGAGGATGTCCGGCAATCGGTGTCCGTGGGCGATCAAGTGCTGGACGGTGTCGAACCAGCCGTCGCCGTGCTCGCCTGCTCGAACAGGCCGCCCATTTGCTCGTTCAGACGCGGCATCACGGTCCGGATAAAAAAATCGGCATTGACCTCGATCACCTTGGCAGCCACGAGGATCGCTTCGTCGGCATCGAGTGCATCGACCCACGCGCGCGGTTTGCCGATGGCAATCGATACCGCTGTCAGCAAGTCGTCGCCGTGTTCGCCGAACAATGCCAGCCAGTCAATGCCATTGCCACCGAGCTGCTGCATCGCCGGGGTGATGGCCCGCAGAAAGGCGGGCATCTGACCGATCTTCAGCGGCTTGATGGCAACGACGTCACCCGCCAGGGAGATCTCGACGGCTTGCGGAACGAGTTTGTCCAGATCGCTCATGGCAGGCCTCACAGTTGGACGATGCGGCCGAACTGGCCCAGCACCGCGTCATAGGGCTTGGTGGTGTCCGCCAGGAGCGAGCCTTCCAGTTCGAACTTGTTGTACTCGTCCGAGATGAAAGAGATCTCCTTGAGCGGATCGAAAGCGACGCGGTACAGCTCGACCAGTACCTTGGCGTTGCCCTGCGCGGTATTGATACCTTCCAGGCGCAAATACCGCTCCGGCACCGACTGCGTGAAGATGCCAATTTCGGTGGTCACGCCGTAGGTGTAAGCGACCTTGAAAGGCGCGGTGAAGCCGGTGATCTCCAGAAACTGGAGGGCACCGAAGTCGGTGTCCACCGTGTAGTGGGTGCCTGCGATCAGTGTCGCGGGCGTACCTGCCGAATCGGTGACCACGACCGCCGACACCTTAGGGTGAGCGAAGAAATAGCGGTCGCCAACCACCGGATCCTCGCCACCGATGGTTTCAGCAGTCACCGAGCCGGTGCTGCCGGTGATGTGGTTGCCGTACAGCGCCAGGGCGAGGTTTTCCTTGGTGAACTCCTCGATGGTGAGGTTCACGGTGGCCGACTTCTGCTTGACCATCCGGTGGTCGAGCGAGCGCTGGCCGGTCTGGCTCTCGTAGTGCTCCAGCACGTCGGTCTTGAGCGAGAGCTTGAGTTCGGCGACGTTGCCGGGCGAGCGCACTTCGACGGGCAGGCCGGATTCGTCGCGCTTGCCGAGGAATACGCGGCCCTGAAAACTGGCGTAGGTGCTCATGATTTGGATTCCTTGCGTTGGGTGGTGATGGGGCGAATGGGTTCGATGGAGGTGCCGTCGCCTTGCAGCTGGGTCTCGGGTACGGGCTGTCGGTCGTGGCGGGCGATGCCGTTGGCGATGAGCCAGTCGGCGGTGCTGCCATCCACATCGAGCCGTTCGCCCGGCTGGAGTGGCTTGCCCGCGTGGGTGTGTGGGCGGATCAAAACGAGTGATGTCATGGGTGTCACCCCTTGGCTGAAAGGTCGGTGTCGAGCGTCCGGTAGGTGATGGCGTAGCGCGCCGGAATCGTGGCGGCCACCGCGTCGGCGTCCTCGACGTCCCACTCGCATTCCTGCTCGCGCAGCCCTAAGGCAAGGCCGCCCAGATTCCGGTCGGCCAGCAGCGCGGCGTGGGCGGCGGTGATCAGCCGGTCGGCTTCGGTTTCCGGAATGGCGGGAGGTACCGCGCGGGCCAGCGCGACCAGGCGCACCGTGAGCTCGCGCGTGACACGGTCGTTGGCGCGCTCGGTGATCGATTCGGACTCGGGGAACACCACCAGCGCCGGGCATTGCTCCCGGCTGATGGCCACCGTGGGCGAGCGGTGCAAGGTCGCCCCAAGCGACTCCACCGGCGTGCGGACCGCCGCCATCACCGCGAGCAGGATCTGTTCGCGGATCGAGTTGCTGGACACGGCACTACACCCGGGTGAGCTGTGCGCGCATCTCCGAGCCGTCGCCCACGGCCCGGGTGCTACGCACCTGATAGATCACGCCATCGATCTCGACCGCCTCGCGTGGGGACAGCCCCACGAACACCGACGCCGGGTACGACATCTGATAGTCGGTGGTCGAGGCCAGCCCGTCGAATACGGAATCATCCGGTGCCGTGAAGCCGACCGCGTGCGTCTGCGACGGAGATCCACCGGCTGGCTGCCACCGGCAATCACGCAGCAGGCCCGCGTTCAAAGCGGCGGCATAAACCTGCTCGACGAGACCCATCATGCAGCCACCAGCTTCACGAGCACACCAGGGCGATGGCACATCGGCAGCGGGTTGGACTGCGTGTGCAGGTCGGTGCCCCGGTCAAACTTGCGCGGCTCCTGCTTGGCGTACAGCGACAGGCCGAGCGTATTCACCGTCTCGTTGAAGTCGGCTGGTGCAAAGTAGGTGCCGAAGGTATCGATGGTGCCGGTCGGGAAGGCGTGGGCCTCGCCTGCCTCGATGAAACGGCGCACGACAACGCTCTCGCCGATTCTCGCAACAGCTTTCCCCCGGTACTCTTCGAAGGTAATGCCGCCATACGTGAAGCCCTTGCGCACATCGTTGATCAAGATGGCACCGTTTTGCCAATTGGCATAGGCCGTTTTTACCGTTGGGTGGGCAATCAGTGCCGCAAAGAATTCCTGCGAGCACAGCACATGAACACCAGTCGAAAATTCGCCGCAGAGACCTTCTTCGATCGCTGCTGCCGTAGCGATGCAGGCGCCTTTGACGTCACCTTTCTCGTTAGAAAACGGAAACTCGACAACGGTCTGATCGATCTCGAAGGCATCGAACAAATCCACCAGCTCCGACCCATCGGCGTCGAGGATCACACCCTTGAGCGCCCCCATACGCAGGTGCTCCAGCGTGATGGCGTGCTTGTTGCGCATGGTCTCCAAGTGCCGGGCGACGACGTTGGCGATGGATTCGGTTTCAGTTTCCGAACCGAAGGCACGCAGACCTTGCACTTCTTCCGGCAGCACCACGTCGTCGTGTGGGATGTGCGGTACTACGAAGGAGCGCAGCTTGCGCTTGCCGCGTACGCCAACCGTACCAGGCGAACCCGGTGGCAAGGTGGGCAACAGGTTGAGTACACCGTTCATCTCCTCCACGATGATCTGGCGCTGACGCACTGGCTTGGGCGGCATCAGGTTCAGTTCTTCCAGTCGCCCATAGCGGTTGGGCAGGATGTTGATGGCGGCGGTGAGCGCTGCCATCGAGAACGCAGGATTGCTGAAAGGGTTGTTCATGATCAGGCTCCTTGACGGACGAGCACGCCCAGCGCCTTCAGTTGCGCTATGGCGGCGAGTTTTTCGGCGGTGGTGATGGCATCGGGCCACGCGAGCGCGTGGTGGGCGACGATGGCGTGGCGCGCAACGACGAGGCCGTCGTCACGGTCGATCAACGCGGCGTCGCAGGCCTGTAGCAGCACGCCAGCGGCGACCTGCGTGCCGTCTTCTGCGGACGGATCAAGCTGTTTGAACTTGGCCGTTGCGGTGACGATGCCGACCACCGTGCCCAGCGGCAGGTTCTGGCCCGAAGCGACCGTGACGCGGTCGCGCGAGTAAAGGTTTGGGGCTTCGTACTTGAGCAGGTCGCCCAGGTTCAGAGGTTCGACTAGATCGGGCATCTCAGATCTCCTTCTTGGTGGATTGCGCTGCGATCTGCTTGGCGGCGTCGATCAGCGGATTGCTGGCCAAAGGGCGCGCGGCGTCGGGGGCGATGTGGCTGGTGATTTCGGGACTGGCTTCAGCCTGCGCCGCAAGCAGTTGGCTGCGCACCTTGGCGGGCGAGGACTGAGCTTCGAGGAAGCCCGCAATCAGGTCGGTTCGCCCGGCCAGCGTGCAGGTCTGGGCGATTTCGACGGCGTCAGCCATGCTCAGCGCGGTGGCGGTGGCGGTGGCGGACGGTTGAGGATGACTGCCAGCAGGATCAGCAAGAGGCCGATCAGAAGCAGCGGGGGCGGTTCGATCATTCATGGAAGACTCCATCTGGTGGTTGCGAAGAAAGCCCGCTTGGCTGGCCGTAGCCACCTGAGTCGGGAGTGGGGAAAGCGATTGCGTGAGTTGGGTGAGCGCGTCGTCGAGGCTGCCGACGGCATCGGCAAGACCGACGGCGACGGCATCCGGGCCGAAGAACAGACCTGCTTCCGTGGCGCGCACGGCGTCCGGATCGAGGCCGCGATGGCGCGCGACCGTCTCGACGAACAGGTCATAGATGCGATCCACCTCGGCCTTGAGGACGGCGTGTGCTTCGTTGGAGATCGGTTCGTGCGGGTTGAGGTCGTTCTTGCGTTCGCCCGCGAACACGGCGGTGTAGCGAACGCCGTCCTGGGCGTCCTTCACCGACTGATCGACGTGCATGGCGATGACGCCGATCGAGCCGACACCGCCGGTGCGCGCGACAAACACCCGGGTGGCGGCTGACGCCAGCGCATAGGCTGCAGAGAACGCCATGTCGTTGGCCACGGCCCAGACGGGCTTCACTTCCGACGCCGCGCGGATGCGGTCAGCCAGATCGAACACGCCGCCCGACTCGCCACCCGGCGAATCGATGTCGAGCAGGATCGCGGCGATCTCAGGGCTGGCCAGCGCCGCATCCAGTTGCGCGGCAATGCCGGTGTAGCTGGCGAGGCCCGATTCGGCTTCGATGCCCGAGGTTCGGCGCACCAGCGTGCCGTGGATCGGGATGACGGCGACCTTGCCGCTCGGAGGCCCAAGCGCGCGGGCCGCAGGCGTGTAGCCCACGGGCGCAGCGAGGTCGGCAAGGCCGATGCGCGCACCGAGCACGGAGAGAATGACGTCGAGTTTCGGGCGATGGATCGCCAGCGGCACGCCGAACAGGCGCGCCGCCAGATGGGGTAGTACGGTCATGGGAATCCTTGTGGAAGGCGGTCTGGCGGCCGGTCAGGAAGACGTTTGGCTGCCGGTGGCGTCAGGCACGCTGGCGTTGCGGTTGGGTTCGGCACTGCCACCGTCCTTGGACGTGTAGCGAGGGTCGGAGTCGAAGATCAGTCCGAGGTCGTCGGCGCGCTGGTTATCGGCAGCGATCTCCCGGTCGACGTCTTCGGCGTCGTACCCATTGGCCGAGATGGCTTCCGAGCGGCTCATCAGGCCCGCGCGGATGGCCAGCAACATCGCCTTGAATTCCTTCTCGGGATCGACCCACTGCCAGCCTTGGGGAATCCACTTCACCGCGAGGTACTGGCGACGACGGGCTGGCCCGCCACGCGCGAAGCCCGGGGCATCCAGGGCCCCGGCGAGCACAGCCTGCTTCATCCAGGCCGCCCACACCGGACGGCACATCTGATGCACCAGCACCCCGTGCTGCACCATCTCGCAGCGACGCCGGAACTCCAGCATCCCGGCGCGGATGGACGAGTAGTTCACGCCGGTCAGATCGCCGGTCAACTGCTCGTAGGTGATACCAATGGCGGCGGCAACCGCGCGGAACTGGGTGCGCAGGAATTCGGAGTACGAACCGCCAACGTCGGCGGGGTCGGAGAACTTGATGTCCTCCCCAGGCTCCAGAATCTGCAGCGTTCCCGGCTCCAGCCCGGCGAGCGCAATCCCGTCGGCGTCCGATGCGCCTTCGCCCATCAGGTTGTCCTCTGGGTTGGCGCGCGTGACGAAACCCGCGAACATCGCGGCGGTCTTCTTGCGCACCAGCTCAGCGTCGTCGTACTGGTCGAGCTCGTTGAGCTTGACCAGCGCCCGCGACAGCCACGGCTCGCCCCGGATCTGACCTGGGCGCAGCACGCGGAACAGGTGAATGATCTCCTTGGCATCAATGCGCACCGTGTCCATCCCGCCCTGGCCCGACATGGGGGCCAATCGGCCATCCTCCGGGTGCGAGCGGTATAGGTGATAGGCTACGCGCCGTCCCAAGCTGTCGAACTCGATACCGGAGCGCACCACGTTGCCGGACGGCAGATCGGTGTTGAGGGAGATCGGCAGGTGCTCCGGCTCCAAGAGTTGAAGCTGCAGGGGCACAGAGAGGCCATCCTCCGGGCGCCGTGGCCGCAGCCGAATCAGGCATTCACCTCCTTCGAGCATCGCCCGACAGGCCAGCGCCTGCAGGCCGTAGAAATCCGTCTGTCCGGCCGCGTCGGCTTCCTCGACCCAATCGCGCCACAGTGCCTGCACCTCGGCTTTGAAGCGTTCGTCACCAGACAGACTCTGCGGCTTGATTCCAGTGCCGACCGCGTTGGCCACGAAGGCTTCGATCCCGGCCTGCGCCCAGGCATTGCGGCGGACGAGGTCACGGCTCTTGATGCGCAGTTCAGAGCTGGTCGCCAGCATTGCCGCGACCGCACCGGGGTTGCCAGGCATCCATGCCAGTGCGCGACGGCCACGACCGGCCGCCTCGTGAACGGGTGGCTGGCCGAACAGGCTGCGAATTTTCGAGTACCAAGCCATCAGAAGCCCTTCGCAGTCGTGACGCGGATCTGGCGCTTCGGGCTGGCACCGGTGTTGCGCGCGATTTCTGCCTCGACTGTGCGGATTGCGGCCTGGAGCTCTTCGACGCTGCGGTACTCGACCGTCTTGTCGCCGAAGCTCACGCGCCGCTCGCCGGTGGCAAGAGCCCGCTTCAGCGCTTCGAGTTGGGTGGTGGTGTAGGTCACGGTGTCCTCATCGGCTTGTGAGTCAGCCGAGCCAGCGGCTCTTGATGACCCGCCTGCCAGAATTGCGGTTGCCAGAAACAGCGAGGCCACCGCTATGGGTGGCCTCGTTCAATTCGATGTCTTGGATGAGCGGTGGCTCATCCGGTGGGGGCGCAACCCCCAGTTGCCGCTCCAACTCCCGCCAGTGGCGTTCCTCGAAGCGATCCAGTCCCGCCGCCGATGCGGCCGCGCGGGCGTAGACGTAGCAGTCGAGGGCTTCATTGCGCTCGCGCATCTTTTGCCACTCGCGCACCGGGAAGCCGTTGCGGTCGCGGCGGGTGATCAGTTGCTCGGCGCACAGTTGCTGGATGAACTCGGCATCGATCTTGGGCAGATGGACAAACCCAGCCGGAAACACCGGGGTCAACCCGTCCTCGCCCACATCTGCGCTCTTGCGCAGGTTGTTGTAAAACTCCAGCTTGGCGATGCCGACCGCCACCGTGAAAACCTTGATGCCCCGGCGCAGCTTCTTTCCGCCCTGCGAGACATCGATGGCCGTCGGCGTGCCGATCAGAGCGGCACCGCGCTGTACGCCCTTGACCGCCATCACGCGCGGATCGTGGCAGGCACGCACGAAGGCATAGGCCTCCTGCGTGGCAAAGCCGGTGTCCAGCGCGAAGCGCGCCAGTGGCATCGCCGCGCCCGAGGCGTGCGTCCACTGCTCGGCGAGCATCGCGGCCAAGGCTTTCCACACCGCGTCGCGGGCGGTGTCGCCAATCAGCACGCGGTGCTCGACCAGCCACGATTCCTTGCCGCGTCCGAAGGCCCAGACCGAGGCCTCGATGCGATCCTTCTGCACGTCCGCGCCGCCGACCAGCAGCAGACCGCCTTGCGGCACGCTGCCGATGCGGTACTCCTCACGGCGCTCGACCAGCCGTTGCCAGTCAGGTGCTTCACCTTCCTCGACCCAGGTCTCGCCCAGTTCGGTGTTCTTGAAGGTCTTGATCGCGGCGGCCGATCCCGACTCCTTGTTGACGGCGGCTTCCCACGCAGCAGCGATATCACTCCAGGAGCGCCAACCCACTGGGCTGTACAGGGACGACAAGTGAAAGCCTGCCGTCTTGCCCTGCGCCATCGCCTGCCACTCGCCGCGCTCCAGCATCCAGGTCTTGTGGTGCTCGGAAATCGCGGTGTCGCAGGCCTCGCAGATGTAGGCAGCGGTTTCCGGTTGCCCCTTGTCCCAGCGCAGTTGCTCGAAGCGCAGCGACTGCGGGTGGTTGCAGTGCGGGCACGGCACGAAGTAGCGGCGCTGATCGCTGGCCTCGTACTCACGCTCGATGGCCGATGCCCCCGAGATCGTTGGCGTCGACACGATGAAGATCTTGCGCCTGGAAAAGGTGCGCGTGCGCGCCTCGGCCAGCGATATCGCATCGCCTTCGCCCTCGACATCCAGGGGATAGCCATCCACTTCGTCGAGGAACAGGTAGCGCACCGGCATCGAACGCAGCCCCACCGCGCTGTTCGCTCCGGTCATCACCAGCACGCCGCCCCGGAACTCCTTGGCCAGAATGGTGTTGCCCGAGTCGCGCGAGCGCGCCGGGGCGATCAGTTCGGCCAAGGCGGACGACTCCTCGATCAGCGGATCAATCCGCTGCTTGGAGTTGCGCTTGGCCATCTCCACCGTCGGCCAGACGGCCATCATCGGCCCCGGTGCGTGGTGGATGACGTAGCCGATCCAGTTCGACCCCATTTCGGTAGCACCGAGCTGCGCTGCCTTCATGAACACCACCCGCTCGACCGGAGAAGTCGGCGACAGGCAATCCATGATCGCCTTGAGGTACGGCGTGCGGCTGGTGCGCCAGCGCCCCGGCTCGGCAGACGCCTTGCTGGAGAGCATCCGGTGGCGATCTGACCATTCCGATACCGTGAGCAGCGGGTCGGGAGTAAGCCCGTCGCGCCACGCCCGTTCGATCTCCTGCGCGCCTTCGTAGTCCATCGTCATCAATCCACGCGCGGACGCAACTCGCCCAATTCAATCAAGTGTTCGCGCACGGCAGATTCGAGCGCCACGTGCATCTGGTGCGCGTCGATGCCGAGCGTGGACGCCATCTGCCCCGAGACGCGCGCAGGCCAGTTCAACCACGCATCACGCTCAATGCGCGCGAGCTTGAAAACGTGTGCCACGGCCTGCGCCCGATCCACCAGTTCCTTCTTGCGGTGCGCCAGCTCCAGGTTGTTGAGCTTGGCCTTGAGCACCTCGTTGACCGTGCGCGCTTGCAAGAGCGAGGTGCCACTGGCCGACATCGGCGCGGTGCTGGCGTCGACAGCATCGCGCTGGGGTACTGCTTGTTCCGTCGCTACCACGCGCCGCGCCTTCGCGGTGCTGACCTTCTCTGGCGCAGCAGCGCTGCGCGGCTGCAATGTGTTTTGTGCCCACTGGGCGTCCGCCGTGTCCGGATCAATCGTGCCGTCAGACAGCAGCGTGATCCGCCCGGTGTCGATGGCCTTTTTCACGGCCACGTGCGACACGCCACGGTGGCGCGCGTAGGCGCGAATCGAGAGTCCCATCGTCACCTTCACTCATTTGTTCGTCATGTCCGCAGATTGAGCTTGGCTTCCATCGGGAACAGCGCGTTCATCACGTCACGCCAACCACCCCCGAAAGGAACACGCCATGAGCCAGATCGACAACATCCTCACCCTGATCGCCCAAAAGCATCTGGGCATCGACACCCTGCAAACCCGCCATGCCGACAGCCTGGACTTCCACGACACGGCGGTGTGGTGCATCCGGGACGCGCTGGAAGCGGCCTTCGAGGCGGGCGTCGAACTCGGCGCGTCGAGCCCGAAGGCTGCGGAAGCGGAAATCGCCAAGGACTGACGGGAAAGCCGCCAAGCCAAGCAGAAAGCGCTTGGCTTCAGTCCCAGACAGCGCGTTCATCACATCGTCATCCACCAACCCAGAAGGAGCAGCCCATGACCACCACCAACCTGACCCCGGCCCAGCACGCCATCCTGGCCAAGGCCATCAACACCAGCGCAGGCAAGATCGACTGGTTCCCCGACAACATCAAAGGCGGCGCACGCAAGAAGGTGCTCGACGGCATGTTCAACCGTGCCCTGATCACCAGCGACGGCAACGACTGGTTCGTCGCCGCCGAGGCCTACGACGCCTTGGGGGTAACTCGCCCCGGAGTGAACAAGACGAGCATCGGTCAATTCAAAGCCAATCTCGACCAGATCATTGCCAACGCAGAAGGCGCGCCAGCCGCCATGAGCGATCCCGAACTGGAAGCCGCCGTAATCGCCGCCGAAGCAACGTGGGTCAAGCCGCGCACCCGCGACAACAGCAAGCAAGCCGAAGTGATCCGGATGCTGCAACGCCCCGAGGGCGCAACCATCGACCAGATCTGTGCCGCCACCGGCTGGCAGGCGCACACGGTACGCGGTACCTTCGCCGGGGCTTTCAAGAAGAAGCTGGGCCTGACCATCGTGTCGGACAAGCCACAGGGAGGCGAGCGGGTCTATCGCATAGCGTAATTACACGGATCAAGAGACACAGCAATGAGCAATACAGCCCCCACAGATCAGGCCAGCGCCATTCGCTGGCTACTGGAAAACCGCCGCAGTGATGTGAGCTTTGAAGAAGCCATCAGGCAGTTGTATCGTGCTTTGCGCGGCGATACCCAGGCCCAGGCGATCCTGCATGAACTGGCGCAAAGCAGGGACCAGGGCCGACACTGAAACATCAGTGAAAAACGCCCCCCGTGACCAGCTCGCGAACAGCCTTTTCTGGAAAGACCGGCCCTTTGTAAAGGGGACCACACGGGGTATTCGCCAATTTGAGAGAGATCTCCAATGGATCCATCTTGCCCTCCAGGCTGCGATAGCCCTCGGCGAGAAAGGAAAACTCGTTCATTATGCCAACCACACTTCGATTAACTGTCTTGGCATAGACCACTTCGCGCATCTCCTCGATCTCAGCCCGAATGAATTCCGGTGGCAAATCCAACGCCTGCAACATCACACTCAACGCCTGAGGAAAACGCTGCACCAGCGTGACCGCCGGAGCCAAGGGGCAGAGCACGGGCAACAATGTTCGCTCATTGACCAGCAGCGCCATTTGCGGTTTCCAGAACATTGCCGTGGCATACCAGGCACCAAGCCGTGAAGTCGAATGTGCAGGCGCTGCGACCTGCGGGTCAATTCGGTCGAGTAGCTTTTTGGTGCAGTGAAGCGTGAACATGCCAGCTCGCAATCAAAATCTGAGAATGCGAAGTTTGCACCAGATAAGGAATGACTCCCAGTATCCACTGGCCTACTTTTGGCCAGGATTCGCTCAAACATTGGTACCGGGACTCTCCTCTGCCATAGATGCCCCGCTGACCAGATGATTGAACCGGGCACCATCGACCTGCCGCACGGCCTGCCCACCGCACCACTCCTGCCAGCGCCGAACAATGACGTCACAATACTTGGCATCCAGTTCAATCAGCCGTGCTTTGCGGCCTGCCTTCTCGGCGGCGATCAAGGTCGTCCCCGAGCCCCCGAACGGATCGAGCACCACGTTGCCAGGGCTGCTCGAATTGCGGATCGCGCGCTCGACCAACTCCACCGGCTTCATCGTCGGGTGCAAGTCGTTCTTCTGCGGCTTCTTGATGTTCCAGACGTCGCCCTGGTCGCGGTCGCCGCACCAGTGGCGTGTCGCCCCCTCGGGCCATCCGTACAGGATGGGCTCATACTGGCGCTGGTAGTCGGCGCGGCCCAGCGTGAAGGTGTTCTTGGCCCAGATGATGAAGGTCGACCACTTGCCACCGGCGGCGCGGAAGGCAGCCTGCAGCACATCCAGTTCGCTGGAGGACATCGCCACGTAAATACCGCCCCGGCAATGAGCCACGGTGGGCGTCAGGGCCGCCAGCAGGAAGTCGTAGAAGCCGTCACCCAGGTTGTCGTTCAGGATCGCGCGATCCTTGCCGCGCATCTTGTCTTTAGCGCTGTTGGCGTAGTTCACGTTGTACGGTGGGTCGGTGAAGACCATGTCCGCCACCGCGCCTTGCATCAACCGCTCGTAGCTCTCGGCCACGGTCGAGTCGCCGCACAGCAGCCGGTGCTTGCCCATGATCCAGACATCGCCCGGACGCGAGATGGGTGTCTCGCTGACCTCGGGCACCGCATCCTCGTCCGTCTGACCCTCGTTGTCCGGCTCGTCGCCGGCGATCAGTTCGGCCAGGGCATCGGCGTCGAAGCCGGTGATGTCTAGATCGAAGCCTTCGAGTTGTAAGGCTTCCAGTTCGATCCTTAGCATCGCATCGTCCCAGCCTGCGTTCTCGGCGATGCGGTTGTCGGCAATGACCAGGGCCCGGCGCTGGGTCGGCGTCAGGTGATCGAGCACGACCACCGGTACTCGTTCCAGACCCAGCTTCTGGGCGGCGGCGAGACGACCGTGGCCAGCGACGATGATGCCGTCGCTGCCCGCCAGGATCGGATTGGTAAATCCGAACTCCGCGATGCTGGCGGCGATCTGCGCCACCTGCTCCTCGGAATGGGTGCGCGCGTTGCGGGCGTAGGGCAGCAACTTGGCGGTCGGCCACTGTTCGATCTTGTCGGCCAGCCAGTTCATGCCACCACCTCGGCATCCAGGGTGGTGGTGCGCTCTGCAGCAATTTGCTCGAAGGACTGACCTGACGGGATTCCACTGTTCTCGATCAAGGTGACCGGTATGCCGGGGTGGTTCTGCTGGAACCGCTTGATGGCCACGTCTACGTACTGCGGGGCGATTTCCACGCTGCGGCAGACGCGGCCCGTGCGCTCGGCCGCCAGCATAGTCGTGCCGCTGCCGCCGAAGGGTTCGAACACGATGTCACCAGCGTCGCTGTAGGCCTCGATTACGAACTCCGGCAGCGCCACCGGGAACACGGCGGGGTGGTCGATGTCCTGACCGATCTTGCCCTTGTGGCGCATCACGCGGATCACAGAGTCGGGGATGCGGGTGTCTTGCGTCGGCAGCCCCTTGTGCGTCCAGCCGCCCACCTCGCCATCCTTGCAGCGCATCGCCGTGGAGGAGCCATCGGCGCGCAGGTGGGATTCCTGGCCTGCGTGCTTGCAGGGGACGATCTTGTTCGGCTTGCGGCTCTCCCGGTTGAAGTGGAAGATAAACTCGAAGCTCGGCGCAAAGCGGCCTGCCCAGTCGCCGGGCATCCCCGGCCCCTGATCCCAGACGTACCACGCAAAGCGCCGCCAGCCCTGCTGGCGCATCCAAGATAGCCAACCGTCCCAATACGGGATCACCTCGTTGTCGCGGTGGATCAGGCCCAGGTTGACCAGCACCTGACCGTCGCCTGCCATCGGCAGATGCGCGAACACGCCACGCATCAGGCCATCCCAATCGGTGATGCCGCCCGAGGTGTAGTCGCGCTGGTTGCCGTAGGGCGGCGAGGTGAAACACAGGCGAGAGAGGTCACCCTGCATCAGCACAGCGACCACGTCCCGGTCGGTGGCGTCGCCACAGATCAGGCGGTGCGCGCCGATGGCCCAGACATCGCCGGGGCGAGACACCGCTACGACGGGCGCTTCCGGCACGTCGTCAGCGGCATCCGGTTCCTCGGTGTCCGGCTCTGCGTCGGCATCGGCTTCGGTCACGTCACCGGTGAGCAGTGCCTCGATCTCGGCATCCTCGAAACCAGTCAGAGCGAGGTCGTATCCCGCCTCGGACAGATCGGCCAGCTCCAGGGCCAGCATCTCCTCGTCCCAGCCCGCATCCAGTGCCAGCCGGTTGTCGGCAATCACCAGTGCCCGCTTCTGCGCGACGGTCAGATGGGCCAGTTCGATCACTGGCACCTGATCGAGCCCGAGCTTGCGCGCGGCGGCCAAACGCCCGTGCCCGGCGATGATGCCGTTGTCGCCATCGACGAGGATCGGGTTCGTCCAGCCGTACTCGACGATGCTGGCCGCGATCTTGGCGATCTGGCTTTCGGCATGCGTGCGCGGATTGCGGGCGTAAGGAATCAGCGCCTCGACCTTGCGGTACTCGACGTTGAGCGTGTTCAAAGTGGAAGTCCCAAAAGCAAAACCCGCCGAGCGTTGCCGCCGGGCGGGTTGGGTGAATGAAGATTCTGGTGGGGTGGTAACCGCGCCTGGGAGTGGTAACCGGGGCCGGTAACCTGGCCGACTGGTAACCTTGCCCGCGCCCTGACGCTAAAAAAGCGTCGCGCTCGCGCCCCCCGCATTGGATTTCGGCTAGGAAGGACCCCTTTTGCCTTGGGCCACTTCCTTAACCGTCACCGCTGTCCAGAAGATAGCTCAAATACTACCCCCGACCGGGCTGTTTTGTTGCATACCCGGCAGTCCCCAAAAAGGACAAATGCGTCAAAGCAAGGACAAACACATCACGCATTGCCCTACGTTGCTCGGGAAGTTGAAGGCTATTTTTCGTCTGCCCTGAACACAGCAGGCAAATCACGAGCGCCGTGCAGGACACGGACGACCAAGACTGCCTCGGCAGTGGCTTCAAAGAAGATGACGTAGTGGCCGTGGGCGCAGGATCGGATGCCGTCGTCCAGCTCGGTGCGCAAGCGATAGCCGGATGGATTGAGGGTGATACGTTGGCACTGCGCGCGCAGCTCACGCACGAAACTCAAGGCGCGCACAGGGTTGCCAGCCGCGATGTAGTCGGCAATGGCTTCGAGGTCTTGCTCGGCCAACGGGGTGAAGGCCAGGCGCATCAGCGTTCAGCTTGTGCCGCGTACTTGGCCTCGAGGCGGTCGAACACCGCATCTGCTGACTTGGCAGGGCCGCTGGCCCGACCTGCCGCGATTTCGGCACGCAGGGCCTCGAGTTCGAGTTGCTTGCGCTCCTCACGCTCCTCCAGCAGACGCAGCCCGGCACGCACCACCTCGCTGGCATTGTTGAACCGGCCACTTTGCAGCTGATTTCGGACGAAGGTTTCGAAGTGATTGCCAAGGGCGACACTGGTGGGCATGGCAGATTTCCTAACTATTAATAATAGTTATTATCCGCCGTGCCCGCCAAGTCGTCAATGTGCGGCATCGTTGAGCTGCGTGGCCACGATTTCCAGTGCCCTTTGCCAGCGACGCCACGCTGTCGTCCGGTCGCAGGCAAAGCGGATCGCAATGTCCCTCCAGCCGTAGCGCTTGGCCCGCATCCACACCAGATGCCGTTGCTCCACCTCGAGCCATTGCACCCAGCGCATCGTCTCCAACATCCGGTCGATAGCATCAGGACTGGGTGGCAACGGTCGGTACACCTTTTCGTCGGCAGCAAACGACTCCCACTCCTTGCGCACAAAGGCAGGCCAGCAGTTGAAGTAGCCCTGCACCCGCACGGGTGGCAGGCGGCGTCCGGTGCCGGCCGCCTCCTCGAAGCGCGCGGCCACATCCTCAATTGTCCAGTTTGTGTGTCGGTTAGCCATGACGTCGCCCTCCTGCGCCATAGAGACGCTCGCCGATCTGGCGCACCAGTTCACGCTCCATCCAGTCGAGGCGTTCGTCATCGGGCGACACGACCAGGATGTGTTGGTCGCGCCAGCCACGTTCCTTGATGGCGTCCAGATCCGTGGCTTGGGGTAGCAGCCGACCGAGGGGGCAGCGGTATTGGGGTGTCGGAATCTTCACGTCACACCTCCTGGGTCTGGACAGCCCAGTGCAGCAAGGCAAGCGCATCAGCTTCGTTGTCATCGGCCGGAGCGTGGCCGCGCGCACGCATGGCTGCGATGACGTCTTCCTTGCCCGCGTTGCCCTTGCCTGTGGCGTGCTTCTTGATTGTGCCTACGGGCACGCCTTGGTACGGGATCTGGTGGTGCTCGCACCAAGCTGTGAGCGTGGCGAGGAATCCTCCGTAGGCGTGGGCGGCATCGGTCGAGACATGGCGACGCACCTCCTCGAAGTGCAGGCAGTCGATGCGGTCGCAAGATTGCTTGATCTCAGTGAGCCAGCGTCTGAATCGCAGGAAGCGCATTCCGCCGCCTTCGAAACGCTGCGGACGGAAGATCTCGGAACCGCTGGTGATGTGGCCATCGCTGCTGCGCAGCGCCCAGCCGGTAGTAGTGCCCAGATCGAGGGCGAGGATGGTTGTGCTCATGGTGTCAGTCCTTGTCTTGGCTGGACTGACGCATCGGACGCAGTCAGACATAACTTCTCCGTGAGGCGCACGCACGCGCACGCGTATAGAGAAGTTACGTTCAGCCATGTCAGTTGCGTCAGACCGTGTGTTTGTCATGGTTGGCTCAGTTGTCCGCGTAGGGGGTGTAAGACGGTGCTGGCTGGTACTTCAGGCCAATGCCCTGAAAGCCGCGCACACCTGCGCTGTTGCGCCACTTCTCGATTCCACGGGTGATCAGCAGATCGGAAAAACGGCGCTGCGAACCGATGAACTCGCCCGATGCTTCAGCCCACTGCTTCCAATCCGTGAACAACTCTGCGGTCAGTGACTTGGCGTTGACCTCCCGCACACAGCGCTCGTCGATCCATCGGCCCAGCGCATCCTCAGCCTCGAAGTACTCCTCGGTCGCAGCCTGCACGCAGGCGGGAGGCTTCAGGCCCTCACGCTGCCACGCAAGGCATCCGGCGACGGCCCAGGCGAGGATGCCGTCACGTTCGGCCAGCAGCTTTTCCGTCAAACGAGGGTCGCGCCGATCAGGCGGGATCGTTACCGTGAACGGAATCATGTGCAGACGTCGCCGCATTGCTTCGTCAATGTTGCGAATAGCGGGCTTGTGGTTGCCGACAATCACCGGCTTGAATTGCGGCGTGTATTCGAAGAAGTCCTTGTGCATGAAGCGCGCGGAGATCTTGTCGCCGCCCGTGATGGCTTTGACTTTCGACTCATTCAAGCGCCGCCCCTGCTCGGTTTCGATGGCCGTCACGAATCGCGCGCCGCGCAGCCCCGCCAGATCGGTCGGGTGCCGGTCTCCACGGGTTTCGACGAAGGTGTCCATCGACGCCGTGGCGGCATAGTCGCCGAGGATGGTGCTGATGACATTGGCGAACACGCTCTTACCGTTGGCACCGGTGCCGTACAGGAAGAACAGTGCGTGGGCGCTGGTCGCACCCGTCAGGCAATAGCCCACCATCCGCTGCAGGTAGGTTTGCAGTTCGACATCGCCACCCGTCACATCTGACAGAAACGCCGTCCACTGCGGACATTCGCCGTCCGGTGTGGCCGTGGTGATCTTGGTCATCCGGTCAGAGCGCTCATTTGCCCGCTTGCGTCCGGTCTTGAGATCGACCACGCCACCGGGCGTGTTGAGCAGCCACGGATCGGCATCCCATTCATCTGTGGTGGCGGCGTGCCTGCGGTCGGCACGCGCCAGCCGTTCCACGCCACTGACCGTTCCAGCGCTGGCGAGCTTGGCTGCGACCTTGAGGTTGTCTGCGCGCAGGGCAGTCTGGCGGCAGACGCTGCGAATTAGGTCAGTTGCAGCCAGTGTGTCCTCGGTGCGCCAGCGTTGTCCGTCCCATACCAGCCAGCGGCCCCACGCGGCGACATATCGCCAGTCGCGGTGGTAGCGGCGGGTGAAGGCCAGCGCCAGCGCATCCTCTGTACCCCAAACGGACTCGTCGTTGCCGAGCACTGGCTCATCGGAATCGGCCACGTCGTGCATCTGCAGGCGTGGGCCGTGGGTGAGAAAGGTGGCGACATCAAAGCCTTCGGCGACGGCGTCCGCCGCATCCCAACCCTCCGGCGCACCCTCGGGCGGGTACAGGATGTGGCAGGACTTCGCTCCTGCCACCAGAACGGCCTGCGCGGCTTGTGTTGCGTATTCCCAGCCCGGCTTGTCGCGGTCAGGCCAGATCAGCACGGTCTTGCCGGACAGCGGCGACCAGTCGGTCTTGTCGACCGGGGCATTCGCACCGTGCATTGCCGTGGTGGCATTGACACCTGCGTCGATCAAGGCTTGGGCGCATTTCTCGCCCTCGACCAGCACCACCTGCGCGGCGCTGACCATTCCAGGCTGGTTGTACAGCGGGCGCGGATCGGGCGGTGCCATCTTGTGCCGCTTGGCATCCCACGGGCGGAACTGCTTTTTGCCTCCGGGCGGGTCGTAGCGGTACACGACCGCGAGCAGCTTGCCATTGGCGTCGAGGTAGTCCCACTTGGCGGTGGCCGGGCCAAGTTCATCGACAGGCGCCGATTGCTTCTTGCTCTTTGGCACCGGCGCAGAGCGCGCACGCCCAAGCAAATCGGCGGCGGCATCCAACACGCGATTGAAGTCGGTGTGTATGGATAGCGCTAAATGGCAGGCAATAAGATCAAAGATATCGCCGCCATCGCCGGTGGCGCGATCCATCCACAGTCCCGCCTTGTCACCCTCGAGCACCAGCTCCAGGCTATCGCCAGGGCTGCCCAGCACATCCCCAATAAGGAACTTACCCCGGCGCTTCTTGCCAGCTGGGAACAGCGTGATCAGCACAGCCTCCAGACGCGCAATCAGTTCAGCACGAATTTCATCGCGTTCGGCTTCGCGGGTTTCCGGTACAGGGGGTTGAGGCACGTCGTTGAAATCGATCATTCGTCGCCCCCCCGTGCGTCGTCAGGCCGCCACTCCTTCACGGCAGAACTCTTGGCAGCCCACTCCGACAGTTCGGACAAGCGGTATCGAATCAAGCCACCCATAACGTAGTGCGGTATGCGGTAGCGCGAACGTTCTGTGGGGTCGCGGAACCAGTAATACGGCAAGCGCAGGGCGATTGAGGCCTCACGTCCATCGATCATGGTTTCATTGGTTTTCGTATTCACGCGTGCGTCCTCCAGCAGCGGTCTTGCCACGCGCACATCCGGCATTCGAAGTGGGTCGGGTCTTGGAAGGCGCGTGGCAGAAGCTCGCCAGCCTCGGTCGCCGTGATGACCTTCACTGCCCGATCCGACATGCGTTGGGCCAGCGCCGCGTCAAAGGGCACGAGCTCGGTGTAGATCTCCATCGTGTCGGCGTTGAGCGCCGTGAAGATCGCCGGGTGCTCGTGCAGTTCGAGATAGGCTTGGTAAATCGCCACTTGCGCGGCGTAGATGGGCTTGGAGATGGCCAAGCCCTTTTTCTCCAGATCGCTCCAGGACTTGTTGCCCAGGCACTTGCACTCCCAGAGCGCCGGATAGGCGAAGCCCTCGGGGCCTCCAACGACAACGCCGTCGACGTGTCCCTGCAGGCGACCATCGGCGACCGAGAAGCCGAACTGCTCGCCGTCGGCCTTTCGGGTGCGCAAGTCAAAGCCTGCGTCCCGCAGCCACGTGACCATGCAGTCCTCCATGACATGGCCACGCTCGAAGATGCGCAGCATCCGGCCCGTAGTGTCCCGCCCGTGGTCGATGGGGGCCTTGGCGTACTCGAACTGCAGCGCGCGCTCGCAGGCCACCCCGAGGCGCGAGGCCCCGAGATACTGGCGCTCAGACTGGCGGGCGCGGGCCTGCTGCAACCCGGCATCGACGAGCGCAGTGATCTGACCCGAAATGCTCGAAGTGGAGTTGAAGTCCATCATGGCTTCTTCCCCTTCGGTTCTTCCCAGGGCAGGTCGTCCTCCAGATCCGCGAACGGATTGGCGGCATCGGGTGCCAGCGGATCGGGCGTGGGCGGCAAGCCCCGAACGGGCGGAAACTTGCTGGACTCGTGATGCGCGACCATTGCGTCCGACCAGCAGGTGACGATGGCGTCGATTACCCGCAGGGCCTCGGCTTCGGAGTAGTCGCCCAGCGGCTTGGTGAAGCCGATCTCGCCCGCTGCCTCGCCGAAGGCCTTGAGGCAATGACGCATTGCGGCCAGTTCGACGTTAGACGGATCAATCATGGCGACCTCCGTCTTGTCGATGCGACCTTCCTTGGCCCGCTGCCAGTTGCCGTACAGCGCGTGAAACGCCTCCTGGCAGCGACGGGAACAGAACACCCAGTCGATGGGATAGCGCCGGGAATCGCCCACACCGTGGCGGTTGTCGGTGTGGCCGTAGCCCCGGGCCTGTCGTTTGCAGACCCAGCATTTCACGCCCCCTCCTCGAGTTCATCGAGCAGCAGGCCCAACTGCAGGGCAGCGCCAGCAAAGGCGGCCTCGCAGCGGCGCTTGAAGTCGGGATAGCTCTGCGAACTGCGCGCAATCGCCGTGACGGCGTGAATCTGCGATTCCAGATGCGCGAGTCCCTGATCGGACAGCCACTGGTGGTGCTTCTGCGAGATGCCCTTGCGATTGCGGATCTCGCCCAGCAAGTCCTCTGGCAGCACCGGCCCGTAGACCCAGCGCAGCGTGATCTGGCCAACGACATGCGGAGGGTTCTGGTCGTGGCCCTGGTATTTCCAGCCGAACAAGCGATAAATGGCGCGGTAGTAGTCCGGGTGGAAGCGGCGCTCCCACGATGCGCAGGACTGGCGCAGCAACTTGGAGATCAGCTCCTGCAGCGCATCGGGCGCACGGTGGTGCTGGTAGCCAGTAGCCTCGTCGATCAGCGCGACCTCGCCGGTGGTGGCCAGTGCTGACAGAATCTTTCGGCAGTTGGGAATGAGGCGTTGACGCTTGGGATGCAGATGCCCGAGCAACGCGGCATCGATGACCCCGAGCGCCACATCACCGACGATTCCGGCCGGAAAGAAAGTTCCGGTTTGACCGGAGGGCAGGCGCACCTTTGCGTACCCTTTTTTCTCGAACTCTGACAAGGACTTAGCGGAGAATTCCTCGATCAAAGCGCCGATTTGCGTACCCGGACTTTTCTCCCGCAGACCCAGTGCGCGGGCCAGTTGGCGTTGGATGTAGCCGCGCTCGCCCGATGTGAGCACGACCGCTTCGCAGTAGAGGTCGCCGAAATGCACGACGCCGTAGTGGCTGGCAGTGAGGATGGATGCGTTCATGGCGATTTCCCTCACTGCGCCCACGACGGTTTGCCCGTCACGGGTGTGCGTTGCTGAGCCGGTGCCTGGTACGCGGGTGCTACCTGCGCTGGTGCGCCGGAAGTGCCACCGCTTGAAGCCTTGGTCGGCACGCCCATCAGCTTGGCGTAGTCGGGGTGGTCGGGTTCGACCGCTACTTTGACCACGTTGCGGTCCTGGCCCTTGCCGTCCTTCTCGATGTCGACGCGGGCGAGGAACTCCAGGCCATCCAGTTCGTGGAAGCCCTGGATGCGGCGCGCAGAAGAAGCCTGTGGGCTGTTGTCCTGCGGATGAACGTTGCGGGCGCTGTTGAGCGCGGCGCGGATGAAGCTGCGCCCCATTTGGCCCCAGGTCGGCCCCTTCTTGGAATGCAGGCCAATGTTCGACCACATCTTGCGTTTGGCGTGGTCACCAGCGGTGACCACGAATTCGGCGGCAAGGTAGATCGAGCCGGTCTCGAAAGATTCGGTGGCGTAGCCGCCGCCCCAGCCCTGCGACGGGTCGTCATAGCCACCGGGCTTGAGGGTCATGCGCACCGGGACAACGGTGCCCTTGGGGATCAGATCAAAGCCGGATTGCTGAGCGTCGGCGTCGTTGAAGTCATTCCATGCGGTCATTGCGATTACTCCTGAGATTCGATGTGTGCGGGGGTGGCGGCGCTGGCAGGCGCGGCGGAAGCGCCTGCGCACTTGGCGATCAGCGCGCCGAGATGCGGCGGCTCCAGCAGGTCGAGGCGACCGCTGCGGTCTTTGGCCGGAAAGCCGTAGGGATTGACGGTGTGGGTGACGAAGGCGCGGTAGGTGCTGCCGTCCTCGGCCTTGATCTCGGCCAGAGTCACGACCTCGTCGACGATGCCGGGCAGCTCCAAGCTGGTTTTGCTGCCTTCGATCTGCGGGACGAACACTTTGCGGTTGTAGTCATCGAGCCGCTCGTCGAGGATCGCCACGAACACCACGTTCTTGCCGCGTGCGTGCTGCAAATGAGTCAATGCGCTGATCATTTCCTGGCCGAGCAGGCCATAGGCCGCGCGCAGGTCGGGCTTGCCGGAGCGGTCGCTGACGGCACTCGGCTGCGTCTTGCACCACGCGAAGCACTGGCGGGACAGCTGGGTGATCGAATCGAGAAAGAAGGTCTGGTAGCGGTCGAGTTGCGCCGGGTCGCCAAACTTCTCGATGACGTGGTCGTAGTGCGCCTGCGAGAACGCGCTCTCTGGCGGCAGCGACTTGTCCGGGCCCGCGAGAAACACGAAGAAGTCGCGGCTCTCCGGCCACGAAGCCGGACGGATGGTGTCGCCCGGCCAGTCGGCCACCGCCAAGTCACCGGCCTCGATGTCGAGGAACAGCGTGGTGGTCGGGTCGAGGTCTTTGAGCCGCGTGGTTTTGCCGATGCCGGACTTGCCCAGCATCAGCAGCTTCACGCCCTTGCGCTCGGCCATCCGCTCGATGGCGGACACGATGGGGAGCTTCTTCATGCGGCACCCCCATCCAGCGTCAGGGTGATGGTCGGCTTGCCTTCCTCGACCGTGCGCGCAGCCGCAAACTGCTCCTGCAGCGCCGTGGGCCAGTTGGTGTAGCGGGACTCGGACACCGACAGCTTGATGTCGATGTAATCCTCGACCTTATCGCCTGAGGCGGCAATACGCTCGGCCATCTCCTTGAGGATGGTCTGGCTCCAAGTCACCTTTTTGGGGAGCTCGTACTTCACGTGCAGCGCACCGTCGCTGACGTGGGCGGTTCCGAAGTCGCGGCCGGAATCCCGCAGCGCGCTACGGGCCTGCTCGCCGTAGCGCTGGAGCTTGGCGGCATCCAGCTTGGCACGCAGCTGCTTGAGGTAAGCAGTGGCCTCGTCGACATTGCGCTCGGCAGCGACGAAATCGGTAATCGGCAGCGCCACCAACTGGGCGGTGCTCATGGCAGCGAGGTCGGCGGGAAAAATGGTCAGATCGCTCATGGCCGCTCTCCTCACTGGTATGCGCGAGTGAAGGTCGAGTGCCGCGAAACGCGACGCTCGAAGGCTTCGACCTCGGAGATCAGGTAGGTGACGCGGGCACCGAGCTTGCAGAAGACCGGGCCGAGTTGTTCCTGCCGCCAGCGGCGCAGGGTCTTGACGGAAAGCCCCCAGCGGATGGCCAGCTCGTTTTCAGTCAGTGCGATGCACGGGTGTGCGGTGGGAGTCGACGACACACGGGATGCGTGCCCATATCGACTTGCTGGGTGAGTATTTGCCATTTGCAGTGCTCCTTTGAACTAAACGGGCACTGCTCATTTTTCGAATATGAATCCGGATGGTGTCCGGATGTCTTTCCGGAAAAATCACCGGAAAACTACTGCCGCGTTCGCAGCCGGTAATGACCACGCTGGCCTTCGATACGCTCAAGCCATCTTGACCATTCACTGCCGAAAACGCTGTCTGGATCTTTTTGGCAACTGGTTCGAGTCACGACTTCAGACCATTTGAGGCTGTGCTGCTGGCGCGCCTTCCAGAACATCGCAATAACGTCCTTCTGCTTGCCCTTGAAGGTCTTTGGCTCTGCAACGCAGGCCAGCTTCAGCTCCCCGATATCCGCATCGAAATACTCGTCAGGGTCATCTGCGTCGGCACCCGTGCCTTTCAGCAAGCGATGAAGGAGATCCGCGTCATAGGTGATGCCATCGCCGGAATCCACCAGCAGACGACCAATGCCACATGTCTGGTGACTGTTCGGGAGTTCGATATCAACATCGTGTGCGGTCAGAACGATGCCTTGGCTTGGCCGCTTGGCACTGAGTAGCGCGTGCTGCCAATCAGCTGCGGACGACGGCAGACGACGGGCAAGGTAAATGGGTGCAAAACGGTGCGTCTGCCCGACCCGAATGTCGCCTAAATGCCAGAGGCGCTCTGCGATGACTTCACGGCTGCGTGCGCGACGTGACGGTTCGATTTCGAGCAGGTCGCAGACGTCGTCCATCCACGCATCAAGATTGATCGCATATAGCGTGATGTCCGACAGCGGACGGGTTACAACCCGCCCCCGGCAACTCGGACTTCGGTAGAAGTAGGTTTGCCGGTCATGGTCGATCTCGACCTCGACCTCCTGATCACTGTCGAGCACCGGCACCTGGATGGATGTGAGGTGGCCATCGGCAACCATCCATCGCCGCGAGAGGAAAGCTACCGCTTGTCCACGCAACTCGTCCGCCAGCAACCTTTCCTCCAGGCTGCGGGCATGCTCCAGCACCAGCAGGTATTCCGAATGCAGCATGGCAGCCTCAGTATTGGCGTGCGCAATCGAGTTTCATGAGCTGTGCAAACACCAGTTCACTGTCGGCCTTGGTCAGCTTGGCATCATTGAAACCGTTGGGCGTAGTAATCTGCACCGTCACGTCGTGCGCTTTGCGATGGGCTGTCCTTGCGATCCGGAAGGTCAGCTTGACTTGCTTGATGACGTAATTCGTCAGATCGACGAGCGGATAAGCTTGGCCCGCCACTTCGTAAATGTTGCGATCCTCAAATCGGTCACGCTTGATCAGCAGCGGGTTTTCCACGCGACGGGCAATCAGCCGGTTTTTCAGGGTGGTCTGACGCACTTCGGGGTTGGCAATCAGAATCTGCTTGATGTCGATGGATTCAATGCCGTCAATGCGATCCTTCTTGAACCGCGCCAGGATGGCGGGCGTGCAAAACCCCATGAGATCGAACTCGCGCATCGGCATGGCGTGAATGTTGCCGTCTCCACCCAGCAACACGTCACGGAAGGCCTTGGCCAGCTCGGGGCGCACGGTTTCATCATCACTGAATACCGCCAACTCGCCTTTGCTGGAGTGCCAGGAATAGCGCACACAGACCGTCGACGAGTCATCCACGTCGGTGTCCTCGCCATCGATGATCTTCGGGTAGTGAATGTGCTTGCCGTTGAATTTGGCCGACAGCGTGAACAGCAGTACTGGCGCATCTTGGGCATCACTTTCCCTGTGGGCAAACGGCTCGACCAGGATGTCCTCTGGCTTGACCTGCGGAAACAGTTCTGCCAAGCGCTGCTTCAGGCTTTCCACTGCAGCATCGCCCAGTGAAGGCTGCGCGCCTTTGGGGCCAAGGTAATGGCTGGAGTATTTTTCGCTCTGAAAATGCCGCAGCATCTGCTGGCGGCGCTCGGCGTGATCGAAGCGGTCTTCCGTCGCCCCTGACGGAGAAAACTCTTGTTCCAGGTACAGGTACAGGGCCCGGCTATATTTGTCGGACGGGGCCGCCAGAACGGCAGCATCGTCAGGATTGCCCGCATCCATCAGTTCCGTTACCGCCATTGCACCGTACTCGTCGGCCAGCAGCGCGATGCGCTCGGCGGCGCGCTCAAGGCGTGCCTGAACTTCCATCTCCATCTCGGCCACCAGTGCAAACAGCACGTTGCGCGATGGAATGGGCAGCGAACCCTTGGCGGCATCAGTCAGCGCCTGTGCAGCAGGGAGCGCCTGGCCATGCGCCGATTCCAGAAGCACCCGGAGCAGCATCGGCCGCTGCACTTTGCGGGTGATGTGAACGAGATGCTCCAGATGCGGCAAGGTGGTGGGGCCGTTGTCCTTGCCGCGCGTCCGGGGCTTGCCATCTTCCTTCTCGGCAACCGCAGACACGTCGCCGGATTGGATGGTGTTCAGTTCGATGGTTGTCATACACGCCACTCCTTAAAAAACAATGTGCGCGATTGCGCGAAGGGTTAATAGAGGGGATCAAAAAATGCCGACCGAGGTCGGCGCGGGATGGTTGGGGCAATGTTCAGCGCAAGGCAGCCCCCGGTCGAGTGATACCGTAGCGCTGCAAGCGCACCTGCACAAAGCGCGGATTGACGCCAAAGCGCATGGCCAGCGCCCGCTCCAGTAATCCCATGTCGACAGCGTCACTGGCAGCAAGGTGCAGGCTGGTGCCAGGGAACTCCGGATCAAGTGATGGGCCTCGATGGACGCGGACGTTGTATTCCGGGGCCAACTCCTCTGCGGCCGCACTCAACAGACGACGTGGCACCAGCAGCGAGCCCATGAACTCGTTGGCGCGAAGCTCGGCAAACTGCACGTCTGTAGCTGGTGCTGCCGTTGCAGCTGTGGGCGTTTTCGCCAAATGGTCGCTATCCGGCGTGGTGGTACGGTAGGCGCGCTGCGCACTGGGCTCAAAGGCGTCAAACAGTCCCGGTCCCTTGCTTCCATCCATGATCCAGCCAGGGGCATCGAACACCGCATGACCCAATTCGTGGGCCAGGGTGCTGAGTGCCAGCAGCTCGCTGAGTTTTTCGCCGACGGGAGAAACACACACCATCGCGGTGTCCGGGACACCAGGGTCATACTCGCAGATGCCGAAGACATGGTTACCGTCCTCGTCATGCACCTCACAGTCGGTACTGACCTCGAGCGCAAAGTCGATGCCGTTGATCTTCAGGCGCTCGATCTGGCGCAGCCTGTCGAAGGCAATTGCCTCCACACCGCTCTCCACCAGCTGCTGGCGGGCAGACGCTGCGATGGCTTCGATCTCAACATGCTTGATGAATTTGGGGCGCTTGCGGTCGCAATGCCGGTAGTCAAGGGTCAGAACCGGCATTCACTTTTTCTCCGAGACTTCACGGCGGTACATCCGCACAACGTTGCCCACATCCTTGCGCATGTCGGGCGGCAGACGACTGGCCTCCACGAAAGCGTCGTCCGGGTCGATGCCCAGAATCTCTGCTGCTTTGCGGATCAGCTCGTCCTTGGGGGGCTTTTCCATGTTGCGCTCGATGCGTGACCAGTAGGCAGGCGAAATCTCCAGCTGACGCGCGAAGTCGTTCATCTGGATCTGCTTCTCTTCGCGCATTTTGCGAATGAAGTCTCCGAAAGGCATAGCCGTTTCCTAATTGCGTGATTTGTTAATTTGTCGATCATAGAGCGATCAGGTGCTCTGTTCAACTGTTTCGTAAACGCGCAATCATTTTTCGCCGATTACCCTGCGTTGCCATCCTCTCCGAAGGATCAAGTTCACTATCCATGACGGTTGCAATTCCCCGGAGCCGTCATGAAGAACCTCGAACTCGCATCTCCCTCGGAGATGTCTGCCAGCGCCCGCGCTGGTGAAATCACCGCCATCCTTGCGGCCGCCATAGTCCGCACCGTCGTCGCAGAAGCGCCAAAACAGAGAGAAGTTGGCCTTGGCTTCCTGCCCAACCAGCGCGTTCATACAACCCCCTATCCACAGGAGAAGTTGTGATGAACGAGAAACAAGCATCCGTCGCGGCACGGATCGCGGAGCTGGCCTGCCTGCCGATGTCCGAGCTCTGGACGGTCTGGGATCGGTATTTCCCGCGCCGCCCGGACTACCCCAACCGCACGCACGTCGAGTCCCGTCTCGCCTACAAGCTGCAGGAGGAAGCCTTCGGTGGCCTTGCGCCCGAGACCAAGCAGCGCCTGGAAGCCATCGGCGCAAAACACTCCAAGATCAAGCTGCGGGCCAAGCCGCGGGAGTTCGATTTCGCGCCGGGCACGATCCTGCTGCGCGAATGGGGCGAGCGCGAACACCGGGTGACAGTCACCGCCGAGGGGCTGTTTGAGTACCAGGGGCGCAACTTCAAGAGCCTGACGGCGGTGGCCCGCCACATCACGGGCGCGCACTGGTCGGGGCCTCTGTTCTTTGGCCTGAGCAAGGGAGGTGCGCGATGAGCGAGATTGCCGCTACCCGCGCCCGCAAGCGCTGCGCCGTCTACTGCCGGGTGTCCTCGGATGAACGGCTTGACCAGGAGTTCAACTCCATCGACGCGCAGAAGGAGGCGGGCCACGCCTACGTCGCCAGCCAGCGATCCGAGGGGTGGATTCCGGTGGCCGACGACTACGACGACCCCGGCTTCTCTGGCGGCAACACGGATCGGCCGGGGCTGAAACGCCTGATGGCGGATATCGAGCGCGGCCAGATCGACATCGTGGTGGTCTACAAGATCGACCGCCTGACGCGCAGCTTGGCCGACTTCTCCAAGATGGTCGAAGTGTTCGAACGCCACGGGGTGTCCTTTGTGTCGGTCACCCAGCAGTTCAACACCACCACCTCGATGGGTCGGCTGATGCTCAACGTCCTGCTGTCCTTCGCCCAGTTTGAGCGTGAGGTCACCGGCGAGCGCATCCGCGACAAGATCGCCGCCGCCAAGCGCAAGGGGATGTGGATGGGCGGCGTCCCGCCCCTGGGTTACGACGTCGACAACCGCCTGTTGGTCATCAACGAGGCCGAGGCGGCAGTGGTGCGGCGCATCTTCGAGGAGATGCTGACCATTGGCTCGCCAACCCAGATCGCTGTCAACCTCACCGCCGACGGCATCACGACCAAGGCCTGGACGACGCAGGAGGGCCAGACCCGCAGCGGCACGCGCATCGACAAGAAGTACCTGCACAAGCTGCTGCGCAACCGCATCTACCTGGGGGAGCTGTCGCACAAAGGAAACTGGTACCCCGGCGCTCACCCGCCGATCATCGACCAGGAGCTTTGGGACAAGGTTCACGCGGTGCTGGCCAGGGATGGGCACGCCCGGTCGGTGGAGACCAAGATCCGGTCGCGTACTGATGCCTTGCTGCGCGGCCTGCTGTACGCCCCCTCGGGCGAACGGATGTACCCAACCTACTCGCGCAAGAACGGGCGCAAGTACCACTATTACGTGTCCAAGTCGGAAAGCCGGTTCGGGGCACCAGGCAAGAGCTACGAGCGCTTACCTGCGCCGGAGATCGAGGCAGCGGTGGTGGCCCAGATCCGCACGGTGCTGACCAGCCCGGAATCCATCGCATCGGTGGTGCGCCACATCCAGCGCAATGGGGCCCAGATCGACGAGGCCACCACGGTAATGGCGATGGGGCGGCTCAACGACGTGTGGGATCAGTTGTTCCCGGTGGAGCGTCACCGCATCGCCAACCTGATGATCGAGCGCATCGACCTCGTCCACGTCGGCGAGGTGCAGGGCATCAAGGTGAAGTGGCGGGAACTGGGCTGGGACGCCCTAATCGGCGAGTTCGCCCCAAGGGGCATCGGCGCGGAACTGGTGGAGGTCGAAGCCTGATGGACGACACCCTGGAAACCTTTGTGCCCCTGACATTTCGTCGCCGGGGCGCGCGCCGCGTGGCCGCCGACGACCGCCACGTTCACGATGTGACGCTGCTGGAGGGGGTGGCACGCGGTTTCTACTGGCAGCACCTCGTGGACACCGCTGTGATGAAGAGTGGATCAGACATTGCCCGGGCCGAAGGACTGCACCCCTCGGTGCCCAACGAGCTGATGCGCCTGACCCTGCTCGCGCCTGACATCCTCGAACTGCTGATGGCCGGGCGGCAGCCTCGCCGAATGAACCTGATCTGGTTCCAGCGCAACCCGCTGCCGGTGGATTGGGAGGCGCAACGCCAGATCGTGAAGCGCTTTGAGGAGGACGCATGAGCAAGAAGCACCGGGGCCGGTTCAAGGGTGATCCGGTCACCTATCAACTGCCGAACCCGGCAGGCGGCGTGCAACTGGAAACCTTCGTGCCCTGGACGCTGGTGAAGCGGGGGCTGAAGAAGCAGGTCATCACGCCCTTGGACGCGCCGCAGGAATTTCTGTCCGAGGCCACCCGGGAGCGGGAAGCCCGGTCGGCCGCGCAGGACACCGCGTTGATGCGGGCGCTAGGACTGGCGCACCACTGGCAACGCCTGCTGGATGAGCAGCGGGCGGCTTCGGTGGCCGAGATCGCCGAGGCCGAGGGCGTGGACGTGACACAGGTGCGCCGCGTCATACGTCTGACGCTCCTGGCCCCAGAGGTCGTGGAACGGCTGGTGGGTTCTCCCGACGCGGTGCTGGAGAAAGTGATGCGCCGCCCCTGGCCCAAGGAGTGGGCGGCCCAGAAACACGTACTGCCACTACTTTCCCAAGTTGAACTGCCGCATTCGACCAAAGCGGAGATCTGAACTAGCGTTGTTTCCTTCAATTTTTCTCGTATCGGGGGGCATTTGGTAGGCGAGGACTATGTGAGCACATCCTCAAGCAAACGATTGAGGCGGATCAGTTGCTTGAAGTCCTCAGCCACAGCTGGCACCAGGTCCGCAGAGGTGAACTCGGCCGTGCTGAGTTTCTTCACCACCAAAAATCGCTTGAGTTTTAACCACTCCATATCTGGGTGATCCGGGTCGAACCCCCGTGGCGCACGGGAAGCGACTTCTTCGCGTGAAAAGTCGACCTTGAAGCGAGCCTTGAATGCGGGGTCGGCAAACAACGCATGAAACGGTTGAGCGTCCTGTGCGATGGCATTTCTGACCTTTTTCAGCTGCGGGCCAGATGGCATGAAAAGCCCACCCGCCACCACGACGCCCCTGTAAGGTGGGATGTTAGGAAGAATGCCAAAAAACAAATGCGGGTTGCGCTCAAAGCGTGACTCCGACGGCTTGGAGATGGAAATGGACAGCCAGTCTTTGCAGCAAGGGCCGTCGCTAACGATGTGGTTGGCGGTCTTTTTGATCCTGCCGATCCCTTTGACTGGGAAGTGGTAGTCCGGAACGATGGGCTGAAGTGCAGTCTTGAGCCTCTCGGCCAGGTCAATGAATGGCCCCCGGACATGGGCTTCGTAAGCAGCTTGGTTTTCCTCCAGCCAGTTCGGATCAGTCTGCTGGCCAGCTTCGGTAAGAAAAGGGATTGTTCGGCTTGAAAATTTCATAAACGGCGGCGTTGGTCGCACTTTTGCGTCATCGTGAAGTTAGAAGAGACTAATCTGCGCGGACGGCTTGGCGTCCACCTGCTCTGGAGCGGGAGTGCGCCGACCGCGTGCAGCTTGGCGGGGCCGTTCATTGAACCCAGGGGCCGCTTGCAAGCCGAGGCTGGACCGCAGCGCGGCGATCTCGGCCTTGACGCAGCGGTGCACCTGCTCGAAGTCGACCAAGGGCGCTGGGTGGTCAGCTGCGCCAACCAGGCCAAACCGATGCCGCAATGTCGCTGGCATGGCCCAGGGCATGGCAATCCATTCGACTGGAACTGCCGCCAGCTCAGGCACCCAACAGCGCACGAAGTGCCCCTGCGGGTCCAACTCGCGCGCCTGCGTTACCGGGTTGTACAGGCGTAGCACTGGGCTGGCGGCCATGCTGCTGTGCATCTGGATCTGGGTGTAGTGGATGCCTGGCTCGAAGTCCACAAACATCTGCGCCAGCCAGTCGGCGACAGTTCGCCACGGCAAGGACAGGGTGTGCGTGGCCACCGTCACCAACATGGCTCGCATGCGGAAGTTGAGCCAACCGTGGTGGTGCAGGAATCGCATGCAGGCATCGACCATCGGCCAACCCGTGCGGCCAAGCCGCCATGCGTCGAATCGAGCCGCGTCCATCGGCCGCGGCAGCTGTTCCATTTCGGGCACCAAAGCTTGGCGTTCCATCTCCGGCTGGTTTTCCAGCACCTGCAACGCATAGCAATGCCACCAGAGCCGCGTCACATAGCTATGCAGTTGGCGATGCCAGTGTGTTCGTGGTGCGGCTTCGCGGACCTCTAGCGTGGTCTGCGCGATCTGACGCAGGCTGATGCTACCCTGCGCGATGTGCGGGCTCAGACGCGAGCATCCGTGCTCGGCACTGATAGGGGAACTCATATTGGCACCGTAACCTTGTCCACGGCTGTCCAGGAAGCTGTCCAACAGGTCACGCGCGGGCTGCAGGCCACCCCTCTGTCGGCCAGCGCACGGCAAAGGGTCGGTTTTGATGGCCGTCGGCAGCAGCAACACCGTCTGATCGCTGGCGGGCTCCAGCCACACAAGATGGGACGGCAGGCGCTCCAGAGGAGCAACTGCCCAGGCATCCCAATGCTCCTTGAATCGTCGACCACGGCGCGATACGGGACGAACCACCCCGTTTTGCGGGTACTCGTGCCAGCGCACGCCATGGTCCCGACACCAGGCGGCGACCGCACGGTCGCGTGCATAGGTCCAGAGCCCGCCGGTCTCTTGGTGGCTGTGCAGCGTGAACGTACCCAGCCGCTGGTACAGCACGTCCAACATTTGGATGACCGGCGCCACGTGAACCTCCAGCGCAGTGCCCAACGATTTGAGTTGCGCATCCAGACTCAGCAGGCATTCACGCACAAACTGCCACTGTCGGTCACTGATGCAAGGCTGGTGCCAGTGCTCAAGCTCTACGGCGTAGACGCACAAGACCGGGCCTGCGGCCGATGCGTGTGCCAGTGCCGCATGGTCTCCTACACGCAGGTCGCGCTTGAACCAGACCACCTGGGGCGGACCCGATGGGGTGATCGGCGGAAAGGCGCGCATGAGGGGTCTCCGTTGACGACAAAGACCTACAGTCTAACAATAATGGACGAAATCGTCCTTTATGTTCTGGATTGTGCCCAGTTCGTCATCGCGATCTTCTCTTGGAGCAGTTCGACGGCGTCATGCACACACTGTGACGCACGTAGCCGAAGCAAGGCTACGTCAACTCCAAAGGCCGCCTGGAAGGACAACGGCTGAACAGCCACCTCCACAAAGCGCTGTGCCAGTGTGATGAGCCCCGGGTCGGCAGCGTCGAGGTTGGCTGCTCCTAGCCCCTTCAACACGTAAGAGACTGATCCATCAAAACTCACTTGGTAAGCCATCAGCGCAAGATTGGGGAAGTTATCCGCCTCTGCAGCCGTGATGCGCATGAACGCTACACAGCGCGGATGCAACATGCCTTCGATCAGTGCCTCGCCGACCGCCTGCAAGCGTTGACCTAGACCAAGCCCCTCGTGCACTGGTGCCAAGTGGTCAAACATCGTCTGAATTGAGAGACTGACCACGGCAGCGAACAAATCACCCTTGCTGGGATAGCGGGCGTAGAGGCTGGACTTGCCCACTTCAGCGTGCTGCGCCACCAGATCCAAGGTAGTGCGGCCAAAGCCCCGATCCAAGAACAAAGACGTTGCTACCTGCAAGATCCGTTCATCAAACTGACCGGCTTGCGAAGCAGGTGGGCGACCCCGGCGACGGTAGGACTTCTCAGGACAAGCAGCGGGCATTTAAGAGGCTTCGCAAAGAAAGTTGGAGGACAGAAAGCGAAATGGTTACAGCTGGATGTTAGATCCACTGGCAACCAGTGGTATCGCTGAACGCCTCAGGCTACAGCGCCTGCTTGTCTCGGCGTGGTCGGCAACGGCTCGCTTGGAATAACCATTAAGTTGGCAACGTACAGATTTTTTGTACGGTCGCCACCGCTACAGGAGTTGCCAACCACAACCGACCGCCTCTAAACCCGCGCCAGCAAAGGAAATGGCCTCGAGAACGCTCGCGTGACCACCAGAGAAAACGGAGAACAGAGAGGCGTCGGCGGGGCCGAAAGCGCCGATTTCGCAGGGGTGGCGCTCGCGAGGCCATGCCCGGAAACCGCGCCAACACTGGGGGGGACAGACGAAAAAAAACCAACCGAGAACGGTTGGTTTTTTAAATAGTGGTGGAGCTGGCGGGAATTGAACCGCCGTCCGAGCCTTTATCCATGCTGGTACCGCTCTGATCTGTGCGATTTCCGTGCGAATCTAGAAAATCCACCGACACCATCAGACACCCGAAAAGACAAAGCCCCCTCGGCGCCGTGATGGCTGCCGAGGGGGCTTTTTTGCGTTCTGGGGTGCCTACATCTGTCCTGAGAAAAATCAACATCGCCGAGGGCGGGCCGGCGCTCTACCCTTCTGCCTTCAATTCGGCCAGCTGCTCGGCCGGCAGCAGCGCCTCCTCCTCCGACTTTTCCGCGCCGCTCCGCAGCACACCCTGGGGCGGAAGCTTGATCAGCGCGTCAGCCTGGGCGGCCGTGCCATGCAGCCAGGCATCCCAGTCGCCAGGCTCCAGCATCACGACACCGCGCTTTTCCTTGCCGGGCCTGTGCATCATCGACAGCACCGGGTGCGCGTCTGCGTTCTGCGTGATCATCGTGTAGTTGGGCACGACCTCGCCCGTGGCCGGGTCCACCCACTCCGAATACAGCCCGGCCAGGGCGGCAGGCTCTCCGTCCGCGCGACGGAACGACCACCACACGTTTCGACTGCCCAGGCCCCAGTACGGCTCCACCCAGCTTTCCACAGGGATGAGACAGCGCTGTCCCGCGCGCCAAGCCGGGGCGAACGTCCAGGACTTCGCGATGGTCTCGCGCCGCGCGTTGTTCGTGCTCATGGGCGTCCCGTCGCGGGTAGTCGGCCTGCGCGTGGGAGAGCTGCGCGGGATCATGCCCCACTGCCCCACCTCCAACTCGCCGCCGGGCTTGACGTACGGACCCAGGGCCAGCGGCGTAACGTGCGGCTTCCACCACCTGTTAGGCGCCTGGCGGCCGACACGAAAAGCACGCTCGATCTCGGTCTCCCGAGGGGTGTTGTAGCGGTTGCAGATGATGACCTCCTGATTACCATCCGGATTTATCAGGAGTACATGCTAACTTCAACGACTTCTCGAAATACTGTATATTTGCACAGTGTTTTGCGAACTCATAGAACTCCGCCGTGCCGGTCTCCGCCTGGCACCCAAAGACTGGCCCGCGCCCGTCAGAGGAGACCTGCGCATCGCCTACGACGACGGCAAGACCAACAACAGCCGGCGCAACATGCGCGTCGCGTCCCTTTGGGTCGAGTGGAGCGGCCATGACATACCAGGCCCCCGCATCTTCGAGCCCGTCCTGCTGGACGTTCTCGGCGATGCAATGCTGTGGCGCGGCACATGTCTGTGCGCGCACAGATGAGGGGATTGCCGAATATGAGCAGATGTGGCTCATCCGCCCCATCCAGTCTATGGAAACGCCGCCGCTTCCAAAATTTGATGCTGCTCGGTTTTCGCCAAAGCTGCCTGCGACTCTCCCGCCTCGCTCCGAGACGCCCAGCGTCGCCGAGCGGTGGTACGCCGAACAGGGCCGCGAGATGCCCATGACACGTTGAGGAGCCACCCATGCACCCGCCGCTGATCTATCCAACCGTCTTGCGTATGCACCCGTGGTTTGGCGCGCCCGAGGAGGAGTTGCTACCCGGCCGCCCGGAGGACTACCGGATCGAGCAACAGGCGCCGGACTGGTTCGTGGTGCGGGACCCCGGTGGCCGGGTTGTGCACAGCGGCCTCGGGCCAGTCCAGATCCTGCCGGCCCGCCATGGCTGACAGCCTGACCTGGGGCTGCGCGCCGTCTGAGCCAGGCTGGTACGCCTGCGTCGTGGACTATGGCCGCCTGCCCTTCCCGGCTGCCCGGCGCTGGACCGGGGCACTCTGGGACGATGAGCGCGGTATCAAGGCATTCGACGGCCCGCACGCCACCGCCGCCGAGGCGCTTGACTGGGCCATGGAGATCTGTCCGGAGGGCTGACGCGGCACAATGCAGAGATGGTAGTCGACACCTCTCACCCAAAATTTTCCGTGCACAAGCGCATCGTGGACGGATTCCGAGACCACTGGAAGGCCCACGGCAGCGACAAGTACCCGCAGCGGTTCCGGATCCCGCCCGAAGAACTGCACTATCTGGACACCGTGATGCACAAGGGCTCACACCCCGGGACGATGTGGGGCGTGCCGCTGGACGCAGACCCCAGCACCAAGGGCGAAATGGTCGCAATCGACGGCACCGTGGTGTCGATTGCACCGGCTGATCCTGCGCCTGCGGCTTAGGCGCCTGCAGCCAGCTTGTCGCGCAGCCGGAAGCCAAGCAGCTCCCAAATTTTCTCCACGGCATCGGCACGGGCTTCCTTCCGGCCAAGATCAGCATCGTGCTGGTTGGGGTCGATAGCGCCGTAGTTGATTCCCACGAGCTTGGTGCCATTGCGCAGGCGCAGCACACAGATCGTCAGCAGCGACAATTCGGCGGGCACGTCGCCGAAGTCGCGCGGGTTCAACGCCTCGGGGTGGCCGGCGCCTTGAGCGGCGGTGAAGTAGTGCTCGCCCACAATCTCGGCCTCGATGTCAGCAAGCGTCACGCGCGGGCCGCCGCTGGCTGGGGCCTGCTCACCCTCGTAGCCGGCGCTGCGCATCAGGTTGTCACTGGCCTTGTGGCAGGGGCATGCCGCCACGCCATGCACCAGGCATTTGTACTGGTCGGCGCGGCCTGGAAAAGTGTTCATCCCCCAGCGCAGCCCGGCCAATGACGCAGGAACCGACTGCACCAGCATCGCGTCCAGCGCCTCGCGGATGTTGTTGCCCACGGACTTACCCGGGAATGTGGGATTGGCGACCAATGCCCCCATGCCGTGCGCCAAGGCCAGCTCCAGCTCCTGGCGGTGGGAGCGCTCGCGGGGTTCGGCCGGCGCCGGCTGGCTGGGCATCTGGAACGCCAGGTTGATCTGCGTGGCGCAGAACAGCAAAACCGCGAAGGCGCAGACGCCGACGAAGACCGGCAACGCGGCGCCGCTCGGGGCCGCTCCAACCTTGTAGGCGCCCAGCGCCAGCAGGGAGCCCAGCACCGCGACGGCTGTGGCGATCATCTTGGGGGTGGTGTTGAAGGAAAATTTCACGGGAATCTCCGATGTCCGGCGGCCGGCCGGTGCGGGCCGGCTGGCTCAGAAATCGGCGATGCGCTCGCCCAGGATCGTGGAGAACTCGTGCATCACGTCCAGCTGGCGGCGCAGACGGGCCTGCTCGTCGGCTGGCAGAGCGGGGAATGCGGCGTTCTCACGGATGAACGTGTCCAGGCGGGTGATTTCCTGATCGCGCTCCATCTTCTCGTCAAGCACACGCTGCTGGTGCGGCGCCAGCTTGCTGGCGGGCGGCTCGGGCATGTCCAGGGCCACACGGACAAAGCAGTCTTTGGCCTCCAGCAGCTTGCGCATGCCGGCGCTCTTTTCTGCGCCATCGGGCAGCAGGCTTTCCAGCTGCGCGGCCAGCAGGCCCAGGGGCTTGGCCACGGCCTGCAGCTTGGGCGGCAGGTGAGCGTGGGCGAAATACTTGATGGTGGTGGATGCCATGTCGTCAGTGGTTGGGAGTGGTGCCTGCGGCCGGCAGGCGCGGTGTTGGAATCACGGGCCAGGCCGCGCGACAGGTCGCTGCATCAGCTGCGTGGCCGTCAGCCGCTGCTGCCAGCTCCGTGTATCGGCTGCTGCACTGTCCGAATAGCTCGTTGAGGGTGCTGGCGTACTCGATGAGGGCGCCGGGGGGAGCGTCGGCAAGTCGCTGCTCGGCAGCGGACAGTTGCTTGCGCAGGCTGTCACGCTCGCGGCCAGCACCAGCAGCAGCAGCCTGCAGCGCGGTTTGCTTTTTGAGGGCATCGTTCAGGGCTCCTTGGTAGGTGGCGGCCACGGCCTTTTCGGCCTGGCGCACGCGGGCGTCGGCCGCGCGCTGTGCGGTGCTGGTGGCCAGCTGCTGGGTGGTGGCCTCCAGCCGGGCCTCGGCCAGTTCGGCGCCCAGGCGCGCGCCCTGGAAGCTCCAGGCCAAGAAGGCGGCCACGGCGGCGGCGGCTACATGGGTGTAGAGCGCGGGGATCACCGCCCGCCCCTCCACCAGTACCACCACATTGCCCAGAGGATCGGGTTCATGGCGCAGCCCTCCATTCAAGACAGATCTCGGCATTGCTGTCTCCGCGCAGCTGCAGGCCCGGCAGCACGGTAGACACGCCGACCACAGTTCCCCGGTTCCAGCGCGGGTTCTCTCGGCAGGCGCCGGCCAGGTCCCCGGCATTGGCCTTGCGCAGCAGCGTGCTGGTGCTCAGGTTGGCAGCGCCCTTGTTGTGCACGAAGTCGATGAACTGGCCCTGGACGAACGGGTCGTAGCTGGGCCAGCGGGTGAACAGGCTGCGCGCCTCGCGCTCGGCGGCCAGGTAGCGCCCCCGCTCCAGGTAGTAGCAGTCCGAGGGGCTGTACCAGCGCCCGGCCACCACGTCGGGGCCGGTGATGCCGTTGCAGACCGTGAGCGGCTGCCCGCGCCCGAGCTTGTCGATGTAGGGCGTACCGATGTGCTTGCCCGAGGACTCGTAGAACTGGCCCAGCACCATGGCCACCTTGACCGCGTTGCTGGTGCTCGGATCTGCCGCCACGGTCTGCACGTACTGGTCGCGCAGGGCTTCGTCGCTGGTCTGTTGGGCCACGTATGCGCCTGTGCCGCCCAGGCCTGCGAGGATGGCCAGGGCCGCCAGCCGACTGGACAGGAATGCGGGCACCTTGCTCACAATGCACCCATGTCGGTTGGAGAGGTGTCGAGCTCTTCGCGTGCCGGCCGGAATGGGACACCTGTCTTGCGCATCAGCTCCATGCGGAGAGCGCGCTCTGCCGCCTCGTCTCGGGCCTTGGCCTCAGAACGTCGATTGGCTTCGCGTCTGTAGTACCAGTTCACCAGGGCGCCCAGCAGAGCCACGGCAATGCCGAGCAGGCCGATCGCCTGGGATGAAGCAAGCGCGCCAAACAAACCGACGACAGCGCCACCACCGGTGGTGCGGCTGCCGGTCGTGGCGATCATGTCGAGGGTTTCAGTTTTCATGCCCCGATGATTCCGGGGCCGGGCCGCGCTGGCGAACCCTACACGGGGGCCTGCGGCCAGCCGGCCGCGACATCGATCTGCGAGAGCGCCAGGGCGTCGTCGGCCACAGCGTCGATCTGGTCCTCGATCCGCTGTCGGGTGCCGGTCAGCAGGCCGTGCACTTGGCGGTACTTGTCATCCTTCTCGCGAATGCGTTGGGCCAGCACCAGGCGGTCAAGCCCGCGCGCCAGCGCTGCGGCATCGACCCAGGGCGTTGCGGCTTCGGGGTCAGCCTCAAGCGCCCTCGCCTCTTCCGTCTGCACCGGCCACGATTCGCGCTCGCTCAGCGGGTAGCCTGCGGCGATCACCTGGATGCGGCGCCGGTACTCGGCGGCCAAGGCTTGGCGCAGGCCCGCCGCGATCTCGGCTGCCGGCCGCAGCTCGGCAGCTAGCGGCACGCCGCCGGCCGCGAGCCAAGCGCGGTATTCGATTGCGTCTGGATTGGGCGGTAGGCCTGGCGCGTCACCAAGCGGGATCGTCGCACGCATGCCGTCACGCCACCTATACACAAAGCCCTCGCCAGACAGCTGATAGGTCATCATGCG
>JAIRVG010000104.1 GCA_031253995.1 Paucimonas sp. | reverse complement strand
CTGTTAGCCATGACAGAAACGCTGGAGCAGTACAGTCCCCAGGAGCTTGCCGCGTTTGCAAATGAAGCTGTTGGCTGGCTACCAAGGCAAAGGCGTTAAAGATGTGTAGATACCCATGCAGCGATGAGGCCCGCAAGGGCACTGCAAGTCCTTCTAGACCCACGGCATCTGATGCGTCACACAGTGAATCCCGCCACCACCCGCCGCGATCGCGTCGATATCCAGCGCCACCACCTCCCGCTCCGGGTACAGCTCCTCCAGCAACGCCCGCGCCTTGCGATCCGCCGCAGCATCCCCGAACTCCGGCATGATCACCGCCCCATTGATCACGAAGTAATTGATATACCCCGCGGCAAAATCCGGATTGTCCCGATTGAACTTGCTCTTGCGCGGCTTCAGCGGCGGCGACAGCACATGCACCTTCAACTTGCGCCCGTCAGCATCGGTAGCGCTCTGCAAGATCTCCAGATGCTTGCGCGTCACCGCGTGGTCATAGGACTGCGGATCGGTATCCAGGTTGGCCACCACCACGCCTGGGCTGACGAAGCGCGCATAGAAATCCACATGGGCATCGGTGATGTCCTTGCCGCGGATCCCCGGCAACCAGATGATCTTGCGCAACCCCAGGCAGGCCTTCAGCTCTTCTTCCACTTCGCTGCGCGTCCAGCCGGGATTGCGGTTGGCATTGACCCAGCAGCTCTCGGTCATGATCCCGGTGCCATGCCCGTCCACCTCGATACCTCCGCCCTCGCCCACCAGCTCGCTGCGCAGGTAGCGCGCCCCGGTGTCGCGGGCCATCAGCGCCGCGACCCGGGCATCCTTGCCGTGCCGCTGCTTGCCACCCCAGCCGTTGAAGTTGAAGTCCAGCGCGGTCAGGCCGCCGTCCTCGGTGGTGAGGAAGTTGGCGCCGATATCGCGCATCCAGATATCGTCCAGCTCGGTTTCCAGGTAGCGCACGTTGGCCGTGCCGCACAGCTCTTCCGCCAGCTCGCGCTCGTCACTGCGACAGAGCACGGTCACCGGCTGGAATCGCGCGATGGCCCGGGCAATGCGGCCCTGGGCCTCCTGCACATCGCCGGTGAAGTCTTCCCAGATCGCCTCCTGGGCGCCAAAGGCGATCCAGGCATGGCGCTGGCGCTCGCCCTCGTCGGGCATGAACCACTCGTCTTCGCTGGCGGCGAAGGCACGCAAGGGGTTCAGTCCGGCGCTGGCGATCAGGCCCAGGCTGCTGGCGATGGACAGGTGCCGGATGAACTGGCGGCGGGTCGGCATGATCATTTCACTCTCTTTGCTTTCAACTGGCGGTCTTGAACTTGGTCCAGGCACGCATTCGCGCGCGCATGGACGATTGCGGGATGTCCTTGCCCGGAATCAGGCGCTGGAAGGCGCTCTCATCAGGGTAGATATCCGGGTTGTCACGCATGCTCGGATCGACCTGCGGTCGCGCTTTCGCGCTGGACGTCGGGTAACCGGTGAAGTTGCTGATGGCGGCCATGTTGTCCGGGCGCATGACGAAGTTGATGAAGGCGTAGGCGTACTCGGGGTGCTTTGCGTCCACCGGGATCGCCATGTTGTCCATCCACACCGTGGTGCCCTCCCGCGGGATGCGGTACTGGAAGCGCACCGGCTTGCCGGCGGCATCGGCGGTGCGCTGGGCCTGGGTCATGTCGCCGCTGTAGCCGAGGGACAGGCACAGGTTGCCATTGACCAGGTCGGTGACCGGTTGCGACTGGAACTTGCGGATGTACGGGCGCACCTTCATCAGCAGCTCGCTGGCGGCGGCCAGGTCCTCGGGCTTGGCGCTACGCGGCTCGCGGCCGAGGTAGTTGAGCACCACGGCCAGCACCTCGTCCGGCGAGTCGATCACCGAGATGCCGCAGTCGGCGAACTTCGCCGCCAGCTCCGGCTTGAACAGCAGGTCGAGGCTGTTGACCGGGGCGTCCGGCACGCGCTTGCGGATCTGCTCGTCGTTGTAGGTCAGGCCGATGCTGCCCCAGGTGTAGGGAACGGTGGCCGCCGCCGAGTGCGGGTAGTGCTCGCGCAGGCGCTGCAAGCCCGGTTCGATATCCGCCAGGGCGGTGAGCCTGGCCGGGTCGAGCTTCTGCAGGCTGCCGGCGCGCATCAGCCGCTCGGCCACGGTGTCGCCGGGGAAGATCAGGTCGTAGCCACTGCCGGCGGTCATCAGCTTGGCCTCCAGCACCTCGCTGCTGTCCATCACGTCGTAGATCACCTTGATCCCGGTTTCGGCGGTGAAGCGCGCCAGGGTGTCTTCGGCGAAATAGTCGGACCAGTTGTACAGGCGCAGGGTCTTGTCCTGGTCGTCGGCGTGGCTTGCGCCCTGGCTCAGGCACAGCGCCAGGGCCAGGGTGGTCAGGGAAAGTCGTTTCATCTCATGCCTCCCGCGCCGGGCGCCAGATGCTGGTGGAACCGCCGTCAAGGCTCAGCAACGCGCCGTACATCTCTGGCCGGCGGTCGCGGAAGATGCCCCAGGTCAGGCGCTCGGCGCGCATCGCCGCCAGGTCCAGGGTGCGCATCAGCACGCCGGGGGTCTCGCGGTCGGCTTCGGCGAGCAGCTTGCCCTTGTGGTCGCTGATGAACGACGAACCGTAGAAATCCATGTGCAGCTCGGGATCGCCGGTCGCCACCTCGCGGCCGATGCGGTTGGCCGCCACCACCGGCAGCAGGTTGGCCGCGGCGTGGCCGCGCATGGTCATCTGCCAGTGATCGCGGGAGTCGAAGTCGCTGGCGCCCGGCTCGGAACCGATGGCCGTGGGGAACAGCAGCACCTCGGCGCCCATCAGCGCCAGGCAGCGCGCGGTTTCCGGGAACCACTGGTCCCAGCAGATGCCGATGCCAAGGCGGCCGAAAGCGGTGTCCCAGACGCGGAAGCCGGTATCGCCCGGGCTGAAGTATTCCTTCTCCTGGTAGCCGATGGCGTTGGGGATATGGGTCTTGCGGTAGACCCCCAGCAGGCGGCCATCGGCATCGGCGACACTGAGGGAGTTGAAGTACGCGTTGCCGGCCTTCTCGTACCAGCTCAGCGGCAGCACCACGCCCAGCTCCCGGGCCAGCGCGGCGAAGCGCTGGAGCACGCGGCTGTGTGCATATTCCTCTGCCAGGGCGAGGTGCTTGTGGTCCTGCTCGATGCAGAAATACGGGGTGGCGAACAGCTCTTGCAACAGGATCACCTGGGCACCCTGGGCGGCGGCATCGCGCACCAGTTGCTCGGCGCGGTCGAGGTTGTCATCGAGGTTCCAGGTGCAGGGCATCTGGGTGGTGGCGACGGTCAGGAAGGTCATGGCGATTACTCCTGTACCGGCCAGGCCGGCTGTTGCTGGGTGATGCAGTGCACGCCACCGCCGCCATGGGCCAGGTGGTTGATCTGCACCGGGACCACTTCTCGGCCAGGGAAGGCTGCGGCCAGCACGCGGGCGGCTTCTTCGTCCGCCTCGATACCGTAGGCCGGCATGATGATCGCGCCGTTGGCGATGTAGAAATTGGTGTACGAGGCGCAGAACACCTCGGCTTCCGGGTCCACCGCGGCGCTGGCTTCGTACAGTTCGATCAGCTCGAAGGCGCGGCCCTGGGCATCGCGGGCCAGCTCCAGGGCGCGACGGTTCTCGCGCACCACTTCAGCGTAGACCGAGGTCTGGTCACGGGTCGCATCCACCAGCAGCACGCCGGGACGGGCGAAGGCGCAGACGCCATCGACATGGCCGTCGGTCATGTCGCCGGTGACGTACTGCGGATCGCCAGGCAGCCAGATGGTCTTGGTCACGCCGAGCAGGCGAGCGAAGATCTCTTCCGCCTCGGCCTTGTCCAGCCCTGGATTGCGGTTGGGGTTGAGCAGCACCGATTCGGTGGTGATCAGGGTGCCTTCGCCATCGACGTGAATCGCCCCACCTTCGTTGGCCAGCCAGGAGCCGAAGCAGTCCGCGCCCAGGCGATTGAGCACGCGCCGGGCCAGGCCTTCGTCGAGGCCATGGGCCGACTTGCCGCCCCAGGCATTGAAGCGCCAGCTGACCCCGGCCAGGCCATGTTGCGGGTGGCAGACGAAGCTCGGGCCGGAGTCGCGGCACCAGCTGTCGTCCACCGGCAGTTCGATCAGCTCGACATTGGCCCCGCACAGTTCGGCGGCGGCAGCCCGCGCGCCCGAATGGACGATCAGTTTCACCGGTTCGAAGCGGGCGATGGCGTTGACCACACGAGCGAAGTCGGCCTGCACGTCTTCCAGGCGCACCGTCCAGGTGCTCTCCCACAAGGCGCGGTTATGCGGCCAGACCATCCAGGTCGCCGCATGGGGCGCCCACTCCGCGGGCATCATCCAACCACTGCTCCGATCACCGTTGCACTGCATGTTCGATCCACCTTCAGTTAAGTAATTTTTATGCCTGAAATCCGCGACTGCGGAATGGATGTCATGCTATGACTCGGATTCAAACGCGACAAACGATGGATTTAGCCGACAACTGATTAGCGAGCCTTATCGATCATGCTGAAACACTGGCCCCCTCTCAACGCCCTGCGCGGCTTCGAAGCCGCCGCCCGCCTGGGCAGCTTCCACAAGGCTGCCGAGGAACTGCACCTGACCCAATCGGCGATCAGCCAGCAGATCCGCAGCCTGGAAACCTTCCTCGAACAGCCGCTGTTCCATCGCAGCGGGCGCAGCGTCAGCCTTACCGATGCCGGGCACGACCTGCACGCCACCACCCAGGCCATGCTGCAGCAGCTATCGGTGGGCATTCGCCGCCTGGACCAGTACCGCAAGCCGAACCAGCTGGTGGTCAACACCACCCCGGCGTTCGCCCGCCACTGGCTGCTGCCGCGCCTGGGTGATTTCCATCGCCAGCACCCGGAGGTGGACCTGTGGCTGTTCACCACCTACGAGGTGCCGGACATGGCCACCCAGACCGTCGACCTGAGCCTGCGCGACGACCTCGAACCCCAGGCCGAGTGCAGCTACCAGGTGTTGTACGAGGACAGGCTCTACCCGGCCTGCCATCCCGATCTGCTGGAGCAACCGGCCGCGCAGCGCACCACCCTGCATGGCGAGCGGGAGATGGACTGGAGTCGCTGGTCGGTGCTGGGCGGGGAGGATGTCGGGCAGCGGACCCACGGCTTGAATTTCTCCGACCCGGGGTTGCTGCTGGATGCCGCGTGCGAGGGGCATGGGGTGGCGCTGGTCAGCCAGTTGCTGGCGGCGCGGTCACAGGAAAGAGGTTTGCTACACCCGTTGAGCGAGCGGCGGGTGGCGGGGCCGGAATGGGGGTGCCTGGTGCATCAGGACAGCGAGAAGAGTCCGTTGACGCGGTCGCTCATGGACTGGGTGCGGGAAGCGCTGGCGGTTCAGTAGGGAACCGCGATCAGCAGGATCGCCGTGCCATGGGTGGCGATGGCCGGGATCACGCCGTAGCGCATGCGGATCAGGGCGCAGGCGAGGCCTTCGAGCAGGGTGAAGGCCAGCACCGGCCAGCCGGCCTGGGTGACGGTGGCGGCGAGGAAGATGTGGCAGGCGGCGAAGGCCACGGCGCTGTTCAGGGCCGCGCGTAGCGGTGTGCCGTGTTGTTCCAGGTAGCCTTGCAGGAGGCCGCGGAACAGGACTTCTTCCAGGGCGTTGCCGCCGTAGGCGAGCAGGATCAGGCCGCCCAGCCAGAGGTTGAAACCGCCGAATTCACTGCCCTGGTACAGCCGCAGCGGGATGCCGATGGCGCAGCCGGCAAGCAGGCCTAGGGCCAGGCCCGTGGGCAGGTGGCCCTTGCGCCAGGCGATCAGCGACCAGAGGGCCGGAGCCAGGCGCCGTAACAGGGCGATGAGCATCAGGGACATCAGCCCCAGCGCGGCGAGCACCAGCGGGTTGTCGATGAAACCGATACGCACCTGGCCGTCCAGGGACCACAGGCCGTTGGGGGTCATGGCGTCACGGACCAGGATGAAGGCCAGCAGCAGGATGAGGATGCGCAGGCCGGTGCGGGATGGCGGGGTGAGCCGGAACCACAGGGCGCAGAGGGCCAGGCCGGGGGTGATGTGGAGCAGGTAGGTGGCGAGGTGGGCGAGTCCGTCCTGGAGCATTGCGCGGGGTCCTTCGGCGACAGGTTTGCCAGTATACATTTGCCTCGAACCAGCCGGCCTCAAGATCCAGACTCGCCGCTGGCACGGTCTTTCATTTCCCCGCCAAGGCCAACCCCGCCAGATACCCGAACGTCATCCCCGGCCCGAGGGTAATCCCGCCACTGGGGTAATACCCACCCATGATGCTGTTCATGTCATTGCCCACCGCATGCAACCCGGGAATCACCTGCCCCTGCCGATCCAGCACCCGCGCCGCCGCATCGGTCTTCAACCCGGCAAAAGTCCCCAGGCTCCCCGCCACCAGCCGCACCGCATACAGCCTCCCCTGCAACGCCCGCAACGACGGGTTCGGCCCGTTCGCCGGGTCCCCCAGCGCCCGGTTGTACGCCGACTGCCCACGACCGAAATCCGGGTCATGCCCCACCCGCGCATGCTGGTTGAAGCGCTCGATGGTCGCCACCAGCCGCTGCGGGTCGAGCCCGCAGCGCTGCGCCAGCTCTCGCGCATCCCGCCCCTCCACCAGATACCCGCAACGCCGGTAATGCCCGATGGAAAACGGCCACGGCTTGGCCCAGCCAATGCCGAAACGCCGCTGCGCCTGCCGATCGCAGATCATCCACGCGCAAGGCTCCTGCCCCGCCGGCGTGCGGGCGAACAGGTCGGTCATGAAATCGTGGTAACAATCCGCCTCGTTGGTGAACCGCCGTCCCTCGGCATCGACTGCGATAAACCCGGGCTTGCCACGATCCACCAGATGAGGAAAACGCCCCGGCGGTCCGTTGCGCCGCGGCACCAGCGAGACCGGCACCCAGGCGGCATCGTGGGCCAGGTCCTCGCCCAGCCACCCGCCCGCCGTCTCGCCCAGACGCAAGCCGTCGCCACTGTTGTCCAGCGGTGCCGCACAGTGATGCCGGTGACCGATCCGCTGCGCCAGGCGCTGCGGATCATGGGCAAAGCCACCACAGGCCAGGACCACCCCGCGCCGCGCAATGACCTGGCGTTCTCCGTCGAGCACCGCCCCGCTCACCCGTTCGCCCTCGCGCAATAGCCGCACGGCGGGGCTCCCGGTCAGCAACTGCACCTCAAGGTCCAATGCACTGCGCAACAGCCGCGCCACCAGGGCATTGCCATTGACCAGGTGCATGCCACGACCATGGCGCAACAGGTCCCAGCCATGCCGCACCAGGCGCTTGCCCACATGCCACGCAGCCTTGGGCGAACGCCGGGCATTGAAGAACGCCGCCATGTCCGCCCCACCGGCAATGCCCATGCCGAACAGGCTGACGATATCCAGTGGTGGCCGCAGTCGCTCGATCCACGCGCCCAGCGCCCGACCATCGAACGGCTGGGCGCACAACGAGCGCCCGCCCCTGGCCGAACCCTCGCCGTCGCGCATGTCCGGCATGGTGCTGCCGGAGTAGAACTGCACGGCCGTGTTGCGCTGAAAGAACCCGACCATCTCCGGCCCGCGTTGCAGGTAGACCCGTTGCGCCTCGCTCAACGCCTCGCCATGCACCTGCTCGCGCAGATAACGCTCGGGCGCCTCCTGCGCCTCGACCGCCCCTTCGGCCACCGCCAGCGGGTTGCGCGGCACCCACAACCAGCCACCGGACCAGGCGCTGGTACCGCCCAGCCAGCGACTCTTCTCGGCGACTATCACCCTGAGCCCGTGACTGGCCGCGGTCACCGCCGCCGCCAGCCCCGAAGCGCCCGAGCCGATCACCAGCACATCGCACTCCATCACCTGGCTCATTTGAGCGGCGAGAAACCGGTAGGCCGCATCAACCGCGACTCCAGCTTGAGCACCGCCCCCAGTTCCTTGTTCTTGCGCCCGAACTCCGCCCAGCGCGGGTCGGCGGCCATGCTTGCGCGACGTGCAGCGCGGTCGTCGAGGCTTTCATAGGCCCAGATATGCACCACCTGGTTGGCCTCGCCGAACTCGGTGGTGAAGAAACCCACCAGTTGGCCGAGGTGCTCGGTCTGCACCGCCAGGGCATCGCTCTGGTACAGCGCCAGCCAGTCGGCCATACGGGTCGGGCTCAGGGTGTAGGTGCGCAGTTCGTAGTACATGGTCATTGCTCCAGGGTCATTGAAGGGGTATGCGCCAGCCGCTCGGCGGCATGGCAGGCGGCGAGCCAGCCGAAGGTCAGGCCCGGGCCGAGGGTGATGCCGGGGCCGGGATAGGTGCCGGCCATCAGCGAGTTCATGTCGTTGCCGGCGGCATACAGGCCGGGGATCGGCACGCCGCTGGCGTCCAGCACCCGTGCCTGGCCATCGGTGACCAGCCCGCGGGCCGAGCCGAGGTCGCCGCTGTGCAGGCGGATCGCGTACCACGGCGCCATGAGCAGCGGCGCGTTGCACGGGTCGGGCTGGTGCCCGGGGTCGCCCATGTAGCGGTTGTAGCTGTTGCCGCCCTTGCCGAAGGCACGGTCGACACCGTCGCGGGCATCACGGTTGTAGCTTTCCAGGGTGCGGCGCAGACCCTGGGGATCGACGCCGATCTGCGCCGCCAGTTGCTCGACGCTGTCGGCGCGGTACAGGTAGCCGGCCTCGATCAGCGCGTCGTTGTTCACCGGTTTGGGCCGGGCCAGGCCGAGGCCGTAGGCGTTCAGGGCCTCGGCATCGCAGACCAGCCAGCACGGCGTGCTGCCGCTGGCGAACATGCGCTGGACGAAGTGGTGGTAGGAGTCGGACTCGTTGACGAAGCGCTCGCCAGCCCGGTTGACCGCGATCACGCCGGGCTTGGCGCGGTCGGTGACCAGATGGGGAAAGCGTTCGCGCTGGCCGTTCCTGTGCAGCACCTCGGAAACCGGCGCCCAGAAGAAATTCGCCGCCAGCCCGTCGCCCAGCACCGCACCCGCTGCCTGGCCCAGGCGCAGGCCATCGCCGGTGTTGGTGTCCGGCGACATGCTCAGGTGCGCACTGCCGGTATCCGGGCGCTGTGCCTCCGCTTCCGGCGCGGCGGCGAAACCGCCGGTGGCGCAGACCACACCACCGCGGGAGCGCACCCGCAACAGGCGCCCACCGCGCTCGATGGTCGCGCCCACCACCGCGCCCTGCTCGATGATCAGTGCTTCGGTGCGGCTGTCCAGCCACAGGGTCAGGCCATGGCCGAAGGCCGTGGTGGCGAGCCGGGCGACCAGCGCATTGCCGGTGGTCAGGCGGGTGCCACGCGGATGGCTGACGCGATCGATGGCATAGCGGCCCATCAGTTTCAGGCAATGCAACAGCGAGCGCGGCGAACGGCGGAAGCTGAGGAAATGCTGGATATCCACGCGGTTGACCATCATCCCGCCGAACAGCAGCATCCCTGCCGGCGGCATCTTCAGGTCCTTGAAATGCGCGCCGAGGCGACGCCCGTCGTACTCCAGCATCTCCAGGGCACGGCCGCGGTCGGTAGCGCCCTCCTCGTCCGGGTAGTAATCCGGCGACAGCGGGCGCAGGGCGTATTTCAGCTCGGTATGGGTTTCCAGCCAGCGCAGCGCCTGGTGGCCCTGCTCGATATAGGCGTCCACCAGTTCGGCGTTGTAGCCGGGGCCGATGGTCTTGTGCAGGTAGCGGCGCATGGCCTCGGGGCTGTCCTCGATGCCGGCGGCGCGGGCCTGGTCGGTGCCATGGACCCACACCGCACCACCAGAAATCGCCGAGGTGCCGCCGAACTGCGCGGCCTTTTCCACCAGCAGCACCTTCAAGCCCTTGCGTGCCGCAGTGGCGGCGGCGGCAAAGCCGGCGGCGCCGCTGCCGAGGACGATCAGGTCGAAGACTTCTTCAGGATTCATCGCCCGCCCCTCACAACTGCAGGGGCGTGACGCCCATGAAGTGGCCGAGGTTGCCGAGCTGGGCGAAGGCCATCTGCGTGCCGGTCTGGATCGGGCAGCCGCGCTCGCGGGCGGCGGCCAGCAACGGGGTGATCTCCGGCGAGGTGACCACGTCGGCGACCAGGGTCGTGGCTTGCAGGCTGTCCAGTTGCGGCGCGTCCAGCGGCAGTTCGCCGGTGCCGCCCATGCCCGCCGGGGTGGCGTTGACCAGCAGGTCGAAGCCGTGCAGCGAGGTGTAGCCGATGTCGATGCGCACCGCCGGGAAGGCCTTGCCCAGCACCGCGGCGAGGGCGTCGCAACGCGCCGCACTGGCATCGCTGAGCACCAGCGACTCGACCCCGGCCTGGCACAGCGACCAGGCGATGGCGCTGCCCACGCCACCGGCCCCGATCACCAGCGCGCGCTTGCCTTCGGCGCGGAATCCGTTGAGGCAGGCGGCATTGAGAAAGCCCTCGCCATCGACGTTGTCGCCCAGCAGGCGGCCATCGGCCTGGCGGCGGATCACGTTGACCGAGCCCAGGGCCGCGGCACGCTCGCTGACCTCGTCGAGACGCCCCGCCAGCACCTGCTTGTACGGCACCGTGACCACCACGCCGCGCAGGTTCTGCCAGCCGCGCAGGGTGTCGATGAAGGCGTCGAGGGAGTCCTCGCGGATATCGATGGGCAGCATCGCCAGGTCCTGGCGGTTGGCCTGGAACCAGCGGTTGAAGTTTTCCGGGGATTTGACCTGGGTGATGGGCGACCCGACGATCGCCACCAGTTCGGTGGATCCGTGCAGCATGCTGACCTCCAAAGGGCCGGTTTTGTTGTGCGCCAAGGGTGCTGGGTTGCACGGGCCCAGCCAACGGTGGAGATCGCGATTCAGGTTGTTATTCGCAGCATGACTGCGATAATCGCAGTCTTTGTTCAAATCAATGGAATCACCATGGCCCAGCCCGAGATCCATCCACGGGACCTGATCGTCGGCCTGCAGAAAGGCCTGGCCTTGATGCAGCTGTTCAGCGTCGACCGGCCGAAGCTCAGCGTGCCCGAAGCGGCACGCCTGTCCGGGCTGACCCCGAGCGCGGCGCGGCGCTTTCTCCTGACCCTGGTGCATGAAGCTTTCCTGGAGACCGATGGCCGCCAGTACTGGCTGACGCCCAAGGCCCTGCGCATCGGCCAGGCCTATGTGGACTCGGCGCAGTTGCCGCGGATGCTGCGACCGGTGGTGGAACAGGTGGCGCGGACCACCCAGGAGCATGTGTCGGTGGGCACGCGGGATGGCGACGAGATCGTGCATATCGTGCGCAGTCGGTACAGCCATGTGGCCTCGCTGTCGATCCGGCCGGGGTCGCGGGTGCCGATGTACTGCACGGCCAGCGGGCGGTTGTGGCTGGCATCGCTGGACGAGGCGGAGCTGGCGGCGTACTTCGCACGGGTCGACCTGCGCGGGTTGACGCCCCATACCTGCGTGGAAGAAGGGCCGTTGCGCGAGGAATTGCAACGGGTCGCGCGGCAGGGGTATGCCGAGGTGGACCAGGAATTCGAGGTGGGGATGCGGGTGCTGGGGGTGCCGTTGCTGGACCGGCATGGGGTGTTGCGCTCGACGCTGGCGGTGACCAGCCATGCGTCGCGGATCAGTCTGGAGGAGATGCGGCGGCGGTTCCTGATGCCGTTGTATGAGGCGCAGGCCTTGTTGAAGCCCATCATGGACTGAAACGTACCCGCTCCCACAGGGTCAGGTGTAATCCGTCAGATCGGTGTTCGGCTCCGGGCACACCACTCCCGCAGCAACCCCGCAAACAGCTGCGCCGCCTCCGACAATGGCCGGTCGGTCGGCGTGGTCAGCCCGATCGGCGCCCGCAGCAGGGTACTGCTGAACGGCAGCGCCTTGACGATCCCCAGCCGCAGATCCAGGTCCACCACCCCGCGCTGGACGAACCACACCCCGTCGTAGTCCTGCACATACACCCGCGAGAAGGTCTCGCTCAGCGACTCCTGGATCGCGAACCCCTCCCCGGCGCCACTGGACAGCAGGAAGTTGTCGACGCTGATGCGCACCAGCGTCCCCTGGGGCGACACCAGCAACACATAGGGCCGCAGGTCCTCCAGCACCAGCCGTTCGCGGGCCGCCAGCGGATGGTCGCGGCGCACCACCAGCAGCAGGTCTTCCTCGTACAGCGCCTCGAACACCACCCCGAGCATGTCGCGGCCGATCAGGCGACCGACGATCAGGTCCAGTTCATGGGTGCGCAGCTTGCCGACCAGAAAGTCGTACACCCCGGCCAGCACCTGCACCTGGACCTGCGGATAGCGCTGGCGCATCTGCGCGATCACCGGCGCCAGCATGTAGCCCGCCGCCGTCGGCAAGGCGCCGACCCGCAGCACCTGGGGCGCCTGCGGACGTACCTGGCCCTCGTCCAGGGCCATGCGGAAACTGGCCATGGCCTGCGCCGCATGCTTGTGGAAGGCCTCGCCGGCCGCAGTCAACTGCACGCCCTTGCGCCCGCGCACCAGCAACTGCGAGCCCAGTTCCTGCTCCAGCTCCTTGATGCTCTTGGACACCGCCGACAGGGTGATATGCAGCAAACGCGACGCCGTGGCCAGGCTGCCGGAGCTGACCACGGCAAGGAAAACGCGGAAGTGACGCAGGCTGATGGTGGAGAGATTCACCGGCAAGTCCCTTGAGTTGATCAACCTGCAAGTTAACCAAGTCGCGATTTTATATCAATTTAATCAACCACCAACTTCATCTAGCATCTTCTCCATCGCTTCCAGGGACACCACCGCCATGACTCAAGCCCGCCCCCGCCTGGGCGTTTCCAGTGCCTCGCTGCCCAGCCTCGCTCCCGAGGCCCTGGTCGAGGAACTCGCCCGCCTGGGTTACCAGGGTGTCGAATGGCGGGTCGCCGCTACCGATGGCCTGGATGCCAGCCGCGCCTGGGATGCACGGAGCAACAACCGCTGCACCCTGCCCCCGTGCGAGCAAGCCATCGCCCGCATCCAGCAGCGCTGCCAGGCCAACGGCCTGGCGATCTTCGGTCTCAGCCCTTACCTGGCGGTAGGCGACCTCGACCCGGCCCTGCGCCTGATCGACCTCGCCGCCCTGGCCGGCAACGCCCGCCTGCGCCTGTGGGCGCCAGGCTACGAAGACGAACCCTACGCCGCCGCCAGCGCCCGCATGCGCCGCTTCCTCGACCAGTTGCTGCCCCGGGCCGAAGCCGCCGGCGTGCGCCTGGCCCTGGAGGTGCACCAGCGCACCATCTGCTCCAGCCCGTCCCTGGCCATGCGCATCGCCGAGCACTATCCGGCGCGACACCTGGGGATCATCTACGACCTCGGCAACCTGGCCATCGAAGGCCGCGAGGACGTGCGCCTGTCCCTCGACCTGATGGGCGAGCACCTGGCCCACGTGCAGGTGAAGAACGTGGCCTGGGTAGCCCAGGCCGACCATCAGGGCTGGCGCTGGGAATGGTGCCCGCCGGACCAGGGCGTGCTGCCCCTGGGCGACATGCTGCAAACACTGGCCCGGCGCGGTTTCGCCGACTGGCTGTCGGTGGAGGACTTCGACAGCACCTGGCCCGACACCCACAAGCTGCTGCGCAACCGCGAGCTGATGCACCGCTATCTCGACCTGGACGCCCCGGTCGCCCCTGTTTCCACCCCCGAGGTACTCTGCCCATGAACCTGCCCCACACCCCGCGCCGCGTCGCCCTGGTCACCGGCGCCGCCGGCGAGCTGGGCCGCGCCATCTGCCAGCGCCTTTGCCAGGACGGCCTGCACCTGATCGCCGCGGACATCGACCTGGACGCCGCCCAGGCCCTGGTCAACCGCCTGCCGCTGGCCGATGAACAACGCGCCATCGCCGTTCACGCCGACCTTGGCGATGCCGCGTCCATCGCTGCCCTGGTGGCGCTGGGCGGCAGCACCTTCGGTCGCCTCGATGTGGTGGTGAACAACGCCGCGGTGAATCATCGCGGCTCGATCTACGATTTCGACCCGGTGCAATGGGACCACATGATGGCCGTCAACCTGCGCGGCCCCGCCCTGCTCTGCCAACAGGTCGCGCCGTACTGGAAAGCCCAGGGCAATGGCCGGGTGATCAATATCGTCTCGCGCTGCTGGGTCGCCGGCGGACCACCCGCCTACGTCGCCTGCAAGGCCGGGCTGGTAGGGCTGACCCGCTCCATGGCCCGGGAACTGGCGCCGCACAACGTCACCGTCAATGCGATTGCCCCGGGACTGCTGCCCTCGGCCTTCACCCTCGACGGACGCGATGCCGAGAGCTTCGAGCGCATGGCGGCCGGCTCCATCGCCAATACGCCGCTGAAACGCCTGGCGACCCCGGAAGACATCGCCGGCACCACGGCCTTCCTGGCTTCGCAGGATGCCGCCTTCATCACCGCCGAAGTCATCCATGTCTGCGGTGGCAGCCAGCTGGCGCCCTTCGGCAACTGAATACGCCTTACCCGACCATCACAACTACAAGAAAGGTTGCACATGAGCACTCCCCATCCCGATAACCGGCGCATGGCGCGCCGGGCTGCGTTCGGCAGCTTCCTCGGCAGCGTCGTCGAGTACTACGACTTCTTCATCTACGGGTCCGCCGCGGCGCTGGTGTTCAGCACGCTGTTCTTCCCCTCCGGCGATCATATGGCCGGCACCCTGGCGGCGCTGGCCACCTTCGGCGTCGGCTACATCGCCCGGCCCATCGGCGCGCTGGTCTGTGGCCACCTGGGCGACCGCATCGGACGCAAGCAGGTACTGATGATGACCCTGCTGCTGATGGGCCTGGCCACCTTCACCATCGGCCTGCTGCCCACCTACGCCACCATCGGCGCCTGGGCCCCGGCGCTGCTGGTGTTCTGCCGGTTGCTGCAAGGTTTCTCCGCCGGCGGCGAACAGGTCGGCGCCAGCCTGCTGACCATGGAACACGCCCCCGGCAAGAACAAGACGTTCTATACCAGTTGGCTGATCAACGGCGCCTCCATGGGCTCGATCCTCGCCACCTCGGTGTTCATCCCGCTGTCCATGCTCAGCCAGGAACAGCTGCTGGCCTGGGGCTGGCGGATTCCCTTCCTGCTCAGCGCGGTGATGGTGGTGATCACCTGGCTGATCCGCCGTGGCGTCGATGAAAGCCCGGAGTTCAAGTCGAGCAAGCCGACGCCGCAACGCCTGCCGGTGGCCGAGTTGTTCAGCAAGGAGCGTCGGGCGTTCTTCACGGTGTTCTGCTGTGCGCTGATCTGCGCCGTGTCGTCGCTGGTGATGATCTTCGGGCTGTCCTGGGCCACCAACAACCAGCAGGTCGATCGCCCGTCGATGCTCAGTGCCATTGCCGCCAGCCAGGTCGTGGCGCTGATCTGCCAGCCGCTGTTCGGCCTGCTGGCCGACCGCATCGGCCGCAAGCGGATCTTCGCCATCGGCTCACTGGCCTGCTGCGTCGGGGTGTTCCTGTTCCTCTGGTCGATCAGCACCGCCAACCTCAGCCTGATCCTGTTCAGCACCGTGTTGCTCAAGGGCGTGCTGTATAGCGCGCCGAACGCGCTGTGGCCGTCGTTCTACGCCGAGATGTTCAGCATTCGCGTGCGCTACACCGGGGTCGGCCTGGCCACCCAGCTCAGCTTCATCATCTCCGGCTTCTCGCCGAGCCTGTGCTATGCGCTGATGAGCGATGGCAACGACTGGGTGCCGGTGGCGTGCTTTATCGGCGGGCTGTCGTTGCTCGCGGCGATCGCGGCCCTGCTGTCGCGGCCGGCGGGGGTCGAGGAGCCGGTATTGCAGGCGCGACACGCTTGATTCCCTCTTGGCCCCGCTTAGTGCGGGGCCTTTCTTTTTCAAGGAGTACACACATGGCTTTTGCAGTGATTGCCCACGATTACCCGGATGCGCTGGAGCGGCGCCTGGCTTGCCGGGAGCAGCACCTGGGGCGGCTCAAGGCACTGGCAGAACAGGGTCTGTTCCTGGGCGGCGGGGTGTTGCTGGATGAGGGCGGGAAGATGATCGGCTCGAATGTGCACCTGGGATTCGAGCGGCGGGAGGAACTGGAGGATTGGTTGCAGGATGAGGTTTATGTAATGGAACGGGTTTGGGAGAAGGTGGAGATTCGGGAGATCCGGATTTTTAATCCGGCTTGATACCGAGGTGACCCCATCGCTGGCAAGCCAGCTCCCACAGAACACCACATAACTCATTGATTTAGCAGGGACGGTGGACTGCCCCCCAAAAGTTGGACAGTTTCAGCTAGCGGCCTGGGCCCTGTAATCGACAGGGCTCAGGCCATCGAGTCTTAGCTTGATGCGGTCATGGTTGTAGTACCAAATGTACT
>JAIRVG010000069.1 GCA_031253995.1 Paucimonas sp. | reverse complement strand
GCTCTTGATCTGCCCGCGACATCAGGAGGCTGAGTGGAGCGCTGATGGAGGGGGTGGAGGGCCATGGATGGCCCGGAAAGCGCCATAGGGCAGGAGCCCGTATGGCGCGGCCCCCGGAGGCAGTGCGGAAGGAAGGAACCCGGAGCGAAGCGGAGGGCCGGATGCAGGAGCAAGAGCGTTTTGCCCACTTTTGCGCTTTTCAAAAGTGGGTCGCCGGGGGGCGAAAAGGTGATTCAGCGTCGCCATAGCAAATGGATCAACACACGATACCCGGTACCAGAGCACCAGAGCACCAGCACCAACCCCGCCCACCCTGGCCGCCGCCGCGCACCCATTCACTGGCAACCCACGCGCCTACACAAGGTCCGCGCCCCCGCTAAATTTCCCGCCCCCCTCTTCGTCCTTCCCCTGACACCCGACCACTGCCCACAACAATCGCGACCGAGATGGCAATGACCAAACCCCGCTCCCGCAAAGCCCTGTACATCGGCCTGCCGCTGGCCCTGGTGCTCGGCATCGGCGCCGCTGTCGGCGGCTGGCTGTACTGGAAGGACGACGCCGGCTACCCGCGCAAGATCGTCGAGCAGGCCAATGCCCTGCACGAGCACATGATTTCCTTCGACAGCCACATCACCGTCCCCCTGGACTTCGGCAGCGCCGGGCGCGAGGCGGACAAGGACGGGCCGGGCCAGTTCGACCTGGTCAAGGCCGGGCAAGGGCGCCTGTCCGGCGCCGCGCTGACCATCTTCGGCTGGCCGGAACTGTGGAACGGCCCCAACGCCCCGCACCGCCCCACCGCCGGCTTCGTCGACGAGGCACGCCAGCAGCAGGAAGTGCGCTACAGGATCATCACCGGCATGGTCCGCGACTTCCCCAACCAGGTCGGCATCGCCTACACCCCGGACGATTTCCGCCGCCTGCACGGCGAAGGCAAGTTCGCCATCTTCATCAGCATGCTCAACGCCTACCCGCTGGGCGACGACCTGTCCCAGCTGGACCTGTGGACCGCCCGCGGCATGCGCATGTTCGGCTTCAACTACGTCGGCAACAACGCCTGGTCCGACTCGTCGCGGCCGCTGCCGTTCTTCAACGACACCGCCGACGCCCTCGGCGGCCTGGCACCGATCGGCAAGCAGGCGGTGACCCGCCTCAACGACCTCGGGGTGATCATCGACGTGTCGCAGATGTCGACCCTGGCCCTGGAACAGGTCGCCCAGCTCAGCCGCGCGCCGCTGGTGGCCTCGCATTCGGCGCCACGGGCGCTGGTGGACATCCCGCGCAACCTCAGCGACAAGGAACTGCAACTGATCAAGGACAGCGGCGGCGTGGTGCAGATCGTCGGCTTCCCCACCTACCTGCGGCCCCTGAGCAAGCCCACCCTGGACAAGCTCGAAGCCCTGCGCGCGCGCTTCGACCTGCAACCCCTGCAAGGCCTGGCCAATGCCCTGATGCCCGGCGACGCGGTGATCGCCATCTGGCCGGAAAAGCGCTTCGGCGACTACGCCAGCAACCTCTACGGCATCGTCGACCAGGAACCCAAGGCCGGCCTCAAGGAGTTGGGCGACGCCATCGACTACGCCGTGAAGAAAATCGGCATCGACCATGTCGGCATCGCCTCCGACTTCAACGATGGCGGCGGCCTGGCCGGCTGGAAGGACGTCAGCGAGATCCGCAACATCACCGCCGAGCTGCTGACCCGCGGCTACAGCGAGGCGGACATCGCCAAGCTGTGGGGCGGCAACTTCCTGCGGGTCTGGGAACAGGTGCAGAAAAGCGCCCGCCCGGTCGCCGCCCTTACGCCCAGCATCGGATCGCCTGCGCCATGACCGACCGCCGTACCTTTCTCAAGCAGGCCGCCATCCTCGGTGCCGGCCTGCCGCTGGCCAGCTCCCTGGTCCAGGCCGCCGAAACCGTTGCCCCGAGCGCCAGCGCCACGCCGTTCAGCGGCCCGGACAAGTGGCGCCAGTTGCGCGACCTGTTCCCGCTGGACCGCGATACCGCGCACTTCGCCAACTTCCTGATCACCGCCCACCCGCGCCCGGTGCAGGAAGCCATCGACCGCTACCGCCACGAGCTGGACCGCAACCCCGCCGCCCTGATGGACTGGGAAAGCCAGTACGAATGGAACCGCGAAGGCGAGGTCCGCGAGTGGGCCGCGCGCTACCTGGAGGTGCGCCCGCGGCAGATCGCCCTGACCGGCAGCACCACCGAGGGCCTGGGCATGATCTACGGCGGCCTGCAGGTAGCTGCCGACCAGGAGATCCTCACCACCGTCCACGAGCACTACTCCACCCACAAGACCCTGGCCTTCCGCGCCCGCCACCAGGGCACCCAGGTGCGCAAGCTGCGCCTGTTCGACAAACCCTGGGAAATCTCCAAGGACCAGGTGCTGACCAGCATCGACCAGGCCATCCGCCCCAACACCCGCGTGCTCGGCATGACCTGGGTGCACTCCGGCAGCGGCGTCAAGCTGCCGGTGGGCGAGATCGGCGAGATCGTGCGCCGGCACAACCGCGACCGCGACGAAGCGCAGCGGATCATCTACGTGGTCGACGGCGTACACGGCTTTGGCGTGGACAACCAGCGCTTCGCCGACTTCAACTGCGACTACTTCATCTCCGGCGTGCACAAGTGGATGTTCGGCCCCCGCGGCACCGGGATCATCTGCGCCGCCTCGGAGCAGATGGGCCCGCTGACCCCGACCTTCGCCACCTTCTCCCAGGACGAAGACTTCGCCACCATCATGACCCCCGGCGGCTACCACGCCTTCGAGCACCGCTGGGCCATGGGCAAGGCCTTCGAGCTGCACCTGCAACTGGGCAAGGCCGAGGTGCAGGCGCGTATCCACCAGCTCAACGACCGGCTCAAGGAGCGCCTGCTGGAGCACAGGCAGATCCAGCTGGTGACCCCGCGCAGCGGCGAGTTCTCCGCCGGTTTCACCTTCTTCCGCATCAAGGACCGCGACCCGGACGCCATCGCGGCGTACCTGGCGGACAACAAGGTGATGTCCGACGCGGTGAGCCGCGATGTCGGCCCGGTGATCCGCCTGGCCCCGGGCCTGCTCAACGACGAGCAGGAAATCGATCGGGCCATGGCCCTGCTGATCAAGAAACTCTGAAAAAGGCCTTGCGATGACCCTTACCCTCCCCCGCCTGACCCTCGCCGCGCTGCTGGCGGCCGCCAGCCTGTCCGCCAGCGCCGCCGAACACAAACCCGGCACGGTGTTCCGTGATTGCAAGACCAGTTGCCCGGACATGGTCGTGCTGCCGGCCGGCAGTTTCATGATGGGCACCCCGGACGACGAACTGGGGCGCCAGCCGGACGAAGGCCCGCTGCATGAGGTGACCTTCGCCAAGCCGTTCGCCATCAGCCGTTTCCAGGTGACTGCCGGGGAATGGGATGCCTACATCCGCGAGTCCGGGGTGAAGATCGCCGACGGCGACACCCGTCCCGGCCGCGAGTGCAAGGCCAGCAAGCCGCGCTACAAGCAGGGCCCGCAACAGCCGGCGGTGTGCATGGACTACCACGATGTCGAGGCCTATGTGGCCTGGCTGTCGAAGAAGACCGGCAAGCACTACCGCATGGTCAGCGAGGCGCAGCGCGAGTACGCCGCTCGCGCCGGGTCCAGCGGGCCCTTCCCGTTCCCGCTGGACCCGGACGCGCAATACGAGATCAGCCAGCATGCCAACGTCTATGGGCCCAAGGACGGCTACAGCTTCACCTCGCCGGTGGGCAGCTACCCGGCCAATGCCTTTGGCGTGTACGACATGCACGGCAACGTCTATGAGTGGGTCGCGGACTGTCATCACGACAGCTATGTCGGCGCACCGACGGACGGCAGCGCGTGGAAGGAGGCGGACTGCAAGGTGGTGCAGATCCGCGGCAACGACTGGGGCGAGGCACCGATCTTCTCGCGCTCGGGCAACCGCAACAATCTCTATCCGAGCACCCGCGGGGACTGGATCGGTTTCCGGGTGATCCGCGAGCTCTAGGCCCCTGACGCAAGACATGCAGGAGGAACACTGTCAGCACATCAGTCCATCCGGCGCTGCCGGAAGAGCCACGAATTCCGTCTTTGAAGCATTTGCTTACAAATGCACTGACGGTTTTCGCAATCTCATCCGTCCTTACTAGTGCAGCCCTCAGGTTGAGCGTTGGCTCGCCCCCTCTTTTTCGAGGGTCCGCTCGACCCCACCTTTTACAAAAAAGACTGATGCAATGGCCCAACAAGCGAAAAAGTCCAAATCCAGACTGTGGTTCCTCGTCCACAGCTGGCTCGCCCTGCCCATCTGGTTCTTCGTGCTGATCGTCTGTGTCACCGGCACCCTCGCCGTGGTCAGCCAGGAGATCGTCTGGCTGGCCAACCCTGACGTACGCGCCAGCCAGCCCGACGACGACGCCGAACGCCTGAGCTTCCAGCAAGTGCTGGATGCCCTGCACAAGGCCGAGCCGGACATGGCGGTGCGCTATATCAGCCAGCCGGACGGCTCGCACTTCGCCCTCAACGTCGCCGTGACCTACCCCGACGGCACCGCGCCGATCCTCTACGTCAACCCGTATACCGGGGCGATCCAGGGCAAGCAGCCGGACTTCAACTTCGAAGGCTTCACCCGCGCCCTGCACGGCTGGTGGCTGGTGCCGTTCACCAGCGGCTACAGCTGGGGCTGGTACCTGGTGTCGCTGCTCGGCCTGCCGATGCTCGCCTCGCTGGTCACGGGCCTCGTGGTCTACAAGCGTTTCTGGAAGGGCTTCTTCAAGCCGACCCTGCGCTTCAACCACGGCGCGCGGATCTTCTGGGGCGACTTCCATCGCCTCAGCGGCATCTGGTCGATCTGGTTCATCGCGGTGATCTCCATCACCGGCACCTGGTTCCTGATCCAGGCGATTCTCGCCGACAACCACATCACCATTTCCACGGAGCCAGTGATCCCCGGCATCTCCCGCGAGGATGTGCCGCGCTCGGAAACCAGCGCTCCGGTCGCGCGGATCGACGTCGACGAGGCCACGCGCATCGCCGCCGGGCAGATTCCCGGCCTCGACGTCAGCTTCGTGATGATGCCCGCCAACGCCTACGGCCATCTCTACCTGGGTGGGCGCGGCTGGTACCCGCTGATGTTCCAGACGGTCAACGTCAACCCGTACACGCGCAATGTCGACGCCTCCTTCCTGATTTCCGACCGCTCGGGCCTGGAGTTCGTCACCGAGTCGATGCGCCCGCTGCATACCGGTGATTTCGGCGGCCTGGTGATCAAGCTGATCTGGGCCTTCTTCGGCCTGCTGCTGTCGATGATGGTCCTGAGCGGCCTGCTGATCTGGACCAAGCGCACCGCGCAAGCCACCGCCGCCGCATTGAAGCGTGCGGACAAGCAACCGCGACCACGCAAGGTCGCCCAGGAACCCGCCACCGAGGTACAGCCATGAGCCAGACCGCGATCGCCGCCCCTTCGCCCCTGAAACAGTGGTGGCTGAAATGGCGCTTCCACCTGAATATCCTGCTGCTCCTGGTCCCCCTGGGCTTCATGCCCAAGTACTTCGCCGACCAGAAGCTGTTCCGCGGCGACAGCGGTCTCGGCGCGAACCTGATCGAGAACATCCAGGTCGGCCCGTGGAGCGTCGACCTTGCCGAGCTGCGTGACGAAGCCCCGCGCCAGGACGGTCCGGCGGGCTACTTCAAGGCCTTCAACATGGCCCTGTGCAAAGCCTGCGTCGGCGAGGTCAAGGCCGCCTACCTGCGCATCGGCAAGCCGCGCAGCCTGCGCGCCGCCGGCACCATCTTCTTCGGCACGCCATACCGCATGGGCACCAGCCTGCCGGTGCCGGAGCGCACCCGCGGCGACGCCGAGCTGTGGATCACCCTCGAAGGCTGGGACGGCAGCATGCAGCAGGCCGCGATCCCGCTGGCCAAGGCATCCCCCGCCACCATCGCCTGGCTGAACAAACAAGGAGGCAAATGATGAAACGCACCGCCGGCAGGCTCGCCCTGCCCCTGTTCCTGCTGTGCCTGGCCGGCCCGGCCCTGGCGCACAACCCGATGTGCCAGTGCGAGCCGGTGGACGGCGACCAGATCAAGTGCACCGGCGGCTTCTCCGACGGCAGCGGCGCGCCGGGGGTGACCCTGGACGTGATCGGCTACGACGAGAGCGTGCTGGTGCCTGGCAAGCTCGGCAACGACTCGACCCTGACCTTCAAGCGCCCCACCGGCGAGTTCTACGTGCTGTTCGACGCCGGTCCCGGCCACGTGGTGGAAATCGACTACGCCGACATCGGTGAGCCATGAGCCGGGTCCAGGTGGTGCGCCCGGCCGGCGCCGGGCATGAAACCCTGTACGTGGCCCTGGTGGCCCTGCTGATCCTGGCGCTGGCCGCCACGGTGGTGGGCCTGCGCGGCGAACGCGACGACGAGACCCGCGTCGAGGCCCATCAGCTGGACGCCCGTCGCGACCTCAATGCTGCCGAACAGGGCATCTACACCGACCTGCGGGTGGCCTTCGACGAAATCCAGGCCCGTCGCGCCGAAGAGCCCGGCCTGGCCAGCGTCGAACTGCTGGCCGAGGAAGGCTTCGCGCCGTTCCTCGCCGATGCCAGCAGCGTTACCCGCGGTGGTCACCAATGGCGCCAGGTAGACGCCGCCTATGTCGGCCTGAGCCCGCAGCCGCAGACAGCCGGCAGCTTCGTCCTGCTGGTGCCCGAGGCCCACGACGGCGTTGCCGACGTCTGGCTCAGCCGCGACGCAACCGCCCTCCCCGCCGAACTGTCCGCCAGCGCCCTGCAGGCCGCCGGCTGGAAACAGATCGCCGCCCACTACGACGCCGGTGTCACCCGCCAGCATCAGCACTGACCCGCAAGGAATGCCCATGCTCCGCTCCGTTCTCGTCCGTGTCCTCAGCCTGTTCGTCGCCCTCGCTTTGCCCGCCCTGGCCCTCGCCGAAAACGGCAAGCCGCTGCGCATCGGCATCACCCTGCACCCCTACTACAGCTACGTGAGCAATATCGTCGGCGACCGCGCCGAAGTGGTGCCGCTGATCCCGGCCGGCTTCAACCCCCACGCCTACGAACCCCGCGCCGAGGACATCAAGCGCATCGGCACCCTGGACGTGATCGTGCTCAACGGCGTCGGCCACGACGACTTCGCCGACCGCATGATCGCCGCCAGCGAGAAGCCCGACATCGCCACCATCGAGTCCAACGCCAACGTACCGCTGCTGGCCGCCACCGGCATCGCCGCCCGCGGCGCCGGCAAGGTGGTCAACCCGCACACCTTCCTGTCGATCAGCGCCAGCATCGCGCAGATCAACAACATCGCCCGCGAACTGGGCAAGCTCGACCCGGACAACGCCAAGTACTACAGCCAGAACGCCCGCGCCTACGCCAAGCGCCTGCGCACCCTGCGCGCCGATGCCCTGGCCCAGTTGACCGAGGCACCGAACCCGTCGTTCAAGGTCGCCACCATCCACGCCGCCTACGACTACCTGGTGCGCGAGTTCGGCCTGGAGGTCACCGCGGTGGTGGAACCGGCCCACGGCATCGAGCCGAGCCCGGCGCAACTGAAGAAGACCATCGACCAGCTGCACGCGCTGAACGTCAAGGTGATCTTCTCCGAGATGGACTTCCCCTCCGCCTACGTCGAGACCATCCAGCGTGAAGCCGGCGTGAAGCTGTACCCGCTGACCCACATCTCCTACGGCGAATACACCAAGGAGAAGTACGAGGTGGAAATGAAGCGCAACCTCGACACCGTGGTCCGCGCGATCAAGGAGAACCAGGCATGACCGTCGCCGAAGCCGTGCTCGTCGCGCCCTGCGGCCCGTCCATCGACTTCGACGGCATCGACCTGACCCTGGGCCGCACGCGGATCCTCGACCAGGTACGCTTCCAGGTCGCCGCTGGCAGCGTGCATGCCATCGTCGGCCCCAATGGCGGCGGCAAGAGCTCGCTGATCAAGACCCTGCTCGGACAGATGCCGCACCAGGGCCGCCTGGCCCTGACCTGGCCGAACGACGCCCAGGTCATCGGCTACGTGCCCCAGGCCCTGGAATTCGACCGCGGCCTGCCGATGACCGTCGACGACTTCATGGCCGCCATGTGCCAGCGCACCCCGGCCTTCCTCGGCCTGTCGCGGCGGGTCAGCCCGGCCATCGACGCGGCGCTGGAGCGCGTCGGCATGCTCGACAAGCGCAAGCGGCGCATGGGCGCGCTGTCCGGCGGCGAGCGCCAGCGCGTGCTGCTGGCCCAGGGCCTGATCCCGGCGCCGCAACTGCTGGTGCTGGACGAACCCATGTCGGCGCTGGACGAGGCCGGCATCCAGGTGTTCGAGCGCCTGCTCGGCGAATGGCGCCAGGCTGGCACCACCGTGCTGTGGATCGAGCACGACCTGCAGGCCGTTGCGCGCCTGGCCGACCGGGTCACCGGCCTGAGCCGCCGGGTGCTGTTCGACGCGCCGCCGAAGGAAGCCCTGACCCCGGAGCGTCTGCTCGGCCTGTTCTCCATCCACCCGCGCAGCGAGAGCCTGTGATGAACTACGAAGAATTCCGCCTGCTGATCCAGGGCTGGGCCTCGTCCGGCTACCTGCCCGAGGCCCTGGCCTACGGTTTCGTGGTCAACGCCCTGCTGGCCGGCCTGATGATCGGCCCGGTGCTCGGCGGCCTCGGCACCCTGGTGGTGGTCAAGCGCTTCGCCTTCTTCTCCGAAGCGGTGGGCCATGCCGCGCTGACCGGCGTGGCCATCGGCATCCTGCTGGGCGAACCCTACACCGGCCCCTACGGCAGCCTGTTCGGCTACTGCCTGCTGTTCGGCATCCTGCTCAACTACCTGCGCAACCGCACCGGGTTGTCGCCGGACACCCTGATCGGGGTCTTCCTCTCGGTGTCCCTGGCCTTGGGCGCGAGCCTGCTGCTGATGCTGGCGGGCAAGATCAACGTGCACATCCTGGAGAACGTGCTGTTCGGCTCGGTGCTCACCGTCAGCGGCCATGACCTGGTGGTGCTGGGCATCGTCGGTTCGCTGGTCCTCTGCCTGGCGTTGCCGCTGTACAACCGCATCATGCTGGCCAGCTTCAACCCGCAGCTGGCGGCGGTACGCGGGGTGGCGGTGAAGAGCCTGGACTACCTGTTCGTGGTGCTGGTGACCCTGGTGACCGTGGCTGCGGTGAAGGTGATCGGCGCGATCCTGGTGGGCGCCCTGCTGGTGATCCCGGCGGCGGCGGCGCGGCTGGTGAGCCAGTCGCTCAAGGGCTTCTTCTTCACCTCGGTGCTGATCGCCACCTTCAGTACCCTGATCGGCATTCTCCTGCCCATCGTCTTCGACCTGCCGGTGCCTTCGGGTGCTGCGATCATCCTGGTCGCCGGCAGCTTCTTCGCCCTCGCCGCGCTGGCCCGCGGCCTGGTTCCACGCCTGCAAGGAAACCCGGCATGAACTCGACCCTCAAGCACCTGAGCCTGGCCCTGCTGCTGGCCGGCCTGCCCCTCGCCGCCCACGCCGCGCCGGCTGCCAAAGCCGCCGCGCAACAGGGCGCCGGCGTGACCGTCCTGGCCTCGCTGCCGGTGACCCATGGCCTCGCCGGCCTGCTGCTGGACGGCACCTCGGTGAAGCTGCAACGCGCCGCCCCGGAGAACATTCCGGCGAGCCGCCAGCCTTCGTATTTCAGCGGACGCGGCGCGGCCAGCCTGCAGAAGGCTGCGGGCAAGGCCGATGCGGTGATCGGCCTGCGCTCGATCTGGAGCGACGACCCGCTGTACCCGGTGGCGCGCAGGACCAACATCCGCATCGTCGAGATCGATGCCGCGCGGCCGGTGGACGGCGCCCTGCCGGGTATCGCGGCCCAGGGTGACAATGTGTTCGCCGGCTATCCGTGGTTGAACCCGACCAACCTGGGGCGCATGGCCGACGTGCTGGCCAGCGACCTGGGGCGCCTGTCGCCGGCCGATCACGACAAGATCCAGGCCAACCTGGCCGGGCTCAAGCGCCAGCTGCTGGACCTCAGTGCCAGCAGCGAGGCGAAGCTGGCGGCGGCGGACAACCTGAGCGTGGTGAATTTGTCGGATCGACTGGGGTACCTGATCGGTGGCCTGAACCTGGACCTGATCGATCACCCGCAGGTGGCGAACGAACAGTGGAGCGAGGAACAGCTCAAGCACCTTGGCGATGAGCTGAAGGGGCAGGACGTGGCACTGGTGCTGCACCACAAGCAGCCGCCCAAGGCCGTGGCGGATGTCATCGCGGCAAGCGGGGCCAAATTGGTGGTGGTGGACACCGATGCCGCGGACAGCGTGGCCGGGTTGAAGGTTGGGGTTGAGCAGGTGGTGGATGCCCTGACCGCCGATCGTTCCTGATCTCGACGCGGTCAGTGTGGGAGCGGGTTCACTCGCGATTGCTATCGTGAATTCGCTGACGTAATCGTGGGTTAGCCCTCGTGTCTTTAGTCAGGATTACCGGTAGGCTGGTACTGATTATCGTGTGTTGATCCATTTGCCAAGGCGACGCTGAATCACCTTTTCGCCCTTACGGCGACCCACTTTTGAAAAGCGCAAAAGTGGGCAAAACGCTTTCGCTCCTGCATCCGGCCCTTCGCTTCGCTACGGGTTCCCTCCTTCCGCACTGATTCCG
>JAIRVG010000057.1 GCA_031253995.1 Paucimonas sp. | reverse complement strand
AAACCATCGGTTCCTTCTAGATACGCGGTGATGGCGCTGAGCTTGAACTGCTCGGTGTACTTGCTCATGAGTCCCCCAAGGGTTGGATTGGTGTCCAACTTCTTGGGGGCAGTCCAGGTCCGCGTTGAATCAGCAACTTACCTGGCCTGATCCAGCAGCTCGAACAACCGCCAGGCCAGCTTCACCCGCTCGGCATTCGGGTAGTTCTTGTTGGCCAGCAACACCACCCCGCGCTGCAACTCCGGAACGAACGCCACATAGGCACCGAACCCGTTGGTAGCCCCGGTCTTGTTCACCCATACCTTCGACTGCGGTGCCAGCGGCGGTTTCAGCGCCGTCACCGGAGTGCCTTCCAGCGCATAGCGGTTGTCATTGCCCTCGATCAAGGTCTGCAAGGCCGCCGGATAGTCGTACTGCTCCCAGACCAGGTCCTGGGTCATCGCCCCGCGCTGGTAGTGACCGCGCCGGGTTTCCTCCAGCGCCTGCTTCAGCGGCGCTTCCAGCTCCACCCGCCCCAGGTGGGCCTCGACGAAGCGCAGCATGTCGCGGCTGCTGCTCTTCACCCCGTAGGCCTCGTCGGCCAGCACCCCGGGATTGACCCGCACCGGCTTGTCGTTCTTGTCATAACCCCAAGCATACAGCGCCTGCTGCGCGGCAGGCACCTGCACGAAGGTGTGCCTGAGCCCCAGGGCCGGCAGCAGTTGCTCCTGCAGCGCACTGGCGTACGGCGTCTGCAAGCGCTGCGCGGTGATCACCCCGAGCATGCCGATGCTCGGGTTGGCGTAGGCGCGCCAGGTGTCGGGCTGGTGCTGCGGTTTCCACTGCTTGAGCCAGTCCAGCAACTGCGCGTCGTCCTGGATCGCATCCGGCAGTTGCAACGGCATGCCGCCGGAGGTGTGGGTCGCCAGGTTGAGCAGGGTCAGGCCGCCGAACGGCGTACCGGCCAGCGCCGGCAGGTAGTCGCCCACCCGGGCCTGCAGCGACAGCTTGCCGTCGACCGCCGCCCTGGCCGCCAGGCTGGCGCTGAAGGTCTTGCTGATCGAGCCCAGCTCGAACAGGGTGTCGTTGCTCACCGCCAGGCCGCTGGCCTTGTCGGCGACGCCGAATTCATAGAAGTACTGCTTGCCGTTATCGGTAAGGGCGATGGCCAGGCCGGGAATGCCGTTGTCGCGCATCACCTGCCGGGCGGCGTCGCGGACCTGGCTGTCGAGGTCGGGGCCAGCCCAGGCGAGGAGGGGGCTGGCACACAGCAGGAGCAGGGTGGGGAAACGCATGGCAGGACATCCTGGTCGGAAAAGACAGGCACCCTAGCAGAAACTGCCAGGGAACTACCGCCCATCGAAATGAATCCTAGACTGAGTAGTACCTGACTATTCCATTTCAGGCTGACCGGAGGATTCCGTCATGCGGCGTACATTGCTCGTTTCTTCATTGTTGCTTTGCCTGCCTTTTGGCTCGGCGCTGGCCCGGGTGGACGCTGGCGATGTGGCCACCTCCGCGGGTGTCTCCGCTTCGCTGTACTCGACCTTCAAGGATGACAAACGCATCATCCCGGCACGGGACGAGGCTTCCAGCTTCGTCGCCAGCGGCGGTGCGATCCGTGGCGCCTACCTGGAGGCGGTGCTGCAAAAAGTCCGGGCCGACAACCCCGGCCTGCAGGCTTCCGACGAAGAACTGGCGCGGGCGATCCTGGTCAGCGATCACTTCGGCGACGAGCGCTGAAACCCTCCGGTGGAGGCGGACGGCTGGACGGGGAGGCCAGGCTGGGCTTGACTGCTAAAGCCTGAGCAATCCACAAGGATAATCCCATGTCCAGCAATACCGTCCGCCTGCACCGTGTCTTCAAGGCACCTGTCGAGCGGGTCTACCGCGCCTTTCTCGATGCCGATGCCATGGCCAAGTGGCTGCCACCCCACGGCTTCACCTGCCATGTCGATCACCTCGACGCCCGGGTAGGGGGCACCTACAAGATGTCGTTCTGCAACTTCTCCGCTGGCCAGCGCCATGGTTTCGGCGGCGAGTACAAGGAGTTGCTGCTCAACGAACGCATCCGCTACACCGACCGTTTCGACGACCCCAACCTCCCCGGCGAGATCACCGCCACCATCACCTTCAAGAGCGTGTCCTGCGGCACCGAGGTGCATATCGTCCAGGAAGGCCTGCCGGACGTGATCCCGCTTGAGGGCTGCTACCTCGGCTGGCAGGACTCGCTGAACCAGCTGGCCAACCTGGTGGAACCGGAAATTCCGGGCTGACCTGGCCAACCGATCGCGGCCCGGGCCTCAGCCCTGGGGCAGGGCGGCGATAGCCTTGCGCAGTGCTTCTGCGTCATTGAACGACTGCTTCGACACCACGCTGCCGTTGTCCAGTTGCAGCCACTGCACCTGGCCCGGCGCCACGGCGTATTGCGGCACCACCTTGCCCTCGCGGTCGAGCACCACGCGGTAGCCGTAGTCGCGCATCTTGGGAATGGCGAACAGCTTGCTGATCAGCGACGGCATGCCCTGGATATCGGCGACGAAAATACCGTGGCGCGCTTCCAGCCAGCCCTTGGGCTGATCGGCCAGGGCCGCCTTGACCAGCTTGGCACCGTCCATGTCGCCCGCAGCCAGCAGCACCTTGGTGCTGGCGTCGAGGGTGAAGGTCTGGTCGTGCTGGTCAGCGAGGGTAAAGGGGGTCAGGCGCTCGCCGACTTCGGCGGCGTTGGCCATCAGGGGCAGGAGGCCCAGCAGCAGTACGCAGGCAACTTTCACGTGTCGGATCCTTGTGTCGTTATCGAGAGGGCGCAGCATAGCAAGCGCGTCTCATTCAGGCATGCGGCACACTGCCGCCCCGGCCCAGTTCGCCCGGTGACAGGCCGAACAGCGTGCGAAACGCCGCGATAAACGCCGACAACGAGTCATAGCCGCAAGCCAGGGCCACATCGGTGACCCGCTCGCCGCGCTCCAGCGCCGGCAGGGCGCTGACCAGGCGCATGCGTTGGCGCCAGGTACGGAAGGTCATCCCGGTTTCCTTGAGAAACAGCCGGCTCAGGGTCTTTTCGCTGACCCCGGCCCTGGCGGCGGCTTCGCCCAGGCCGATGCGCGCGTGGGGTCGTGCCTGGGCCTTGCGGCACAGCGCCCGCAGGCGTGGGTCGCGGGGCTGCGGCAACACCAGGTCGAGCTCCGGTGCCAGGCGCAGGCGGTCCACCAGGACGTCGGCCAGGCGTCCGTCGGCCCCGTCGCGCTGGTACTCCACCGGCAGGTCGCCGAACGCACGGATCAGCTCGCGCAGTAGCGGGTCGACGTCGAGTACCCGGCAGTGACCACCGGGCCACAGTTGCAGGGCCGGGTCCACATACAGGCTGCGGATGCAGGCGTCCGCGCTGCTCTCGACCCGGTGCGCGAGACGCGGCGGAATCCATACGGCGCGGTGTGGCGGCACCACCAGCCGGGCGTGGTCGGTGTGCACCTGCAATACGCCGTGCAAGGCGTGGGAGAGCTGGCCCCAGGGATGGCGATGGCGGTAGTCCAGGGCAATGTTGGGCAGGCTGGCGCGCTGGCCGTAGAGCGGGCGAGGCAGGCTGGCGAGATCGTCCAGCCGGAGCGGGTTTTGTCCATTCGGCGACATTGTTGGCGTTCTGGCGTTAGTCGGAAAGGTCGCAACACCTTATCGTCTGCGCCATAACCCCACAACAAGTCGGAAACGCGCGATGAAACACCTGCGGTTGCTGTTCGACAACTTCACCCTGGCCTTGCTCGCGGTGATCGCCATCGCCACCTGGCTGCCCGCCTCCGGCAGTGCTGCTGCCTTCTTCAACGGCCTGACTCATGCGGCCATCGCCCTGCTGTTCTTCCTCCATGGCGCCAAGCTGTCCCGCGCGGCGGTGGTCGCCGGGGCCGGGCACTGGCGCCTGCACCTGCTGGTGTTCGCCTGCACCTTCGTCCTCTTCCCGTTGCTCGGCTTGCTGCTCAAGCCGCTGATCCTGCCGTTGGTGGGCGATGCCCTGTACCTCGGCGTGCTCTACCTGTGCGCCTTGCCGGCCACGGTGCAATCGGCGATCGCCTTCACCTCCCTGGCCCGCGGCAATGTCCCGGCAGCGATCTGCAGTGCGGCGGCGTCGAGCCTGTTGGGCATCGTGCTGACGCCGTTGCTGGTGATGCTGCTGATGGGGGTGGAGGGTGACAGTGGCTCGCAGACGGATGCGGTGCTGGCGATCGTCCTGCAGTTGCTGGTGCCTTTCGTGGCCGGGCAACTGGCGCGGCGCTGGATTGGCGACTGGGTGGCACGCAATGCCGGCTGGCTGAAGTCGGTGGACCAGGGGTCGATCCTGCTGGTGGTGTACACGGCGTTCAGCGATGCGGTGGTCAGCGGTTTGTGGAATGCGGTGCCGCCTTCGCGGTTGCTGGGGCTGACGCTGGTGTGCTGCGTGTTGCTGGCGTTGGTGCTGTGGTGCACCGGCAGCCTGGGGCGCTGGTTGGGGTTCAGTGTCGAGGATCGCATCACCATTCTGTTCGCCGGCTCGAAGAAGAGCATGGCCACCGGGGTGCCGATGGCGCAGTTGCTGTTTGCCGGGAGTGCGCTGGGGGCGTTGATCCTGCCGCTGATGCTGTTTCACCAGATCCAGTTGATGGTGTGTGCGGTGCTGGCGCAGCGCTATGCAAGCCGGGAGTGAAGAACCCGCAAGGCGCCGCCATTGGCGGCGCTGTGGTACTGCATGGCAGCTTCTTACAGTTCGACGATGAGCTCGTCGCAGAGTCTGCCTGGCGCCAGGCGCTGGGTGTCATGCAGGTCCGACTGGCTTTCCAGTTCGTCGAGCAGCGTCTTGCGCGGCACTTCGGTGTGGTCCTCCTCGTGTCCGTGCCTGTCCGGCAAAGTAGACAAGACACTGACCAGCCGCTGCGCATCCTTTTGCTTGCCCTTCTTGTGGAAGTTGCTCCACAAGCGCTTGGGCGTTGCATTGCGGCTGCCATGATGGCCGACCTTGTAGACGTCGACGTCGCTCAGCAAGGCGAAAACCTCCGGGTTATCCATGGCATAGCTCCAGTTTTCGATCTGGGCATCGCCGGGAAACAGCAGGCGCTTGCCATTCACCTCGAACAGCAGGATCAGGCTGGTGTTGTTCATCGCCTTGTCCAGCTCGGTCACGATGGAGAGCCATTGCTGACCCTGGGACTGCCTGACACGGCTGGCGATCCAGCGCGCGCTCAGGCGCAGCTGCGTGCCGCGGCGCCCGTCGGCCTTGGGAAACGGGCTGGACGGACCACCGCTGCCGCTCCCCGGGGCGAACATCAGTCCGGGCTGGCGCAGCCAGTATTCGGGGTGGTTCCTGGCCTGCTTGCGGACCTTTGCGCTTTGCGCGATGGTGGGTGGCCCGAGGACTCGAGTACCGACCCCCGGCAGAATCGTGCTGAAGGGATCCGGCGTGCCGAAATGCGCATAGATGGTCTGCTCGCCCATGTCCATCAGGTTCTTTACGGCCGAGACATTCTTTACATTGTTCTGCCCGAGGAAACCCAGCCGATCATGCTGACCGGGCGCCAGACCCTTTGGCACCCGCTGCAGCCGTTCTACCAACCCTGCCGCCACGTCGTTCATGGCCTTGAGCGCGAGGACCTGGTCCTTGGCTGCCGGCTGGGTGGCGTCTTCGGGCAGGTCGGGGTCTTCGGTCCAGGGTTGCAGGACCACCTTCGGTTGCAGGCGCCGGATGATGTCGCCAGGACCCTTGCCGTCGCGGGTGGTGAAACCGTTGATATGGTCCGCATGGCGATGTGTGGCCACCACCCCATCCAGCCGGCCAGCACACTTCTTCTCGATATCCTGGGCAATGGCCAGCATTTGTTTGCCAGCGTCCACGCCCTTGGGCATGCCCATCGAGCCGAAATCGATGAGCACATGGCGCAATTGGTTTTCGGGATAGACGAAGCGGAGCAGGAAGCAGTCGCCGAAGCCGACCTGGTAAGTGAACAAATGAAGCCTGATCGGACTCATGACGATTGCCCCCCTCGTTTCGTCGCCGGTGGCTGGGTTACCCGCAGTCGGTGGATGGCCGCAAAGTCGTGGCTTGCCGACGCCGTGCCCTCGGTCCCTGGCCCGTACAACCATTCGATCCGGCGTTGCTGCCAGCTGGCATCCCTGATATGGCGCTGGATGTGGTACTTGATCCGTCCGTACTGGTCGAAGATCAGCGTACCGGCGCCATACAGGGTGATTTCCCGGGTGGTCTCCAGCCAGTCGGGACGAGGCATCCTGATTATCTTGTCCAGCTCGGAACCGTACAGGTCGGCCTGGCTGATGTATTCGCAGACGGTTTCGCGCAGAAGCAGGCCGTCCGGCCCGATGCGCAGGCTGGGTCGTACCGAGGTCACTTCGGTCTGCAAGCGGAAATCGATGCCCAGGGCATCGCGGTTTTCCCAGAGGAAGCGGAACACCTCCTGACTGTCTCGCAGCATCGAGTCGAAGTGACTGTTGTGGTAGCGGATGTTCTCGTTGCCTGTGAACTCCTTCCAGCAGCCATCCTGATCGGTGCGCTGAGGTGGTGCTTTGATGCCGTAGGACTTGAAGGTGTCGCGAATGATCTGCCGGTAGCTGTAGCGCGAGTCGTCTGGCGCCACTTCGGCGTCCACCGTGAGTAGGGCGGCGAGGTAGTCGCCGAACTCCAGGTCGAGCGGTGGCGAGTAGTCCAGCGCACGAATGGCGATGGTGAGCAACTGGTCGGCTGCCTTGACACCTTCGTCGATCACCGCGTCGAGGCTGTAGTGGTTCTTGTCGAACGTGCCGAGCGAAGCGATCCGTTTGCTCCACAGGGCAAGCAGACTGCGCATCATCGCCGCCACCAGGATCTCGCCACGGCTATGGGGATCGCTGTATTCGGCTCGGGTCAGGTAATCGGTGGCCGGCTCCAGCTCCACCGAGCGGCGTAGCGCATTGGCCCGCAAGTCGCTGAGCGCCTGGCCGAACTGCTTGCCGATGCCGAACAGCAAGGTTTTTGCCAACGCTTCGATGCGCACGCTATTGGCCTGGATCAGGCGCGTGCCGTTGCGCTGGATGACATCGGCGCCGCGGTAGCCCGCCAGGGAAAACTCGACGACTTCGCGCAGGGAAAACACCGACAGCAGGGCGACGACATCGGCGAAACCTTCATGGAAGGCCGCCTGGTCGGGCCCCGAGGCATTCATGAAACCGCCGCGCAAGCCATCCAGCACGGCATGGGTCGCTTCGTGCGCGACGATGTCGTGGGACAGGCAGGTGTATATCCAGTCCTTGCCGTCATGGAAGTAGCCGAACATCAGCGCGCGGTCTTCACGTGAATAGAAGGCGTTGGCGTCGACGAAGGCGTGCGGAACGATATGCAACTGATGCGCACCGAAGCCCCAGGCGACACGCCGGCCCAAGGCCATTTCGAAACGCGCCAGCGTGCGCATGACCACGGCATAGACGTGTTGGCAGTGGAACGCCGGTTGCTTCAGCACCTTTGCCGAGGGGGGATCGAACGGGTCTATGAGCTTGTCGCGGGTGCGCTGGTAACGGTGCGAGGCATACAGGTAGTTGGCGGACGCATCGAAGTCCACCACCTTGACCCGGTAGCCGGTGGGACCCTCGGCCAGGTACTCCGCAGGCACGCTGACACGGGCGAACAGGGGCTGGCCCGGCTTGCTTTCTATAGCCGGGTCCTGGGCGAGGATCGTGAAGGTCTGAGTGTTTGCTTTCACTGCCATGTGACAGGGTTCCTGCTGTTCAATCCGTTGATGGTGGGTCAGCCGTTGGCGAACGCCCGCAGGGTTTCACCTTCCATGCGGTAGCGCACCCACTCGGCCTGGGGCTCGGCGCCCAGGGACTTGTAGAAGTCGATTGCCGGCTGGTTCCAGTCCAGCACGCTCCACTCGAAGCGGCCGCAGTCGTGTTCGCAGGCCAGTTGCGCCAGGTGGCGCAGCAAGAGCTTGCCGGCGCCGGTGCCGCGGGCTTGCGGCGTCACGTAGAGGTCTTCCAGGTACAGGCCGTTGCTGCCGAGCCAGGTGGAGTAACTGAAGAAGTACACGGCGAACCCGATGGCCTGGCCGTCGCGCTCGCAGATCAGGGCCTTGGCGGTGCTGTCGGCGCTGAACAGGCTGCGCTGGATATCGCCGAGGGTGGCCACCACTTCATGACGGGCGCGCTCGTAGTCGGCCAGTTCGGTGATGAAGGCGAGGATTTGCGCAGCGTCTTCGAGACGGGCGGGGCGGATCTGGGGCGACATGGAGGGTGTCCGGTGGGAAAAGGGTGGCGACATCGTAGTCCATATCGCTAGGTGTCTGTAGGAGCAGGCAAGCCAGCTCCCGAGATGTGTAGATACCCACGCATCACGGGCAGTACAAAATTGTGTACTCGAATAATTATCTAAAACTGTACTGCTCGAAAATCACGCTTTCCCGGTAGTGTTTCAACACAACGAAAAACTATCCGCCCCACCAGGAATACCCGCCATGCTGCTCACCTCCCTGAACCTGCTTTCAGCCTTCGTGCTGTTCGCTTTCGTCTCCTCCATCACCCCCGGTCCCAACAACACCATGTTGCTCGCCTCGGGGGTCAACTTTGGCGTGCGCCGTACCGTGCCCCATGCGCTGGGGGTGAGCATCGGCTTCATGGTCATGGTGCTGGCCGTGGGGCTCGGCCTGGGCGAGGTGTTCAAGGTCTATCCGGCGATCTACAGCGTGCTGCGCTACGCCGGCGCCGCCTACCTGCTGTACCTGGCCTGGAAGATCGCCACCTCCGGGCCCATGGCAGCGAGCAACCCGGAAAGCCGCAAGCCCCTGAGCTTCCTCGGCGCGGCCGCCTTCCAATGGGTCAACCCCAAGGCCTGGGTGATGGCGGTGGGGGCGATCACCACCTATACGCCGGCCCAGGGCTACCTGGTCAACGTGATCGTCATCGCCCTGGTGTTCTGCCTGGTCAACCTGCCGGCGGTGTGCGTCTGGGTGATGTTCGGCAGTGCCTTGCGCCGCTTCTTGCAGGATCCCCGTTGGCTTCGGCTGTTTAACCTGCTGATGGCGGCCCTGCTGGTGCTATCTCTGTATCCGCTGCTGTTTGTAGAATCGGGTTTTTCCTGATTCCCGCTGCGAGCCCCGATGGAACTGATCCCCTGGTCGCATGACTGCGCCGAACACTTCACCCTGCGCGGCTGGCGTTCGCCGGCCAGCGGCAAGCCGTTGCTGCATTTCCTGCATGGCAACGGTTTCTGCTGCCTGGCCTACCAGCCGCTGCTGGACCGCCTCGCCGTGCATTTCGACCTGTGGCTGAGCGATGTCCAGGGCCATGGCGACAGCGACCACGGTGGCCGCTTCGTCGGCTGGAACCGCAGCGCCGAACTGGCCCTGGAGGCGTTCGACGCAGGCCGTGGCGAGTATGGCGAGGTCCCGTGCTTCGCTGTCGGTCACAGCTTCGGCGGGGTGCTCACCGGGCTGATGCTGGATCGCGCGCCGCAGCTGTTCCAGCGCGCGGTGCTGCTGGATCCGGTGGTGTTCAGCCGCTCGATGATCGGCGTCATGGGCGTGGCCAGCTGGTTCGGCATGCACCGCCGCCACGGCCTCGCGCGCAAGGCGGCGACCCGGCGCAGCTACTGGCCGGACCGCCAGGCCGCCCACGACTCGCTGCACGGCCGGGGGATCTTCAAGGGCTGGAGCGAGGCGGCGCTACAGGCCTATGTCGACCATGCCATCGGCGAGTGCGGCGAAGGCGTGGTGCTGAAATGTCGGCCGAGCCGCGAGGTGGAAATCTTCAGCTCCTTCCCGCAACGCATGTGGGCCTCGCTGTCGCGGGTGCAGACGCCGACCCTGGTGCTGCACGGCGAGCAGACCTATCCCTTCGTGCCGCTGTCCCTGGCGCGCTGGGCCCGGCTCAATCCGCAGGTCGAGCCGCGCAAGGTGGCCGGCGGGCACTGTTTCATGCAGGAAGATCCGGCGGCCTGCGCGCAGCAGATCGAAACCTGGTTGTTGCCGGAGGCCGAGTCGCAGTTCAAATCGGCCTGATCGTTCCATCAGTAGAACAGTGAAAGCGCTTTTCGCCCTCTACCGCCTGTTTCGTTGCATGGGTATCGTGGTTCCCATGCAACGAGGAGGTTTCTCATGAAGAAGATTCAAGGCATCTACAAGGCGCCGCCGGCCCATTGGGTCGGTGACGGCTTTCCGGTGCGCAGCCTGTTCACCTACGACGACCTGGCCCGGCATATCAGCCCGTTCCTGCTGCTGGACTATGCCGGACCGCAGCATTTCGAGCCGACCAGCGCCCGTCGCGGGGTCGGCCAGCATCCCCATCGTGGTTTCGAGACGGTGACCATCGTCTACCAGGGCGAGCTGGAGCACCGCGACTCCACGGGTGCCGGTGGCCTGATCGGCGCGGGTGACGTGCAGTGGATGACCGCTGCGGGCGGCATCATCCACGAGGAATTCCATGCGCCGTCGTTCGCCAGGAATGGCGGCATGCTGGAGATGGTCCAGCTCTGGGTCAACCTGCCGGCGAAGGACAAGTCCGCGCCGGCGGGCTACCAGACTTTGCTCGACGCGGACATTCCGCGGGTGGCGCTGGCCGATGACGCCGGTAGCCTGCGGGTGATCGCCGGCGAATACCTTGGCCGGCGTGGTCCGGCCCGCACCTTTACGGCGATGGATGTGTGGGACCTGCAACTGGGCGCTGGCAAGTCCGTGCACCTGGCCGGCGGCGACGGGCGCAATGCCGCGCTGGTGGTGTTGCGCGGCAGCGTGCGGGTCAATGGCGGGAATGTGGTAGGGGCGGCGCAACTGGTGCTGTTCGAACGCGCTGGCGACGAGGTGCTGATCGAGGCCGACAGCGAGGCCAAGCTGCTCTGGCTCAGCGGCGAGCCGCTGGACGAGCCGATCGTGGGCTACGGTCCGTTCGTGATGAACAGCCAGGCAGAGATCGTCGAGGCGTTCGATGATTTCCATGCCGGGAAGTTTGGGTGGATGCACGGGCAGGCTTGATTCCGTGGTGGGGTGGGTATGAGTAACGGTGATTCCCGGACCTTTCGTCCGAAGTCGCCCATTCCCACCTGAACCCCACTAGTCGCGAAACCCTCTCTACCTCAGGACGTACAGGTTCCGACGGCATGCGGTCATGTCCGGGCTCAATGGTGCAAGCGCTGGCAAATAGCATTTATCCATTGGATTCCGGCTCCGGGCAGGTTCTGACTTGGACGGCCATCCTTGTCATCCGGAGGGTTGAATCATGCCAATGAACGGAGTGTGTGACCTTGAACTGCGACAACTGATCGAAGGTGCGTTCCTCCCTGACCACTGCCAGGTCAGCTGCAACGACGGCCTTTCACTGACCTTGCATTTCCCTGCCGACGCCCAGCGTGCGGCGATGACCGTGAGCGATGTCCACCTCAGCACGCTGCCTGACTGCCGGGCGCTCGCCGATCTGGTGGCCCGGGTACGCCAGGAGCGCGAACGGCAACAGCCCATGCCGCACCTGATGACCGGCCGCTAGCCTTACTGGAGTTCCAGACGCAGTTGCAGGCTGCCGTCATGACACTGCCGGGACGATTGCACGATGCCCCGGCAGGTGTGTCCGCGCCAGGTGAACACCAGCGTATGCGCATGCTCCAGCCGTGGCGGCAGGGGCGGGGTGACCTGCAGTTGTACGCCGGGCTGACCATTGATATTCAAGGCTTCCAGTTGCACCTGGCACTCGGCGCTCTGGGTCGAGACGCCGAACAGGGTGTCGCGGGTGAAGTCGATGTGCAGTGGCTGCGGGCGGGGTGCTATAGCCGCGGGCATAAGGATTCACCTCCTTTTGAACGGTCAGATGCAGGCTGATGGAGGTTAGACCACGCCGCCAGGTTTTTTTCTTCAAGAGATTTCGGCCCGCGCCCGCAGGCGCCATACCCCGTTTTGACGATGTGCCTACGGCCCGCCCGCCGTATACCTGAGCGGGTTATTTCCCCCTGGAGGCATTCGCAGTGAGACAAGCACCCCCCTATGTACCCGGTCACCAGTTGCTGGCCGGCAAGTCGGTCCTGATCACCGCCGCAGCCGGCGCCGGCATCGGCTATTCGGCGGCCCGGCGCAGTGCCGAGGAAGGTTGCCGGGCGCTGATGATCTCCGATATCCATCCGCGGCGCCTGGAAGAGGCGGTCGAACGCCTGAAGGCGGAAACCGGCCTGGACGCCATCTACGGGCAACTGTGCAACGTCACCGTCGAAGAAGAGGTCCAGGCCTTGGTCGCGGCCGCCGAACGGCAGTTGGGCGGCGTCGACGTGCTGATCAACAACGCCGGCCTCGGCGGGCAGAAGGCGGTGGTGGACATGGGTGACGAGGAATGGTCGCGGGTCCTCGACGTGACCCTCACCGGCACCTTCCGCATGACCCGCGCCATGCTCCCGCACATGCAGCGGCGCGGCGCCGGCGCCATCGTCAACAATGCCTCGGTGCTCGGCTGGCGGGCGCAGAAGGAACAGGCCCACTACGCCGCGGCCAAGGCCGGGGTGATGGCGCTGACCCGCTGTAGCGCCCTGGAAGCCGCCGAACACGGGGTACGCATCAACGCGGTGTCGCCCTCCATCGCCCTGCATGACTTCCTCAAGAAGGCCTCCAGCGAGGAACTGCTGGCCAGCCTGGCCGGCCGCGAAGCCTTCGGCCGCGCCGCCGAAGTCTGGGAAGTGGCCAATGTGATGATGTTCCTCGCCAGCGACTACGCCTCGTACATGGTCGGCGAAGTGCTCTCCGTCAGCTCGCAACAGGCCTGAGGACTCGCCATGACCCATGTCTTCAGCAGCGCTCGGGCCCTGCTCGACGCCGAGGGGCTGGACCTCGGCCACACCGACTGGCTCCCGGTGAGCCAGGAACGCATCGACCTGTTCGCCGAGGCCACGGGCGATCACCAGTGGATCCACGTCGATCCCGAGCGCGCCGCCAGTGGCCCGTTCGGCGTGTGCATCGCCCACGGCTACCTGACCCAGTCCCTGGCCAACCTGTTCCTCCCGCAACTGATGACCCTGGAAAACATGGCCATGGGCGTCAACTACGGCTCCGACCGGGTGCGCTTCCCGGCGCCGGTGCGGGTCGGCTCGCGGGTGCGCGGGCATGGCGTGATCCTGCGGGTCGAGGAAATCGGCGCGGCGGTCCAGGCCGTGGTCCGCGTCAGCGTCGAGATCGAGGGCGAGAGCCGCCCGGGCTGCGTGATCGACACCATCAGCCGCTACACCTTCAATCCCCTTTGAGTGAACTGTCATGAATGAAGTCGTAATCGTCTCGACGGCGCGCACCGCGCTGGCCAAGTCCTTTCGCGGATCCTTCAACGATACCGAGGCCCCGGTGCTCGGCGGCCATGTGGTGCGCGCCGTGGTCGAGCGTGCCGGCATCGAGCCCGGCTCGGTGGAAGACGTGATCATGGGCGCTGCGGTGCAGCAGGGCACCCAGGCCTACAACATCGGCCGGCTCTGCGCCTATACCGGCGGCCTGCCGGACAGCGTGCCGGGCATGGCCCTGGATCGCATGTGCGCCTCGGGCCTGATGAGCATCGGCGTGGCGGCCAAGAACATCCTCGCCGGGGAGATGAGCATCGCCATCGGCGGTGGCGTGGAATCGCTGTCGCTGACCCAGACCCGGCACAAGAACACCTACCGCGCCCAGTCGCAGGCGGTGCTGGAGGTGATGCCAGCGGCCTACATCCCGATGCTGGAGACCGCCGAGATCGTCTCGCGGCGCTACGGCATCAGCCGCGCCGCCCAGGATGAATACAGCCTGCAGAGCCAGCAGCGCACGGCGGCGGCGCAGCGGGCCGGGTTGTTCGACGAGGAGATCGTGCCGATCGAGGTCGAACGCCTGCTGTTCGACAAGGACGGCCAGCCAGCGGGGCACGAGCGCGTGCGGGTGGAGCGTGACGAGTGCAACCGGCCCGGTACCCGCCTGGAAGACCTGCAAGCGCTCAAGCCGGTGTGGAAGGACGGCAAGTGGGTGGAGCAGGGCGAGTTCATCACCGCCGGCAATGCCTCGCAGTTTTCCGATGGCGCCGCGGCCTGCCTGTTGATGAGCCGGGAGGAAGCCCGGCGCCGCGGGCTGACGCCGCTGGGGATCTACCGGGGGATTGCCGTGGGCGGTTGTGCGCCGGAGGAAATGGGCATCGGTCCGGTGGTGGCGGTGCCCAGGCTGCTGGCGCGGCATGGCCTGCGGGTGAGTGATATCGGGCTGTGGGAGATCAACGAGGCGTTTGCCTGCCAGGTGCTGCATTGCCGGGATGTGCTGGAGATTGCGCCGGAGCGGCTGAACGTCAATGGCGGGGCCATCGCCATTGGCCATCCGTTCGGCATGTCCGGGGCGCGGATGGTCGGGCATGCGCTGCTGGAAGGGCGCCGCCGCGGGGTGCGCTTCGTGGTGGTAGCCATGTGCATTGGCGGCGGGATGGGGGCGGCGGGGTTGTTCGAGCTGCCCTGAAGCAGTTGCAAGTTTCAAGCTGCAAGCGGCAAGAAGGAGCTATCCGTAGCGCCGCTGCTTTAGCTTGAGGCTTATAGCTTGAAGCTTGCAGCTAACCCATTTGGACGATGCCCCCATGGCCACCCGGTCGGATGATCCTCCGACAACCAAGAACAAGAGGATCACCCGATGAAGCCTGCACCGTGCCCGCGTTACTTGTCCGGGAGCCCGTCATGCGCAATCTGATCGGCTACCTCATGAGTGCCATCGTCATCGCCGCCGTGGCCTTCGCCTTCGCTCCCCGCCAGCCGGCCGCCCCGGCTGCCACGCAAATAAACGCCGACCGGGTCCAGGTCAACGCGTTGCTGGCCGACGGGCCGCAACTGCTGGGCGTCGGCGAGCGCGGCACCATCCTGCGCAGCGAGGACGGCGGCCTGACCTGGCAGGCCAGCCAGGTCACCGGCGGGCGCGCGGCGACCCTCACCGCCGTCACCTCCCTGGGCCCCGGCCTGTTGGTGGCGGTGGGGCACGACGGCTGGATCCTGCGTTCCACCGACGGCGGCCTGAACTGGCAGGAAATCCGCTACGACGCCGAACTCGGCGAGCCGCTGCTGGGCGTGTGGAGCAGCGACGGCCTGCACGTGGTCGCCTATGGCAGCTACGGCAAGTACCTGGAATCCAGCGACGCCGGCCAGCACTGGACGGCCCGGGAAATGCCCGGCGACGGCGCCCATTTCAACGGCCTCGACGGCGGCAGCGATGGCCGCCAGATGCTGGTGGGCGAACAGGGCCTGGTCCTGCGCTCCCATGATGGCGGGCAGCACTGGCAAAGCCTCGATCCCTTCTACAACGGCTCGCTGTTCGGCGTGGTCCGCCTGTCTGCCGAGCGCTGGCTGGCCTACGGCATGCGCGGCCACGTCTTCATCAGCCGTGACTTCGGCGACAGCTGGCAGCGCGTCGATGTCGGCAGCAACCAGCCGATCTACGGCCATGCGCTGCTGCCGGGCAACCAGGGCCTGGTCCTGGTCGGCGCCGGCAGCCGCCTGATCCGCCTCGATGCCAGTGGCGACGTGCAGGACCGCGCGCAACGCCAGGGCCTTGGCACCCTGACCTCCGCCGTGGTGCTCGGTGCCCGGCACCTGCTGGTCGCCGGCGAACGCGGCGTCTACCAGGGCAACGACGCCGGTGCCCTTGCCGCTGCCCGCTGAAGCCTGCTATCACGCCGCACGTCACCACCATAAAAACAATGATGCGGGCGCCGGCAGGCCGGGCCCGCGGGGGACTGACCATGCACACCACGATGCCCAACGCCCGGGTCCTGGAAGAGATGGGGCTGGCGCTGGCCGACTATGAATACCTGATTGGCACCATCTACGAAGCCGCGCTGGACACCCGGCGCATGACCGAGGCCTTGCAGCAGTTGCGGGCGCTGTTCCAGGCCAACTTCGTCACCCTGATCCTGCGGGTGGCGGACGAGCCGTTCCTTTCGCCGATGATGGTGGCCGGCGATATCGAGCTGGGCGAGGGCGGGGTCAACCACTACGCCTACTACGCCAAGTCGACGCTGTTCGACAAACTGCCCACGGACCGGGTGTTCACCATCGACGACCTGATGAGCGAGGCCGAGTGGCTGAATTCGTCGTTCTACCTGCTGTACTGCGAGCCCTATGGCTGCCACCAGATGCTTGGCGTCGATATCAGCATGCCCGACGGCGGCGTGCTGCGCCTGCGCATCAACCGCCGGCGCGAGCAGGCGCGCTTCGGTGAGGCGGAGCGGGCCATGTGCGCGATGCTCATGCCGCACCTGCGCCGGGCCCTGCACATGCATTCGCTGCTGGACCGCAGCGAGTCCCTGGGCAGTCTCTACAGCCAGACCATCAGCCGCCTGGCGGTGGCCACCATCGTCCTCGACGAGAGCGGCAGCGTGCTGCAGCTCAATCCGGTGGCGCGGGAAATCCTCGACAGCAACGACGGCCTCAAGCTGGTGGGTGGGCGCCTCGAAGCCACTTACCCCAGCGACAATCGCGAACTCAGTCGCCTGGTGCGCAATGCCTTTACCCGTGCGCGACAGGGCGAGGGCGACAGCGTGGGCGCCGAGGCCATGTCGGTGTCGCGGCCGTCCGGGCAGGTCAACCTGGGGGTGGTGGTGGAGCTGATTCCGTCCCACGAACTGCTGGACGGCAAGGGCAAGCCGACGGTGATGGTCTACGTCCGCGATGCGGTGGGCAAGTCGCTGGTCAGCAACGTGGTGACCTCGCAGCTCTACCACCTGACCCCGGCGGAAACCGCCCTGGCCCTGGAGCTGGCCAACGGGCTGTCGCTGGAAGAAGCCTCGGAACTGCTGAATATCCGCCGCAACACGGCGCGGGCGCACCTGCGTTCGATCTTCTCCAAGACCGGGGTCCGCCGGCAGACCGAGCTGGTGCGGATCATGCTCAACAGCGTGGTCGCCCTCGGCCAGGCGGGCACCTTGCCGCTGCCGGCGAGCGCGGCGGGCGGGTAAAAATGCGTTAGTCCGCACGGACGATGCTGCCGGTTCCAGCCCCTGCCGATACTGGGCTCCCGCTATCGGTAATCCAAGGAGAACAACAATGACCGGCAGTATCCTGGCCCCCCGTTGCCTGACCGCGTGGACGCGCCGCGCCACCCTGGCGGCAGCCCTGGGCAGCGTCTTTATTGTCCCGGCCCAGGCCGCCCCTGAAGACGTGGCACGCCTGGGCAGCGAACTGACCTGCCTCGGCGCGGACAAGAGCGGCAATGCCGACGGCAGCATCCCCCCGTACTCGGGCAAGTGGCTGGGGGGGCCGCCCCAGGTGGACTTCAAGGGCACCGGCAACCATCCGGTCGATCCGTACCCGGACGAGAAACCGCTGTTCGTGATCACCGCGAGCAACCTGGAGCAATACGCCGGCCAGCTCTCCGACGGGCAGAAAGCGCTGTTCAAGCTGTATCCCGGCACCTTCAGGATGCCGATCTACCCCAGCCACCGCGACTTCCGCTACAACGACGCGGTGTGCCAGGCGACCAGGGAGAATGCCGCCATCGCCAAGCTGGTGGACGATGGTGAAGGCGTGGTCGGCAAGACCGGCGGCACGCCGTTCCCGGTACCGCGCAGCGGCCTGGAACTGTTGAAGAACGCCTCGACCTTCACCCTGCGGGCCTGGACCGAGGAATACATCTCCGACAACGCCTACGTGCTCAAGGACGGCAACATCAACTGGGGCCGCGTGCACTCGCGCAACCTGGCGCCGGCGCTGGAGCCGGGCAAGATCGGCGACACCACCGGCAACTCGTCCTTCTACCTCAACGAAACCCTGCTGCCGCAGCGCGACAAGGGCGAGATCAACACCGGCACCGAGTTCTGGAACGACAAGACCGAACCGCGCCAGGCCTGGCGCTACGACCCGGGTACGCGGCGCGTGCGCCAGTCGCCGGGCTATGGGTTCGACATGTCGTTCCCCGGTAGCGGCGGCTCCATCACCGTGGACGAGGTACGCCTGTTCAATGGCTCCGGCCAGCGCTATGACTGGAAGATCGTCGGCAAGCGCGAGATGTACATCCCCTACAACGCCTACCGCCTGCACTCGCCGAACCTGAAGTACGCCGAGCTGCTGACTCCCGGGCATATCAACCCCGAGGCCATGCGCTACGAGAAGCACCGCGTGTGGGAGCTGGAGGGCACGTTGAAGCCGGGTTATCGACATCTGTACGGCAAGCGCAAGCTGTACATAGACGAAGACACCTGGTTCCCGATGCTGGCCGACAACTACGACAACCGTGGCGAGCTGTGGCGCACCTCGATGGTCAACTACTACTACGCCTACGAGACCCAGGGCCAGCAGGCCGGGGTAGGGCTGTACCACGACCTCAATGCCGGCAGCTACCTGGCGTTCAACCTGATCAACGAGCAGCGCAACGGCTACCAGCTGAACAAGCCCGGCTTCAGTCCGAAGGACTTCGGACCTGAGGCGGCCCGGCGTTTCGGCCAGTAACAGGCTCGCGTTGCCCCTGTAGGGCGCGGTGCTTCGGCCTAGTCCAAATGAAGGATGAAGACCGTGCCCTTACTGCCCAATCATGCCCTCCATGAATTCCCCCCTTTTTCTTGGGGACTAGCCGAGGAACAACAACAAAATGACCAAACTCGCAGAAATCTCCCTCGACAGCGCCCAGCGCACCCACCGCTATGCTCGCGGCTGGCACTGCCTGGGGGATGCGGCCGACTACCGTGACGGCAAGCTGCACACCCTGAACATCTTCGGCACCCGCCTGGTGGCCTTCGCCACCAGCGACGGCACCATCAGCATCCTCGACGCCTACTGCCCGCACATGGGCGCCGACCTGTCCCAGGGCACCATCGAGAACGACCGTGTGGTCTGCCCGTTCCACCACTGGAAATACGACACCGTCGGCAAGTGCGTGGAAATCCCGTACTGCAAGCGCATCCCGCCGAAAGCCAAGACCCGTGCCTGGCTGACCTGCGAGGAAAACAACCTGCTGTTCATCTGGAACAACCCGGAAGGGCAGCCGCCGAAGGCAGGCGTGGTCATCCCGCACCTCGACGTGATGGACAGCGATGCGTGGATCCACGAGTGGAACATCGACACCATGCTGATCGAGACCAACCCGCGGGAGCTGGTGGACAACCTGGTGGATGCCCAGCATTTCGGACCGGTGCATGGCACCCCGACCAAGTTCTTCTCGAACATCTTCGAAGGCCATGTCGGCCACCAGATCTTCCACGGCGACTCCGAACGCCTGGGCGGCGACCTGATCGCCGAATCGGCCTACTACGGCCCGGCGACCCATTTCACCCACTTGAGCTCCATGTTCGGTGACGTGCGCATCCACGCCATCCTGCTCAACAGTCATGTACCGGTGGGGCCGAACAGCTTCGAGCTGCGCTTCGGCTGCATGGTCAAGCGCGTGCCGGAGTGGAGCGAGGAACAGAACCGCGAAGTGGCCAGGGCCTATGTCCAGGGCAACCGCGATTCGTTCTACCAGGACGTGGATATCTGGAAGCACAAGATCCGCATCGACAAGCCGGTGCTGGCCGAGAACGACGGGCCGGTGTACCAGCTGCGCGAGTGGTACGAGCAGTTCTTCACCGATGAAGAGCAGGTGCCGGCGAGCATGGCCGAGCGGCGTGAGTTCGTGACGGTGGACGAGCGCTGATCCCGACGGAGCCTGTCAGTCAACCCGCATCAGGAGAAAGCCGACAATGAAAACAAAAAGCCTGCTTGCCTATTGCATTCCTCTGTTGATCCTCGTGTCCGTGGTGCTGACGGTGCTGCTTTCGGTGCCGGCGGAGCCGCTGAGTATCAAGGCCTGCCGGCAGTTGCCGGGGTGTGTGGCGGTGGTACCGGCGTTTCAGGGATGGCCGAGCATGCGTTGAGCACGCCGGGCTGCCTTGTCGCGCAGAGAACTAGACCGCAAGTGCGCCGCAATCGGCGTGGGAGCGGATTCATCCGCGATCGGCGGCGAAGCCGTCGTAAAACCTGAGTCCCGAGTTCTTCTGATACACCGCGGACTCAGGTTTTATGGCCGCTTCGCGCCCAATCGCGGATGAATCCGCTCCCACGCCATCCCTGCTAAATCAATGAGCTATGTGTTGTTCCGTGAGTGGGTTCACGTCGTTGCCGGGTTACTGACCGCCACCAGATCCGGTGCCAGCTCCCGTGCCGGTGCCCGAACTGCCTGTACCGGAGCCACCCATCCCGCCACCTTCGCCGCCCATGCCGGTTCCTGCGCCAGGGGCTGAGCCGGTGCCTGATCCACCGGTACCGGATCCGCCCATACCGGAGCCACTGTTACCGGTTCCGTTGCGCTCGGTGCCGGGCTCCGATCCAGTGCCATTCATCAACGTTTCCGGCCGTTTGCTGCGGTCGGTTCCGTCCGTGGTCGCGCCACCCTGACGTCCCGGGTCGCTGCCCTGCATGCGCGGATCGGTACTGCCCGGCGCGGGAATTTCCGGGGGCACGCCCGAACCCATGCCAGGCGTGGTCGGGTTGGGATTGGTCGGCCCGGTGTCGGCAAGTGCATGGCCACCCAGCAGGGCGCTGAACACCAGGGCGGCAAGAGCTGTACGCTTCATGGTCGAACTCCTTTTTCGCGTGAGATACCTGTCATTGGGTCGCACCCACCTGGGCAGGTGCGATCAGGTTCTCTCCCGCGGCGACCAATGGCGCTTCGCTATATCCCTATTCCCGCCCACGCATGAAGAAGCCCGCCACGTACTTGCGGAAGGTGTCCAGGCTCTTGAAGTCGGCATAACGGCGGAAGTTCTCCACCTCCGGCTCCGGACCTTGCGGCTGCTCGGTCAGCGACACCGAGAGCACCCGGTCCTGGTCCGAACTCAGCACCAGCTCGTCCATCACCTGGCCACCGATCACCGGGCGGCGCATGGTCACCCGCACGCCCTTGCTGGCCATCCAGTCGATCAGCGACACCAGCATCTTCAGCGGTTCCCGCTCCTCGTCGCGGTACACCGGGAACAGGTGCCCGCGAGACAGCACCGGCACGCTGGCGACATGGATCAGTTCGTAGAAATGGCTGCCGGCGCTGGCCGGCGAGTAGATGGCCAGGGCCAGCAGGGGGCCCGGGGTGCGGCTGCCGCCCCAGAGCAGGTGGTGGCCCTGGAAGTCGAAGCCGTCCTCGCTGCGTTCGTTGAACACCTTGCGCCCCTTGATCTGGCTGACGCAGTCCAGCAGCAGGCCATGGCGGCGGTGGTTGCCGAATACCGTGGACTCCCGCAGGCGCGCCTTGAGCATCATCATGTGCTTCATGTCCAGGCGGGTTTCCAGGTAGTTGCTGGCCGGTACCCGCTCCATCAGCGGATAGCGCCCGGCAACGCCGCGCAACTCGGCGAACTGCGCGGTCAGGTCCTTCTTCAGGTGGGTGGCATAGACATTGAGGCCGCTGGCTTCGATCCAGGTCAGCAGCAGCGAGAGCAGGCGATGCTGTTCGCGCTTGTCGCCGCTGCCGTTGCCCGTGCTGCCGTCCTCGCTGGCCCGGCGGAAGTCGCCGATCAGGCGCAGCGGCGCATCCGGGGCGAGCCAGGCGGCGGGCGGGGTGTCCTGGCTGTCCTGCTCGCCGGCGTCGCGCTCGTCCTTGATGAAGGGACAGTCGGCAGCGTGCTCGGCGGTACCGGGGTTGTTCTTCAGGAACAGGGTGCCGGTGTGGCTGTTGAGGGTGACGTTGAGCACCGGCATGGCCTTGGCCTGGCAGTCGCAGGCGAGCCAGTGGCCGGCGGCACGGACCTTCATCAGCAGCTGGTTGGCCTGCAGCAACCGCGGGCCTTCCAGGGTGCCGCGGTTGAAACCGCGCAGCAGGTCGTCTTCGGCGGGGGTGAGGCTGCGCACCAGGGCGGCGTTCTTTTCGATGATTCGCATGGATGTCCTTGAGAGGCTGCTTCGCAGCCATCGCTGGCAAGCCAGCGATGGACCGCAACATTACCTCAATTTACGCCGATCAACCGCCGAACAGCTTCGCCGCCCGCGCGCGGATCTCTTCGACCGACAGGTCTTCCTTGTGCGTGGAGATGAACCACAGGTTGCCGAATGGATCCTTCACCGAGCCGCTGCGATCGCCATAGAACTGGTCCTGCACGGCGCTGACCTCGGTGGCCCCGGCCTTGAGCGCCTGGGCATGACGGGCATCGACGTCCTCGACGTACAGGTGCAGGCCCACCGAAACACCAGGCTGCGACTGGCTGGCCACCAGGGAGGCCTGGTCGCAAGGCTCGGCAAGCATGATCGAGGAGTCGCCGATCTTCAGTTCGGCATGGCCGATGCGGCCGTCGGGGCCTTCGAGGCGGAACATCTCGACCGCGCCAAAGGCGGCCTTGTAGAAATCGATGGCCTTGTGCGCGTCCTTGATGCCCAGGTATGGGGTGATGCTGTGTGCACCTTCGGGAATGGGTTTTGCTGCCATTTGCGTGTTCCTCCTGTAACGAGCCAACGGACAACCCCGACGCGATGCGTCGGGCGTAGAGCTGTATATTTGTACAGGAATGGCGAATGCGCAAATCGAATTGCGCATTCGCTGGACCGGCGGGCATCCGCGCCGCCGAACGGCACCTCAGAAAATGTAGTCGGTGGTCAGGAAGCTCGACTCGCGGTTGCGGATGATGTCGCTGATCAGTTCCTTGTTGGCTTCCTGGAAGCGCGTCGCCACCAGGGTGCGGATGGAGAAGGTGCGCAGCGCGTCATGCACCGACAGGGTGCCTTCGGCGGAGTTCTTGCGGCCATTGAACGGGAAGGTGTCGGGACCGCGCTGGCATTGCGCGTTGATGTTGATCCGCCCGACCTGGTTGGCGAAGGTGTCCACCAGCAGGCCGATATCCTTCGAATTCGTGCCGAACAGGCTGAGTTGCTGGCCGAAGTCGGAATCCAGCACATAGTCGATCACCGTCTGCAGGTGGCGGTACGGCACCACCGGCACCAGCGGGCCGAACTGTTCCTCGTGGTAGACGCGCATCGCCGGGTTCACCGGGTAGAGCAGGGCGGGATAGAAGAACGAGCCGCGGCTCTGCCCGCCGCCGGGGTTGAGCACCTGGGCGCCATGGCCGAGGGCGTCGTCCACCAGGCCGTTGAGGTAGTCGATCTTGCCCGGCTCCGGCAGCGGCGTCAGGCCGACGCCCGGGGTCCAGGGCATGCCGGGCTTGAGCGCGGCCAGCTTCGCCCGGAATTTCTCCAGGAAGGCGTCCACCACCTGCTCGTGGACGAACAGGATCTTCAGCGCCGTGCAGCGCTGGCCGTTGAACGACAGGGCGCCGGTGATCGCCTCGTTGACCGCGTTGTCCAGGTCCACCTCGGGCAGCACGATGCCGGGGTTCTTGGCATCCAGGCCGAGGGCGGCGCGCAGGCGGTGCGGGCGCGGGTGCAGCTTCTTCAGGTCGCTGGCGGCCTTGTTGGTGCCGATGAAGGCGAACACGTCGACCTTGCCGCTGGCCATCAGCGCGCTGACGGTCTCGCGGCCACGGCCATAGATGACGTTGATCACCCCGGCCGGGAAGCTGTCGCGGAAGGCTTCCAGCAGCGGGCGGATCAGCAGCACGCCGAACTTGGCCGGCTTGAACACCACGGTGTTGCCCATGATCAGCGCCGGGATCAGGGTGGTGAAGGTCTCGTTCAGCGGGTAGTTGTAGGGGCCCATGCACAGTGCCACGCCCAGCGGTGCGCGGCGGATCTGGCCGAGGGTGTCCTGTTCCAGCTCGAAGCGGCTGGAGCGGCGGTCGAGCTCCTTGAGCGCACCGATGGTGTCGACGATGTAGTCGCAGGTGCGGTCGAATTCCTTCTCGGCATCCTTGAGGTTCTTGCCGATCTCCCACATCAGCAGCTTGACCACGGCCTCGCGCTGCTGGCGCATGCGGCCGAGAAAGCCCTCGACATGGCGGATCCGCTCGGCCACGCGCATCGTCGGCCAGGCACCGCGGCCCTTGTCGTAGGCGTGCACGGCGGCATCCAGGGCGGTGAGGGCGGTGTCGGCATCCAGCAGCGGTGCGCTGCCCAGCACCACCTGCTGCTCGCTGCCGTCCGCCTGTTTCAGCCACACCGGGCTGCGCACCGTGGCCAGCGGGCCGTCCCAGTGGCGCAGTTCGCCATTCACCAGGTAGTCGCGCTGCTCCAGCGGCGCGCCCAGGCGGTACGCCTCGGGGATTTCTTCGGCAGTGGGAAACAGCGAATCCAGCAAACGATCCATGGCACGACACCTCTTTTTCTTTGAATGGGTGAAACGTTTCAGTCGAGGATAACGCCGGCCAACAAAAAAAAGCCAGCCCGCCTCAATATTGTTTTGCCATCGCCGATAACCCGGGAAACGGACGCAAGCAGCCGGCGTATGACCACAAGAACCCTTGCTCTGCAACACCCCCCTCGCTATCTACCCACTCGCGTGCGTTCCACCGCTTACCGTCTGTTGCCCATCGGTTTTGCCGTGATCGGCATCGGTCTGTCGGTTGCCCTCGGCCGGCTCGATGTGCAGCGCGAGGAAAGCAAGTTGATCGCCACCGCGAGCATGCGCCTGTCGGGCATTCGCGCCGGGCTTGAGGCGCAGATGCGCTCGGCCTTCGGTGAGACCGAAGGGATCGCCCAGTTGCTCAGCGCCGATGGTGACATCTCCACGGCGCATTTCCATGACATGGCGCGCCAGGCCATGGAATCGGTGTCCTATATCCGCCATATCTCCCTGGCGCCCAACGATGTGATCGCCGATGTCTACCCGCAGGAGCGCAACCAGAGCGTGCTCGGCCTCGACTACCGGGTGCTGCCGTCGCAGTTCCCCCTGGTGCGCCGGGCCCGGGACAGCCAGGAAGCGGTGCTGGCCGGACCTGTGCAGCTTTACCAGGGCGGCAATGCCCTGGTGTACCGGCGGCCGGTGTTCCTCAAGGGACACAAGGGCGTGCGCCTGTACTGGGGCAACGTCTCGGTAGTGGCGGATATCGACAGCCTGCTGCGGGCTGCCGGGGTGGTCGAGGACTCGACCTTCCGCCTGGCCTTGCGCGGCGGCGACGGCGAGGGCGCGGCGGGGGCGATGATCTGGGGCGAGGCGGTGCTGTTCGAGGATTCGGCGGTGACCCTCAACGTCGACGTGCCCGGCGGCACCTGGCAACTGGCGGCGATGCCGCGGGAGGGCTGGTCGTCGATCAGCCTGTTCGGTTCGCCGCTGTTCCTGTTCGCCCTGTGCACCACCGGCCTGTTCAGCATCTTCGTCGCCCAGTTGAACCGCAGCAACCGCCTGATCAACCAGCGCAACGCCGAACTCAAGCATTCCCAGGCGCAGCTGGAGCGCCTGGCCCATTACGATGCCATCACCGGGCTGCCCAACCGCGTGCTGTTCCTGCGCCGCCTGGAACAGGCGCTGCAGGCTCCGCGGGTGCAGATGGCCGTGCTGCTGCTGGATATCGACGGCTTCAAGCAGGTCAACGACAGCTTGGGCCATGCCCTCGGCGACCTGTTGCTGGAGCAGGCGGCGCAGCGTCTGGGTGCCGGTATCGGCCTGGACGACACGGTGTGCCGCCTGGGCGGCGACGAATTCGCCTTCATCCTCGCCCGTGCCGACAGCCTGGACTACGTGTGCAAGGTGGTGGATGGCCTGTTGCGCGCCTTGCAGCGGCCGTTCGACCTCAAGGGCAATGCCGCCCTGGTCAGCGGCAGCATCGGTATTGCCCTGTGCCCCGAGCACGGTGATACCGGCGAGAGCCTGATGCGCCACGCCGACACCGCGATGTATGCGGCCAAGGAGGGCGGTCGCAACGCCTGGCGGCTCTACCACGGCGACATGACCGCCCGCCTGCAGCAGCGCCTGGGCATGGAGCGGGCCTTGCGCCGGGCCCTGGAGCAGGAGGAATTCGAACTCTGGTACCAGCCGCGCATCGACCTGTTCAGTGGTCGCGTGGAAGGCGCCGAGGCGCTGCTGCGCTGGCGCGATCCGCAGCAGGGCCTGGTATCGCCGGGTGACTTCATTCCCCTGGCCGAGCGCACCGGCCTGATCATCCCGTTGGGTGAGCAGGTGCTGGAGCTGGTGTGCCGGCAGGTTCGCCAGTGGCGCGACCGCGAGTTGCTCCCAGGTCCGATCGCCATCAACGTCGCGGCCTTGCAGATCGAGCGCAGCGACTACGTCGCCAGCCTGACCCGCGCCCTGGAACGGCACGGGCTGGGCCCGGAACTGCTGGAAGTGGAGATCACCGAGAGCCTGCTGATGGAAAGCCAGCAGCATGCCTGCGAAATCCTCGCGCAGTTGCAGGCCCTGGGCGTGGCGACGGCGGTGGACGACTTCGGTACCGGCTATTCGTCGCTGGCCTACCTCAAGGCCCTGCCGATCAATCACCTGAAGATCGACCGGGCCTTCATCAAGGACCTGCCCCAGGGCGAGAACGACGTGGCGATCACCCGCGCCATCATCGACCTGGGCCATGCCTTGGGCTACCGGATCACCGCCGAAGGCATCGAGACCCATGCCCAGCACCAGTTCCTGCGCAACGCCGGCTGCGATCACGGCCAGGGCTACCTGATCGGCCGGCCGATGCCGGCGGAGCGCTTCGAGCACTGGCTGGCGGGAGAGCGTTTTACCGCCGTGCAGTACTGACGCGCCTTACCACTGGGTCTGGGTGCCGTCGGCGATGCTGCGGGTGAGATCGTCCAGCAGGCGCTTGCGCTCCCGTTCCAGTTGCCGGCGCAGGTGGTTGGCCTCGGTGAGGTAGTCGCCCTCGCTGAGGCTGTGCTCGGCATCCAGCAACTGCTCGTTGGCCTGCTCCTGCAACTGGTCGAACTGGCCGTGGTAGCGCTGTTCCAGGTGCTTGACCCAGAACGGCACGGTCGGCTCGCCATCGGCCTGCTCGGTGAGCAGCGCATCGCGGCCGACCGCATTGGAGCCGGTGAGCAGGCGCAACTGCAGGCGTACGGTGTTGGTCCAGTTGCCGTCCAGTTGCCGGGCTTCCCGCTCGACCCGTTCCAGGTTCAGCGTCTCCTGCGCGGTCGGGGCGATGCGCACGCGCAACAACGGGTCGTTACCCAGGCGTTGCAGGGTCAGGGCGCGCAGGGCTTCCAGCTGGAGGTCGTTGAGCTGCGGCAGGCGCGCGATCAGCGCCAGGTCTAGGGCGTCGCAGCGCACGGCGTCAATGGCCACCTTCAGGTAATGCTCGGTCTTCTGGCGTTGGGTGGCAAACGGCTCCGGCTGTTCGAGATCGGCCGTCAGCTCGAAGCGCAACAGCTTGCCGGCATCCACCCGCAGCGCCTGGGCCCGGGCCCGTGGGCTGCCTTCCAGCCAGCGCAGCACGAACCAGAAACGCCGCCGTGTGGTGGCCGGCGCGCAGCCGTACATGGGCTCGTCGGCGATCCGTCTCAGGTCACGGCGATAGGGCAGCGGCAACAGCCGGCTGAGGCGTTCCCAGCAGTTGCGGGTGGGCAGGTCGGCGTCGAGCAGCAGCGTGGTGTAGTCGTCCTCGGCCACCATCAGGTCGATGCCGGTGGCATGGTAGTGCGCGTCGATGCGGCCCAGGGTGTCCTCGTCCAGTGGATTGTGCTCCAGGCCCAGGGCGCGCTGGGTGGCGGGTCGCAGGTTTTGCTCCAGGCCCGGCGACAGGCGGGTGATGAGGTTCGAGGACAGGTCCAGGTGCTCCAGGTGCGTGAGGTTTTCCAACTGCTCGGGAATCGTGCGCAGCGAGCAGTCGAACAGGCACACGTCGCGCAGGTTCGGTGCCACGCTGAGGTCTGGCGGGGTGTCCAGCGGGTTGCCGGACAGGTTCAGGCGTTCCAGCTCCGGGTATTCGGCCAGGGCTTCCTGGGACAGCGAGCTCCAGCTGATGCTGTTGTCGGTCAGTTCCAGGGTCTCCAGGCGCGGGCCGAGGCCGCGGGGCAGGTGGCGCAGTTCCAGGGCGCTGGCCCACAGGACACGCAGGGGCGGCAGTTGGCTGAGCAGCAGCTCGGGAATGCGCCGCAGCGGGTTGGTGCTCAGGTTCAGCTCCTGGACATGGCCAAAGGCGTTGGCCAGGTGCGGCAGGCTGGCGAAATCGTCGTCGCCCAGGCCGATGCCGGAGAAGTCCAGTTCGTCGCCGTTGCGCAGGCTGCGCTGCCAGCACTGGATCAGGCGGTCGCGGGCGATGGTGCGTAGCGGCGCCTGGGAGGCCCATTGACCGAGGGCGGTGCGCAGGTAGGCGAGTTGCTGCTCCAGGCCGCGCAGTTCCACGTGGGCCTGCAGGCCGGCATCGTTCCACTGGCGCAGGGCTTCGATGGCCTGTGCGTCGGTGGTGTTGGGATACAGGCGCCGGTAGCGGACGAGCAGCGGGTTGGCGCTGGGCGAGGGCGCGGGGTAGTGGGCCGGCGGTGGCGCAGCATCGAAGCCGCCGAGCAGGCGGCCCTCGTCGTTCCAGCCGCCGCTGTGCCCGGACCAGACCAGCGCGCGGGTGCGACCGGGATTGTCCTGTGCCTGCTCGACGATGGTGTGTTTCAGGGCAGCCGGGTCATCGCCCAGTTCCGGCACGGCCTGGCCCAGGGCCTCGAACAGGTCGGGCACCGGCGCCTGCGGCTGGTCGCCCAGCACGGCGCGATAACCTTGCGCCACTTTCAGGATCAGTCGGCCATCGCTGGCCAGCTTGTCGCCGGCGCGCTCCAGCAACGGCCCGGAGCGGTCGCCGGCGCGCAGTTCCAGGGTGCAGTCGGCGGGCCAGCCGGGTTGCCTGGGCAGACCCAGCAGGGCCAGGCGCTCGCTGGCGGGTACGCTGCGTTCGGGGTGGTAGAGGCCGTCCAGGGCTTCTTCCAGGGGATCCGTGGCGCGCTCGCCGGTGCGCAGCCGTTGCAGGGTCTGGAGCAAGCGTGGCGGTGTCGGGCGCTGCTTGAGGTAGACGTCCAGCAACTCGTCGCGACGGGTGCCGCTGATCTGGCGGGCGATCTCCAGTTGCCCGTCGTCGTAGCCGGCCACCGGGTTGCCGAGGCGGCGCAACAGGGTGGCTTGCGACCACTCCAGCGGATGCTCGTGGGCGCCCACCCAGGCGCCTTCGCCATTGTGTTCGAACAGTGGTTGCGCGGCCCTGGGGTTGTCCGGGTGCAGGATGCGCCAACGCTGGCCGTCGGCATCCGCGGTGACGGCGTAATGGTCGTCGCCGATCCGCGCGTAGCGCTGCCCGGCGGATTCCAGCAGGCCCTGGGCATCGACCCGGGCATCGGCCGGCGGCTCGACCCGATAGGGCGCGAGGTCGCCATTCCACAGGCGCGGACTGCCGTCAGGGCGAATCACCTCCACCAGCTTGCCGCCGAGCTTGCCGGCATAGTGCAGGGCTGCGCCGGTGGCGACGGCGACGCCGATGTCCAGCGCCACCGCCTTGGCATGGTCCAGGGCACCATCGATATCGCCCTGTTCCCAGGCCTCGACCCCTTCGTACACCTCGTCGAGCACCTGGGCGGCGAAGACCACCATCATCAGCTCGCCGGCGGCGGGAATGAAGAACGCCGCGACGCCGAGCACGTCCATTCCCAGCGACTCCCAGAACTGCAGGCGGCGCTGGCGTGCGGCCTCGTCGACGTCGGCGCTGGGCACGGCCAGTTGCCGCGCTTCGTTGAGCAGGCGCCGGTGGTGGCGGTCCTGGCACCAGCCGAACAGTTCGCTGTCGATGGTGGAGCCGATCCAGTGCAGGTCGGTGTCGTTCGGGGCGTGCCACAGGCTGTCGCGCTCGCTGGCCAGGGTCTGCCCGGTGAGGTTGCGCTGCAACACGCTGGCGAAGTGTTCGAGCTTGTCTTGCTGGATGAAACCGTAGAAGCGCCGACGGAAGTCCGGGTCGCAAAGCTGGCCGAGCAGGGCCTGCTTGCACGCGCCTGGCGTGGGATAGCGCACCAGGGCCTGGGGCATGCCGGGCAGGTAGAGGTAGACCGCCACGGACTGGGCAACCGGCTTGATCACCACGGCATCGAGGACATCGACGCCGAACAGGCTGAAGCGCGAGCAGCCTGGCCGGTCGTCGTCGCTGGCACCGTCGATCAGGCGTTGCAGGTGATCGTGGTCCTCGTGGGGGGCGCGCAGGCGGGTGAGCAGCAGGTCCAGTTGCAGTTGCTCGCGGCGGGCACTGATCGCCAGGTCGCGGACGGCCGGGCGGCCGAACACCTCATCGAGGTGCGCCTGGTAGCGCTTGCCCAGGTCGAGGTCGTGGCATTCCCTGGCGAACTGCGTGGCGCTGAAGGGCAGGGGACGGAAGTGATAGCGCGGGTAGCCGTTGAACGAAGTGGTGTGGAACTCGCCGTTGATGGCCACGCTTTCCGGCTGCATCTCCGGGTCGGCCTCGAAGTTCTGCAGGGCCGCCTGGAGCAGGGGTTCCACCTTGTAGTGCAGCTCCTTGGACAGCGAGCTCCAGGCCCAGTCGCGGCTGAAGCGCACGAAATTCATCTGGCGCAGGTCGCCGTCGCTGAAGCCGAAGCGCTGTTGCAGGCGGCCGAGCAGCAGGGGCTCGGCGAAGTCCGGCAGGCTGCGCAGGTCGGCCATTTCCCGGGCGAGGGCGAAGGTCAGGCGGCGATTGCGTCGCAGGGACTGGTCCAGGGCTGCGCGCAGCTCGGGTGTCGCGCTGTGGACCTGGGTGTCGTTGGCAGGGTCGTCGAGGTGCTTGAGGCGGGCCACCTGTTCGGGTGTGAGGTGGTCGAGCCAGCGAGGCAGGCGTTCCTTGACCAGCAGATCGTGGAAACCGGGGGTGTTTTCGCTCATGTGGGGCACTCCTTGTGAAGGAGCGCCAGAACACCGCGTCGTGGGGTGACGGCGGTGGCACATAGTTATTCCGTGGCGCGGCTATAGTGACAGGAACCGAAGATTTTCAGCCGAGGAGCGTTTCCATGGCCCTGATCAGCCGCGAAGTCTGGTGGTTCGAACCGCCCAGGCCGGGACAGACCGAAGCCGACCTGCGCTGGGGTTTCCTGGAGATCCACAGCGACCGGCCACCGCGTTTCGTCGATGAGCGACCGACGGACCGGGAGATGGCGGAGAGGAAGAGTTGCCGGCATTTTCCGGTTGAGGAGGAGTAGTTTCCTGTGCACCGAAGCGACGCCGTCCCTGCTAAATCAACGAGTTGTGGGAGCTGGCTTGCCAGCGATGAGGCCCTGAAGAGCACTACAGGATCAGGCCCTGGCCGCCCTGGCCGCATGCAGCTTCTTGTAGCTCTCGATCAAGCGCAGATGCCGGTCCAGGCCTTCCAGCTTCA
>JAIRVG010000021.1 GCA_031253995.1 Paucimonas sp. | reverse complement strand
AGTACATTTGGTACTACAACCATGACCGCATCAAGCTAAGACTCGATGGCCTGAGCCCTGTCGATTACAGGGCCCAGGCCGCTAGCTGAAACTGTCCAACTTTTGGGGGGCAGTCCACCCTGTGGGAGCTGGCTTGCCAGCGATGAGGCCCTCAAGCACTATCCAGTAATGACTCTCCTCCCCGACGGCCCGACCCAGACCCCGATCACCGCCGACGCCGTCCTGCGCTACCACCACTGCTGGATGCGCCGCGACCTCGACGGGGTAATGGCGCTATATCACCCGGACGTCGAATACCACGACTTCTTCCAGAACCGAGTCCTCGTCTACGCCGACCTGCGCGATTACGTGCGCGCCTGCCTGCCCCACGAGGACGGCGAGGATATCGTCCACGGCGACCGTATCCGCGTCGATGGCTGCACCGCCTTCATCCAGTACCAGGTCACGGTCCAGGGCGGCGAGGGCCTGGTGGCCTTCCAGTCCAGCGAGGCGATCACGGTCAGGGACGGGCTGATCTGGCGGGTCAACGAGTACGCCACGCTGATCCGCCAGAACGCCAAGGGCAGCACGCCCTCCGGCCCGCGTCCGGCCACCAGCCGCCTGGGTCTGTCGCCGCGCCAGCTGAGCACCATGGCCCAGGACCTGGAGCACTATTTCCAGCGTCAGCGCCCCTACCTTGACCCGGAACTGGACCTGCAACGGGTCGCGAAAGAGAGCGGCTACAGCCGCAACCAGATTTCCTACCTGCTCAACCAGGTCCTCGGCCAGAGCTTCTACCGCTACGTCAACCAGGCACGCCTGCAGCACCTGCTCGGCGGCCTGAACGGCGCCGCCAGTGCCGCGCCCATCGACGAACTGGCCTTCAACGCCGGCTTCAACTCCCTCTCCGCCTTCTACAAGTGCTTCCGCGAGCACACCGGCCTGTCGCCCAAGGCCTACGTGAAGCAGATTTCCCTGCGTGCACGCACGTAAGACAGCCCGCCCCGCCCGCCACTAGGATCGACGCCAGACCTTTTCGCGGATGTGGAGCAGTACCCGATGCAAGCCTGGCGCACGATAAGCCTGTGGATGGACCAGCTCGACGAACAGATCGAGCCACGCCCGGCGTTGAGCCAGGACCTGGATGTCGACGTGTGCATCATCGGCGCCGGCTACACCGGCCTGTGGACCGCGTACTACCTCAAGCAACAGGCGCCGCACCTGAACATCGCCATCATCGAGGCCAGGTTCGCCGGCTTCGGCGCCTCCGGCCGCAACGGCGGCTGGATGATGGGCAACATGCTCGGCGACGACCGCCTGCTCGCCACCCTGTCCCCGCAGCAACGCCGGGACAGCATCGACCTGCTCCACGACATCCCCGATGAAGCCCGCCGCGTGCTCGACCGCGAAGGCATCGACTGCGACTTCCGCAAGGGCGGCGTGCTGTATTGCGCGGCCCGTTACCCGGAACAGGAAAAGAGCCTGCGCGAGTGGCTCGACGACCTCTACCGCCAAGGCATGACCGCCGACGACTACCGCTGGCTGCGCCCGGAAGAACTGGAAGGCCAGTTGCGGGTCAGCAACGCCTACGGCGCGATCTTCAGCCCGCACACTGCGACGATCCAACCCGCGAAACTGGCTCGCGGCCTGGCCCGAACGGTGGAACGCCTGGGCGTGAAGATCTACGAGAACACCCCGGCCATCGACTGGCAGCCCGGCCAGGTCCGCACCCCACAAGGGACGATCCGCAGCCACTGGGTAGTCCCCGCCGTCGAGGGCTACGCCGCCAGCCTGCCGCCGCTGGGCAAGCACCAGTTGCCGGTGCAGAGCCTGCTGGTGGCCACCGAGCCGCTGGCGGAGTCGGTGTGGGACGAGATCGGCCTGAAGGAAGGCCAGGCCTTCAGCGAAAACAGCCGGCAGGTCACCTACGGCCAGCGCACCCGCGACAACCGCCTGATGTTCGGTGCTCGTGGCGGCTATCGCTTCGGCGGACGCCTGCGCGAAGACTTCAGCCTCACCCCCGGCGAGATCGACCTGCGCCGCTACCTGTTCGGCGAGCTGTTCCCGCAACTGAAGAACGTGCGCATCACCCATTCCTGGGGCGGCAACCTGGGCATGGCCCGGCGCTTCCGCCCGCACATGCTCTGCGACCGCCAGCGCGGCATCGCCCTGTCCGGCGGCTACGGCGGCGAAGGCGTCGGCGCCACCAACCTCGGCGGGCGCACCCTCGCCGCGCTGATCCTCGGCCAGCACAACGCCCTGACCGCGCAGCCCTGGGTCCACGACAACCGGGCGCTGTCCAGCCTCGCCAGCTGGCCGCCGGAGCCGTGCCGCTGGCTCGGCTACAACGCCATCATCCAGAGCTTCGTCTTCGAGGACCGCACCCTGGCCAGTCCCGCCAGCCCGCCGTGGCGTCGGCGCATGGCCAGCAGCCTGGCGGACTTCATGCAGAGTTTCATGAACTGAATTCGTACACAGAGGAACCCGCAGTCATGAGCATCACCCAGTTCAAACACACCGACAGCGTCGCCCTGGAGACGTCCAGCCCGGTCGCCGTGCCCCTCGGCGAGCCCGTCGCGGTGACCTCGGTCACCTGCGTCGAGCGCAGCGACGGCGTGGAAACCGGCATCTGGGAGTGCACCCCGGGGCGCTGGCGGCGGCAGATCATGCAACAGGAGTTCTGCCACATCATCACCGGCCGCTGCACCTTCACCCCCGACGGTGGCGAGCCCCTGACCATAGAAGCCGGGGACGCACTGATGCTACCGGCCAACAGCACCGGCATCTGGGACATCCAGGAGACCGTGCGCAAGACCTACGTATTGATTTTCTGATCCGCTGATCGCCTGCCGCCTTCGATAACAACAGCTCAAAGAAAGGTACCCCGGACATGCGCACGCTTTTCATTGCACCCCTGATGCTGGCCGCCAGCGTGGCCAGCGCCGCCGACTCGGTAAAGATCTACAACTGGTCCAGCTACATCGCCCCGGACACGCTGAAGAACTTCCAGCAGGCCAGCGGCATCGTGCCCACCTACGACGTCTTCGACAGCAACGAAACCCTCGACGGCAAGCTGATGACTGGCAACTCCGGCTACGACGTGGTGTTTCCCTCCAACCACTTCATGGCCCGGCAGATCCAGGGCGGTGCCCTGAAGAAGCTGGACAAGAGCCAGTTGCCCAACTGGAAGAACCTCAACCCGGTGCTGCTCAAGGCGCTGGAGGTCAACGACCCGGGCAACCAGCATGGCTTCCCGTACCTGTGGGGCAGTACCGGCATCGGCTACAACATCGACAAGGTCAAGGCGGTGCTCGGCGACAACGCACCGGTGGACTCCTGGGACCTGATCTTCAAGCCCGAGTACATCGGCAAACTGAAGAGCTGCGGCGTCGCGGTGCTGGACAACGGCCCGGAGCTGCTGCCGATCGCCTTGCACTACCTGGGCCTGCCCCATCACAGCCAGGATCCCAAGGACTACGAAAAAGCCAAGGACCTGCTGATGAAGGTGCGGCCGTACATCAGCTACTTCCACTCGTCGAAATACACCGGCGACCTGGCCAATGGCGACGTGTGCGTGGTGGTGGGTTTCTCGGGTGACGTGCTGCAGGCGAAGAACCGTGCCGAGGAAGCGAAGAACGGGGTGAAGGTGGGTTACTCGATTCCGAAGGAAGGCGCGCCGATGTGGTTCGACATGGTGGCGATGCCGGCGGATGCGCCGGACGAGAAGGCGGGGTATGCCTACATGAACTACCTGCTGCAGCCGGAGGTGATGGCCAATATCAGCGACTTCGTGCAGTACGCCAACGGTAACCAGCAGGCGGATGCGCTGGTGAAGCCGGAGCTGAAGGCCAATCCGATGATCTATCCGAAGGACGAGGTGATGGGCAAACTGTATGCGCTGGAAGCGATGCCGGCGAAGATCGACCGGATCAGGACCCGGATCTGGACCAGTATCAAGGCGGGGAACTGATCTTGAGAGGCAAGCGGTAAGCTTCAAGCTGCAAGAAAAAGCAGGGCCAATGCGCTCCGCCTTTTCTTGTGGCTTATGACTTGAAGCTTGCCGCTGCCCTTAGTGGTGCTCGCGAGTAGCGCGGAACTTCACATCCGGCCAGCGCTCTTCCATCAGCGACAGGTTGACCCGGGTCGGTGCCAGGTAGGTCAGGTGACCACCGCCGTCCACCGCCAGGTTTTCCATGGCCTTGACCTTGAAGTCTTCGAGCTTCTTCTTGTCATCGCAGGCGATCCAGCGCGCCGACCAGACGGTGATCGGCTCGTAGGCGCACTCCACCTTGTATTCCTCTTTCAGGCGGCTGGCGACCACATCGAACTGCAGCACACCGACGGCGCCGAGGATGATGTCGTTGCTGCGCTCAGGGAAGAACACCTGGGTCGCACCCTCTTCCGCCAACTGCTGCAGGCCCTGGCGCAGTTGCTTGGATTTCAGCGGGTCCTTCAGGCGCACGCGGCGGAACAGTTCCGGGGCGAAGTGCGGGATACCGGTGAAGCCCAGGCTCTCGCCTTCGGTGAAGGTGTCGCCGATCTGGATGGTGCCGTGGTTGTGCAGGCCGATGATGTCGCCGGCCCAGGCTTCTTCCAGCTGCTCACGCTCGGAGGAGAAGAAGGTCAGCGCGTCGCCGATGCGCAGGTCCTTGCCGGTGCGCACGTGGCGCATCTTCATGCCCTTCTCGTACTTGCCCGAGCAGATGCGCATGAAGGCGATGCGGTCGCGGTGCTTGGGGTCCATGTTCGCCTGGATCTTGAACACGAAGCCGCTGAACTTCTCTTCCACCGGCTCCACGCTGCGCTCGTGAGCGACACGGGCCAGCGGGCGCGGCGCCCAGTCGACCACGGCGTCGAGGACATGGTCGACCCCGAAGTTGCCCAGCGCGGTACCGAAGAACACCGGGGTCAGCTGACCGTTGAGGAACTCGTCCTGGTTGAACTCGTGGCAGGCGCCCTGCACCAGTTCGAGCTGCTCGACGAAGCTGTCGTACTGGTCGCCCAGGTGCGCGCGGGCTTCGTCCGAGTCCAGTTTCTCGATGATCTTGGCTTCGGTGCGCTCGTGACCGTGGCCCGGCGTGTAGACCACGATGTAGTCCTGGGACAGGTGATAGACGCCCTTGAAGTCCTTGTAGCAGCCGATCGGCCAGGTGATCGGCGCGGCCTTGATCTTCAGCACCGCCTCGATCTCGTCGAGCAGCTCGATCGGGTCGCGGATGTCGCGGTCGAGTTTGTTGATGAAGCTGACGATCGGCGTATCGCGCAGGCGGCAGACGTCCATCAGGGCGATGGTCCGCGGCTCTACGCCCTTACCGCCGTCGAGCACCATCAGCGCCGAGTCGACGGCGGTCAGGGTACGGTAGGTGTCTTCCGAGAAGTCTTCGTGGCCCGGGGTGTCGAGCAGGTTGATCATGTGCTCGCGATAGGGGAACTGCATCACCGAGGTGGTGATGGAGATACCACGTTGCTTCTCCATTTCCATCCAGTCGGAAGTGGCATGGCGGTCGGACTTGCGCGACTTCACCGTACCGGCGACGGCAATGGCCTTGCCCATCAGCAGGAGCTTCTCGGTGATGGTGGTCTTACCGGCGTCGGGGTGGGAAATGATTGCGAAAGTGCGGCGCTTCGCGACTTCGGCGGCCTGTTGGGTCATGGGAAATCGCCTGACTGGGGATTGAAAAAAGGGGCCGTATCATACCTGAAGTCGGGCGGGGACCAAAATCGGGTCCCCTGATATGGATACCAAAGCGCGCAAATCTACTCGGCAGCCGACGGGCTGTCAGTGAAACCCTTCAGTTTTACCGGAGCGCGACCCGGCATGCAGGCAACCAGTTCCAACCGTCCTCCCAACGCCTCGACATAATCGCGCAACGTCGAAATCAACATGTCGCTGCGGTTCTCCACTTTGGAGATATTGGCCTGGCCCATTTCCAATCGCTCGGCAAGGCTTTCCTGGGTAACGTCCAACTGCCGGCGCAAAGCCTGCAGGGTCAATTCCTCACGAATCAGCTCACGGGCTTGCTCCTCGACCCATGCCCTGCGCTCTGGAGAAAGGCTGTCCATCAAATCATCAAGTGTCATTGTCATTTCCCGGCACCTCCTGCCAGATACCTGTCAAACCGCTCATCCGCGCAAGCAATCAAGCCCTTGTAGAAACGCTGCTGACTGACGCCTGCCTTGTCACCTGCGACCAAAACCACGGCGCAGCGGGATGGATCAAATGCGAACACCACGCGCCAGACACAACCATTGGAAGAAAACCGCAGTTCCTTGAGGTTCTGATGGCGAGAGCCTCTCAAGGTATCCACTCTGGGGCGGCCCAACAGAGGACCGATTTCCCTCAACAGCACCAGATGCACCGCCAATTGCTCTTTGAACAATTGATCGGAACGCTGTACCTCTTCAGCGAACTCTGTACAAAACTTAACCGTCCACGGCATAAAATACCTTCGAAGGAATATTCCCTCAAGCGACTATTCGCAAGAAGTACAGAGGCAATGCTGCCCCTCGCGACTAACGGCCCAACAGCAGGTAATTCAACGCCTCCCTGTAAGAATCACGCTTATTTCTCGTGCGAAATTTCAAACACCCGGGAGATTAGCGCTGGCCAAATGCCGCATCAGATGGGAACCTTTAAAGCGATGGAGGCGTCCATTCCCCTGCAATGACCGTTGGTCGGGGGTGGTTTCACCGGCAACACGAGCCTGACGGGGCTTCGCTCATGGCGCGCATTTTTGGCCGCCACTTTTCGCACACGGATCGCCCGTCGCCTGGAATGGCGACACCACGGCATCCGTGCGCCGACGATATAAAAGGAGTCCGCGCCTATGGCTGTACGCTATGGCAAGGGGCTGATGGGATGGGCCGCCGCGCTCGTCATCCTGGCCCTGCTGGTCCACTGGATCGGCATCGATACGATCGCGCACTACCGCGCCGATCTCTGGTTCTACCTGCAGGCACACCTGATGCTGGTGCTGCTGTCGATGGTGGCGGCGCTTGCCGTGGGTATCCCCGCCGGCATTGCCCTGAGTCGACCGCACCGGGTCGACCGCGCCGAACGCTTCATGCAGGTCTTCAACATTGGCAACACCGTTCCTCCCCTCGCCGTCCTCGCCATCGCCCTGAGCATCCTCGGCATCGGCGCCGGCCCCGCGATCTTCGCGCTGTTCCTCGCCTCGTTGCTGCCCATCGTGCGCAACACCTACGAAGGCCTGAAAAACGTCCCCGCCTCGCTCAAGGAAGCCGCCACCGGCATCGGCATGACCCCACGCCAGACGCTGTACCAGGTCGAGCTGCCGAACGCCGTGCCGATCATCGTCGGCGGCGTGCGCGTGGCCCTGGCGATCAACGTCGGCACCGCGCCGCTGTCGTTCCTGATCGGTGCCAACAGCCTGGGCAGCCTGATCTTCCCCGGCATCGCCCTGAACAACCAGCCGCAACTGCTGCTGGGCGCGGCCTGCACCGCGGCCCTGGCCTTGCTGCTCGATGCGCTGGTCAGCCAGTGCAGCCGCCGCTGGCTGGAACGCGGCCTGACTCACTGACCGAGGAACACGCATGAAACGAAGAATCGCCTTGCTCCTGGGCGCGGCCCTGCTGTTCGCGGGATTTGCCCAGGCTGCCGACAAACCCCTGATCCGCATTGGCGCGCGGGTGTTCACCGAGCAGACCGTGCTCGCCGAAATCACCGCGCGCTACCTGCGCCAGCACGGCTTCGACGTCAGCGTCACCGGCGGCCTCGGCAGCAGCCTGGCGCGCAGTGCCCAGGAAAGCGGTCAGCTGGACATGGTCTGGGAATACACCGGCGTGTCGCTGGTGTCCTACAACCATATCGACGAGCGCATGCCCAGCGCCGAGGCCACCTACGCCCGGGTCAAGGAGCTGGACGCGAAGAAGGGCCTGGTCTGGCTGGCGCCGTCGAAGTTCAGCAACACCTACGCCCTGGCCCTGCCGCGCAACATCGCCGAGCAGTACCCTCAGGTGAGCACCATCAGCCAGCTCAACCAGGTGCTGCGCGACGAAGCGGGCAAGACCCACGTCCTCGCCCTCGACACCGAGTTCGCCAACCGCCCGGACGGCCTCGCGGGCCTGACCGAGACCTACGACCTGCAGTTCACCCGCAAGGACATCCGCCAGATGGACGCCGGCCTGGTCTACACCGCCCTGCGCAACGGCCAGGTGTTCACCGGTCTGGTGTACACCACCGACGGCCGCCTCAGCGCCTTCGACCTGAAACTGCTGGAAGACGACCGCCGCTACTTCCCCGACTACACCGCCGCCCCGGTGGTGCGCAAGGCCGTGCTCGACGCCCATCCCGAGCTGGCCACCCTGCTCAAGCCACTGGCCGAGCAACTGGACGACGAGACCATGCGCCAGCTCAACGCCAAGGTGGACGTCGAGCACCAGAGCCCGGGCAAGGTGGCTGACGACTTCCTGCGTGAGCATCCGCTGCAAGGAGGTGCGCAATGAACCTGCTGGATACCTTCGCCCACCTGGACTGGGCACAAGTGCTGCACCTGACCGGCCAGCACGTCACCCTGGTGGGCATCGCCGTCGGCCTGGCGATCCTGGTGGGCGTGCCACTCGGCATCCTGATGACCCGTTTCCCCAGCCTCGCAGGCCCCTTGCAAGCCAGCGCGACGGTGCTGCTGACGGTGCCGTCGATCGCCCTGTTCGGCCTGCTGCTGCCGTTCTACTCCAAGTTCGGCCAAGGCCTCGGCCCGCTGCCGGCGATCACCGCGGTGTTCCTCTATTCCCTGCTGCCGATCATGCGCAACACCTACCTGGCCCTGACCAACGTCGAGCCGGGCATCCGTGAAGCCGCCCGCGGCATCGGCATGACCTTCGGCCAGCGCCTGCGCATGGTCGAACTGCCGATCGCCGTGCCGGTGATCCTCGCCGGGGTGCGTACCGCCGTGGTGATGAACATCGGCGTCATGACCATCGCCGCCACCATCGGCGCCGGTGGCCTGGGCGTACTCATCCTGACCTCCATCAGCCGCAGCGACATGTCGATGCTGCTGGTCGGCGCCGTGCTGGTGAGCCTCCTGGCCATCCTCGCCGACCTGCTGCTGCAAGCCCTGCAACGTTCGCTGACTCCAGAAGGACTGCTCAAATGATCGAACTCCAGAACCTCTCGAAAACCTTCCAAAGCAACGGCAAGGAGGTCAAGGCGGTCGATTCGGTCAGCCTGACCGTCAACGAAGGCGAGATCTGCGTCTTCCTCGGCCCGTCCGGCTGCGGCAAGAGCACCACGCTGAAGATGATCAACCGCCTGATCGAGCCCACCTCGGGCAAGGTGCTGATCAACGGCGAGGACACCACGGGCCTGGACGAAGTGACCCTGCGCCGGCGCATCGGCTACGTGATCCAGCAGATCGGCCTGTTCCCCAACATGACCATCGAGGAAAACATCACCGTGGTCCCGCGCCTGCTCGGCTGGGACAAGCAGAAATGCCACGAGCGTGCCCGCGAGCTGATGAGCATGATCCGCCTGGAGCCCAAGCAGTACCTGCAGCGTTATCCGCGGGAGCTGTCCGGTGGTCAGCAACAGCGTATCGGGGTGATCCGCGCGCTGGCTGCCGAGGCACCGCTGCTGCTGATGGACGAGCCGTTCGGCGCGGTCGACCCGATCAACCGCGAGATGATCCAGAACGAGTTCTTCGAGATGCAGCGGGCGCTGAACAAGACGGTGATCATGGTCAGCCATGACATCGACGAGGCGATCAAGCTGGGCGACAAGATCGCCATCTTCCGCGCCGGCAAGCTGATCCAGCTGGATCATCCGGATACCTTGCTGGCGCATCCGGCGGATGAGTTCGTCAGCAACTTCGTCGGCCAGGACAGCACGCTCAAGCGTCTGCTCCTGGTACGTGCCGAAGACGCGGCGGACAACGCGCCGTCGGCCAGCCCGGAGATGCCGGTGGCGGAGGCTCTGGAGCTGATGGACGAGCATGACCGCAAGTACGTGGTGGTGACCGATGGCGACAATCGTGCGCTGGGTTATGTGCGTCGTCGCGACCTGCATCGCCAGCAGGGCACCTGCGCCGACTTCCTGCGCGAGTTCAACGCCACGGCGGCGCATGACGAGCACCTGCGCATCCTGTTGTCGCGGATGTACGAGTTCAACCGGGCGTGGTTGCCAGTGCTGGATGGGGAGAAGGTGTTCCTGGGCGAGGTGACCCAGGAATCGATCGCGGCGTACCTGAGTTCGGGGCGCTCGCGTGGGGGCAAGACCAGTATCGTTTCCCCGGCTGAAACTGCTGTGTGACGGCTGATGGCCTCATCGCTGGCAAGCCAGCTCCCACAGGTATCGCGTGCACCGCTGAACCTGTGGGAGCTGGCTTGCCAGCGATAGGGCCCTCAAGAACACCCGAGAAATCAGAACCCTACACTGGCCTGCACATAGAAGGTCCGCGGCTCACCCAGGTAGATCCCCGAGTTGTTATCGCTGGACCGGGTGTAGTACTGCTTGTCGAAGATGTTCTTCACCCCCGCCCCCAGCTTCAGGTTCGACAGTTCCTTGCCGAATTCATAGCCGCCACGGGCACTCCAGGTCACGTAGCCGGGAATGTTGCCGTACTGCCCATCGGCGCTTGGCGTGGTGATGTAGTTGCCGTTGAAGCTGCCATCGGCATTCATCCCGGTCCCCGGCGCACGCTGCTTCGATTGGGCGAAGGCGTCCAGGTTCCAGGTCCAGCGATCCACCTGGTAACGCAATCCGGCATTGACCACCTGGCGCGAGTAGAACGGCAGGTCGCGGCCCTTGAAGCCGGGAATCTCTCCTTCATAGGTAGCACGGGTGTAGGTGAACCCGGCATTCGCGCTCAAGCCATCCAGGCGCGGATCCAGCCCCGACAGGTCATAGTGCACCGAAGCCTCGATCCCCTGGTGCTTGGTCGCGCCGAGGTTGGTCCAGCCGATATCGTTGCTGATGTACTGCAGCTCGTCGTCGAAGTCGATGTAGAACGCGGTCAGCTCGCCACCCCAGGTGCCGTCGTTGTAGCGGGTACCGATCTCGTAGGTCTTGGCCTTCTCCGCTTCCAGGCCGTTGGCAGTCGAATCGCCGGTGCCGCCCTGGCCCAGCTGGAAGTACTGCAGGCTGCCGAACGAAGTCTCGTAGTTGGCGAACAGCTTCCAGGCATCGGACAGGTGGTACATCACGCTCAGCGCCGGCAGCGGCTCGTTGCTGGTCACGCTGCGGCTCTTCGCCTGCACCGGCACGCCGTTGGTGCCGCGCACCGGGCGCTCATGCCAGTCGGTGTTGATGTGCTCGAAACGCACGCCCGGGGTGATGGTCCAGTTGCCGACGTCGATCTTGTCGTCGATGTAGTAGGCGCTGGCCTCGGTGCCGCCGGTACGGTCCTGGAACACATGGCCGTCGGAGGTCGGGGTGACGGTCGGCACGTTGTTGACCAGCGCCAGGCGGGTCGACTGCTCGTGCATGGCTTCCTTGAGGTAGCGATAGCCAACGCTGACTTCCTGGGTCGCGGGACCGGTGAAGAAGATCCGCGATACCCGCGGCTCGATCGCGAAGGTGTGGTAGCTGCGCGGGTAGGAGCTGAGGGTCTTCTGGTCGCGGGCGGCGATGGTGCTGCCGCGGAAGCTGTCGGTGTAGTAGGTCTGGACTTCGAACTGGGTGACGTCGTCGATCTGCCGCAGGTACTTCAGCGACACGTCCTTGCGCCGGCCGCTGAAGTTGTCGTAGTCGCGGTCGGACTGGTACGGGTCGGCGTCGAACTGGGCCTGGGTCAGGCCGCCAGGCATGTCGGCCTTGCCGTCGTAGTAGTGGAAGTTCAGCGACAGCTCGTCCTGCTCGGTCAGGTCCCAGTGGGTCTTGAGCAGCACGTCGTCGATGTCGTTGTCGTTGTTGCTGCTGCGGTAGCCGTTGCCGTTCACCCCGGAGTACAGCAGCGCCGCGCCGAGGCCGTTGTCGGCGGTGCCGCCGATGAAGGCCGACTCGATGTGCTTCCAGCCGCCATGGCGGGACGTCTCCAGGGTCGTGCCGATTTCACCGGTGGCTTCCTTGGGAATGGCACGGGTGACGAAGTTGATCACCCCGCCGACGTTCTGCGGTCCGTAGCGCACGGAACCGGCGCCGCGCACCACGTCGATGCTGTCGAGGTTGCCCGACGAGATCGGCGCCATGGACAGTTGCGGCTGGCCATACGGAGCGAACGCCGCCGGGATGCCGTCGATCAGCACCGTGGAGCGCGGCGACAGGCGCGAGGTCAGGCCGCGCACGCCGACGTTGAGCGACAGGTCGCTGCCGCCGGTACCGTTGGAGTCCTGCACCTGCACCCCGGGAATGCCCTTGAGCACGTCACGCACGTTCATCGCGCCCTGCTCGATCATCGCTTCGCGGCGCACCACGGTGCGCGCGCCGGCGTGGTTCTGCACCACGCTTTCCTGGGCGTCGCCGAGCCAGTCACCGACCATGCTGACCGACGTCGGCGCCAGCTCCAGGGTGCCGCTGGCGGCCTGGCTGTCGGCCTGGGCCGAGTGCAGGACCACGGTGCCCTGGGAGATCTCGTAGGTCAGCCCGCTACCTTGCAGCAAGGCTTGCAGCGCCTGCTCCGGCGACAGCTTGCCGGACACCGCCGGAGCCTGCTTGCCGGCCACCAGGTCCGGACTGAAGAACAGCTGCAGCGAGGTCTGCTGGCCCAGCTGGTTCAGCGCCGAGGCCAGCGACTGGGCCTGGATCTGGATGTGGGTCGGGGTCGAATCGGCGTAGCTGTTGCCGATGCCGGCACTGACCGCCAGGGCCAGCGCCAGGGGCAGCCAGCGCGCGGGGCTGGCGGAACGCGGGGAACGCTTGTTGTTGTTCACGTCTTCGAGAAGTCCTGAGGGGCGGATCGGGTCAACTGCCTGCGAATGAAAATGCGTGGCAATTACAGGTCGGCGAGGAAGACGAACAACTCGGAAAATACCTGAATCTATTTTGCGATTATTTCGTGGGAGCCATCGGCATGGGCCACCACCGCGACCGGCAGGATGCTCGGCAAGGCCCGCAGCAGAGCGTCCGTATCGTCCACCCGGAAGGTGCTGCTGAGGCGCAGGCCGGCGACTTTCGGCGCCACTTTCAATGGCTGCTGGCGGTAGCGCGAGACTTCTTCGGCCACTTGCGCCAGCGAGGCATCGTTGAACACCAGCTTGCCGGAGCGCCAGGCGGTCAGTGCGGCGGCGTCCACCGCGTAGGGCGCGGCGACGGCACCATGGGCATCGATATGGGAACCGAGGCCGGCACCGAGCAAGGCCTGCGATCCGCCCTGGCCCTGCACCCGCACCGAGCCCTGCTCCACCGCGACGCGGGTCCGGGCCGGATCACGGCGCACGTCGAAGCGGGTCCCGGTGACGGTGACGGTGCCGTTGCCGGCATCCACCACGAAGGGGCGGGCGACGTCGTGGGCGACGCTGAACATCACCTCGCCCTGCTGCAGACGGATATCCCGCTGGCCGGCGCTGAAGCGCACGTCGAGGCGGGTACGGCCGTTGATCTCCAGGTGCGAACCGTCGGGCAGCTCGACCTGTCGGCGCTCGCCGAAGGCGGTCTCGAATTGTGCGGAATAGTTGAAGCGATGCTGTTGCCAGCCGAACCAGCCAAGGCCTACTGCGGCGGCGACCACGCTGGCAGCGAGTGCCTGCTTGAGGAATCGACGGCGCGGCAATTGATGAACCGGGTCCTCGACGCACAACCGTTGCAGACGCTCACGGGGCAACAGGTCGCTGGCCCGCCACAGGCTGGCGAGCAGTTCATATTCGTCGCGGTGAAGGGGATCGGCCGCCAGCCAGGCCTCGAAATCCGCCTGCTGCCCGGCCGACAGCGGCGCATCCTGGAGGCGGGCGAACCATTCGGCCGCCTGCTCGCGCGCGGCCTCGTGCGGCCCGGGACTTGCGCCCTGATTCATGAATACATTCGCCTGACTCATCTCGTCGACACATCCAGGTGCTCACGCAGATGACGGAGCGTGCGGATCATATACTTTTCGACCATGTTCTTGGTCAATCCCATGCGCTCGGCGATCTCGGCCTGGGTCAGGCCTTCGAGCTTCTGCCAGACAAACACCTTGCGACAGTTCAGCGGCAGTTCGGCCAGGGCGCGCTCGACGCTGTCCGCCAGTTGCAGCGCATTCATGTACGCCTCCGGGTCGTCGTCCATCGACGGGCTCAGGTCCAGGGCCTGCTGCTCCAGGGACTGGCGCCGGTCTTCGCGGCGATAGCCATCGACAGCAATGTTGCGCGCGGTCTGGTGCAGGTAGGCACGCGGCTGCTCGACCTCACCCTGCCCGCTCTCCAGGACCCGGACGAAAGCATCGTGCGCAAGATCCTCGGCCTGCTGGCGATTGCGCAGCTTGCGCGTCCAGGTGCCGATCAGCTCGTGGTAGTGGTCGAGGAAGCCTTTGGGTCGAGACACGGTGCGAAGGTCATCGTCAGGCGGTGGGAAGGTGCGCGAATAGTAATGTTTCTTATTAAGAGCGGCAAATGCGGCGTCATTTCGTCCGATCGAAGGCTGGCGGGCAAATTTTTTTCACGCAAAGCACCTACGGGAAGAGTGGCCATAAATATGAACACTCACCCCCTCTGGCCTGCCTCTTCCAGCCTCGCGACAAACGGTCACCGTTATTCAATGAAAGTCATTTCGTGGCGAAACTCGGCGAATCAAACAGTTGTGGGACAAGTTCGGCAAACTTCGGCAAATCGCCAGCTATTCCACAATTCTTTACGCTCGGGCGATTCAAAGGAACATATGCCTGTCACTTGAGTCGGTTAAGAAGGAAACACGTCGACAACACGCCGCCGAGGAGTACGAAAAGGCGACATTTTTAGTTGATCTTGAACCCCTCAGGTCCTAAAGTTCGCGCCGAACGTCCATGCTGGAAACGATCCATCCGGCTCAAGTACTGACGACGAGACAGCAAGGTCACCCGTGGAGCAAGTTATCGCGCGCGGTTGACCTTTTTGCTTTCGGCGACATGCCTTGGGAAGTAGGCGAACCAAAGTGGGGATACGGAGGGCGTTCAGTTGCAGCCACTTATTCATTCAGTTTGCCCATGGAGTCCCCAGGTATGTCGATTCAGGTCGAAGACTACTTCGCGCGCGAAACCTTCCAGAAAATGAAGGCCTTCGCCGACAAGCAAGAAACCCCGTTCGTACTCATCGACACCAAGATGATCAGCCAGGCCTACGACGACCTGCGCGCCGGCTTCGAATTCGCCAAGGTCTACTACGCGGTCAAGGCCAACCCGGCGGTCGAGATCATCGACCTGCTGAAGGAAAAGGGTTCGAGCTTCGACATCGCCTCGATCTACGAGCTGGACAAGGTCCTCGGTCGTGGCGTCGGCCCTGAGCGCATCAGCTACGGCAACACCATCAAGAAGTCCAAGGACATCCGCTACTTCTACGAGAAGGGCGTGCGCCTCTACGCCACCGACTCCGAAGCCGACCTGCGCAACATCGCCAAGGCCGCCCCGGGTTCGAAGGTCTACGTGCGCATCCTCACCGAAGGCTCCACCACTGCCGACTGGCCGCTGTCGCGCAAGTTCGGCTGCCAGACCGACATGGCCATGGACCTGCTGATCCTCGCCCGCGACCTGGGCCTGGTGCCTTACGGCATCTCCTTCCACGTCGGCTCGCAGCAGCGTGACATCTCCGTGTGGGACGCCGCCATCGCCAAGGTGAAGGTGATCTTCGAGCGCCTGAAGGAAGAAGACGGCATCGAGCTCAAGCTGATCAACATGGGTGGCGGCTTCCCGGCCAACTACATCACCCGTACCAACAGCCTGGAAACCTACGCCGAGGAAATCATCCGCTTCCTGAAGGAAGACTTCGGTGACGACCTGCCGGAAATCATCCTGGAGCCGGGCCGTTCGCTGATCGCCAACGCCGGCATCCTGGTCAGTGAAGTGGTGCTGGTGGCGCGCAAGTCCCGTACCGCCGTCGAGCGCTGGATCTACACCGACGTGGGCAAGTTCTCCGGCCTGATCGAAACCATGGACGAGTCCATCAAGTTCCCGATCTGGACCGAGAAGAAAGGCGAGACCGAAGAAGTGGTCATCGCCGGCCCGACCTGCGACAGCGCCGACATCATGTACGAGCACTACAAGTACGGCCTGCCGCTGAACCTGGCGATCGGTGACCGCCTGTACTGGCTGTCCACCGGTGCCTACACCACCAGCTACAGCGCGGTGGAATTCAACGGCTTCCCGCCGCTGAAGGCTTACTACCTGTAAATGAAAAAAGGGGCTGAGTGATCAGCCCCTTTTTCTTGGGTGTCAATCAGGGCCTCATCGCTGGCAAGCCAGCTCCCACAAGGACCGGGTTGTCCACTGATCTCGTGGCTTGCAAAGATCCCTGTGGGAGCTGGCTTGCCAGCGATGAGGCCCTGAAGGTCTCTACACCAGCTCAGCCAGACGAGCCCGGTAAGCCCCCGCCATCGCCCGCACTTCTGCTTGCGGCGCCTGCTCCAATGCTGGCCCGGCCACCCGCAGGAAATTCGCATTCCCGCCCTCCAGCGCCCGCTGCAACCACACCAGCGCTTCCTCAAGCTGCCCCTGCCCCGCCAGCATCGCCGCATGGCTGAACTGCCCGCGAAAATCCCCGCCCTCGGCCGAACGCCGGTACCACTCCCGCGCCTTCGGCAGGTCCGCCTGGCAATGCAGGCCCTCCTCCAGATAACGCCCGAGCAGGTTCATCGACTTGGCATGGCCCATCTGTGCAGCGCGCCGGTAGCAGGCCAGCGCCAGTTGATGGTCCAGCGCCACGCCACGCCCAGTCGCCAGCAGGTTGGCGAGGTTGTAGATGCCCCAGTCCAGCCCGCCATTGGCCGCATGCCGGTAGTGCAACGCCGCCTGCGCGGCATCCGCCTCCCCGCCCCAGCCATGTTCGAGGCAGCGCCCGAGCATGTTGTGCGCCATCAGGCTGCCTCCGTTCGCGGCAATCCCGAACCAGCGCCGGGCCAGGGCCGAATCCTTCTCGATCCCGCGCCCGTCCAGGAGGATCTGCCCCAGCAGCGCCTGGGCCTCCACCACGCCCTTGCCCGCCGCCATCAACAGTGCCTGTGCCGCCTTGGCCGGACTCTCTTCGAACATCTCGCCCAACTGGTCGCTGCCGACCACTTCCTCACGGCGTAACTGGAATGCCATGCCTCAGACCTCGACCCAGCGCCGCAGCAGGTTGTGATAGGTGCCGGTCAGCTGCAGCAGTGCCGGATGGTCCGGCACGTCGGCGGTGAGTTGCTGGATCGCGCCATCCATCTCGAACAGCAGCGCACGCTGGCTGTCCTCGCGCACCAGGCTCTGGGTCCAGAAGAACGCCGCATAACGGGCACCGCGGGTCACCGGATTGACCCGATGCAGGCTGGTGCCCGGATACAGCACCATGTCCCCCGCCGCCAGCTTGACCCGCTGCAGGCCATAGGTGTCCTGGATCTCCAGTTCGCCGCCGTCGTAGTCCTCGGGATCGCTGAAGAACAGGGTCGAGGACAGGTCGGTGCGCACCCGCTCGACGCTGCCCCGCGGCTGGCGCACGGCATTGTCGATATGGAAGCCGAAGCTGCCGCCTTCGCGGTAGCAGTTGATCAGCGGCGGAAACACCTTGTGCGGCAGCGCCGCCGACATGAAGCGCGGGTTGCTCCACAGGCGCTCGACCAGCGCCGCGCCGATCTCCTTGGCCAGGGGATGGGAGTCGGGCAACTGCAGGTTGTGCTTGGCCTTGGCCGACTGGTAGCCGGCGGTGATCTTGCCGTCAGCCCAATCGGTTTTCTCCAGTGCCTCGCGGATGCGCAGCACTTCCTCGCGGTTGAACAGGCCGGGAATGTGTAAAAGCATGGCGATCGGGCACCTGGGCGGGAAAAGATGCCAATGGTATTGATTCTTATCTATTGGCCACAAGCCCTGTCCGAGGGGCGGACATTGATCCGCGACAAAATTCCCTGACAAAGGTGTAAAGAATGTAAATGCAAGCCTTTCTCAATTGTGAGTGCCAATCACTTGCTCTTATATTCCGCCCCCTCGAAACCTTGGGAGGGGGTCCACCTGATGTCGCGTCAATTCGTACCAGCCACTGTCAGTTCACCGCGCTTGCTCGCATCCGCCATCGGTGTCGCCATCACCGCAACGTCCGCCGCGCACATGGCGTATGCCGACGAGCCCGTCGCTGCCAGCAAGAAGGATGGTTCGATCGCCCTCGATGCCACCAGCATCACCGGCCAGGCCGAACAGGCCAGCACCGACTACAAGGTTGAAAAGGCGTCCTCGCAGAAGTACACCGCGCCGCTGGTTGATACACCGCGCTCGGTCACCGTGATTCCGCAACAGGTCCTCAAGGACACCGGCGCCGTTTCGCTGCAGGATGCCCTGCGCACCGTGCCGGGCATTACCTTCGGGGCCGGCGAAGGCGGCAACCCGCAGGGTGACCGTCCGTTCATCCGCGGCTTCGACGCCCAGGGCGATACGTCGATCGACGGCGTGCGCGACACCGGTGCGCAGACCCGCGAAATCTTCGCCGTGGAATCCATCGAAGTCAGCAAGGGCCCGAACTCGGCCATCAACGGCCGCGGCGCGGCTGGCGGCAGCCTCAACCTGGTGAGCAAGGCGCCGAAGCAGGCCGACTTCACCAATGGCGCCTTCACCTACGGCTCCGACCAGACCCGTCGCTACACCCTCGACGTCAACCGCCAATTCCTCGATACCGCAGCGTTCCGCCTGAACCTGATGAGCCACGAGCAGAACGTCGCCGGTCGCGACTCGATCAACTACGATCGCTGGGGCGTGGCGCCATCGGTGACCTTCGGCCTCGGCACGCCGACCCGGGTCAACCTCAACTACTACCACATGGAAAGCGACGACCTGCCGGACTCGGGCATTCCCTACGGCTACAAGCTGGCCGGCGCCACCGCCCCGCACGTGCATGACAAACCGGACGACGGCGGCGACAGCGACAACTTCTACGGCCTGAAGGACCGCGACTTCCGCAAGACTCGCGCCGACATCAGCACCTTCAGCATCGAGCACGACATCAACGAGTCGATGACGATCAAGAACACCCTGCGCCACGGCAATACCGCCCAGGACTACGTGCTGACCCAGCCAGACGACAGCGCCCACAACGTCAGCCAGTTCGGCACCGTATGGCGCCGCGCCAACACCCGGATCAGCAACACCGCCACCACCACCAACCAGACCGACCTGTTCGGTGAATTCCAGGCGCTGGGCTTCAAGCACAGCTACTCGACCGGTATCGAGTTCACCCAGGAAGACACCATGGCCAGCAGCTACGTGGTCAGTCCGAACAGCAAGCTGACCTGCAACCCGGGCACCCGCCCCTACTGCACCTCGCTGTCGAACCCGAACCCGAACGACCCGTGGACCGGCACCATCACCCGCAACTACGCGAGCGTCACCAACACCGACTCCACCACCCGCGCGGCCTACGCCTTCGACACCATCGAACTGGACCCGCAATGGCTGCTGAACCTCGGCACCCGCTATGACGCCTTCGACACCACCGCGAAGAGCAGCACCACCGGCAAGACCAGCAACAACAGCCACTTCTGGAGCTGGCAAGCGGGCCTGGTGTGGAAGCCGGCCGAGAACGGCAGCATCTATACCTCGTTCGCCACCTCGGCGACCCCGCCAGGCGGCCTGGTCGATGGCGCCGAAGGCAACCCGCTGACCCCGGGCAACAGCACCCTGGTCAGCGACCTGGAACCGGAAACCACCAAGAACTACGAGATCGGCACCAAGTGGGACGTGTTCCACAACCGTGTCGCCCTGACCGCGGCGATCTTCCGCACCGAGAAGGAAAACACCCGCATCCTGGTGTCCAACAACACCTACGCCAATGCTGGTACCACCCGCGTCGACGGTATCGAACTGGGTGCCAGCGGCAAGCTCACCGACAAGTGGCAGGTCTTCGCCGGCTACAGCTACCTGAAGAGCGAAGCCGTGGATCCGGGCCTGGCTGGCCGCAACGGTGCCGTCACCGCCGGTGCCAACCCGGCCAAGGGCAACGAACTGCCAAACACGCCGAAGAACAGTTTCAGCCTGTGGACCACCTACGACGTGACCGACAAGCTGACCCTGGGCGGTGGCGCGTTCTATGTCGACGATGTCTGGGGCGACGTCAACAACACCGTCTACGTACCGTCCTACGTGCGCTACGACGCCATGGCCAGCTACAAGCTGACCCGCAACATCGACCTGCAGCTCAACGTGCAGAACCTGACCAACGAGCTCTATTACGACAAGGCGTACGCCGCCCACTTCGCCAACCAGGCGGCGGGTCGTACCGCCCTGCTGACCACCAGCTTCCACTTCTGACGGTCGCTTTCGGTCAAGCCCCGCTCATTCAGATGAGCGGGGCTTTTGTGTATCAAGGCATAATGCGCGAGTAATTCGCATTCCCAAAAAAGTTCGGGTGGTCGATGTGGTGAAAAAGACGCTGTTCCAACTGCACTGGTTCTTCGGCATCACCGCCGGGCTGGTGCTTGCGCTGATGGGGATCACCGGGGCGACCTGGTCGTTCCAGGACGAGATCCTGCGGGCCATGAACCCGCAGGTGCTCAAGGTCCAGGTCCGTGAGGGTGGCGTGCTGGCGCCGGCCGAACTGGTGCGCCGGGTCGAGGCCACCGAAGGCAAGAAGGTCAGCATGCTCTGGGTCGAGACCCACAGCGACGCCGCCGCCCGGGTGTTCTTCACCCCGCCGCCGGGTGAACGCCGTGGCCAGTTGCGCTATGTCGATCCGTATACCGGCCAGTACACCGGCGACGTGGTGGGCCTGGACTTCTTCAACCTGATGCTCAACCTGCACCGCTTCCTGGCCATCGGCGATACCGGCCGGCAGATCACCGGTGCCTGCACCCTGATCCTGGTGTTCTTCTGCCTCTCCGGCCTGTACCTGCGCTGGCCGCGCCAGGCGCTGAACTGGCGGACCTGGCTGACCCTCGACTGGGCCAAGAAGGGGCGCGCGTTCAACTGGGACCTGCATGCGGTGTTCGGCACCTGGTGCCTGTTGTTCTACCTGCTGTTCGCCCTCACCGGGCTGTTCTGGTCCTACGAGTGGTACCGCGAAGGCCTGAACAAGCTGCTGGCGGACAAGCCACCGGCCGGTCAGGAACAGAAACGCGGCGAAGGCCGCGGCGGTCATCGCGGCCCGCCCAAACCCGATGCCAACGCACCGGCGCTGGTGGTCGACTACGACGCGATCTGGGACAGCCTGCAGAAAACCGCCGGCCCGGGCCTGGCGGCCTACAACCTGCGCCTTCCGCAGGCCGGCGGGCAGCCGGCGATGATCTTCTACCTGCTGGACAGCGCCGCCCATGAACGCGCCTTCAACACCCTGACCCTCGACCCGGCCAACGGCCAGGTCAAGCGGGTCGAGGTGTATACCGACAAGTCGTTCAAGGCGCAGTTGCTGGCCAGCGTCTATGCCCTGCACGTAGGCAGCTACTTCGGCCTGCCGGGGCGGATCATCGTTTCCATCGCCAGCCTGACCATGCCGCTGTTCTTCGTCACCGGCTGGCTGCTGTACCTCGACCGCCGGCGCAAGAAGCGCCAGGTGCGTGCCGCACGCAGCGGCCTGACCACGGGCGACGAGCAGAAGGATGGCTGGCTGGTGGGCTTCGCCAGCCAGAGCGGCTTTGCCGAGCAACTGGCCTGGCAGAGCGCCGGCCAGTTGCAGGCTGCCGGCCTGCCGGTGCGCGTGCAATCGCTGGCCAGCCTGAGCGAAGACGACCTGCGCCAGAGCCAGCGTGCGCTGTTCGTGGTCAGTACCTTCGGCGACGGCGAGGCGCCGGACAGTGCCCGCGGTTTCGAGCGCAAGGTGCTGGGCCAGCCCTGGTCGCTGGAAGGCCTGAACTACTCGTTGCTGGCCCTCGGCGATCGCCAGTACCCGCACTTCTGCGGCTTCGCCCGGCGCCTGCACGCCTGGCTCGGCGAGCGCGGCGCCCATGCCCGCTTCGCCCCGGTGGAAGTGGACAGCGCCGACCCGGCAGCCCTGCAGCGCTGGCAGCAGCAGTTGGCCGAGCTGAGTGGCAGCACCCATGTGCCCGCCTGGCAGGCGCCGAGCTACGAATCCTGGACCCTGAACCGTCGCGAACTGCTCAACCCGGGCAGCCAGGGTCTGCCGGTGTTCCTGCTCGGCCTGAATCCGCCTTCGCCAGTGCAATGGGATGCCGGCGACCTGGTGGAGATCCTGCCGCGCCAGGCGCCGCAGCGTATCGAGCAGTTCCTCGCCGGGCTCGGCCTGGATGCCGAGGCCGTGGTGCAGGTGGACGGCCTGGCCGAACCGCTGTCCGTGGCCCTGGCCAGCCGGCAGTTGCCGGTGGGTCGCGAGCATCTGGTCGGGCTGCATGCGCAGGCGCTGGTGGATGCCCTGATTCCGCTGGACGCCCGCGAATACTCCATCGCCTCCATCGCCGCCGATGGCGTGCTGGAGCTGATCGTGCGTCAGGAACGGCACCCGGATGGTTCGTTGGGGCTGGGTTCGGGTTGGTTGACCGAACATATGGCGGTGGGCGGCACGGTAAGCCTGCGCCTGCGGCGCAACAGCGGTTTCCACCTGCCGGCGGAAGCGGCGCCGATGATCCTGATCGGCAACGGTACCGGACTGGCGGGGCTGCGCAGCTTGCTCAAGGCACGCATTGCCGGTGGCGAACAGCGCAACTGGTTGCTGTTTGGCGAGCGGAATCGCGGGCAGGACTTCCTGTGCGGGGATGAATTGCAGGGTTGGCTGGCCAGCGGTGACCTAGCGCGACTGGACCTGGCGTTTTCTCGGGACCAGGCGCAGAAGGTGTATGTGCAGGACCTGCTGCGTGAGCAGGCGGGCAAGTTGCAGCACTGGCTGGAGCAGGGAGCGGCGATCTATGTCTGCGGCAGTTTGCAGGGGATGGCCGGTGGCGTGGATGCGGCGCTGAACGAGCTGCTGGGCAGTGCCGAGGTCGAGACGCTGATCGAGGAAGGGCGTTATCGGCGGGATGTCTATTGATAGACCGCAAGTGCGCCGCGGTCGGCGTGGGAGCGGATTAATCCGCGATCGGCGGCGCAGCCGTCGTAAAACCTGAGTCCCGAGTTTTCCTGACACACCCGGGATACAGGTTTTATGGCCGCTTCGCGGCCAATCGCGGCGGTCCGGCGTCCCGGTGAATCCGCTCCCACGCCGCCTCTGCTAAATCAATGAGTTGTGCGTCGGACGCGGACTCTGTGGGTTCTCAAACCATCAATGCAATTCGAAGCTATCGGCATCCAGGTTCGCCGGAAACTTCGTGCGGTAGGCCGCCAGGTCCGCCGCATTCAGCTCGACGGTAAACACCCCGTCCGCCTCCCCCGCGCCCAGCAGGCTCTCACCCTGGAAATCCAGCACCTGGCTGTCGCCGCTGTACGCGAAGCCCTTGCCATCAGTCCCCACCCGGTTCACCGCCGCCACATAGCACAGGTTCTCGATCCCCCGCGCCGGCAGCAACCGGTTCCAGTGCAGGCGCCGCGCCGCCGGCCAGTTGGCGGTATACAGCAGCAGGTCGGTGTCCTGGGCATCACGGCTCCACACCGGGAACCGCAGGTCGTAGCAGATCAGCGGCCGCACCCGCCACCCCTTGAGCTCGAACTGCACCTGGCGCTCGCCCGGGGTGTAGTGCTTGTGCTCACCCGCCATGCGGAACAGGTGGCGCTTGTCGTAATGCAGGATCTCGCCATCCGGCCGCGCCCAGAGCAGGCGGTTGCGGTGGCTGCCATCGGCGGCCTGGATGATCACGCTACCGGTGACCACCGCATCGATCCGCGCCGCCTGGGCCTTGAGCCAGGCGTACGTCGGCCCGTTCTCCGGCTCGGCCAGGCGCTCGGACTCCATGGAGAAACCGGTGGTGAACATCTCCGGCAGGATCACCAGGTCGGCACCGCGGGCCTGGTCCAGCAGGGTCTCGAAATGCTCGTAGTTGGCCTGGCGGTCCTGCCAGATCAGGCTGGTCTGGACCAGGGCCACTTTCAGGTTGGGCAGGTTGCTCAGATCGCGCATAGTTTTTCCGCCGCCTCGCGCAGCGTCTCCTCGCGTTTTGCAAAACACAGGCGCACCAGGCGCTGTTCAGGAATGGGTTGCTGGTAGAACACCGAGACCGGGATGGTCGCCACGCCGTGCTCGCGGGTCAGCCACAAGGCCATGTCGACATCGTTCAGGTCGGGGCGGATCGCCGAGTAATCCACCAGCTGGAAATAGGTGCCGGGCGAACGACGGAAGCTGAAGCGCGACGGCGCCAGCAGGTCGCAGAACAGGTCGCGCTTGGCCTGGTAGAAAGCCGGCAGTTCGTCGATATGCTCGGGGTGCTCGGCCATGAAGTCGGCCAGCGCCCACTGCAGCGGGGTCACGCCGCAGAAGTTGACGTACTGGTGGATCTTGCGCATTTCCGCGCTCAGGGCCGGCGGCGCGATCACGTAGCCGGTCTTCCAGCCGGTGACGTGGTAGGTCTTGCCGAACGAGCTGACCACGAAGGCGCGCGAATACAGGGCCGGGTGGCTGAGCACGCTGGCATGGGCGACGCCATCGAACACCAGGTGCTCGTAGACTTCGTCGCTGATGAGGTAGATATCGCGGTCGGCGATCAGGGCCGCCAACTGGTCCAGGTCGGCACGGGTGATCAGCGCGCCGCTGGGGTTGTGCGGCGAGTTGATGATGACCATGCGCGTCTTCGGGCTCAGGGCATCGCTGAACTTCTGCCAGTCGATACTGAAGTCCACCGGGTCCAGTTGCACATGCACGCAACGGCCACCGGCCAGTTCCACGGACGGCTCGTAGCTGTCGTAGCTGGGGTCGAAGACGATCACCTCGTCGCCGGCACGGATCACCGCCTGGATCGCACAGAAGATGCCCTCGGTTGCACCGGGGACGATGGTCACTTCGCTGTCGGCATTGACGCTGACGCCGTAGTGACGAGCGATCTTCGCCGCCACCTGCTGGCGCAGCGCCGGCAAGCCGGTCATCGGCGAATACTGGTTGTGCCCGGCACTGACATGCCGCCCCACCGCATCGAGCAGGGCCTGCGGGCCATTGAAGTCGGGAAAACCCTGGGACAGGTTCAACGCGCCGGTCTGCACGGCGAGCTGAGACATGGTGGTGAAGATGGTCGTGCCGACATTCGGCAGCTTGCTGCTGATCATGAAACCCTCTTTCCTGCGGACCCGGCCCAGGGGCGGTAGACCACCGAGCATAGCGGATCGACGGATCGGGAAAAAGGTTGTAACACACGGCCAGCGGGGGGCGCTGACCGGGATCAAGAAGAGCGGCGGCGCAGGATTCGACCCTGCGCCGCCACGAACTTACTTGCGCTTGTCCTTGCGCTTCTTCTCGGCTTTCTTGTGGTGCGACATCAACCGGCGCTTCTTGTTGACCTGCCGGTCGGTGAGGGTGTTCTTGTTGCCCTCGAACGGGTTGTCGCTGCCCTTGTACTCGATACGGATCGGCGTACCGACCAGCTTGAGCACGCGGCGGTAGGTGTTTTCCAGGTAACGCGAGTAAGAACGCGGGACCTTCTCCACCTGGTTGCCGTGGATCACGATGATCGGCGGGTTGGCGCCACCGAGGTGGGCATAGCGCAGCTTGATGCGGCGGCCGTTGACCAGCGGCGGCTGGTGCTCGCTGACCGCGTCTTCGAGGATCTGGGTCAGGCGGCTGGTCGGCCAGCGGGTGACCGCCGACTTGAACGAGTTCTGCACCGACTGGTACAGGTTGCCGACGCCAGTGCCGTGCAGGGCCGAGATGAAGTGGATGTCGGCGAAGTCGACGAAGAACAGCCGGCGCTCCAGCTCGGTCTTCACGTAGTCGCGCTCGCCCGGCTGCATGCCGTCCCACTTGTTCAGGGCGATGACGATGGCCCGACCGGCTTCCAGGGCAAAGCCCAGCAGGTTGAGGTCATGGTCCACCACGCCTTCGCGGGCATCCATGACGAAGATCACCACGTTGGCGTCCTTGATCGCCTGCAGGGTCTTCACCACGGAGAACTTCTCGACTTCCTCGTGGATCTTGCCGCGCTTGCGCACCCCGGCGGTGTCGATCAGGGTGTACTTCTCGTCGTTGCGCTCGAACGGGATGTAGATACTGTCGCGGGTGGTGCCGGGCTCGTCGTAGACCACCACGCGCTCTTCGCCGAGCATGCGGTTGACCAGGGTCGACTTGCCGACGTTCGGCCGGCCGATGATGGCGATCTTGATGCCATCCTTCTCGCTCGGACCAGGAATGCGGGTGGCTTCCTCGCCTTCGGCGACGTTTTCGTCGAGGGACTCTTCCTCGGCGTCGCGGGGTACGTCACCGAGGACGATTTCCATCATCGCGTTGATGCCACGGCCCTGGGAGCCGGCCACCGGAATGGCGTTGCCCATGCCCATCGGGGCGAATTCGGCGCGGGCGGTGTCCGGGTCGATGTTGTCGACCTTGTTCGCCACCAGGAACGACTGCTTGTTCCGCTTGCGCAGGTGCTCGGCGATCATCTGGTCGGCAGCGGTCAGGCCGGCGCGGGCGTCCACGAGGAACAGCACGTAGTCGGCTTCCTCGATGGCCATCAGCGACTGCTCGGCCATCTTCTCGTCCATGCCCGCCTCGTCACCGGTGATGCCGCCGGTGTCGATCAGGATGTAGGTGCGGCCTTGCCAGCGCGCTTCGCCGTACTGGCGGTCACGGGTCAGGCCCGAAAGATCGCCGACGATGGCGTCGCGGGTCTTGGTCAGGCGGTTGAACATGGTGGACTTGCCGACGTTCGGGCGACCCACCAGGGCGATTACGGGAACCATGCGGCTCTCCATTTGCGTAAATTCAGAAAATACAAAGGCCGCTGCGGGGCAGCGGCCGAAGTTCGGGGCGTCGTCTCACGACGTCGCGGCCCGGGGCCCGAAGGCCCCAAGCATAGACTTACTTGATGGTCAGCGCCTCCAGGGTGCCGCTGTTGCCAAACACGTAAATCATGTTGCCATCGACCAGCGGACGGGCGCGCAGGCCGTCGCTGTCGATGCGCTCGCGGCCGACGAAGCGGCCGTCCACCTGGCTCAGCAGGTGCAGGTAACCTTCCAGGTCGCCGACTGCCACGTAGCTGGAGAACACTTCCGGTGCCGACAGTTGACGGCGGGCCAGTTGGTCGTTGCTCCACAGCGCCGAGGACGAACGCTCGTCGATACCTTCGACGGTGCCCGAGGCCTCGCTCACGTAGACGTTGCCGAAGCCCTGGGCGACACCGGTGTAGCTGGAGGCATCGCGCTGCCACAGCACGCGGCCGCTTTCCAGGTCCAGGCCGGCGACGCGGCCCTGGTAGGTGGAAACGTACAGGGTGCCACCGGACAGCAGCAGGCCGCCGTCGATGTCCACCACGCGTTCCAGTTCCGAACGACCTTGCGGAATCGCTACGCGCTGTTCCCATACCGGAACGCCGTTGCTGGTATCCAGGGCGACCACCTTGCCGCTGGACAGGCCGGCAACCGCCAGGCGGTTGGTCACGATCGGCGCACCGGTACCGCGCAGGGTCAGTACGGCAGGGGTGCTGTCGTAGATCCAGCGACGGTCGCCAGTGGCGGCGTCGAGGCCGATCAGGCGGTCGTCCTGGGTCTGGACCACGACGATGTCACCGTTGGTCGCTGGCGGGGCCAGCACTTCGCTGGTGACCCGGGCGGTCCATTTCTGTTCGCCGGTGCTGGAATCGAGGGCGATGACCTCACCCTTGATGGTGCCCAGCAGGACCATGCCATAACCCACGCCAACCGCGCCGGAGACAGGTTTTTCCAGGTCCTTCTTCCACACCACGTCGCCGTTCATGCGGTCCAGCGACATCACCACGCCGGTCACGTCGGAGGCGTAGATGCGATCGTTCTCGATGGCAGGAACCAGCATGTTCCAGGTGTCACCCTGACCGTCACCGATCGAACGGCTCCACTGCTTCTGCAGGACCACTTCCTCGGTGAACTTGGTCAGTTCGGCCGGGGGCAGTTCCTTCTTGCTGTTGCTGCTGCAACCCGCGGCCAGGATGGCCAGGGTCAGCACTGCTGCATGTTTCCAACCGATCACGTCACGCATCCCCTTTGGCCAGGTCGTCGAGCTTGAGTTGCAGGCCACCTACCGCGTCGTCGTCGGACAGCGCGGCCTTGGCCTTTTCGTATGCAGCATGGGCGTCATCGCCACGACCCAGTTGCACCAGCAGGTCGCCCTTGAGCTCCTCGCGGGTGGCGACGAAGGCCTTGTCGGCGTCGCCGTCGAGCAGCTTCAGTGCCTCGTCGACCTTGTTCTGCGCAGCCAGCACGCGGGCCAGGCGCTGACGGGCGACTTCGCCCAGGGTCGCGTTGGCCGGCTTGTCGTAGACGCTCTTCAGCTCGGCAGCGGCATCATCCAGCTTGCCGCTGTCCACCGCGACCTTGGCCACGAACAGGCTGCCGTACTGGGCGTATGCAGTGCCGCCAAACTCGCTCTTCAGCTTGCCCGACAGCTCGGCGACCTTGGCCGCATCCGGCGTGCCGGTCGGCGTCAGCGAGGTTTCCAGCAGGGCCTGATACAGGTTCGAAGCGCCTTGCGACTGGTTGGTCTGGTACTTGTGCCAGGCCTGCCAGCCGAACACGATCACCAGGGCCAGCAGGCCGCCGGTTACCAGTGGCTTGCCGTTGCGCTCCCACCAGTCCTTGACCGTGGCCAGTGTTTCATCATCGGTACTCGACACCCCAATACTCCTTTCGACAATTCGGCTGTGGGCGCTTCACGCCTGCGCGAGGGAAGCTTCCAGGTGCTCGGCCAGAGCATCCCAGGCAATGTTCTGTTGTTCACCCTGACCACGCAGGGGTTTGAAACCTACCACTTGTTGGGCCAGTTCGTCGTCCCCAAGGATCAGGGCATACAGCGCCGCGCTCTTGTCGGCTTTCTTGAACTGGCTCTTGAAGCTGCCACCACCGGCATTGACCTGCAGGCGCAGGTTCGGCAGGCGGTCGCGCAGTTTTTCGCTGAGCTTGAGGCCAGCCAGCTCGGCTTGCTCACCGAAGGCGCAGAGGTAGACGTCGACCTGGCGGGAAATCGACTCCGGCACCAGCTCCAGGGTCTCCAGGAGCAGGATCAGGCGCTCGATGCCCATGGCGAAACCGACGCCCGTGGTCGCCTTGCCGCCCATCTGCTCGACCAGGCCGTCGTAGCGGCCACCGGCACAGACGGTGCCCTGGGCGCCGAGTTTGTCGGTGACCCACTCGAACACGGTCTTGCTGTAGTAGTCGAGGCCACGCACCAGCTTGGTGTTGATCACGTACGGGATGCCGGCGGCATCCAGGCGCGACTTGAGGCCTTCGAAGTGAACGCGGGATTCTTCGTCCAGGTACTCTTCAAGCTTCGGCGCGCCGACCAGGGCGGCCTGGGTCTTGGCGTCCTTGCTGTCGAGGATGCGCAGCGGGTTGGTCTTGAGGCGGCGCAGGCTGTCTTCGTCCAGCTGGTCGAGACGGGCGGAGAGGAACTCCACCAGCGCTTCGCGATAACGGGCGCGGGCTTCGCTGGTGCCGAGGCTGTTCAGCTCCAGGGTCACCGCGTCGCGCAGACCCAGCAGGCCCCACAGGCGCCAGGTCAGGGCGATCAGCTCGGCATCGATATCGGGACCGGCGAGGTTGAACACCTCGACGCCGATCTGGTGGAACTGGCGATAACGGCCCTTCTGCGGACGCTCGTGGCGGAACATCTGGCCGATGTACCAGAGCTTCTGCACTTGCTCGTTGCCGGTGATGCCGTGCTCCAGCACCGCTCGCACGCAGGCGGCAGTGCCTTCGGGACGCAGGGTCAGGGAGTCGCCGTTGCGGTCGGTGAAGGTGTACATCTCCTTCTCGACGATATCGGTGACTTCACCGATGGAGCGCTTGAACAGCTCGGTGAACTCGACGATCGGCGTACGGATCTGGCGATAGCCATAGGTATCCAGCAGACCTGCCACGGTGCTTTCGAAATAGCGCCACAGGGGCGTCTGCTCGGGCAGGATGTCGTTCATGCCACGGATGGCTTGCAGCGATTTGCTCACGAAAAATCCTTAACGAAATCTGTAGCGGTCAACCGCGGGCAATCACTGCCGCGTCGGCCTCGGCCTTCTCGGCCGCTTTCTGGCGGATGAGCTTTTCAAGGTCGTCCACCAGGTTGTCATTGGTCAGCTTCTGCGCCGGCTTGCCGTCGATGTAGATCAGGTTCGGCGTACCACCGGTCAGGCCCACGTGGGCTTCCTTGGCTTCGCCGGGACCGTTGACCACGCAACCGATCACCGCCACGTCCAGCGGCACCAGCAGGTCTTCCAGACGGCCTTCGAGCTCGTTCATGGTCTTGACCACATCGAAGTTCTGCCGCGAGCAGCTCGGGCAGGCGATGAAGTTGATGCCGCGGGAACGCAGGTGCAGCGACTTGAGGATGTCGTAGCCGACCTTCACTTCCTCGACCGGATCGGCCGCCAGGGAGATGCGGATAGTATCGCCAATCCCGTCGGCGAGCAGCATACCGAGGCCGACCGCCGATTTCACCGTGCCCGAGCGCAGGCCACCGGCTTCGGTGATGCCCAGGTGCAGCGGCTGGACGATCTGCTTGGCCAGCAGGCGATAGGCTTCGACGGCCATGAACACGTCGGAGGCCTTGACGCTGACCTTGAAGTCCTGGAAATCCAGGCGATCGAGGTGCTCGACATGGCGCAGCGCCGACTCAACCAATGCTGCCGGGGTCGGTTCGCCGTACTTCTTCTGCAGGTCCTTTTCCAGGGAACCCGCGTTGACGCCGATGCGGATCGGGATGCCGCGGTCGCGGGCGGCATCGACCACCGCGCGAACGCGGTCTTCGCGGCCGATGTTGCCCGGGTTGATGCGCAGGCAATCGACGCCCAGCTCGGCGACGCGCAGGGCAATCTTGTAGTCGAAGTGGATATCGGCGACCAGCGGCACGCTGACCTGCTGCTTGATGCGGCCGAAGGCTTCGGCGGCATCCATGTCCGGTACCGAGACGCGGACGATGTCGACACCAGCGTCGATCAGACGGTTGATCTGCGCCACGGTGGCCGCGACGTCGTTGGTGTCGGTGTTGGTCATGCTCTGGACGGCGATGGGTGCATCGCCGCCGACAGGCACGTTACCGACCCAGATTTTCCGGGATTCGCGACGTTTGATCGGAGATTCGCCGTGCATGACTTATTGTCCCAATTTCAAGCGAGCGATCTCGCCACGGGTGGACGGTGCGAGATCGACGGGTTGGCCGTTGTAGCTGACCTGCACGGCGCGGGCAGCGCCCAGGTGCAGGGAGAGCGGCAGTTTGCCGACCACTTCCACGACATCACCGTTTTTCTTGGTTGCCTGGGTCAGCAGCTTGCCGTTGCCATCAGTCACCGAGAACCAGCAGGCGCCGGTGAACTTGAGGCTCACCTGGCCACTACCCGCCGGGACTTCCGCCGGGGCAGGAGCAGCGGCAGGCGTGGTGGCGACCACTGGAGCGGTCACTGGCGCGACAGGTGCGGCCGGTGCAACGGGTGCCGGCGCGGGGGCAGCCTGGGCAGCCGGTGCAGGGGCAGCATTCGCCGCGGCCGGAGCAGCCGGCTCGGCTGGCGTGGTGGTTTGCGGTGCAGCCGGGGTTTGCGGCGCGGTTTCGGTCAGGGGCAGCGGCTCGCTGGCCGGGGCCACCGTCTCGGGCTGCTGGCCTGCGCTGACAGCCTGGTCTTCCGGCTCGTCCAGCGGATGGATCTGGGTGGTGCCGTCGGCGCTTTCCACTTCGATGTGCTCTGGCGCGAGGCTGAACAGCTCCTTGCCGGCAGTGCCGCTCTGGTCTTTCCACCAGACGAAGCCGCCACCAATCACCACCACCAGCAGCAACAGGCTGACGATGCGCAGGATATTGTGGGAAAGACGCACCGGCTCCTCGATACGGCCGAGGGCGTGCACGTCGCTGCCCTGGGCGTGGGTGCCGGTATAGCCGTCGAAGGACTGCACCAGGGCGGCCTGGTCCATGCCCAGCAGCTTGGCGTAGGCGCGGATATAGCCGCGAGCGAAGGTATGCCCCGGCAGCTTGTCGAAGGCGCCGTCTTCGAGGTTCTTCAGGGAACTCACGGTCAGGTTGAGCTTGCGGGCCACTTCGCCCTGATCCCAGCCCCGGCTTTCGCGGGCCTGACGCAGGGTTTCACCGGGATTCTCACGAGTCGCTGCTGCTACTTCGGGATGCGCCGCTTTCATCATTGCTCCGACAGGTATTGCTGATATTCCGGCGTACCGGGATAAAGTCGTTGTAATTGCAGGCCCAGTTCGATGGCCTTGGTCCTTTCTTCGAAGACCGTTGCCAGGCGGCTGCCAAGCAACAGGCTGCGGGCGCTCGGTTCACTCAGACGGCCGTGCCGGTCGTAGAAATCGCGAGCCGGTACATAATGCCTGTCTTCGTAAGACATCTCAGCCATTTCCAGCAGGGCTCCGGGCTGGTGCCGGTTGAGACGCAAAGCCTTTTCCAGGTATTCCCGCGCCTGGTCGCGCTGCCCCAGCTTCAGGGCGGTCAGCCCGAGGTTCTCGAACACCCGGGACCGCTCAGGATACAGGGTATCGGCGGATGCTTGGCGAAACATCTGCTGCGCCTTGGCATATTCGCCTTGCGTGTAGAGGAAACCACCGTAGTTGTTGCGGATCCGCGCATCGTGGGGCTGGGCCGAGAGGGCCTTGCGAAAATGCGCGTCGGCCAGTTCCGTCTCGCCTTCGTGCTGGAACACCAGGGCCAGGGCCGCATTGGCCTGGGCGTCGGTCGCGCCGAGTTCGAGGGCTTTCTTCAGGGGAACCTTGGCCCGTTCGGCATGCCCTTGCTGCAGATAGCCCAGGCCCAGTTGCACATAGGCCTGGCGGGCTTCGTCACGCGCCTTGCCGCTGACCTGCGGGGCCGAACCGCCGGTGCTGGCGCAGCCGCACAGCAGCGTCGTCAGCAGAACAAGCGGCAGCGCGGCGCGCAGGGTCATGGCGATTCCCGTCTCAGTTGCCCGCCACGCCGCTGGAATCGGCGTCGGCGTTCAGTTGCCGCACGGCGATGTAGCGCTCACTGCGACGGGTACGGTCCATCACCTGCCCGACCAACTGGCCACAGGCCGCGTCGATGTCCTCGCCACGGGTGGTGCGCACGGTCACGTTGAAACCGGCATGGTGCAGGTGGTCCTGGAAACGGCGGATGGCGTTGTTGCTCGGCCGCTCGTAGCCGGAGTGCGGGAACGGGTTGAACGGGATCAGGTTGATCTTGCACGGGACGTTCTTCAGCAGCTCGGCCATTTCCACGGCGTGTTCGAGCTTGTCGTTGACGTCCTTGAGCAGGGTGTACTCGATGGTCAGCACGCGCTTCTCGCCCAGTTCCGACATGTAGCGCATGCAGGAATCGAGGACCACCTTGAGCGGGTACTTCTTGTTGATCGGCACCAGTTCGTTGCGCAGCGCATCGTTCGGCGCGTGCAGCGACAGGGCCAGGGACACGTCGATGTGCTTGGCCAGCTCATCGATCATCGGCACCACGCCGGAGGTGGACAGGGTCACCCGGCGCTTGGAGATGCCGTAGCCGAGGTCGTCCATCATCAGGTGCATGGCAGCGACCACGTTGTCGAAGTTCAGCAGCGGCTCGCCCATGCCCATCATCACCACGTTGGTGATGGCGCGGTCGATGGTGGCCGGCACGGAGCCGAACGACTTGTTGGCAATCCACACCTGGCCGATCACTTCGGCGGCGGTGAGGTTGCTGTTGAATCCTTGCTTGCCGGTGGAGCAGAAACTGCAGTCCAGGGCGCAACCGGCCTGGGACGATACGCACAACGTACCGCGCTTGCCCTGGGGGATGTACACGGTTTCGACGCAGCTGCCGGAGGCAACGCGCACTACCCATTTACGGGTACCGTCGGACGAGATGTCCTCGCTGACCACTTCCGGGCCGCGGATCTCGGCGCGCGCCTTGAGCTTTTCGCGCAGGGCCTTGCCGACGTTGGTCATGGCGTCGAAATCATCGACGCCAAAGTGGTGAATCCATTTCATTACCTGTCCGGCACGGAAGCGCTTCTCCCCTATCGAGTCGAAGAACTTTTCCATTTCCGGCTGGGTCAGCCCCAGCAGGTTGATTTTGTCGGTCGATGTAGTCATGGATTCACCCTCACTCGTCAGCCGTGGCTTAGCGAGTGGTTACCTCGGTAGCTGCGAAGAAGTAGGCGATTTCGCGAGCGGCAGCGGCTTCGGAGTCCGAACCGTGGACGGCGTTGGCGTCGATGGACTCGGCGAAGTCGGCGCGGATGGTGCCGGCAGCAGCTTCTTTAGGGTTGGTAGCGCCCATCAGCTCACGGTTGCGAGCGATGGCGTTCTCGCCTTCCAGAACCTGGACGACAACCGGACCGGAGGTCATGAAGGCAACCAGGTCGCCGAAGAAGCCGCGCTCTTTGTGCTCGGCGTAGAAGCCTTCGGCTTCGGCCTTGGACAGTTGCTTGATTTTCGAGGCGACGATTTTCAGGCCGGCGTCTTCGAAGCGGGTGGTGATCTTGCCGATCACGTTCTTGGCAACGGCGTCAGGCTTGATGATGGAGAAAGTACGTTGAACAGCCATGGTGTAACTCCAGAAACAGTAAGTGATGCGAAAAATTAAACCCGCGAATTATACGCGGGTTCCGGGGGATTGCCTAACCTGCCGAGTGCGCTCAGTCGGCTTCTTCGATCCAGGCGGCCTGGATGGCTTCCAGGACCTTTTCGCCACCGCGGGCCGGATCGTCGCTGAATTCTGGCAATGCCAGCACCCAGCGGTGCAGATCGACGAAGTTCACGTAGCGAGGATCGACTTCCGGCTTGCTTTCGGCAAGCTGGATAGCAATTTCAAGTACATCAACCCATTTCAGGCTCATGTCGGCTCCAGGAATCAGTGCGGCGCTTCGGCGGCGTGGTTGAGCGAGTACTTCGGAATCTCGATGGTCAGGTCTTCTTCCCCGACCGTCACCTGGCACGCCAGGCGCGACAGTGCTTCCAGGCCCCAGGCCTTGTCGAGCATGTCTTCTTCCAGCTCGTCGGCTTCCTCGACCGAATCGAAGCCCTTGCGCACGATGCAGTGGCAGGTGGTGCAGGCACACACACCGCCACAGGCGCTTTCGATCTCGATGTGATGGTCATGGGCCAGTTCGAGAATGGAAGTCCCCGGTGCTGCCTCGACGGTCAGGCCGTCCGGGCAGAACTTCTCGTGGGGCAGAAATGTAACCTGCGGCATCAGTTATCCTCGATCTCATTCAGGTTGCGCCCGGCCAGTGCGGCTTTTACCGTCGAATCAAGGCGCCGGGCGGCAAAGGCATCGGTCACCTGCGACAGACGCTTGGTCTGCAGCTCGATGGCCGCGCCATCGGTGCCGTTCATCAAATCACGCAATTCTTGCATCTGGTATTCGATCGCCAGGCGCTCGTCGGCGTCCAGCAGACGCTCGCCATCGGCGTCCAGGGCGCCCTGCACCGCTTCGAGCAGGCGTTCGGCATCGACCTGGTGCTCGCGCAGCTGGCGCGCGGCCTTGTCGTTGCCGGCATGTTCGAAGGAGTCCTTGAGCATGCGGGCGATCTCGCCGTCGGTCAGTCCATAGGACGGCTTGACCTGGATGCTCGCCTCCACGCCCGAACCCAGCTCCCGCGCCGAGACGCTGAGCAGGCCGTCGGCGTCGACCTGGAAGGTCACGCGGATCTTCGCCGCACCGGCGACCATGGCCGGGATACCGCGCAGCTCGAAGCGCGCCAGGGAACGGCAGTCGCTGATCAGCTCGCGCTCGCCCTGGAGCACGTGGATCATCATCGCGCTCTGGCCGTCCTTGTACGTGGTGAACTCCTGGGCGCGGGCCACCGGAATGGTGGTGTTGCGCGGAATCACCTTTTCCATCAGGCCGCCCATGGTCTCAAGACCCAGGGACAGCGGAATCACGTCGAGCAGCAGCAGCTCGCCGCCTTCACGGCGGTTGCCGGCCAGGGTATCGGCCTGGATCGCGGCACCGATGGCGACCACCTGGTCCGGGTCGATATCGGTCAGCGGTTGGCGGCCGAACAGCTCGCCCACGGCGCTGCGTACACGCGGCACGCGGGTCGAACCACCGACCATGACCACGGCGCTGACTTCTTCCAGCTCGACGCCGCTGTCACGCACGGCGCGACGGCAGGCCTTGAGGCTGCGGGCGATCATCGGCTCGATCAGGGCGTCGAAGGCGGTGCGGGTCAGCTCGGCCTGCCACTCGCCGTAGCTCACGCTGACGGACTCGGCGTCGGTCAGCGCTTCCTTGGCCGCGCAGGCGGTTTCCAGCAGGCGGCGCTGGGCGCTCGGGTCGAGGTCGGAGGACAGCCCGGCGGACTGGATGATCCAGCCGGCGATGGCGTGGTCGAAATCGTCGCCGCCCAGGGCGGTGTCGCCGCCGGTGGCCAGGACTTCGAAGACACCGCCGGTCAGGCGCAGGATGGAGATGTCGAAGGTGCCGCCGCCCAGGTCATAGATGGCCACCACGCCTTCGGCGTTCTGGTCCAGGCCGTAGGCCACGGCGGCCGCGGTCGGTTCGTTGAGCAGGCGCAGGACGTTGAGGCCGGCCAGACGCGCGGCGTCCTTGGTGGCCTGGCGCTGGGCATCGTCGAAGTAGGCCGGGACGGTGATCACCGCACCCACCAGCTCGCCACCCAGGCTGTCCTCGGCGCGCTGGCGCAGCACCTTGAGGATGTCCGCCGAGACCTCCACCGGGCTTTTCGGGCCCTGGACGGTGTCGATGAACGGCATGTGAGATTCGCCGCCGACGAAGCGGTACGGCAGTTGCTCGCCCAGTTGCTTGACGTCCGCCAGGCCGCGGCCCATCAGGCGCTTGACCGACAGGATGGTGTTCAGCGGGTCGGCCGACGCGGCCTCGCGGGCGGCATGGCCGACGTCCATGCGGTCGGCGTGATAGCGCACCGCGGACGGCAGGATGACCCGCCCCTCGGCGTCGGGCAACGGAGCGGAAAGACCACTGCGCAGGGCAGCGACCAGCGAATTGGTGGTGCCAAGGTCAATACCCACGGCCAGGCGGCGCTGGTGGGGTTGCGGGCTCTGACCGGGTTCGGCGATCTGCAGTAGGGCCATGCTTATCTGAATACCAAAGGTGCCGCCAGGGGCGGCACCGGGTTAATCGTCGAGGCGCTCTTCCAGCTGGCGCACTTCGTAGGCGAGCTTGTCGAGGAACTGCATGCGGCGCATCAGGCGCTCGGCCTGTTCACGCTGCGCGGCATCGTTCCAGCAGGCGGCGAACTCCTCGTTGAGGGCTTCCTGGGCGACTTTCAGGCGGCGCTTGAATGCGGCGACGCCGTCGAGGTCGGCACTGTCCTGCAGGTCTTCGAGCTCTTCGCGCCATTGCATCTGCTGGAAGAGGAACTCGGGATCGTGGACGGTGACTTCCTGCGGCACTTCGTGGCCGCTGATCGCCAACAGGTAACGCGCCCGACGGGGCGCGCTCTTGAGGGTCTGGTAGGCCTCGTTGAGACCGGCGGAACGCTCCAGCGCCAGGCGCTGCTCGCGCTCGCTGGCGTCGGCGAAGCGGTCCGGGTGCACGGCGCGGGCCAGCTCGCGGTAGCGAGTGGCCAGCTGGTCCAGGTCCAGACGGAAGTCCGGCTGCAGGTCAAACAGGGCGAAATGACAAGGAGTACCCACGCGCAGCCTCAGACGTTGAAGCTTTCGCCGCAGCCACACTCACCGCGCACGTTGGGGTTGTTGAACTTGAAGCCTTCGTTCAACCCTTCCTTGACGAAGTCCAGTTCGGTGCCGTCGAGGTAGACCAGGCTTTTCGGGTCGATGATGACCTTCATGCCGTGGCTCTCGAAGACCTGGTCTTCGTCATTCGGCTCGTCGACGAATTCCAGCACGTAGGCCAGACCGGAGCAGCCGGTAGTACGGACGCCCAGGCGAATGCCGTCACCTTTGCCACGTCCTTCGAGGGAGCGCCGCACATGGTTGGCGGCGGCTTCTGTCATGCTGATAGCCATCGGGACTCCTTGACCTGCGACAGGCGGGTTAGATCAAACCTTTCTTCTGCTTGTAATCGCGCACGGCCGCCTTGATGGCGTCCTCGGCGAGTACCGAGCAGTGGATCTTCACCGGCGGCAGGGCCAGTTCTTCGGCCAGCTGGGTGTTCTTGATGGTTTCGGCTTCGTCCAGGGTCTTGCCCTTCATCCACTCGGTGGCGAGGGAGCTGGAGGCGATGGCCGAACCGCAGCCGTAGGTCTTGAACTTGGCGTCTTCGATGACGCCCTGCTCGTTGACCTTGATCTGCAGGCGCATCACGTCGCCGCACGCTGGAGCGCCGACCATGCCGGTACCGACATCCGGGTCCTCGGCGTTCATCTTGCCGACGTTGCGTGGGTTTTCGTAGTGGTCGATGACCTTTTCACTGTATGCCATGGTGCAATTCCTTCCTCATCAGAGAGCCGCTCTTGCCGGCGACTACTTAGTGCGCAGCCCACTCGATCTTGGAGATGTCGACGCCGTCTTTGAACATGTCCCACAGCGGCGAGAGCTCACGCAGCTTGGTAACGGCCTCGCACACTTTCTGCGCGGCGTAGTCGATTTCTTCTTCGGTGGTGAAACGGCCGAAGGTGAAACGGATGGAGCTGTGCGCCAGCTCGTCGTTGCGGCCCAGGGCGCGCAGGACGTAGGACGGCTCCAGGGATGCCGAAGTACAGGCCGAGCCGGACGAAACGGCCAGGTCCTTGAGCGCCATGATCAGCGACTCGCCTTCGACGTAGTTGAAGCTCAGGTTCAGGTTGTGCGGGATACGGGCGGTCAGGCTGCCGTTGACGTACAGCTCTTCCAGGCCCTGGACCTGCTTGAAGAAGCGGTCGCTCAGCGCCTTGATGCGCACGTTCTCGCTGGCCATCAGTTCCTTGGCCACGGCGAAGGCTTCGCCCATGCCGACGATCTGGTGGGTGGCCAGGGTACCGGAACGCATGCCGCGCTCGTGACCGCCGCCGTGCATGGCCGCTTCCAGACGTACGCGCGGCTTGCGGCTGACGTACAGCGCGCCGATGCCTTTAGGGCCGTAGGTCTTGTGGGCGGAGAAGGACATCAGGTCGACTTTCAGCTTCTGCAGGTCGATCTCGACCTTGCCGGTGGACTGAGCGGCGTCGACGTGGAACATGACGCCGCGGGAGCGGGTCAGTTCGCCGATGGCAGCGATGTCGTTGATGGTGCCGATCTCGTTGTTCACGTGCATGACCGAGACCAGGATGGTGTCTTCACGCAGCGCGGCTTCAACGAGTGCAGGGGTGATCAGGCCGTCTTCGCCCGGTTCCAGGTAGGTGACCTCGAAACCTTCGCGTTCCAGCTGGCGGGTGCTGTCCAGGACCGCCTTGTGCTCGATCTTGGAGGTGATGATGTGCTTGCCCTTGGAGCCGTAGAAGTGCGCAACGCCCTTCAGCGCCAGGTTGTCGGATTCGGTGGCACCGCTGGTCCAGACGATTTCCCGTGGATCGGCGTTGACCAGGTCGGCGACCTGGCGGCGGGCGTTCTCGACCGCTTCCTCGGCTTTCCAGCCGAAGACGTGGGAGCGCGACGCCGGGTTACCGAAGTTCCCGTCGACCAGCAGGCACTCGCTCATTTTCTGGGCGACGCGTGGGTCGACCGGAGTGGTCGCGGAATAATCGAGGTAGATCGGCAACTTCATTGAATATCTCCTATCAGGCAGGCGCGTCGCTCGTCGGTACGGTTATTCGACGGCGGACGTTTCAATCTTGTCCAGATGCGGGGCACGGCCGGCGATGCGACGCAGGTCCTGGCGCTGGGCGACTTCCTGGACCTCACGGCGGGTCACGAGGTCGGCCAGGCTGATTCCGCTGAGGAATTCGTGGATCCGTGCGCTCAGGTCACACCACAGGTGGTGGGTCAGGCAGGTATCGCCGGCATGGCAATCGCCAAGGCCCTGGCAACGGGTGGCATCGACCGATTCATTGACCGCATCGATGACCTGGGCGACCTGGATGCTTTCCATGGTCCGCGACAGCTGGTAGCCGCCACCCGGACCGCGAACGCTGGACACCAGGTTGCTGCGGCGCAGCTTGGCGAACAGCTGTTCCAGGTAGGAAAGGGAAATGCCTTGGCGCTCGGAGATGTCGGCCAGGGAGACCGGCCCGTTCTGCGCGTGCAATGCCAGGTCGAGCATGGCAGTCACGGCGTATCGGCCTTTGGTAGTCAGTCGCATGGCTATTTGATACCACGGAGGTTACGGAATGTGTGCGAGTATGCGATTCCCGAGCATTTAAGTCAACTATAAGACCTACTGCTTTAGTCGGGTTTGCGCCTGAACGGCGGCGCAGGATGATAGCAAAGTCGGGGCGTGAGCACACGCCCCAATGTGCCGGACGGCTGTCAATGCGTCGCCGCGTCGCTGCGTACCTCGCCTTTGACACAGGCGAAGTCCTCGTCGTGCAAGGCTGGCAGCTCCTTGGCGCAGTAGTCGCTGCCGAGCTTGGTCAGGGCGCCGCACATGTCCTCCAGGCGGCCGTCGACCGCCTGCAGGTGGTCGAGCAACTGACCGATGGCGCGGGCCACCGGGTCCGGCATGTCCTCGCTGACGCCGTAGGCATCGAAGCCGATCTTCTCGGCCATGGCCTTGCGCCGGGCTTCCTGCTCGCCATCGCTCTTGACGATGATGCGCCCCGGAATACCCACCGCGGTGGCGCCGGCCGGGACGGCCTTGGTCACCACGGCATTGGAACCGATCTTGGCCCCGGCGCCGACGGTGAACGGACCGAGCACCTTGGCGCCCGCCCCCACCACCACGCCGTCTTCCAGGGTCGGGTGGCGCTTGCCCTTGTTCCAGGTGGTGCCGCCCAGGGTCACGCCCTGGTAGAGGGTGACGTCATCGCCGATCTCGGCAGTCTCGCCGATGACGATGCCCATGCCGTGGTCGATGAAGAACCGCCGGCCGACCTTGGCCCCCGGGTGAATCTCGATGCCGGTCAGCCAGCGCCCGAAGTTGGACACCAGGCGGGCCAGCCATTTCCAGTCCTTCTTCCACAGGCAGTGAGCCGCGCGGTGCAGCCAGATCGCGTGCATCCCGGGGTAGCAGGTCAGCACCTCGAAGGCATTGCGCGCCGCCGGGTCACGGTGGAAAACGCTTTGGATATCTTCACGCAGACGCTCGAACATCTATTGATCCTTCCGCTTGTGCGCATCGCCCCGGGCCGCTTTCTGGGTTTCGGTGAGGATGCCGCGCAAAATACTCATTTCCGAACGATTCACCGCGCTGCGCCCGAACAGGCGCCGCAGCCGCGGCATCAGGTGCTTGGGTTTGGCCGGATCGAGGAAACCGATCTGAACCAGGGTGCTTTCCAGGTGGCCGTAGAACCGCTCCATTTCATCCATGGTGGCCAATTCCTCGACCGCCTCGTCCTTGTCCGTCGTGACCGCTGCCGGCGCTTCCGCCAGCCAGGCCATGCGCACTTCGTAGCTCAGCACCTGCACCGCCGCCGCCAGGTTCAGCGAGCTGAAGTCCGGGTTGGAGGGGATATGCACGTGGTAGTGACATCGCTGCAGTTCGTCGTTGGTCAGGCCGGCGTGTTCACGACCGAAGACCAGCGCGACCTGCTCGCCTTGCGCGGCGCGCTTGACCGCCTCGGCGCCGCACTCGCGCGGGTCGAGCATCGGCCAGGGCAGGCTGCGGCTGCGGGCGCTGGTGCCGACCACCAGGGTGCAGCCGACCAGGGCGTCCTCCAGGGAGGCGACCACTTGCGCGCCGGCCAGCACATCGTCGGCACCGGAGGCGCGGGCGCTGGCTTCGGGAGAAGGGAAATCCGCCGGATCCACCAGCACGAGGCGCGACAGTCCCATGTTCTTCATGGCACGCGCAGCCCCGCCGATGTTGCCGGGATGACTGGTACAGACCAGGACGACACGAATATTTTCCAGCACGTCGGGCGCTCACAGGCATCAAATCAGGGGGGAGCAAATCTTACAGAAGCGACGGGCGTAACGCCACGTAAGCAAATGTTGCCCTTCTGCCCCGGAAGTTTTCTGTTAGACTGTTCGGCTTTCTTTAACATCTCAGGTGAAACGTCCATGCAGCCCATGCTGAATATCGCGCTGCGCGCCGCCCGCAGCGCCAGCGAACTGATTTTCCGCTCAATCGAACGCCTGGATACCATCAAGGTTGATGAGAAGGACGCCAAGGACTACGTCTCCGAGGTCGACCGCGCAGCCGAGAAGGTCATCATCGATGCGCTGCGCAAGGCGTATCCGACCCACGCCATCCAGGGCGAAGAGACCGGTCTGCATGCCGGCAGCGGCGAAGGTGAAGACTACCTGTGGATCATCGATCCGCTGGACGGCACCACCAACTTCCTGCGTGGCGTTCCACACTTTGCCGTCAGCATCGCCTGCAAATACCGCGGCCGCCTGGAACATGCCGTGGTCCTCGACCCGGTTCGCCAGGAAGAATTCACCGCCAGCCGTGGCCGTGGCGCCCAGCTCAATGGCCGTCGCCTGCGCGTCAGCTCGCGTACCAGCCTGGAAGGCGCCCTGCTGGGTACCGGCTTCCCGTTCCGCGACAACCAGATGGAATACCTGGACAACTACCTGGGCATGTTCCGTGCGCTGGTCGGCCAGACCGCCGGCATCCGCCGCGCCGGTTCCGCCAGCCTCGACCTGGCCTATGTGGCTGCAGGTCGTTTCGATGCGTTCTGGGAGTCGGGCCTGTCCGAGTGGGACATGGCTGCAGGCGCGCTGCTGATCCAGGAAGCGGGCGGCCTGGTGAGCGACTTCACCGGTGGTCATGACTTCCTGGAGAAGGGTCATGTGGTTGCCGGCAACATCAAGTGCTTCAAGGCCGTGCTGACCGCGATCCAGCCGCACCTGCCGCCTTCGGTCAAGCGCTGAGTTTCACCTGAAATGAAAAAAGCACCTTTCGAGGTGCTTTTTTTGTGCCCGGCTTGTGGCTCACCGCAAACCTTGTGGGAGCGGGTTCACCCGCGATTGCGATGGTGAATTCACTGCCGCCATCGCGGGTGAACCCGCTCCCACAGGGTGCGCGTACCCCTCAAGCCCTTCTTACTGAGCAGGCTGGGCCTGACCCAGGATCAGGTTGCCCTGCTTGTCCAGCGGGATCTGCGAGCCCGGATCACGCTCCATGCGCACCTGCCCCACCTTGTCACCGATCGAATACTTCACGTCATACCCGACCACCTTCTCGCTCACGTCATTCACCGTATTGCAGCGGGTCTGGGTGGTGGTGTAGGTGTCACTGTTCTGCATGTGCTCCTGCACCTTGTTGCCGGCATAGCCACCACCGACCGCACCGGCCACCGTGGCGATCTTCTTGCCGGTGCCGCCGCCGATCTGGTTGCCGAGCAGGCCACCGGCCAGCGCACCGACCACGGTACCGGCGATCTGATGCTGGTCCTGCACCGGTTTCTGCCGGGTGACCGTGACGTCCTTGCAGACTTCCCGTGGCGTCTTCACGGTCTGCTTGACCGGCTGCACACCCATCACCTGGGCATACTCCGGTCCATCATTGACCAGGCTGTAGGTGGCGACAGCACCTCCGGCAGTCACACCGACAGCACCCAGTACCGCACCCACGAGCATCGACTTGTTCACGTGAACCTCCTGATTTACCTGCGGGTATCAATCCGCGCTTCTCCCAGCCTTGGAGCAAAAAAAAGGGCGCGAGTTCAATACTCGCGCCCTCCTCTTCCGCCAACGGCGTAGGAAAAAGCCTTATGGACGGTCGTCCACGCCTTCGGTTTTCGCCGGAGGAATCAGGTCTTCAGTGGTCAGGTTCAGCCAGATCAGCACCACGTTGGCGATGTAGATCGACGAGTAGGTACCCGCCAGAACACCGACCAGCAGCGCCACCGAGAAGCCCCACAGGTTGTCGCCGCCGAAGATCAGCAGGGCGGCAATGGCCAGCAGGGTCGACACCGAGGTAGCCACGGTACGCAGCAGGGTCTGGGTGGTCGAGATGTTGATGTTCTCGATCAGCGTCGCCTTGCGCAGCACGCGGAAGTTCTCGCGGACCCGGTCGAACACGACGATGGTGTCGTTGAGCGAGTAACCGATGATCGCCAGGACCGCCGCCAGCACCGTCAGGTCGAAGGTGATCTGGAAGAACGACAGGATACCCATGGTCACCACGACGTCGTGGACCAGCGAGAGGATCGCGCCTACGGCGAACTTCCACTGGAAGCGGAACGCCAGGTAGATCAGGATCCCGCCCAGCGCCATGAGCATGCCGAGGCCGCCCTGGTCGCGCAATTCCTCACCCACCTGCGGGCCGACGAACTCGACGCGCTTGACCGTTGCCGGGTTGTCGCCGCCGATTTTCTTCAGCGCGTCGGCAACCTTGTTGCCCAGCTGAGGATCATCGCCAGGCATGCGCACCAGCAGGTCGGTGGTTGCACCGAAGCTCTGCACCACGGCCTCGTTGAAGCCGGAACTGACCAGTTCCTCGCGGACCTTGCCGAGATCGGCCGGACGCTCGTAGGTCAGCTCGATGAGCGTACCCCCGGTGAAGTCCAGACCGAAGTTCAGGCCCTTGTGGAACCAGCTGAACAGAGCCACCACTGTAAGGAGCATGGTGACGGCGAACGCAACATTGCGCACGCCCATGAAGTTGATCGTACGTAGCATGGCAGCCCCTTAAACCCACAGCTTCTTGATGTCGCGGCCGCCATAGATCCCGTTGACGATCGCACGGGTAACCAGAATGGCAGTGAACATCGAGGTGAAGATACCCAGCGACATGGTGACCGCGAAGCCCTTGACCGGGCCGGTGCCCATGGCGAAGAGGATGCCGCCGACCAGCAGGGTGGTCAGGTTGGCGTCGAGAATCGCCGTGTAGGCACGGTCGAAACCTTCGTGGATGGCGCGTTGCGCCGACATGCCATTGGCCAGCTCCTCGCGGATACGCGAGAAGATCAGCACGTTGGCGTCGACCGCCATGCCCATGGTCAACACGATACCGGCGATACCAGGCAGCGTCAGGGTCGCGCCGAGCAGCGACATCAGCGCCAGCAGCAGGACCATGTTGCCCGCCAGGGCGACGGTGGCGATCAGACCGAAGAAGCGGTAGATGGCCATGATGAACAGGGAAACGAACAGCATGCCCCACAGGGAAGCATCGATACCCTTGGTGATGTTGTCGGCACCCAGGCTCGGGCCGATGGTGCGCTCTTCAGCGAAGTACATCGGCGCGGCCAGGCCACCGGCACGCAGCAGCAGGGCCAGTTCGGACGATTCGCCCTGGCCGTTCAGGCCGGTGATGCGGAACTGGCTGCCCAGTGGCGACTGGATGGTCGCCAGGCTGATGATCTTCTTGTCTTCCTGGAAGGTCTGGATCGCCACGTCCTTCTCGACGCCGTCGACCACCTGCTTCTCGTAGCGCGTGACAGGACGCTGCTCGATGAAGATCACCGCCATGCTGCGCCCGACGTTGGTACGGGTCGCACGGCTCATCAGCTCGCCGCCGTGGCCATCGAGACGGATGTTCACCTGCGGACGGCCGTGCTCGTCGTAGCTGGCCTGGGCATCGGTGACCTGGTCACCGGTGATGATCAGGCCGCGCTCGACCAGGGCCGAACGCCCGCCTTCACGGAACTCGAACTGCTCGGTGGTGGCTTTCGACGCACCAGGCTCGGCGCCCAGGCGGAATTCCAGGTTGGCGGTCTTGCCGAGAATACGCTTGGCTTCGGCGGTGTCCTGTACGCCCGGCAGCTCGACCACGATGCGGTTGGCACCCTGGCGCTGCACCAGCGGCTCGGCGACGCCCAGCTCGTTGACCCGGTTGCGGACGGTGGTCAGGTTCTGCTTGATGGCGTATTCACGGATTTCCGTGATCTTCGCCGGCGAGATCGCCAGACGCAGGACCGAGAGGTCGTTACGCTCGGTGGTGGTCAGGTCGAAATCGTTGAAATTCTTGCGGATCAGGCTGCGGGCCTGTTCGCGGGTCGCGTCGTCGGAGAAGCCCAGCTGGATGCCACCATCCTGCTGCGGCAGGCTGCGGTAGCGGACTTTCTCTTTGCGCAGAAGGCTTTTGACTTCGCCTTCGTAGACTTTCAGGCGCGCGGCCATGGCCTTGTCCATGTCCACTTCGAGCAGGAAGTGCACACCACCGGACAGGTCCAGACCCAGTTTCATCGGATGAGCACCGATGCTGCGCAGCCATTGCGGAGTGGTCGGGGCCAGGTTCAGCGCCACCACGTAATCATCGCCCAGTGCCTTGCGCACGACATCCTTGGCCGGAAGCTGGTCTTCCTGCTTGGAAAGGCGCAGCAGGGCACCCTTGCCGTTCTCGCCCAGGGTAGCGGCCTTCACCGCGATCCCTGCATCACCCAGCGCCTTGCTGGCGCGATCCAGATCGGCCTGGCTGACCTGCAGCGCAGTGCTTGCGCCACTGACCTGTACAGCCGGATCGTCAGGATAGAGGTTGGGAGCGGAATAAATAAAACCGATCGCCAATACCGCCAGGATCAGTACGTACTTCCATAGAGGAGTTTTGTTCAGCATCACGCCGCCCGTTCAAGACGCGGGGCGCCTTGCGCGCCCCGTCGATTGGATAAAAACTAATCAGATCGCTTTCAGCGTACCTTTCGGCAGGGTGGCCGCGATGGCGCCCTTCTGGAACTTCAGTTCGACCGAGTCGGACACTTCGAGAACCACGAAGTCATCGCTGACCTTGACGATCTTGCCGGCGATGCCGCCGTTGGTGACCACTTCGTCACCTTTTTGCAGCGCGCTCAGCAGGTTTTTCTGCTCTTTGGCACGTTTGGCCTGTGGGCGCCAGATCATCAGGTAGAAGATGACCAGGAAACCGACCAGGAAGATCCATTCGAAACCGGTACCGGCCGGGCCGGCAGCAGCGGCAGGGGCTGCGGCGTCCGCGTAAGCGGCAGGGATCAGAAAGCTCATTTAGCACTCCAGTTTGCAGAAGTTGTATTTGTCGGATGACAGAACATCAATCCAAAGACGGTACGGGAAGTCCGCGTTTGGCGTAAAAGGCGTCGACAAAGGCGGCCAATGTACCCTGTTGAATAGCCTCGCGCAAACCAGCCATCAAGCGCTGGTAATGACGCAAGTTATGGATTGTATTCAACATGGCGCCGAGCATTTCCCCGCATTTATCCAGGTGGTGCAGATAGGCACGGGAGAAGTTCTGGCAGGTGTAGCAGTCGCAGGTCGGATCCAGGGGCGAATCATCGTGACGATGGAACGCGTTGCGGATTTTTAGCACGCCGGTATCGATAAACAGATGACCATTCCTCGCGTTACGAGTCGGCATCACGCAATCGAACATGTCGACACCGCGGCGCACACCCTCCACAAGATCCTCTGGCTTGCCAACACCCATAAGGTAACGAGGTTTGTCAGCCGGCATCTGGCCAGGCAGGTAGTCCAGCACCTTGATCATCTCGTGCTTGGGCTCGCCCACCGACAGGCCGCCGATGGCCAGGCCGTCGAAGCCGATCTTGTCCAGGCCTTCCAGGGAGCGCATGCGCAGGTCCTGGTGCATGCCGCCCTGGACGATGCCGAACAGCGCCGCGGTGTTGTCGCCGTGGGCGTTCTTCGAGCGCTGGGCCCAGCGCAGCGACAGCTCCATGGACACGCGCGCCACGTCCTCGTCGGCCGGGTACGGGGTGCATTCGTCGAAGATCATCACCACGTCGGAGCCCAGGTCGCGCTGGACCTGCATCGACTCCTCCGGGCCCATGAAGACTTTCGAGCCGTCCACCGGGGAGGCGAAGGTCACGCCCTCCTCCTTGATCTTGCGCATGGCGCCCAGGCTGAACACCTGGAAACCACCCGAGTCGGTGAGGATCGGGCCTTTCCACTGCATGAAATCGTGCAGGTCGCCGTGGGCCTTGATCACCTCGGTGCCCGGGCGCAGCCACAGGTGGAAGGTGTTGCCGAGGATCATCTCGGCACCGATGGCCTCGATGTCCCGAGGCAGCATGCCCTTGACCGTGCCATAGGTGCCCACCGGCATGAAGGCCGGGGTTTCCACGGTGCCACGGGGGAAGGTCAGGCGGCCGCGACGGGCCTTGCCGTCGGTGGCCAGCAACTCGAAGGACATACGACAGGTGCGACTCATGCTTGATCCTCGGGGCCGCGTGGCGCCGGATTGCGGGTGATGAACATGGCATCACCGTAACTGAAGAAGCGGTACCCGTTGTCCACGGCGGCGGCGTAGGCGGCCATGGTTTCCGGGTAACCAGCGAAGGCCGAAACCAGCATCAGCAGCGTGGACTCGGGCAGATGGAAGTTGGTGACCAGGGCATCGACCACATGGAACGGCCGGCCCGGGAAGATGAAGATATCGGTGTCGCCGCTGAACGGCTTGAGCACCCCATCCCGCGCCGCGCTTTCCAGGGAGCGCACGCTGGTGGTGCCCACGGCGACCACGCGACCACCGCGGGCCCGGCAGGCGGCCACGGCGTCCACCACATCCTGGCCGACTTCCAGCCATTCCTTGTGCATGTGGTGGTCTTCGATGCGCTCGACGCGCACCGGCTGGAAGGTGCCGGCGCCGACGTGCAGGGTGACGAAGGCGGTGTCGACGCCCTTCTCGGCGATTTTCGCCAGCAGGTCCTCGTCGAAGTGCAGGCCGGCGGTGGGGGCCGCCACGGCGCCGGCGCGGTCGGCGTAGACCGTCTGGTAGCGCTCGCGGTCGGCGCCCTCGTCGGGGCGGTCTATATAAGGAGGCAGCGGCATGTGGCCGACGCGGTCCAGCAGCGGCAGCACGTCCTCGGCGAAGCGCAGTTCGAACAGGGTGTCGTGGCGCGCCACCATTTCCGCTTCGCCGCCGCCGTCGATGAGGATCTGCGTGCCTGGCTTGGGCGCCTTGCTGGCGCGCACGTGGGCCAGGACGCGATGGCTGTCCAGCACGCGTTCGACGAGGATTTCCAGCTTGCCGCCGGAGGCTTTCTGGCCGAACAGGCGGGCCGGGATGACCCGGGTGTTGTTGAACACCATCAGGTCGCCAGGGCGCAGGTATTCCAGCAGGTCGCCGAAATGCCGGTGCGCCAGGGCGCCGCTCGGGCCATCGAGGACCAGCAGCCGGCTCGCCCGGCGTTCGGCCAGGGGATGGCGGGCGATCAGGGAATCGGGGAGTTCGAAGGAAAAATCGGCGACGCGCATGGCAATGGGTACGGGTTCGACAGGGCCGGGAAGTTTAGCCGAAAGCGGAAAAATTGACCATGAAAGCTGATTGACCAACGGTAGGCCCCTCTTTATACTGCGCCGCCACAAGCCCTGATGGCGGAATTGGTAGACGCGGCGGATTCAAAATCCGTTTTCGAAAGGAGTGGGAGTTCGAGTCTCCCTCGGGGCACCAAGATCCAGAAGAAGCCGACTTTTTAGTCGGCTTTTTTGTGCCTGGGATTTGGGGTTGGGTTGAGATCCCCCCGAGCGACGCGTATCGGTGTAGGAGCGGATTTATCCGCGATCGGCGGCGAAGCCGTCGTAAAGCCTGATTCCCGGATCTATCTGACACCCAGAAATCTCCACCAAGCCCTCCCGTCATACCCTCCCTACCAGTCCTCACCTGCATGCCCCTGTCCAGCTTTTCTGAGCTGCCTACACAGCAGTGAACAGGGCGACGCCCTGGCTCCAGCAATACGCAACTTTCTGAGCTGCCTACACGGCAGTGAACCCTGATGCCCGAAATCAGTGCCAGCTGATCATTTTCTGAGCTGCCTACACGGCAGTGAACGCTGCGACGCGGTCACCCTGTGAGCCACAGGAATTTCTGAGCTGCCTACACGGCAGTGAACTCAGCCGGCGCAGGCGTTTGGCCTGCCGCTCGTTTCTGAGCTGCCTACACGGCAGTGAACTTGGGAGATCGCGCTTCGGTTCGGCCCATTTCTTTCTGAGCTGCCTACACGGCAGTGAACGAACAGCAAGTCGAGGCTCTCGGTCTGGCTCATTTCTGAGCTGCCTACACGGCAGTGAACCTGATGCTCGGTAATCGGCATGGCTTTCTCCATTTCTGAGCTGCCTACACGGCAGTGAACCTCGTCAGTGGGGATGTTGAGCAGGATGGCCTTTTCTGAGCTGCCTACACGGCAGTGAACCATCATCCCCCCTTTCACCACCGTGGGCATCATTTCTGAGCTGCCTACACGGCAGTGAACAACCTTGGCAGCCGGCGCCGCGACCTCGATGTTTTCTGAGCTGCCTACACGGCAGTGAACGACGGAGGGCTGCGTGATGCCCATGAGCTACCTTTCTGAGCTGCCTACACGGCAGTGAACAACCAGGTGGGCAAGACGCGTACGGGTCTCACTTTCTGAGCTGCCTACACGGCAGTGAACCCGATTCGGCCCAGTCCAGGTATTCGCTACCGTTTCTGAGCTGCCTACACGGCAGTGAACTAGACCAAAACCCTACCAATCCTTTGATCTAAAAAGCAAAACCCCTTTTTCACCGCCCCAGACCCTATTTTTCACCCGATCCCTAACCCATTGATTTATATACCCCAACCAATCACCGCCAAAAAAAGGGTACCCAACCCCTTCCTTTACCCCCCACACCAAAAAGCAATCCGCAACAAAAACGCCGGCACTTAGCCATCAACTCAGCTATAACCATCAACCCCAAAACGGAAACCAGGTTGCCATCATGGACGGCATTCACTCCTCCGACCTCAAGACCATCCTTCATTCCAAACGCGCCAACATCTATTACCTGCAACACTGTCGCGTCCTGGTAAATGGCGGCCGCGTCGAATACGTCACCGACGCCGGCAAGCAGTCGCTGTACTGGAACATCCCGATCGCCAACACCACGACAATCCTCCTTGGCACCGGCACCTCGGTGACCCAGGCAGCCATGCGCGAGCTGGCCCGTGCCGGCGTGCTGGTCGGTTTCTGCGGAGGCGGCGGAACCCCGTTGTTCAGCGCCAATGAAATGGATATCGAAGTCGCCTGGTTCTCCCCGCAGAGCGAATACCGCCCCTCCGAGTACCTGCAACGCTGGGTATCCTTCTGGTTCGACGAAGGCCAGCGCCTCGCAGCAGCGAAGGCCGTCCAGCGCAAGCGCCTCGACCATATCCGCAAGCACTGGCAAGCACGCGCCGCCACCGAGAAATCCGCTTTCCGCATCGACACCGCGGCACTCGACGATGCCCTAGCCCACTCCCTCGCCACCCTCGAACACGCCCCCAACCACGAACACCTGCTGACCGAGGAGGCCCGCCTGAGCAAACGCCTGTTCAAGCTCGCCGCTACCGCAACCGGCTATGGCGACTTCGGCAGAGCCAAGCGTGGCAGCGGCGGTGATCCTGCCAACCGTTTCCTCGACCACGGCAACTACCTGGCCTACGGACTGGCGGCCACCGCGACCTGGGTGCTCGGCCTGCCCCATGGCCTCGCCGTCCTGCACGGCAAGACCCGCCGCGGCGGCCTGGTCTTCGACGTCGCCGACCTGGTCAAGGACGGCCTGATCCTGCCGCAAGCCTTTGTCTCGGCGATGCGCGGCGACGATGAACAGACCTTCCGCCAGGCCTGCATCGAAAACCTGACCCGCAGCGAAGCCCTGGACTTCATGATCGACAGTCTCAAGGACATCGCCGAGCAACTGGGGGCGCCGATCGCGTGAATATCCTGCTGATCTGTCAGTGCGACAAACGCGCCCTGGTCGAAACCCGGCGTATCCTCGACCAATTCGCCGAGCGCCGCGGCGACCGCACTTGGCAGACACCCATCACCCAGGCTGGCCTGGATACCCTTCGCCGCCTGCTGAAAAAGACCGCCCGGCGCAACACCGCCGTAGCCTGCCACTGGATTCGCGGCCTCGACCACAGCGAGCTGCTGTGGATCGTTGGCGATGCCAGTCGTTTCAACGAGCAAGGCGCAGTGCCGACCAACACCACTCGCCGCGATGTTCTGCGCAAGCATGACGAGAATGACTGGCACACCGCCGAGGACATCCGCCTGCTGGCGCAGATGGCGGCCCTGCTCCACGACCTGGGCAAAGCCAGCGCAGCTTTCCAGGCGCGCCTCAGGCTGAACACGAGAACCCGCAATCTCTACCGCCACGAATGGGTCTCGCTGCGCCTGTTTCTCGCCTTTGTCGGCAAGGATGACGATGCAGGCTGGCTAACGCGCCTCGCCGCCGCCGACCCACAGCACGACCCACACTGGCTGGCACCGGGGCGCTTCATGCGCGACGGTCTGGACCGCGACACACCACCGCCCTTCCGCCATCTGCCTCCGTTGGCCGCAGCCATCGCCTGGCTGGTGGTCAGCCACCACCGCCTGCCCACGCGGCCACCGGATCAATCCCGATCGTCCAGCCCGGTCTGGCTCGGACAGCGCACCACCGATTTCAGCCCGACGATGCTGCCGAACATCCTCGACGGCATCACCCATGAATGGAACGAACTGACCAACGCGACCGAGCCGGCGGATATCGCACCCTATTGGCAATTCGATCTGCCCTTGCCCGTCGTCCTGCCGAAGTGGCGAACCCAGGCGGCCAAGGTTGCACAGCGCCTGCTGGCACTGAGCAGCAAGACCGGCAAAGGCGACTGGCTGTCCAACCCCTATGTCATGCACCTGGCCAGGCTCAGCCTGATGCTGGCTGACCACCATTACTCCAGCCTGTCTCCCGAGGACGGGCGCCGGGTGAAGGGCGACAAGGACTACCGCGTTTTCGCCAATACCCACACCGATGGCAGCCTCAAGCAGCCACTGGACGAGCACCTGCTTGGCGTGGCGCGCATGAGCGCCGGCGTCGTCCTGGGGCTGCCCGGCTTCGAACGCCACCTGCCACGCCTGCTCCGCCACCGTGGCATGCGCAAACGCAGCGGAAACGAGCGCTTCCGCTGGCAGGACAAGGCGGCCGATGCCACCACCAGCCTACGCACCCAGTTCGATGGCAAGGGCGTGTTCATCGTCAACATGGCGTCCACCGGTTGCGGCAAGACCCTGGCCAATGCACGCATCATGAACGCCCTGGCCGACCCCGAACTGGGACTGCGCTGCACCTTCGCCCTGGGCCTGCGCACTCTGACGCGCCAAACCGGCGACAGCTATCGCCGCGACCTGCACCTGAGCGAGGACGAGCTGGCCTTGCACGTCGGTGGCTCCGCCAGCCGTGTCCTCTTCGAATTCCACCAGGCCAGAGCTTCCGACATGGGCTCGGAATCCATCCAGGCGCTGATCGAGGAAGACAGCCACCTTTTATACGAAGGCAATACCAGCCAGCACCCGCTGCTCGACAAGGCCATGGACGACCCGAGCATCCGCAAGCTGCTCAGTGCTCCGATGCTGGTCTGCACCATCGACCACCTGATGCCAGCGACGGAAGCGCAACGCGCCGGTCGCCAGATCGCACCGATGCTGCGCCTGATGAGCAGCGATCTGGTCCTGGACGAGCTGGATGATTTCGATCTGGCGGACCAGCCCGCCGTTACCCGCCTGGTCTATTGCGCGGGGCTGCTGGGAACGCGTGTATTGCTGTCTTCGGCCACCCTGCCGCCGGCCTTGGTAGAGGGCATGTTCCAGGCCTACAGGGCGGGTCGTCAGCACTATGGGCGTAACCGTGGTATTGCGCAGAGCAGCGAGCCGATTGGCTGTCTGTGGGTCGATGAGTTCGGCACGCACCAGGCAAGGTGCGACGATGCTCCGACGTTCAAAGAACAACATTGGCACTTCGTGAAAAAACGCGTCGCCGAACTGGGCAAGGTCCCCCCCTGCCGACGCGGCGAAATAGTGCAATTGAACCTTGCTGCCCAAAGCAGGGAGCTGCTGTACAAGGAGTTTGCTGCGCAAATTCGCGAAGCCATGCAAATCGGCCATGCACGGCACGCCGGAATTTGTCCGCACACCGGAAAACGCGTCAGCTTCGGGCTGGTGCGCATGGCCAATATCGAACCGATGTTCGATGTCGCCCTCGCCCTGTTCCAGCTGGGCGCCGCGCAGGGGCAGCGGATTCATCTGTGCGTTTACCACTCGCGCTTTCCGCTGCTGTTGCGTTCGGCCATCGAAGCGCAGTTGGACCGGACACTGAACCGCAGGGACAAGGATGCGGTGTTCGACCAGCCAGATATCCGCGAAGCCTTGCGGCGTTATCCGGAGCAGGACCACCTGTTCGTCGTGCTCGGCTCGCCAGTTACGGAAGTGGGGCGCGATCACGACTATGACTGGGCGGTGGTCGAGCCTTCGTCGATGCGATCGTTGATCCAACTGGCCGGGCGGGTACAGCGGCACCGTAACCAACCGTGCGACGCGGCGAACGTGCTGATCTTCGAGACGAACCTGCGGCATTTCGAGAACCAGCTGACCCCGCATAAAAAACCGGATGCGGCCTTTGTAAAACCCGGGTTCGAACAGGACGGGGCACCGCCCGATCACCGCTTCAGGTTGAAGACCCACAGGCTGGGGAAGCTGCTTGAGCCGGGTGATATCGACGTCATCAGCGCCCGACCGCGTATCCAGCCCAAAGAGCATTCGGCATGGAAGCCCAAGGAAAGCCTGGTCGATCTTGAACATGCCCGATTGAGTGAGCTGATGCTGCCGAAAGAGCGAGCTGCCTCGCCGCAATTCGCACGGCGTGTCAGTCGCGAAACGCTCGACCTGGATGCGGCTTGCGCCTGGCAGTTTCCGCAGGCGGCGTTGACCTGGGTGCTGCCGCAGCATCAGCCGTTTCGGGAGAATGGCGGGCGTGAAGAGGAACTGGTGCTGCTTCCGGATGAGGACCGGGAGCGGTTGGTGCTGCACCGGATTCAGGAGGCGGGACGGTTCAATGAGTCGCGGGTTTATCTGGAGTGTTCGGAGTTGTTCAGTCCGATCGATCTGGAAAGGGATCTTGGGCCCGGGATTGCACCCTGGGGACAGCACGATGTGATGGAGTTGCTGGAGGCACTGGCTGAGGAGCTGGAGTTACCGCTGGAGGTTTGTGCTGAGCGGTTTACTGCAGTGACGGTTTACGAGAGCACGTTTGGGTGGCGGTATCACTCGGTGTTGGGGTTTGCGAAAAAGAGCTAGGCCAGGCGAAAGCTTGGCTTAGCTCTTTTGGGCACTCTACCTGTTCGGCAGTGAAAGCATTTGCAGGACTTAGACACAGTTTTCTGAGCTACCTCGCGGCAGTGAAACAAGCTTAAACCAGCTGTTGACGTAGAAAGCTAAAAATTATGCAGATCACCTGTACAGGATTCAGACACAGTGGATTTGAATTTTCTCCAGATCAAGTCTACGGTTAAAAACAAGCCAATCGTCAGCATCGACCTAGCGCAAAACGCCAGCGCTGGGCTCAACCAAATCAAGCGTTCAGGAGATCCGCATGTGTTCTAAGAACTAATTTCGGAGAGTTGCTCCAAGGTAGTCCTCCGCCCCCTGCTGCAAGAGGCCGCAGTGGTTCCAGACACTTGGTAACACCAAGTCGATTTACGTAAGAGTCCTTCATGAACGAACAGATTCTTCCCTCACCCCGCACCACCCTGTTCCGCACCACCATCGCCAGCTTCATCAACGAGCGAAAGGAAGCCAAGCTCAAGGGTACCGAGCCGGACGATGACACCCCCACCGCCGCAAAATACGACTACACCACCTGGCTCGCCGATGCCGCACGACGGGTTGCGCAGATCCAGGCGGTAACCCACGTACTCAAGGCGACCCACCCGGACGCCCGCGGTACCAGCCTGTACGTAGATCCCACCTCGCTGCCCAACCACCAGGAAATTGGCAGTCACTCGCTACTCGACGGCCACGCCACCGACATCGTCGGCAACGCCGCAGCCCTGGACGTCTACAAATTCCTCAAGGTCGAAGTCGAAGGCCGGCGCCTGCTGGATTGGCTCCAGAACAACGATGCCGACCTGCTCGCCGCCCTGCACGACTCTCCGGAGATCGCGAACAACTGGGCCGAAGCCTTCAAGGGCCTGATCCGCCCCAGCGACACCATCAGTTCCCACCAAATGGCCAAGCAGGTGTACTGGAGCGTATCTGGCGACCCGGCGGATGATGCCGGCTTTCATCTGTTGCAGCCGCTGTTCCCCAGCAGCCTGGTGCACGCTGCCCACCTGGACATCAACGATGCGCGCTTTGGCGAGCGCAACAAGAAGGCCCGCCAGGCCTGGCGCGACAAAGCTCCGCACGAAGACATCTACCGCGACTACCGCGACTTGGTCGCGCGTAAGCTCGGTGGTACCAAGCCGCAAAACGTCAGCCAGCTCAACAGCGACCGCGGCGGGGTCAATTACTTGCTGGCTTCGCTACCACCGAGCTGGGGTAGCGGCACCCGCAATCCCCTGCTCGCCATCGACTCAGTGTTCAAGCGTTTCCGCGGTTTCGACGGGGTGAATCGCCAGATCACCGCCTTATGCAAACTGCTGGAGAGCGATCCGGAGCAATCCTTCGAAACCCGCCAGGCCCGTGAGCGTATCAAACGCGCGATCGGCCGGTCGCTGGCCGCCTTCGGCCAAGGTATCCGCAATCAGTACCCAGCTGGCTGGACTTCTGACAGCACCTGCGAACTGCCAATCTGCGAACAGCTCTGGCTTGATCCCGAACGGGCGCAGCTCGCGCCTCGGGAAGATCACGCGCAAGCCGACCTGAACTTCACCGCCGCATTCGCCAGCCAGACCTGGCCCGACGAGGTCGCCAGCCGTTTCGGCATCTGGCTGAACGATATCCTCAAGAAACGCGGCCTGCCGGTCAGCACCACAGAACACGCCTACTGGAGCCGCGAGATCGCGGATTACGTCATCCCGATCGCCCGGAAACTGGAGGCGCAAGATGAGTGAATTGCCTGGCTTCGACCACCTGTTGATCGTACCCCGCCTTCGCGTGCAGAACGCCAACGCGATTTCCAGCCCGTTGACCCACGGCTTCCCCTCCATGACCGCCTTCATCGGCCTGATGTGGGCACTGGAGCGCAAGGCCCGCACGGAGGATATCGACCTGCAGTTCAATGCCGTCGCGGTGGTTGTCCATGACCATCAGGAACAGATCACCGAGGGCGGTTTCGTCAACGGGTTTCGCCTGACCCGCAACCCGATCGACAAGGACGGCAAGTCTTCGGCCATCGTCGAAGAAGGCCGCATCCACCTCGAACTGAGTTTGGTCTTCGCGGTACAGGGTCCTGCGCTTGCCAGCACTGACAAGGCCGGGTTGGCACAACGGATCACCGACCTGCTGTCGCAGATGCGTATTGCCGGGGGCAGCATCATTCCGGGTACACGGCAGCGCCCTCTGCTGCAGCCGCTTGCCGGGAGCGTCGACGACAAACGGGACAACTTCCAGTCCGCGATGTGGCGTCTGCTCCCCGGGTTCGTGCTAGTCGAACGCCATGACCTGCTGACCCTGCGGCATGCCGAATTGCAATCCAGGGATCCCAACGCTTCGCCGCTGAATGCCTGGTTGTCACTTTCGCGCATCAACTGGCGAGCACCTGAAGCTGTGGTTGAAGACGAGGGTGTCGTGAAGAAACAAGACTGGCTCAACGACCGCCAGCACCTCGGCTGGATCGTCCCCATCCCGGTCGGCTATGTCGGACTGAGCGAGCTTCAGCCACCCGGATCGGTCTCCAGCGCCCGCGACCAGAGCACTCCGTTTCGTCTGGTGGAAAGCTTGTTCAGCATCGGCCAGTGGATCAGTCCGCACCGACTGCAGTCTGCCGACCACCTGCTGTGGTACGCCGACAGCGACCCCGAACGCGGTCTCTATCGCTGCCGCAACCACTACCAGCCCGAAACCGACTACGACTTCGACTGACCTGCCAGCCACTTCATACAAAGGATTTGCATATGAGTAATGACAGCCTCAAAACCGCCTCCGTCCTCGCCTTCGAGCGCAAGCTCGATCCTTCCGATGCGCTGTTCCATGCCGGTAACTGGCATTCGCGCAGTGGTGAATGGAGTGCCATTCCGGTCAACACCAAGTCGGTACGCGGCACTGTCTCCAACCGCCTGAAGACCAAGGAACTGGACCCGGCGAAGCTGGATACCAAGATCGAAAACCCCAACCTGCAAACCGTCGATGTCGCCGCCCTGCCCCATGATGCCGATACGCTGCGTGTTTCCTTCACCCTTCGCGTCCTGGGCGGCACCGGCCAGCCTTCGGCGTGCAACGATGCCGACTACCGGCGCAAGCTGCTGGACACGGTCAAGGGCTACGTGGAGAAAAACGGCTTCAACGAACTGGCACGTCGTTACGCCTGCAACCTGGCCAATGGCCGCTTCCTCTGGCGTAACCGGATTGGTGCCGAACAGGTGGAAGTCCTGATCGAACACCTGATCGACGGCCAGGCCGCGAAGAGCTGGACGTTCGACGCCTTCGCCCTTTCCCTGCGCAACTTCGACACCCATGGCAACCAGACGGCGGCGCTGGAAAGCCTGGGACAACTGATCGCCAATGGATTGGTGGGGGAGCAGCACGTGCTGCTGCGCGTCACCGCCTTCGTTCGTCTGGGCGCTGGGCAGGAGGTATTCCCGTCCCAGGAGCTGATCCTCGATCGCGAGCGTGGTGACAAGAGCAAGACGCTCTATCACGTCGACGGGATTGCAGGGATTCACTCGCAGAAGCTGGGCAACGCCATCCGCAGTATCGATACCTGGTACCAGGATGCAGAAGTCAATGGTCCGATCGCGGTCGAACCCTATGGCTCGGTTACCACCCAGGGCAAGGCCTATCGTCAACCGCGCAATACCAAGGACGACTTCTACACCCTGCTCGATGCATGGGTGCTGAAAGACAAGGTGCCGGAGATTGGCCAACAGCACTTCGTCATCGCCACCCTGATTCGCGGCGGTGTATTCGGCGAGGCGGGTTGAGCATGGACCATTACCTGGAGCTGAAACTGCGGCCGGATCCGGAGTTTCCGGAAACGCTGCTGATGAATGCGCTGCTGGCGAAGTTTCACCGTGCCCTGCATGACCTGCGGCGTGACGATATCGGTATCAGCTTTCCCGATTGCGGCCAGAACGCGCGCAACCTCGGATCGCGTTTGCGCGTGCATGGAAACGTGCAGGCGTTGTCGGGCCTGCAAGCGCTCGACTGGCTGACCGGGATGCGTGATCACGTAGATTGTGGCGATACACGGGCGGTGCCGAAGGGCACGAAATATCGCACCGTGAGCCGGGTTCAGGTCGACAGCAACCCGGAACGGGCTCGCCGGCGCTTGATCAAGCGGCATGACATCAGTGAGGAAGAGGCACGCCTGCGGATTCCCGATAGCGCGGGAAAACGCTGCAACCTGCCTTTTGCCACCTTGCGCAGTAGCACTGGTGGGCAGGTTTTCCGATTGTTCGTTCGGCAAGGACCATTGCTGGATCGGGCGGAGGCGGGATCGTTTGGTGGGTTTGGGTTGAGTAGTAGCGCTACGGTGCCCTGGTTCTGACCCTTTTTTCTGGAGTAATTTGAGAGCCCTTTAAAATCAATTGGTTACGAAGGGCTCGCGAAATAGGGTCTGGGGCTGGATTGATGGTTATTTCCCTTCGAGAACAAGAGGTTGGAGGGGAATGGCTCTACTTCACTGCCGGGTAGGCAGCTCAGAAAATCACCGCGCCGCTGGCGACGCGCATCGGAGTCTTCACTGCCGGGTAGGCAGCTCAGAAAACCTGCAGGCCATCGTCGGAAAAGCCCAGGTCCTTCACTGCCGGGTAGGCAGCTCAGAAATGCGCGAAACAGCAAATAGCTACTTCGGACTGCTTCACTGCCGGGTAGGCAGCTCAGAAAACGCATGGTTCAGTTCGCCGGCGGATGGCAGGCTTCACTGCCGGGTAGGCAGCTCAGAAATGACGAACCCGGAATCGCCTGCGAGGGAAAGGCTTCACTGCCGGGTAGGCAGCTCAGAAAATTTGGTTGCGGTCGCAGTTCCATTTGGCGTTCTTCACTGCCGGGTAGGCAGCTCAGAAAAGTCCGGTGCCCACGGCAATGCCGCTTGCACTCTTCACTGCCGGGTAGGCAGCTCAGAAATACTACCAGGCGCGTGCCGCCGGCGACCTGCGCTTCACTGCCGTGTAGGCAGCTCAGAAATCGACGCACCCAGGCCATCACCTGGGTCGGGACTTCACTGCCGTGTAGGCAGCTCAGAAACAGGGCTGCGCAGATCGTGTGCGCCCAGATCGCTTCACTGCCGCGTAGGCAGCTTAAAAAATCACCAATACCCGATCGCTCCGCCTCGTGCTGTTAGCTAGCGACATGACAACACTCAGTCATCCCCCTGCCCGACGGTACGATGTTCCTCCATCGCCGTACGCCGTGCGGCAAGTACTTGCTGGGCTGTCTCTTCGATAAAGTCGAAGATCGCTTCCGGAACCCTGTACAGGAATTGCTTGCGCCGGTTGTTCGACACGGTCCCACCATTGCTCAGGCACATCATGACCAGCGATGCGAGATCACTGCCACGAACGTCGTAGCGCTCATCCACGGCCTTGTAAACGGCATCGTAGCTCTCCAGAAATGCTGTTTCGTCGCGCAGTTCAACCTCCAGGGCACGCTTGGCCATCTGGCAGGTGAACACTACGCTTTGCGTTGCATCCCAGTATCGATACACCGCAGGTGAACCGGTGAACTCAAAGTGGAAGTGCTCGAAATCGATCCAGTCGACTTGCCAGAACTCTCGCACTGGCCGGGAGAATGTCTGCAGGGTCTCCAGGTATCTGTTCTCTTCTTGTTTCATCGCTACCGAAATAGGGAGCAATAGCCCTTTCTCCAATGCACCGCTCTGACACAGCGCATGGTGAATCAGGAAGCGGGATAAACGGCCGTTTCCATCCATGAAGGGATGAAGGAACACAAACCCGAACGAGATGATGCCGGCGGCGACCAAGGGATCGATTTGCTGTGAGGCCGTGTTGGCGAAGCCCATCAGGCTTTCCATCAATTCCCGACACAGCTCCGGTGGCGGCGGAACGTAGCTGACACCCGCAGCGCCCTGAAGTCCGTTGGCCAAGTGGTTCTGTTCATGACGGAATGCCACTGCCAGATCCAAAGGGTTTGAAATGGTCGCGTTCTGCAAGTGGACGAGGTAATCCTCGGTCAGCGGCAATTGTTCATGGGCCTGGCGTAAAAGCTGAATGAACCGGCGAGCCTTGTTCTCGCTCGGCGCCTCTTTCTCGATTGCGAAAGAGTCCTGGGTCTCGTGCAAGTACGCCCAGTTGATGGCCCGGTCCATCATCATTGGTGGAAGGGACTCGATGAACGCCTTGGCCTTGCCGAGAATATCGTGTTCCAGGAGACTCGCCAGTTCAGGTGTCCGCTCAACGGTAGCGCAATACGAGAAATCACCCAGACCGTTGAATTCAACCCGCCACCTGGAATTGCGTGAGCCAGGGCGAGTGACGTACCGTGTCGGATCAAACAGTGGAATGAATGCACCTTTGACGGGAGAAGTCTGCTCGATCAAATCAGCAGAGAAAGCTTCCCTCAAGAAGCAGGCTTTACGGATATAGACGCCGTTTGGTGTTCCCTGCAATGCGACAAAGAAGTGCTCGACAGGAATCTGTGGCAGGGCTTGGGCGAGAATCGAGAGATTCGTGCCTTCATGCTTGAGGGCAAATAGAACGTTCCCGAGCAGGTCATCCTGTGCAGGAGCTTGCTTTGGAGGCACGGCGAGCGTGCGCCCGATCTCTTTGAGCCGCGTGACTGGCTGGACGATAGCAGGTCGATTCAGGGGGACGGCCTTGATCCCCAGCCTTTCGCACAGCAACGTATAGCCCACTGACCGCATGAGTTTTTCCTTCCATTTGTCAGGCTGCGCGAATTTTTTCTTGAGCGCTCGATGAAAATCTTCAGTTCAGACCATTTCCTCGATTTTTTCTTAACTTTCCAGCGGTGGTCAAGGCGGTAGATGCCTAGCGACCCAGTTTCTGAGCTGCCTATGCGGCAGTGAACACGTTCGCTCATGTCGCCGTAGAGCGCGTAGTTTTTCTGAGCTGCCTATACGGCAGTGAACTACGACACGCCGCGCGTCATCCGCATTCTTGCTTTCTGAGCTGCCTATACGGCAGTGAACGGCCTGCAGCCCAATCCAGTGGTCGTTGCCCTTTTCTGAGCTGCCTATACGGCAGTGAACATTGAGCGCAGTACCATGCACTGCCCTTCCTTTTTCTGAGCTGCCTATACGGCAGTGAACAAAATCAAACGTGCCGAGACTGCCGAGCAGTTTTTCTGAGCTGCCTATACGGCAGTGAACCCGGCCAGGGCTTGGAGTCGCTTCGCCTGTCTTTTCTGAGCTGCCTATACGGCAGTGAACGAGCGCGGCGAGACCACCGGCGCCGACAGCTGTTTCTGAGCTGCCTATACGGCAGTGAACGGGCGGCTGCGGATCCGCTACCGTGCCGGTGTTTTCTGAGCTGCCTATACGGCAGTGAACGAATTACCGCAGGTACCCAACCCGATCCCGCAATTTCTGAGCTGCCTATACGGCAGTGAACCAGGTATGAGGATGGCGCTCGCGGCCCGGAAATTTCTGAGCTGCCTATACGGCAGTGAACGAGCAGCAATCCCAGCTGTTCGGTCGCCTGCATTTCTGAGCTGCCTATACGGCAGTGAACCGCCTGGGTGGAACAGTCGAGCCGCTGGACCTTTTCTGAGCTGCCTATACGGCAGTGAACGGTTACGTCTCTGGTTCCGGAACCGGCACCTCTTTCTGAGCTGCCTATACGGCAGTGAACATTGTTCGCGGCAACCTGGTAGTTGGTGTTGAATTTCTGAGCTGCCTATACGGCAGTGAACCTGCTGTATTCGCTCGGCACCTCTCTGTGGGCTTTCTGAGCTGCCTATACGGCAGTGAACCCGACCCTGAGCGACATGCCCCGGATTGCCCTTTTCTGAGCTGCCTATACGGCAGTGAACCACGGCGCCGTCGCGGTAGGTGCGGCGGTGCATTTCTGAGCTGCCTATACGGCAGTGAACACCAGGCCGGCGATCTGCGGAGACGCGCTCTTTTTCTGAGCTGCCTATACGGCAGTGAACGCTGCCGGCAGCCTTGGCGGCCTCGATCAGCATTTCTGAGCTGCCTATACGGCAGTGAACAACCTGCTCGACACCCCGGCCAGCGATTTCCATTTCTGAGCTGCCTATACGGCAGTGAACATCGCTGTTTGCGCCAAGATCCCCCCGACCTCTTTCTGAGCTGCCTATACGGCAGTGAACGTAACCACCTGCTGGCCGAGGTGCCCGACCTTTTTCTGAGCTGCCTATACGGCAGTGAACATCCGCGGTGTGACCTTGAGTCGAGTCTTGGCTTTCTGAGCTGCCTATACGGCAGTGAACGCCGTTCTGCATCATGATGCCGACGGTCTGCATTTTCTGAGCTGCCTATACGGCAGTGAACGGCTTTGCGCACGATGCGGACTTGAGCGGTACTTTCTGAGCTGCCTATACGGCAGTGAACGCCGTCAACATCTGGCAAGGCCGGGATCGCGGTTTCTGAGCTGCCTATACGGCAGTGAACGATGCGCTGCGCTGGCTGCGTGAGCGGCATCTTTTCTGAGCTGCCTATACGGCAGTGAACCGTAGCGACTTGAAGGCTTCCTGCTGCGATTTTTTCTGAGCTGCCTATACGGCAGTGAACTTCGAAGTCGGCGTGCCCCAGCCTGCCTGGGATTTCTGAGCTGCCTATACGGCAGTGAACTCGACCAAAACCTTATCAATCCTTTGATTCAAAAAGCAAAACCCCGATTCGGTCACCTCAGACCCTTTTTTCTACCAGCGTTATAAGTCATTGATTTTCCACGCCCCCGTGCACCACCTCAAAAAAAGGGTCAGCCGTATGTGGTGAGACAGCGACGAAAACAACCAATTAAACACTTCAGTCCGTTGCCACTCTTGTCATGCAAACCAGATGAGCGTGAACCGAGTACCGGCTTGAAACCAGACAATCCGCCTACCCCGACAACAACCCCTCGGCACTGACCGCCTCTCGCGCAGCCTCCAGAGCCTTGCCCTTGAAGAAACAACCGTAATACTCCCTGAGCTCATCAGCCCAGCCCGCCACCTGATCGAGAATCCCCTCGGCCTCGTCCTTGGTCAGAGCAAAGTGCAGATGCTGGCTCAGCAGATTGGACCGGGTGACTTTCACGCCGTCGATCCCCACCGACATCGACATGTACCTGGCGCGCCCTTCGTCGAGAATTGGCAGCACGTCATACATTGGCGAAAGCCGCCAGCCTCCGTCGATGAAAATGATCGCGTGGTTGCGCGGGTGATCGTCCGTATTTCCCGTCAGAACGTTGTAGGCCATGCGCAAGTAGAGTTCACGACGGTCCGCGTCTGGCACCTTGCGGCGGTACATCTCGTCGGCCAGCCGTGCATAGGAGCGAGCCGTAAGGTCCGCGACGGTCCATTCGGTGTCCAGCAACGTCAGACCACTCAGGAACGGGACCCGACGAAAAACACCGTCCACGTAACGGCGGTCGAAGCGCTCCACCAACAGGGTCGTGCCCTTCTTGTCGTGGTAGAGGGAGGTCTTGGCGACACGCATGCCCTTCTTTGCCGCGAAGGTCATGCAGGCATGTTCCACGGGTGCCAGTTCGTAAGGATCATAACGATCGTGCGGCTTGGCCAGGATCAGCTTCCGGTCGCCCGAGAATGTCCGCTTGGGACGCGCTCCACCGACCGACGAACGTTGATCCCGTACACCGAGTGCCTTCACGTCCTCGTCGCCTATGTCGTTGTCATAGACCACGTCGCAGATGTCGATGAACCGATCCAGGCCCGTCAGCCGTGACAAGGGCTTTTGCCCCACGCCAACAGGAGGCGCCTTGTCCCGGCCGGTCATGAGATTGCCCACGCGGTCGCTGTTGGGAGACCCGACCAGCAGGTCGAAACGGCTTACCGGGTCGCGCTGCATCCGCTGAAGCAGCCGCTCGCCCCACCCGTCCGGCATGGCGTCATCGATGAAACCGGGCACGCCCTGGTTCCTGGTGATCGTAAAGACCTGGTCAGACAAGGGATAGCGGATAGGATCGGGTACCCACACCCTGGCATCGATTGCAGAAGGCGAATAGACGAACTCTCCTGGTTTGTTGTGATGCAGGGTCAGCTTTCCGAGCGTCAGCACTTCGGCAGTACCAGGGTGCTCCATGTAGATGTAGGCGCTGGGCATCAAAAATCCTCCGCTTTCGCGCGGCGCTGACGCACGCGGCGCCCACGGGTATCTTCCTTCAACTCCGAGAATGAAATCGGACTGCCCTCGAACGAACGGAATACTTTCTCGATCAGACCCAGATTCCACAGCACAAGCATCAGTGACTTGACGCTGACCGCGGGATCACCGCGTTCGATTCGGCGGATGACCTTCTCTGGTACGCCGAGACGACTGACCACATCCAGCTGGCGGATACCCTGCTCCAGACGAGCAGACTTGATCAGAAGTCCTATTCGCTGGAGCGAAGCGCTGCAATCGACGGGGAAGTAATCACTCATAAGGGGCCTAAATTGTCTGCTTATACAGCATAAACAGCCCTAATTGACTGTTTATGTTTGAGTGGATTTCTGGGAAGCGTAGCAAATCGATCTGTTTATCAGAATTCAAAGAGGTGAACGCTGGGGAGAGGAATCGTTTTTGAGCTGCCTATACGGCAGTGAACAAGGAAGTCGTCCCACAACGTCAGGTCGGAGTATTTCTGAGCTGCCTATACGGCAGTGAACGGTAGTCAGCGCGTTCCAGCCGGTGAAGACCATTTCTGAGCTGCCTATACGGCAGTGAACGGCTGCGCACCATCCTTCTCGATCCGCTCCATTTTCTGAGCTGCCTATACGGCAGTGAACGAATATGCCGCCACGCGTCCGCGCCTGCTGCTTTTCTGAGCTGCCTATACGGCAGTGAACACGCCAACGGCCAGTGCGCAATGTACCTGGGCTTTCTGAGCTGCCTATACGGCAGTGAACTCGGCGGTTCGGCAACGGCTCCGGGCCTATCCTTTCTGAGCTGCCTATACGGCAGTGAACTCGACCGACGGACTGTATGAGGACTGGTCTTTTTTCTGAGCTGCCTATACGGCAGTGAACCTGTACATAGCCCAACTGGAATAGGCGGAGCTGTTTCTGAGCTGCCTATACGGCAGTGAACGAACTCATCTCCCGCAATATGTACTTCGGTCATTTCTGAGCTGCCTATACGGCAGTGAACACGGGGGCGCCTGCTGTCGAGTCAGCGCTTTCATTTCTGAGCTGCCTATACGGCAGTGAACTCAGGCCAGTGAACATGAAGCCCGGTCCCGTATTTCTGAGCTGCCTATACGGCAGTGAACTTCTCGGACTTCGCCACGCCGGCACGGGTCGCTTTCTGAGCTGCCTATACGGCAGTGAACAACTGGGTACCGGTGGTTTCCCAACTGCAGGTTTTCTGAGCTGCCTATACGGCAGTGAACGGCGACATTCAAATCTTTCGTAGGCCCCGACTTTTCTGAGCTGCCTATACGGCAGTGAACTAGACCAAAACCTTATCAATCCTTTGATTCAAAAAGCAAAACCTCGATTCGGCCCCCTCAGACCCTTTTTTCTATCGGCCTTGTAAGTCGTTGATTTTCCTAATCCCAACACAACACCTGAAAAAAAGGGTCAACTCACGGGATGAGGCCCATGATGAAAATAACAGCGTTGGCGTTATCGTCAGCTGTCGCTTGCACCATGAAAACGAGATGGGGTTTGGGACCGCGTTGCGGTCCTTCGCAGGCAAGCCAGCTCCTACAGGAAGGCAGCCAAGCACGACCGAAACCTGTCGCATACAGCTACGAAACTTCCCCCATTTCCGGCTTTCTTGTAGGCAATTTCCCAAGCATACTCCCCACCCCCTCCTGGCGGTTGCGTCCTGTGGAAACGCTGCCTAATCTCCGTCGGTCGTTGCCAAATCAACGACCGGATTAGCAGTCCGAACACATGAATCAAACCACCAGCAACCTTCTATGGCGGCTGTGCGTGTGGGCACCTTCGGGTGCGCCGGGTTTGCTTCGTGTCTCGGTCTGCTAACCCATGCACAGTCGCCACCCCTTGTTTAGCGGCGAGGTGTGGCGTCCCCCATGGACTCACACGGAGCTACACCAATGAAAAAGATCGTCCCCGATCCACCCCCGATCCTTTGTGTCGGACCCAACCTCTCCCACCATGAAGCCATCGGCCACGCCGAGAACTACCTCGCAGACGCCATCGCGCTGTTGAAAATCTTGCCCTCCCCACCCACCACCATTAGCCAGATCCATCTCGCCGACGCGATCCGCTTTCTGCGCGTCAGCAAAGCGATGCTCATCCTCGCTCAAGCGAAAACCACGATGACCGTTCCAATCTGAAGCGAGCCCCACTGCGGACATTGGCCCGCAGTGGGGCTCTGTGATTTCCGGATCCGAGGGGTATCAAGAACATCCGGGATTCAGGTTTTACGACGGCTTCGCCGCCGATCGCAGATAAATCAGCTCCTACGCCGATCGCGCTGCTCATTCGATGCGCCACCACACCCCTACCAGTTCGTCACATCACGAATTGATTTGATAATCGTTATCAATTAACGTGCCGCCATCCAAACCGAGGACTGCACGCGATGCACGACGATCTGAGTCAGGTCTACGCCGAGCACAACAGCTGGCTCAAGCAGTGGCTATACCGCCGCCTCGGCTGCTCGGCCCAGGCTGCAGACCTGGCCCAGGACACCTTCCTGCGCATCCTCCAGGCCCAGCAAAAGGCCGGTGCACGCCTCAGCCTGGAGAAGCCCCGTGCCTACCTCGCCACCGTCAGCCGTCGCCTGGTCTACGACCATTTCCGCCGCCAGTCCCTGGAACGCGCCTACCTGGAAATGCTCGCGCAACTGCCCGAGGTCTTCGCGCTCTCGGAAGAAGACCACTACTGCCTGCGGGAAACCCTGCAGCAACTGGACGCCCTCCTCGACACCTTCAAGCCCGTCGTGCGCTCGGTCTTCCTGCTGGTGCAACTGGAGGGCCTGACCTACGTGCAGGTCGCCCAGCGCCTGGGCATCGGCGAGCGCACCGTGAAGCGCCATATGGCCAACGCCCTCGAAGCCTGCATCCTCTGCGACGACGATTTCTGATGTCCGCCGAACCCGCCCGCATCGCCCCCGAAGTCGCCCGGCAAGCCGCCCACTGGCACATGCTGATGCTCGACCCAGGCACCAGCCCTACCCAGCGCGAGGCCTGCGCCCGCTGGCGTGCGGCCGCGCCGGAGCACGAACGCGCGTGGCAGAAGGCGCAACGGGTACAAGCCCGCCTCGGCCTGCTGCCGCCGCAACTGGCCATGGGCACGCTGAACCGCGAACGCCGCCAGGTGATGAAGCAACTGCTGGTGCTGGCCCTTGTCGCTCCCGCCGGTTACGTGGGCTATCGCCAGGTATCACCCGCCGGGGACTACAGCACCGCCACCGGCGAACGCCGGCGCCTGGAGCTGGCCGACGGCACCGTGCTGCAACTCAACACCCAGACGGTGGTGGACGTGGACTTCGACGACCACCAGCGCCTGATCACCCTGCGCCGCGGCGAAATCCTCGTGGACAGCGGCCACGACCCCCGACATCGCCCCCTGCGCGTAGTCAGCGAACAAGGCGTGATGGAAGCCCTGGGCACCCGCTTCCTGGTCCGCCAGCGCGACGGCCGCACGCAGTTGAGCGTGTTCGAAGGCGCAGTGCTGGTAACGCCGACCAACCAGCGCGTCGACGCCGGCCAGCAGATCCTCTTCGACGGCCGCAACCCCTCCAGCACCACCCCCGCCCGCGAACAGGACAGCCAGTGGACCCGCGGCCAGCTCATCGTCGAGGAAATGCCCCTGCGCGATTTCCTCGGCGAACTGGGCCGCTACCGCAGCGGCTGGCTGCGCTGCCAGGACGAGGTGGCGCCGCTGCTGATCAGCGGCACCTTCCAGCTGGGCAACACCGACGCGATCCTCGCCGCCCTGCCCGCCACGCTGCCGGTGCGGGTCGGCTATCGAACCCGCTACTGGGTCACCGTCACGCCGCGTTGATGAGAATTGGCCCCTTTTCCGTCGTCGTCAGTCCTTGTCTGTGAAACTGCCAACACATAAGGACAATCCCTCGATGATTCGCGCCGCGTCACCCCACCCGCGCCAGCTGCTCGCCCTCAGCCTGCTGACCCTCGCCCTGCACGGCATCACGCCGATGGCAAACGCTGCCCCCGCCTCGGCTCCCCACAGCTACAGCATCGGTGCCGGCAGCCTGGCCCAGGTGCTGGCGCGCTTTGCCAGCGAAGGCGGGATCACCCTGCAATATTCGCCGGCCCTGACCCAGGGCCTGAGCAGCCCCGGCCTGTCGGGCAGCTATGGCATCGAGGACGGTTTCCACACCGTGCTCGCCGGCAGCGGCCTGCGCGCGGTGCTGCGTGGCGATGGCGTGTACGGCCTGGAGCCCCTGCCCCTCGGCGGCTCGGCGCTGAACCTGGAACCCTTGAACATCGACGGCCGCGCGATCAGCGCCACCACCGAGAACTCCGGCAGCTACACCGCCAACGCGGCCACCATCGGCAAGTCCACCCACCGCCTCAAGGACATCCCGCAGTCGGTCACCGTGGTCACCCGCAAGGCCATGGACGACCAGCGCCTCGACACCCTCGACGACGTGCTGGAGAAAACCACCGGCATCACCACCTTCCAGAGCCCGTCCGGCGGCAAGTACATCTACTCCCGCGGCTTCGAGGTGGAGACCATCCAGTACGACGGCGTGCCGCTGGACCGCCGCTACTACGCGATCGGCAGCAGCTTCACCGCCGACACCCTGCTCTACGACCGCGTCGAGGTGCTGCGCGGCGCCAACGGCCTGCTGCAGGGCAGCGGCAACCCCGGGGCGGCGATCAACCTGGTGCGCAAGCGGCCGAAGGCCGAGCCGTCCCTGTCGATCACCGCCAGCGCCGGCTCCTGGGACAGCTACCGGCAGACCCTCGACGCCAGCGGCCCGCTCACCCCGGACGGTTCCCTGCGCGGACGCCTGGTGGCCGGCCATGAAGACCAGGACTATTTCTACGACACTGCCGAAAGCCGCAAGAACGTGCTCTACGGCATCCTCGAATACGACCTCGCCGACAGCACCACCGTGGCCGCCGGCGCCAGCGTCGAGGACCTGCATTCGACGCCGTTCTTCAGCGGCCTGCCGCGCAACAAGGATGGCAGCGCGGTCAACGCCGGGCGCTCGACCTTCACCGGCGCCGACTGGAACAAGTGGGACAACAAGCAGGTGACCTACTTCGCCGACATCACCCACGACTTCAACGACGACTGGCGCCTGAAGGCCTCCGGCAGCTACATCCGCGAGACCAACTACATCCTCTACAGCTTCGGTCGCGGCTCGGTGGACCCGGCCACCGGCGACGGCATGCGCTCGCGCTCGTACCTCTACGACTTCGAGAACGTGAACAAGGGCGCCGACATCAACCTCACCGGCAAATGGCGCGCCTTCGACCTGGAGCATGAAGTGGTGGTCGGTGCCAACGCCAGCGACCTGCAGACCGACGACCTGCAAGGCGGCCTGCTCAACCTTGGTTCCATCAACCTGTACGACCCGGTATCGCCGCAGCGGCCGACCATGGACCAGTTGCTCGGCACCACCTACGCCGGCACGTCCCACGGCAAGATCCGCCAGAACGGCCTCTACGGCGTGGTGCGCTACAAGCTGACCGAGCCGCTGACCCTGGTGCTCGGGGGGCGCAGCAGCAACTACCAGTACGACTATGAACTGACCCGCTTCAACACTGGCTCGCCAGACCCGGCGCATTCCAAACACACCGGCGAGTTCACCCCGTATGGCGGGTTGATCTATGCGCTGAACGAGCAATGGTCGGTCTATGCCAGCTACGCCGATATCTTCAAGCCGCAGACCGAACTGGACGCGGACAGCGCCGCGCTGGAGCCGATGGAAGGCGCCAACTACGAGCTTGGGCTGAAGGGCGAGTTGCTCGATGGCCGGGTCAATACCAGCTTCGCCGTGTTCCAGATCGACCAGGAAAACCGTGCGGTGTACGACAGCAGCGCGAGCTGCGACGACTGCTACGTGGCCGGCGGCAAGGTGCGCACCCAGGGCTTCGATGCCGAGATCAGCGGTGAAGTGCTGGATGACCTGCAACTGTTCGCGGGCTACACCTACACCCACACCGAATACCGCAACGACCCGAACGACGGCGTCTCGGCCGCCGGTGCGGCGTTCAACAGCTATACCCCGCGGCATCTGTTGCGTTTCTGGGCCGACTACACCCTGCCGGGTGAGCTGGAGCAATGGAGCGTCGGTGCTGGTGCGAATATCCAGAGCCGCAACTACCACACCAACTTCGGCGGCACCGATGGCGTCGGCGATATCGAGCAGGCGGGGTACGCGGTGTGGAATGCGCGGGTGGCGTACAAGATCAACAAGAACTTCAGCGTGGCGTTGAATGGCAACAACCTGTTCGACAAGAAGTACTACTCGACGATCGGCTGGCTGCATGCGGCGAACCACTATGGGGATCCGCGCAACTACACGGTGACGTTGCGGGCTGATTTCTGAGGGATAGGACCTTGCGGCGATGGGGTTGCTGACGGCCCCACCGCCGCAAGACTCAGGACCGACGCGGACCTTGTGGGAGCGGGTTCACCCGCGATTGCGGCGGTGAATTCAACATCGTCATCGCGGGTAAACCCGCTCACAGGGTCCGTGTCGGGCCTGGATTCCTATCTCCGCGACAACCGCTCGATCAGCCCCTGCATCCCCGGCCGTTGCGCCAGCCATTCCCCGCGGGTAATCCCCAGCAGCACCACATCCAGCCGGACGCCATCCTTGAGGATGTTCTCCCGCCGAACACCTTCGATCGCAAAACCAAACTTCTGGTGCATCTTCACCACCGCCTCGTTGCTCGCCAGCACTTCGCAGTTGAGCTTTTCCAGCCCCGCTTCATTGAATGCATGGTCCAGCAGCCAGAACTCCACCAGGCTGCCCAGGCCTTTGCCCTGCAACGCCGGGTCCAGGTAGAACGCCCAGTCGGCGCTGCGGTGGGTAGCGTTGATGGCATTGAGCGAGACGATGCCCGCCACCGCAGCGTCGTGCATCACCACGAACACCCGCTGCCGCGCATTGCCCACCAGGCTGGCCAGCCAGCGCGCGTGTTCGTCCGGGGTGATCTCGTGGTCGCTGTACATGAAGCGGCGCACGTCGACGTGGTTGCGCAGCAGGCGCACCTGGTCGCGCGTCGCCTGGTCGGTGTCGAGGATGTCGCGGAATTCCATCTTGGGTACCTGCCTGCTCCGGATCGTTTCAACGAGCACTGAAACCGTTCCGGAGCGTAGCGGGTTTAGGGCTCTTGTGACCATTCGATCGACAAGTTGGTAGTGGCTGACAGGACGCCATGGCGCTGGCGACCACCACACTCTCCTGCACCGGATACCCCTCGCCTTCATAACCATAACGGCTCTTCCAGTTGAACCCGCCCTCCAGACGTCGCTGCATCTCGGGTAACGCGCAATCAGTGTAAAACCGGCACTTATCTATCGAGACGCTGCGCAACAAGCCTGTATGTCGATCACTCAACTTATTATTCGCACTGAATAACGATAACTAACAATTTGCTTTGCACACGCACCAGTCCCAATTGACAAGAAACTTGCAACCCAACAAATTGATCAGGCAGCCCGACATCAGCTGGACTGCCAAAACCTCATAATTGAAAAAAGGACTTACATTCATGGCTGCAAGAAGCGTTGATATCTATTTTGAAAACTATCTCAACTACAGCCTGAGTCTGAAACAGGACTCGCTGCAACTCGAGCACGGTATCTGGGATATCTATCCGCCACAGAAGATCGTCCAGGCGGATAATGGCGTACCGGGCAAGGCGCACTGGGAAACGGAGTCCGACGGCTTCGCCACCGGCACCCAAGGCTCCTGCACCTACGCCTTCTACGACGCGACCGCCGACCAGGTCTGCTATATCAACATTGCCTGGGATGATCCCTTCAGCGGCAGCAACAGCTACAGCATCACGACTGACAGCGTGAACGCGAAAGTTTCATACACCGGCGGTGATGGCAATAACGCTTCGGTTACATTTCAGGTCCAGCCCCGTTAATACGGCAGCCCCCGCAACACCTGAAAAATTCAACTCATATAGATCACGTTCATCCTGATCAAAGCACGCGATTGCATGAAAGAGGGCAAGTCGTTTCCCGCAGGAAACCGACTTGCCCTTTTTTATCAGAACTTGCTGCGCACCGTCAGCACGAAATTCCTCGGCTCACCGTAGAAGTTGCCGTTATCGGTCGTGCCCACCGTCTGGTAGTAGCGCTTGTCGAACACATTGTTGGCATTCAGCGTGGCGCTCCAGTTGCGATCGATCTTGTACTCGACACTGGAATTCCACACCGCATACCCCGCCTGGCTGAACTTGAAGTCACGCTTGGGCCCGCTGTAGTCCTGGGTCGCTTCGTTGAAAGTCGTCACCTGCCCGGCACGGTAGTTGACGCTCTGCGCCGTCACCCCTGCGCCCAGCTTGACGCGCTCCAGCACACCGGCCAGCTGGTAGGTGCCCCACAGCTTGAACAGGTGCTTGGGCGTCAAGCCGCTGTAGATCGCACGAGTGGCGTCGCTCTTCTGGTCGATGGTGTGGTTGTAGGTGTAGCCGGCGAACAGGTTGAGGCCCCGGGCCACTTCGCCGCTCACCTCGGCATCGAAACCTTCGCTGACCACCTTGCCCTGGTTCAGGTAGCAGCAGGTGGTCACGCCGTAGTCCAGCGGGTAGTTCGGGTCCTCGATCGCCGCGCCTTCCTGCTCGATACGGTAGATCGCAAAGCTGGTGTCGAGGCGGTTGTCGAACAGCTGGCCCTTGATCCCCAGTTCGTAGTTCTTCGAGGTCACCGGATCCAGCGGCGAGCCGGGCAGCGGCCCCTTCACCTGCTGGAACTGCGGCTTGTAGGTCTCGGCGTAGCTGACGTAGGCGGTCCATTGTGGGGTCAGATCGTAGGTCAGGCCCGCATAGGGCGTGAACTTGTCATGCACGCGGAACGTGGGAAGGATCGAGTCCGAACTGTAGGAGCCGTCTTCGTTCTGGAAGATCTGCGTGTCGTGGTAGTGGTAGCTCGACAGGCGCCCGCCAAGGATCAGTTTTACCGGATCGGCCAGGGGCAGGCGAACCATGCCGTAGCCGGCATATTTCTCGGTGACGTTGTCGTCGGTCTTGTTAGCGGTGCTGCCGGTGTCGTCCGGGCGCGTGAAGTCGAAGATGTTGAACGGGGCGAAGTTGTCGTTGCCCCAGCGCTGCACGGTGTAACCCTTGCTGTGGGCGTAGTCGCTACCGAGCAAGACTTCATGACTGCGCCCCAGCAGGTCGAAATTGCCCTTCAGGTAGGTGTTGATCGCCTTGCGCTCCAGGCCGGTCTTCGCCGGGTAGTGCAGCCAGCGCGCACCGTTGCCGGTGAGCGGGTCGATGCCGCCGTTGGCGAACAGCGAGTTGGCGTCGCGGTCCATGTCCATCCAGGTGATGTCGGTGGTCCAGCTCCAGTCGGCGTTGAAGGCATGCTCCAGCTTGAGGTAGGCCTGCCGGGTGGTTTCATCCACCGTGTCCCAGCTGGTGACCAGCGCGGTGCGGCGCGATAGCTTGAGGTCGTCGCCCGTGGTGTAGCGCGGCAGGCCGCCGAAGTTGGCGACGCCTTCGCCGATCTGGTAGCTGCCGCCGACGGTGAGCTGGGTGTCGGGGGTCAGGTCGAGCTCCAGCGAGCCGTAGACCAGCTGCTTGTTCATGTTGGCGATTTCGTAGAAGTAACGGTTGTCCTGGTAAGCCATGCCAATACGCCCGCGGACATTGCCCTGCTCGGTGAGCGGGCCGGTGGCGTCCAGTTCGGTGCGGTAGCTGTCCCAACTGCCGGCGGACGCGGAGAAGGTCACCTGGCGCTCGGGCAAGGCGCGCTTGCGCACCAGGTTGATGGTGCCACCGGGGTTGCCACTGCCGGAGTACAGGCCATCGACGCCGCGCAGGAACTCCACATGGTCGAACTGCGCCAGGTCCAGCTGGCTGGTCGAGCCGTAGCCGGAGATGGTGGTGTCGAGGGGCGCGCCGCCGTCGATCTGGATGTTCGAGACGGCGAAGCCGCGGGAATAGAAATTGCTGTCGTTGCCCAGCGACGAGCCGCTGGCGCCGGCACGTTGCAAAGTCACCCCGGTGGTCTTGTCGAGGGCGTCGGTGAGGGTGGTGAGGTTCTGTTCCTCGATGCGCTGGCGGGTCACCACCGACACCGAGTGCGGCACCTCGCGCAGCGACCTGGCCGTCTTGCTGCCGACCGCCACCTGGTCGGCGTTGTACGAACCGCTGTTCTCGGTGATGCCGCTCAGGCCCAGCGCGGTGACCGACGTGGCGCCCAGTTCCAGCGCGTCGCCGCTGGGCGTGTCCTCGATGGTCAGCACGTTGGTGCTGGTGCGCCGCCATTGCAGGCCGGTGCCGCGCAGCAGGATGTCCAGCGCCTGCTCCAGGGTGTAGCGACCGCGCAGGGCTGACTGACTGTGTTGTTGGAAGATCCGGTCATTGCTGTACAGCAGTTGCTGGCCGGTGGCCAGGGACAGGGCGGCGATGGCTTGCGGCAAGGCGCCAGCGGGGATGTCCAGCTGATATTGGCGGGCGGCACTGGATTGCGCCTGCACCGGCTCCGCCGCCTGCGCCAGCGCTGGCGCCACCAGCAGCAGCGCCGAACTGGCGGCGATCGCCCTGACCTTCCCGTTGAAAGCGAAACCCTTCATACCCCGTGCTCCCCGCTGCGTCCTGATCCGCGCAAATGCCATTCATTCGCGTTCTGCAAGACAACGAAGCAACGAGGCGTTCTCCCCCACTGATGTCGGAAAAATATTTTCGGCGGGTCAGCGCAGGACCACGATCCCCAGGCCGAGACGGGTCACCTTGATCTTCAGCGTCTCTTGCAGGGCTTGCAGCACGGCATCCTCCGACGCCGTGGCGAACACGCCGGATACCGGCAGGTTGGCCAGCGCCTCGCCGTGGATGAACACCTGCCCGTGGTGATAGCGGGAAAGCTCGGCGATCACCTGTTTCAGCGGCGTGCGGTAGAACACCATCTGTCCCTGGCGCCAGGCGTCGGTGGCCTGGCGGTCGAAGCCGGTGGCGGAACACAGGCCGCTGGCGTGCAGGCAGCTTTGCTGGTCGGGCAGCAGCTCGGCGTGCTGGCCGGCGGTGTCCAGTTCGACCCGGCCTTCGGCGAGGCTGACGGTGGTCTGCGTCGCGTCGAGGCGCACGTTGAAGCGCGTGCCGGTGACGGTCACCGTGCCTTGGGGAACCGCCACCACGAAGGGCCGCGAGGCGTCCTTCTGCACCTCGAACCAGGCCTCGCCGCGCAACAGGCGCACCTGCCGCCGGCCTTCGCTGAAGGACACCGCCAGGGCGCTGTGGGTGTTGAGCTCGACCCGGCTGCCATCGGCGAGGATGACACTCTGCCGCTGGCCGACCGCGGTGTGGTAGTCGCTGCGCAGGTCGTCCAGCCCCCCGCCCTGCCAGAGCAGGCCGCCCCCCAGGGCGAGCACCAGGCAGGCCGCGGCGGCCAAGGGCCGAAACAGGCGCGGGCGACGCTGGCGGGCGCGCCATTGCGCCTGTTCCTCGGCGCGCACCCGGGCCACCGGCTCGGCCAGCTTGCCCCAGAGCTCGACGGCCTCGGCGAAGGCCTGGGCGTGTCGGGGATCGGCCGCCAGCCATTGCCGGTGCGCCTCGCGCAGGCGCTCGTCGGCCCCCGGCTCGCGCAGGCGGATATGCCAGAGCGACGCCTGCTCGTGGATATCGTCGGTAGGGCGAGGTGGCTGGGTCATGGGCGGCCTGGGCTGGGGAGGACGAGAGTCGGACGGCGGGCATTATTTCCGAAAACGCCGGGGCTTGCCTGGGTCATGGCAGCCGCCCCAGGCGCTGGCGACAATGCTGCATGGCCTTGGCCACATGTTTTTCCACCGTGCTTTCGCTGATCTTCAACTGCGCGGCGATCTCGCGCATGGTCAGGCCGTCGCCGCGATAGAGCAGGAAGACTTCGCGGCACTTGTCCGGCAGGTCGCGCACGGCCTCGGCGAGCAGTTCCAGTTCCTGGTGGATGCCGGCGGCCTCGTCCGGGGCGACCCGCGGGCATTCGGTGTCCTCAGGCGGGGCCACGTCGCTGAAATGGCGGCCGTGGGCCTTGTCCTGGCGCAGCTTGTCCAGCAGCAGGTTGCCGGCGATGCGATAGAGGTAGCCGAGGGGATTGTCCGGCACCTTGGTCGAGTGGCGGGCGGCGCGCAGCCAGGTTTCCTGAACGATGTCCGACGCGGTGGACGACGAGCCGGTACGGCGCTGGATATAGCGCTTGAGCTCTTCGTAGTGGGTCTCGACCAACCGGGTCAGGGAGTGCCGTTCACGTTGGGTCATGGCGCGACGTTCAGGGGCCTGAAAGGAGCGGCACAGTACAACAAGTGATATAGATTCTCAAATGAGTAAAATTCTCGCGATCTGTCCGCCTCGCCCCGCCGTATACCGCGGATGGAAGCAGCGATGGAAAAGAATGCCGCCTATGCAGCGAAACGCTGCATTACCATGGCCACACTTCCCTCTTCACAGGAGCCCGTCATGCTTTTCCGTCACCCTGTCCCACAGGACGCCGAGCGCTGCTACGACATCGAGATCGGTGCCTACGAAGGCGACGAAGCGGCCACGCTGGAGAAAATCCGCACACGGATCGCGGAATACCCGGCGGGCTTCCTGATCCTGGAAGTCGACGGCAACATCGTCGGCTTCATCAACAGCGGTTGCGCCCATGACGTGGTGATGTCCGACGAGGCCTTCAAGGAACTGGTCGGCCACGATCCGGCGGCGCCCAACGTGGTGATCATGTCGGTGGTGGTCGATCCGGCCCATCAGGGCAAGGGCTATGCAAAGCAGTTGATGAACGAGTTCATCCGCCAGATGAAGGCACTGGGCAAGACCAGCATCCACCTGATGTGCAAGGAGCAGCACGTGGAGCTGTACCGCCGGATGGGCTATGCCTATGTCCGCCCCTCGCCGTCCGATCACGGCGGCATGGCCTGGCATGAGATGCTCATGCCACTCTGACGATCGACGCCCACCGGACACTGGATTTCCGAGATGAAAGAGACCGACACCGAACTCTCCCTGGCCACCCGCCTCACCCGCCTGGGCCGCGACCACGAGCTGCAGCAGGGCTTCGTCAACATGCCGGTCTACCGGGGTTCCACCGTGGTGTTCAAGACCCTGGCGGACCTGGAACAGGGCAATGCGCGCTTCACCTACGGCACCCTGGGCACGCCCACCATCGAGGCGCTGGAAAACGCCTGGAGCGAGATTTCCGGGGCCGCCGGCACGGTGATTTCACCCTCCGGCCTGGGCGCCCTGACGCTGGCCCTTTTGACCACCCTGAAGAGCGGCGACCACCTGCTGATGCCGGACTCGGTGTACCGCCCCACACGCCGGCTGTGCACCAACCTGGTGGAAAAGTTCGGCATCGAGATCAGCTACTACGACCCGCTGATCGGCGCCGGCATCGCCGGGTTGCTGCGGGACAACACCTCGACCATCTTCCTCGAATCGCCGGGCTCGCAGACCTTCGAGGTGCAGGACGTGCCAGCGATCACGGCGGTGGCCAAGGCCCGCGGGATCAAGACCATCCTCGACAACACCTGGGCCACGCCGCTGTTCTTCCGCGCCCACGAACATGGCTGCGACCTCTCGGTGGAAGCCGGGACCAAGTACCTGGGCGGGCATTCCGACCTGCTGATGGGGCTGGTCACGGCCAATGCCGAAACCTGGCCGCAACTGCGCAAGACCTACGACGCCATGGCCATGCTGCCCGGCGCCGAGGACTGCTTCCTGGCCCTGCGCGGCCTGCGCACCATGCACCTGCGGGTGCAGGAAGCGCAGCGCCGCGGGCTGGAAATGGCGCAGTGGATGGCGCAGCAGCCGGAGGTACTGAGGGTGTTGCACCCGGCGTTCGAGAGCTGCCCGGGGCATGAGTTCTGGAAGCGTGACTTCAGTGGTTCCACCGGACTGTTCTCGGTGATCCTCAAGCCCGGCTACGACAAGCGCCAGCTGGCCCACATGCTGGATAACCTGGGGATCTTCGGCATGGGCTATTCGTGGGGCGGCTTCGAAAGCCTGATCATTCCCTTCGACTGCCGCGACTACCGCACCGCGACCGTGTGGAACCCGGATGGCCTGGCCCTGCGCCTGCAGATCGGGCTGGAAGACATGGAAGACCTGAAGCGCGACCTGCGGGCGGGGCTGGATCGGCTGGGTCAGTAGGTCCGCGTCGTACTTTTGAATTCACACAAGGAGTGCAGCGATGAAAATCATGGTGATCGGCGCCAGCAAAGGCTTGGGCAAGGCATTGATGGAGGGCCTGGGCGACAGCGGCGACACGCTGATCGGCGTGTCCCGGACCCGGCCCACGGACCTGACGACACGCCCCGGCATCGACCAGCTATGGCTCGAAGCCGACCTCGGCAACCCGCGCCAGGCCGCCGACCTGCTGGCCCACTGCGCCAGCGAAAGCGGCCTGGACACCCTGGTCTACAACCTCGGCATCTGGGAAGACCAGGCCTTCGACGACGCCTACGACTTCCTCGACGACCGCGACGAACAACTGCAGCGCATCGTCGATTGCAACGTCACCGCACCCATCCTGCTGATCAAGCACCTGCTGCCGATCCTGCTGCGCAGCGAACGCCCGCGCATCCTGCTCACCGGCTCCACCTCCGGCCTGCCGCAAAGCGGTCGCCCGGAAGTCACCTTCGGCGCCAGCAAGTTCGCCCTGCGCGGCATGGCCGATGCCCTGCGCGAGGGCTATCGCGACCGGCGCCTGGGCGTGACCTGCCTGAACCTGGGTTACCTGAACACCGAAGATGGCTTGAGCGTGTCCCGCGAAGAAGCCGAACGCCGCGGCGACGGCGAGCTGATCCCGGTCCATGACGTGGTGCAGGTGGTGCGGATGACCCTGGGCTTGTCAGCCGCGAGCTTCGTCAAGGAAATCACCCTGCCGGCGATCCTCGATCCGCGCTTCTGACTCGCGCATCTCGCGCAGCTGGCGCTTGATCACGTCCACTGGCGGCGCGTACAGGAAGCCGAACGACACGCTGTTGCGCCGCCCCTTCACCGCGTGATGCATCAGGTGCGCCTGGTACAGGCGGCGCAGGTAGGGATGGCGTGGTTTCGGCCGGGTCGGCCAGTGGCGGTGGACGATGCCGTCGTGGATCACCACATAGAGAATGCCGAACGCCGCCACCCCGGCGCCGATCCACTGCAACGGATCGTGCCCGGCATTGCCCAGCACGATCAGGGTGATCGCCACCAGGGCGAGGATCACCAGATAGACGTCGTTGGTCTCCAGCACGCCCAGGTGCGGCTCGTGATGCGAACGATGGAGGAACCAGCCGGGGCCGTGCATCACGTACTTGTGCGCAAGGAAGCCGACACCCTCCATGGCGACCAGGGTGCTGAGGAAGATGGCGAGGTGGATGAGCATGCGGTGCCGGTATCGGGAAAGTGTGCGCGTCAGAGTAGGGGAAGTGGCGGGGAGAATCCATGACGGGATTTTCATGGGGCGATTGGGCTGACGGGCTGTCGAAAGGGTTTTCACGAATGTAGGAAACATGCCGCAGGACTGCTCCCCACGGCTTTCTTGCAGATTATTTCGTTGGCTCTTTTTCTTCCTGCAGCGCGATCTGCGCCTCCATGTACTGGCGCAGCAACTGGTTGATACGGGTCTGGTAGCCCGGTCCCTGTTGCTTGAACCACTCCAGCACGTCCGCGTCCAGACGGATGGTCACCGCCTGTTTTCCTGGCAAGCGAACGCGGGCATTACGGAAGAAGTCCTCGTCCAACTCAGGAATGTCGGTGAAATCGATGTCCTCGTCCTTCATGTTGGCGAGGCGGTCCCAATCAGTTTTGGAATGTCTTGGCATAGGTACGGCTCTCTCCTCTGGTGGCTTTGCGCACGGAAATGATGCGAATCACATCACCTCGTCGCTCGGTATATACGACTACGCCAACATGCTCCTTGAGCCAGCCGATGCTGATCATCCGCTCCTCGCCGTAGTCCTCTCGCGTATCGGGCATCACCAGCATCGGGTATCGGAACATGTCCTCGACACTTTCGAAATCGATACCGTGCTTGCGAATGTTGGCCTGGTTCTTGTGATGGTCCCATTCGAAAAAGAACGGACCCGTGTATTTACAGCTGTACATACACAATAGCCTCCATGCTGGATCACTTCAGCCCCCGTACGTCAGTTAAGGGGCCTATCTCGCTCATCCGCGAGGGTCGATATCGCTCCTGACCCACGTCGTTGAGCGATGCGAGCCTGTCACGCAGAAAGCGTCGCGATGGAAGGCAAACAAATTCGGAATGTGTCGCCGGCAATACCCGCTTGACCTCAACCTAAGTTGAGGTCCGAAACTCCCCCGCACTTTCGTCCTACGGAGTTTCGCCATGACCTCTGCTTTCCAGCTCTCCAACCCTGAAGGCCTCTACGACCCGAGTGGCAATGCCTATTCCCATGTCGCCGAGGTGAAGGCCGGGACGCGCCTGTTGTTCATTGCCGGGCAAGGGGGCGAGGACAGCAGTGGTGCCTTGTCGACGGATTTCTCCGAGCAGGCCCGGCAAGCGCTGGAGAATGTGCAGACGGCGCTGGCCTCCAAGGGTGCGGGGGTCGGCGATGTGTTCAAGCTGACCTTGCTGATCGTCGATCACTCGGAAGAGAAGCTGCGCCAGTGGGTGGCGGTGGCGGGTCGGGTGTGGGAAGGGAGGATGGCGCCGACCTGCACGCTGATTCCGGTGCCGCGGCTGGCGCTGGATGGGATGCAGATCGAGATCGAGGCAGTGGCGGTCGGGGTCTGACACTGGCTTCGATGCCTGACTGAAGGGCCTCATCGCTGGCAAGCCAGCTCCCACAGGTACCGCGCCGATCCTGAAGTACGACGCAGACCCTGTGGGAGCTGGCTTGCCAGCGATGAGGCCCTGAAAGTCACTGCACCTGCGGCCGCACCACCACCGTACAAGTAGTCCCCGCCGCCAGCAGGAAACCGTCCGGCACTTCATCGATATGAATCCGCACCGGCACCCGCTGCGCCAGCCGCACCCAGTTGAACGTCGGGTTCACATCGGCGATCAGCTCGCGGCTCTCGGGGTTGTCGCGGTCATAGATCCCCCGCGAAATGCTCTCCACATGCCCCCGCAACACCTCGCCGCTCATCATCTGCAACTCGGCCTGGTCGCCCACCTTCACATGGGGCAGCTTGGTCTCCTCGAAGAAGCCATACACCCAGAACGAATCCCGGTCGACCACCGCCATCTTCGGCTCACCGGTACGCGCGTAGTCACCCCGGTGCACATTGAGGTTGGTCACATAACCATCCACCGTGGCGAGGATCTCGGTGCGCTTCAAATCCAGCTGCGCCGCCGCCAGTTGCGCCTGCGCCTGTTGATAATCCGCCAGCGCCGAGTTGGCGATGTTGCTGGCGTCATCCCGGTTCTCTTTCGAGATCACCAGGTTGTCCATATCGGCACGGCGACTGGCATTCACCTTGCGCATCTCCCAGGTAGCCTTGCGCGAGGCCACCAGCGCCTCGGCCTGGCGCACCGCAACCTGGTAGTGCTCGGGGTCGATGCGCATCAGCACGTCGCCCTTCTTCACCAGCTGGTTGTCCTTCACCGGCACCTCCACCACGTAGCCGGGCACGTCGGCGGCGACGTTGATGATGTCGGCGCGCATGCGGCCATCGCGGGTCCAGGGCGTGGTCATGTAGTTGATCCACAGCTGCCGGCCGATCACCACGGCGGCAGCCAGCACGAGCAAGGTGGCGATCAGGCTGAAAAACTTCTTCATCGACAGGGTCTCAACGGTAGACGGTCAGCGCCATCGCGCCGAACAGGCAAAGGAACAGGCACAAACGCAGCAACGCCGGGTGCCAGAAAAAGCGGTAGCCATCGATGCTGGCGACAAAGCGGTCCAGCCCCCAGGCGAGCCCCGCCGCGAACAGGAACATCAGGGTAACGGTGGGCATGTACAGGCCATGGAAGGCGATTTCACGAAGCATGCGGCAGTCCTTGCACCGCGCCGAGGTCGGCCAGCGGCGATTGTGGGTCGAGCAGGGAAGTTCGGATGAAGTGCAGGTAGCTCTGCACCCGGCGCAGCGCCGAGGTGTCGAAGTGCCGGGCGAAGGGTTCGTCGGTGGCCTGCACGCGGCTGATCGCATGTTCCACCGCCACCAGCGCGCGCTCGTGGTTGCTCGCCGACGGCTGCAGGAACAGCCGCGCCAGCGCCCGGCCCATGACCCGGATGGCCTGGCGCCACGGCTGCGACTCGGCATAGGACGGGTGCACCGGGAGGATCGCCTGTTCCTTGCGCAACTCGATGATGGCGTGGCCGATCTCCAGCACCACGAACATCCAGCGCAGCAGGCGGCTCTGTACCTGCGGCTGGCCCACCGCCAGGCCATAGGCCTGATGCAGCAGGTCGCGGGTGCGGCTTTCGAAGCCGGAGCCGAGCCCGCGCAGGCGACCGCTGATGGCGAACAGCACCTGCTCACGCAGGTCCTGCTCCAGGCGGCTCCACAGCCAGCGACTGTTGGGCGGCAGGATGATCGCGCCAGCCGCAGCACACACCAGCATGCCCATGACCATGCCGATGTAGTCGTTGACGTAGGTGTAGGGGTTGTAAATGGTCAGGTTGTTCGGCACCGAGCCGATGGCGAAGAACACCAGCAGGCCGATGCCGTAGCCCGCCCAGGCCGGCCGCGAGGCGAGGAACGCGCCAAGCATCAGCACCGGCGCCAGCACCAGGCACAGCAGCGGGAAACCGTCGATCCAGGGGAAGACGAAGAAGGTCTCGAAGAAGCCGACGAAGGCGCCGAACAGGGTGCCACAGGCCATCTGGAAGGACATGCGCTTGGGGTTCGGCGACGCCGCCGACAGGCCCACGGTAACCGTGGCGATCAGGGTCATCATGCCGCCGCTGGGCCAGTCGCTGAGCAGCCAGAAGCTGCCGAGCAACAGCAGCACCGCCGCCGCGCGCACCCCGGCGGCGGCGGACACCAGCCAGCTGGTCTGCGCCACGTAGGGCTCGTCCCACTGCTCGCGCTCGTGGTTGTGGGCGGCCAGCGAGGCGTGGGTCTCGGCGTAGTTGTGCATGTCGTCGACGAAGCGGTAGAGCAGCTCGTAGGCGGTGTGGAAATCCAGCAGGTCGGACTCGCTCGGCCCGGTCTCCTCGTAGGCCGCACGCAGGGCCCGAACCTGCGTCGGCAGGCCTTCCTTGTACACCGCCAGTTCCAGGGTCAGGCGCAGCGCGTCGGCATCGGTGAGGGCGCGGCCGACATAGGGATCGAGCAGCTCGGCGAGGGTCTTCAGCCCCGGCTCGATGGCGCTGACGATCTGCAACGGCCCACGCAGACGCAGGCGCTCCAGCAACTGGTGCAGGGCGTTGTAGCGGGTGGTGATGGCCATGAACTCGCTGTTCATTCGCACCAGCCGGCCACTGCGCCGACGCATGTGCGGGTCTTCGAAAGTGGTGACGCTGCGCAGGCTCTCCAGGCCCACCGCCTCGGCGATGAAGCGCACGTTGCTGGTCTCCAGGCGATCGCGCTGGCTGTCGCCGCGCAGGCCTTCCACCACCACCCCGGCGAACACGCCGAAGCGCTGGTAGAGCGCGTTGCGCATCGCCGCACTGGCCGACTGCGGCAGGATCGCGGCGCTGACCAGGGTCGAGACGAAGATCCCCAGGCCGATCTCCAGTACCCGCCACACCGCGGCCATGAAGGCCTGCTGGGGCTGGTCGAGAATCGGCAGGCCGATCATCGCCGCCGTGTAGCCGGCCAGCACGAAACCATAGGCGCGGAAGGTGCGATAACGCATCGCCCCCGCCGAACACAGGCCGACCCACAGCGCCAGGCTGGGCAGGAACAGCTCGGTGTTCTGCGGGAAGATGGCGATCAGCGCCACCATCATCGCCGAGCCCGCCAGGGTGCCGAGCACCCGGTAGAAGCTCTTGGCGAACACATGCCCGCTCTGCGGCTGCATGACGATGAACACGGTGATCATCGCCGTGCGCGGCTGCGGCAGCTCAAGGCGCATGGCCAGCCACAGGGTGACGAAGGCGGCGGTCAGCACCTTGAAGATGTAGACCCAGGTCACGCCGTCGGTGCGCGCCCATTCGAGAAAGCCGCGGCGCCACTCCAGGGAGGCGAGCCAGCGCAGCGGCAAGGCCAGTGCGTTCATTGGTCGTGGCCGGCTTTGTCGAAGATCGCGAGGGTTTTCGGAGTCGGCGGGGCTTCCTGCCGCTCGGCGTCAGGTACGTCGGCCCCCGCACCAAGCCCGCCGCCCAGCGCCGTGACCAGCCCGGCATGGGCACTCAGGCGCGCGGCCTGGACCTGCTGCTCGATCATCTGCTGCTTGAACAGCAGGGTCTGCGCGTTGAGCACATTGAGGTAGTCGGTGAGGCCGCGCTGGAAGGCGATCATGGCGATGTCGTAGGTCTTCTGCGCCGAGGCCACGGACTCGGCGGCGAAGTGCGCCTGCTCCTTCATCGACTCGCGGCGGATCAACTGGTCGGAGATGCCCTTGAGCGCCTCGACCACGGTCTGGTTGTAGCGCGCCACGGCGATGTCGTAGCCGGCGGAGGCGACGCCGAGCTGCGAGCGCAGGCGACCACCGTCGAAGATCGGCAGGCTGATGGCCGGACCGACGTTGTAGTTGAACTTGCGCCCGGTCAAAAACTCCAGCGGGCCGCCGCCAGTGGCCATGAAGCCGAGGCCGCCGACCAGGTCGACATTGGGGAAGAAACCGGCATGGGCGACATCGATGCCACGGGCCTGGGCCGCCACCTGCCAGCGGCTGGCGACCACGTCCGGACGCTGGCCGACCAGTTCCGCCGGCAGGGCCGAAGGCAGTTTCAGCGGCGCGCCGAGCACCAGCTGCGGACGCTGCAACTGCGCGCCCTCCCCCGGCCCCTTGCCGGCCAGGGCCGCCAGCTGGTTGCGGGCCAGGGCGATTTCCTCGTTGAGGGCATCGAGCTGGCGGTGGGTTTCCGGCAGCGGCGTCTGCGCCTGGCTGACTTCGAAATGGGTGCCGATGCCGCCGGCCAGGCGTCGCTCGGCCAGGGCCAGGATCTGCTCCTGCTGGACCAGTTCGGCCTTGACCACGTCGCGCTGGGCGAAGTGCAGGGACAATTGGATATACACGCGAACCAGGTTGTTCTGCAGTTCCAGCTGGGCCTGGCGGGCCTGGGCCACGCTCAGGTGGGCCAGGTCCACGGCCTGCTCGCTGGCATTCTCTTCGCGGCCCCAGAGGTCGAGGGCGTAGCGGAAGCCCAGGGCGGCGTTGTTGTCCCAGGTGTTGGCGCCGGACAGCGCGCCCGGGCCGTAGAACTGGTCTTCCGGCCAGTTGTGGCGCTTGAGGGTGGCGTCGCCGTTGACCTGGAGTTTCTCCGCCGACTCGACCACGCCGGCCATGGCCCTGGCCTCGCGTACCCGCGCCGCGGCCATGGCAAGCGTCGGGCTGCCGGCGAGGGCCAGGGTCATCCAACGGTCCAGTTGTGGATCGCCATAGGCACGCCACCACTGCTGTTCGGGCCAGTGGGCGTCACGGGCGGCTTCCTGGATCGCCGCGTCGGTGGTCAGGGAATTGTCTTGCAGCGTCTTGCTTAGCGGGGCGATGCCCCAGGTTCCGATACAGCCGCTCAAGGTCAAGCTAAGGGCACAGACACTGAGCGCATTCAGCGCTCTGATGATGCGACGCGGCACAGCTGCGAATTCCCGACGTAGGTGGATGAGGCCCGGCAATTCTAGGGGGCCGCCGCGGTGGCGATAAGCGTGCTTTCCTGCGAATCTTTGTTACCAAAACGGCGATAATCCGGCTTTAGTCGGAAGACCGGCTCAGTTACTTCGTGTCACAATTCCGTCGTCTTCTTTGAGAGCGCCCCATGGACACCCTGCAAAACATGCGTGCTTTCAGTTGCGTGGCCCAGGTCGGCAGTTTCACTGCCGCCGCCGTGCAGCTGGATACGACCACCGCGAACGTCTCGCGGGCGGTTTCCAACCTGGAAGCACACCTGCAAACCCGCCTGCTCAACCGCACCACCCGGCGCATCGCCCTGACCGAAGCCGGCAAGCGCTACCTGATGCGCTGCGAGCAGATCCTCACCTATGTCGAGGAAGCCGAGGCCGAGGCCAGCGACGCCCACGCCCACCCGGCCGGGCAGTTGAAGGTGCATTCGATGACCGGCGTCGGCCAGCACTTCGTCATCGACGCCATCGCCCGCTACCGTCAGACCCACCCCGACGTGACCTTCGACCTGACCATGGCCAACCGCGTGCCGGATCTGCTGGACGAGGGCTACGACGTGTCCATCGTGCTCGCCAGCGAGCTGCCGGACTCCGGTTTCGTATCGCAGCGCCTGGGCATCACCTACAGCATCGTCTGCGCCTCGCCCGAGTACGTGGCCGAGCACGGCCTGGCGCAGAAGCCTTCGGACCTGCTCAAGCACGCCTGCCTGCGCATGGTCAGCCCGGTGATCCCGCTGGAGAAATGGCTGTTCGACGGCCCGGAAGGCCAGGAAGTGGTGAACATCACCCAGGCGCCGTTCCAGGTGAACTCCGCCGATGCCATGAAGGCGGCGATCCGCAGCGGCATGGGGGTTGGCGTGCTGCCGATCTACTCGGCCATCGACGGCCTGCGCGACGGCACCCTGGTGCGGATGATGCCGGCGTACCGCCTGCAGGAGCTGAACCTGTACGCGATCTACCCGTCGAGGCAGTACCTCGACGCCAAGATCAAAACCTGGGTCGAGTACCTGCGCAACTCCCTGCCGGAGATTCTTGCGGCCCATGAGGCCGACCTGAAAACCCACGAGTTGCGCGTCGCCAACTGAAATCTTCGTACACAGCGGCGGCGGGGAATGATAGCGTGCTACTCATTTCCCGACGCCCGCTGAGATTTCGCTGATGAAAAAGACGGTACTCGCTTTCAGCCGCATCACCCCGCCCATGGCCGAGCGCCTGGCGCAGGACTTCAACGTCATCGTTCCCGATCCGAAGAAAGGCGATATCGCCGCCCAGTTCGACGAAGCGCTGCCCGAGGCCCACGGCCTGATCGGGGCCGGGCGCAAGCTGGGCGAGGCGCAGCTCAAGGGCGCGTCGAAGCTGGAGGTGGTGTCCAGCGTCTCGGTGGGTTACGACAACTACGACGTGGCCTACCTGAGCGAGCGCGGCATTGCCCTGACCAATACCCCGGACGTGCTGACCGAAAGCACTGCAGACCTGGGCTTCAGCCTGATCATGAGCAGCGCCCGCCGCGTCGCCGAACTGGATGCCTGGACCAAGGCCGGCAACTGGAAGGCCACCGTGGCGCCGTCGCATTTCGGCTCGGACGTGCATGGCAAGACCCTGGGCATCGTCGGTGCCGGCAATATCGGCGCGGCCATCGCCCGGCGTGGCAACCTCGGTTTCAACATGCCGATCCTGTACAGCGGCAACAGCCGCAAGCCGGCGCTGGAGCAGGAATTCGGCGCGCGCTTCGTCAGCCTGGAGCAGTTGCTGGCCGAGGCGGATTTCGTCTGCCTGGTGGTGCCGTTGAGTGCGCAGACCAAGCATCTGATCGGCGCCGAGCAGTTCAGGCAGATGAAGCGCAGTGCGTTCCTGATCAATATTTCCCGTGGTCCGGTGGTGGACGAGGCCGCGCTGGTGGAGGCACTGCAGAACGGCACCATTCGCGGCGCCGGGCTGGATGTGTACGAGAAGGAGCCGCTGAGCGAGTCGCCGCTGTTCTCGCTGAGCAATGCGGTGACCTTGCCCCATGTCGGCTCTGCGACCGCCGAGACCCGCGAGGCCATGGCCAACCGGGCCATCGATAACCTGCGGGCTGCCCTGCTGGGTGAGCGGCCGCAGGACCTGGTGAATCCCCAGGTCTGGAAATAGCCCTTGAGGCCCTATCGCTGGCAAGCCAGCTCCCACAGGGTTCGCGGTGCACGCGGTCCTTGTGGGAGCTGGCTTGCCAGCGATAGGGCCCCTGAGTACAACCAGAAAACCCGTTACCTCAACACCGCCTCGCCATTCACCGGCTTAGGCTTCGGCTTCCTGAACACCAACACATTCCCCATCATCACCAACACCAGCCCCACCAACGCCGGCGCCGTCCACTGATACCCCTCCACCACCGCCGACACATTCAGCGCCACCAGCGGAAACAGCACGGTGCAATACGCCGCCCGCTCCGGCCCCATGCGCCCGACCAGGGTCAGGTAGGCGGTAAAGGCGATCACCGAACCCGGAATCGCCAGGTACAGCAGCGACCCGACATACTGCGCGCTCCAGTCCATGTCGAACGGCACGCCACTGACCAGGCAATACAGCCCTAGCATCGTCGCCCCGTACAACATGCCCCAGGCATTGGTGGTCAGCGGCCGCAGCCCGGCCTTCTGCTGCACGCTGGACAGCATGTTGCCGGCGGAGAAGCACAGCGTTCCCGCCAGCCCCAGGCCCAGCCCGAGCAGGGTTTCATGACTGGCCGCCTGCCCGGCCAGTTCCGGCCAGAACAACAGCCCCAGCCCCGCCAGCCCCATCGCCCCGCCGAGCAGCACATTGGCGGCGATCTTCTGCCCGAAGAACACCCGTGCGTTCAGGGCGTTCCACAGGGTCGCGGTGGAGAACACCACGGCGATCAGCCCGGTGGTCACCCACTGGCTGGCGGTGAGGAAGCAGATGAAGTTGACGCAGAACAGGCACAGCCCTTGGGCCACGCAGACCAGGTGCCCGCGCCGGTTCATCGGTTGCAGCTTGCGGCTGACCAGCAGGAAGGCGAACAGCACCAGCGCCGCCAGGGCGAAGCGATAGACGATGGACGCGGGGATGGCGACCACGCCCAGTTGCAGTTTCAGGGCGATCCAGGTGGTGCCCCAGATCAGCACGGTGAGCAGGTAAAGCGACAGGTTCATGGCGAAGGCTCCTACGGTTGCCTTCAGTCTCCGGCGCGGTGCGGGTCGGGCGCTTGCACAAACTTGCGGTTTTGTCGGGCGACGGGCTGTCAGACCAATTCCCGAGGCGTAGGATGGCATCGGAGGTAGCCATCATGTCCGCGCTCGAACAACTGCAGGTCTTCAAGTCCATGAATGCTTCGCCCCATGCCCGTCTGGAAACCAGCGCGCAACTGGGCGAGGGCATGGCCGCGGCGTTGTGGAGCAACCGGCACGACGCGCGTGACTACGAATCCCCCAGCCACCACACCCTGTCGTGCTACATCGCCGACGGCACCGGCACCTTCCGCCGTGGCCAGCCGGGGCGCAAGGGTGCACCGGACAAGCTGTGCGTCATGCCGGCGGGTTGTGTGTCGAACTGGATCGTCAACGGCAGCATTCGCCTGGCCCACCTGTACATCAGCGAGGAACAGTTCGCCCTCGGTTGCGTGACCCTGCTGGACCGCGAGCCGCGGGAGTTGCAGTTGCGCGAGGCGGACTTTCTCGAAGATGCGCAACAGGCCCTGCGCTTTCGCCAGCTGATTGCGCTGGACTGGGAAGAGCCGGGGGAGCGATTGCTGACCACTGGCCTGGCCCACGAAATACTCGGCCACGCGATCCTCAGCCAGGTCGGCCTGCGTGCGGGGTTGAAGCTCAAGGGTGGCTTGGCGCCGCACCAGCGGCGGCAGTTGGCGGACTACATCGACGCGCACCTGGAGCAGTCCATCGCGCTGGCGGAGCTGGCCGGGTTGTGCAGCCTGTCGGAGTATCACTTCGCGCGGATGTTCCGCCACAGCTTCGGCTTGCCGCCGCACCAGTACTTGCTGGCGCGGAGGTTGGCCAAGGCCCGGGAGCTGCTGGCGGGCAGCGAGCTGCCGCTGGGTGAGGTGGCGCTGGCGTGCGGGTTTGCCAGTGCCAGTCATTTCAGCAACCGCTTCCGGCAGGCGCTGGGGGCGACGCCGGGGGCGTATCGGCTGGCGTTGCGCGGCTGATAGGCCAACACATGGCTCACGGGTTTGGCAGGAACCCGCTCCCACAAGGTAAGCGTCGGCCGCAACTTCAGAGGCTGACGCAGGACTCTGTGGGAGCTGGCTTGCCAGCGATAGGGCCCGAAGGCCACCAAAAAAATCAGAACTCCAGCGTGCTCGACAGGCTCACCTGCCGCGAATCGCCGATCGCCACGAAATTGCGGTTCACCGCCGAGGTGTAGTAGGTCTTGTCGAACAGGTTCTTCACGTTCAACTGAAAGCGCACCTTGTGCTCGTCCAGCTTCGTTTCATAACTGGCAAAGGCATCCGCCACGGTGTACGACGGCAGGTCGAAATCGTTGACCGCATCGCCCGCCCGCTCACCCACGTAGCGCGCACCCGCACCAACCCGCAGGCGGTCACCACCGAGAATCGTGCCAACGTCATACACCGCCGACAACGAACCACTGTGCTTGGCCACGTTCTGCAGGCGATTGCCCTGGAAATCCGGGTCCTGGGTCACCTTCGCGTCGGTGTAGGCATAGCTGCCCATCAGGCTCCAGCGCTCGCTCAACTGGCCGCTGACATCCACTTCCAGACCACGGGACTTCACCTCTCCGGCAACGCTGTACACCGATTCCCTGGTCACAGCATCTTCGGTCAACACCATCACGTTGCGCTTGGTGATATCGAACAACGCCACCGTGGCACTGAGCGAATCAGGCAGGTCGAGCTTGGCGCCAATCTCCCAGGACTTGCCCTCCTCCGGCGCGATCGACGAGTCGATCACCAGGCCACCAGTGAGCGGCGCAATGCTGGAACTCGGTTTGAGCGACTCGCTGTAGCTGCCATACAGCGACAACGTGTCGTCGACCTTGTAGACCACCCCGGCATGCGGCACCCAGGCTTGGTCGTGGTTGTCGGTATTGGCCTTGAACGGACGCCCGCGACCGGCGTACTGGTCGAAGGTCTGCCAGCGCGCACCCGCCACAAGGATCCAGTGCTCATCCAGATGCACCGCATCCTGGAAGAACAACGCGTCGGTACGTCGCTTGTCGGTCTGCGCACTGTCGGTGGCACGCACGGTGGTGCCCTCGACCTCACGACCATACACCGGATTCAGGTAGCTGAACGTGCTGAGGCTGTTCTGACGGATCAGGTCCGAGCGATAGATCTTGCGGTACTCGCTGTCGAGACCGAACAGCAGGTCGTTCTGCAACCCGCCGATCTGCACCTTGCCATCGAAACTCAAGGTGGCGAAGCGGTCGGTGCTGAGGGCGCCATGGGTACCGTCGATACTGCGGGTCAGGGTGCCATTGGTGGCGTTGACGCCAGTGACACGCACCTGGCTGGCGTCATAGGTCTCGCGGTTCCAGCTGTAGCCGAAGTGCGCCTTCCAGTCCTCGTTGAACTGGTGGTCGACCTCTAGCCGATACAGGTCCGAGCGCCCTTCCATGTCGTTGAACGGCTCGTCGAGGCGGCGCTCGGCGGGGATGCTCAGCGGGCGGTTGGTGCGCGGGTCGATGGCGGTGCCACGGTCGAACGGGTAGACGAACTCGCGGTGCTCGTAGGCCAGCTGCACCTGGGTGTTCTCGCCGTACCAGGCCAGCGACGGCGCCACCAGCGACTCGCGGTGCACGCCGTAGTTGCGCCAGTAGTCCTCGTCCTCGTGATCCACCACCAACCGATACGCCAGGCCGCTGTCCCCCAGCGCGCCAGTGCTGTCGAAGCCGCCGCCACTGCCGTTCTTGCCTTCGCCGTAGGTCGAGCCGCGCAGGTTGAGGGCGTTGTAGCTTTGCAACTGCGGGCGCTTGCTGACCACGTTGATCACCCCGCCCGGGTCCTGGATGCCGTACAGCAGCGAGGCCGGGCCCTTGAGCACTTCGACCCGCTCGGTGGTGGCGTTGAGGCTGCGGCCCTGCACGATGGGCATGCCGTCGCGCATGATCGAGCCGTCGCGGTTGTCGCCGAAACCGCGCTTCATCACGGTGTCGGAGGTACCGCCGAAGTTGTTGCCCTGGGTGATGCCGCTGACGTTGTACAGGGCGTCGTCGAGGTTGCGCGGGGTCTGGTCCTTGAGCACCTGCTCCGGCACCACGTTGATCGCCTGCGGGATCTCCATGCTCGACGCCGAGCCGCGCATGATCGAGGTGCTTTCCGGCTGGCGGTAGCTGCCGACGCCATTGGCCTGGGAGGTGATGCTGGTGGCGTCGAGGTTCAGCGCACCGGCGTCACGGGCCAGCGGTTCCAGGGTCAGGGTACGGGCATTGATGCGGCGCCAGGCGAAGCCGGAGTTCTGCAGCAGGCGCTGCAGGGCTTGCTCGGCGCTGAGACGCCCGCTGACCGCCGGTGCCTGCAGGCTCGGCAGGTCGACGGTGTAGACCACGCTGAGGCCGGTGATCCGGCTGAAATCACTGAGGGCCTGGGGCAGCGGCTTGGCCGCCAGGTCGAAGGCATAGACCTGCTCGACCTGCTCCGCGGCAAAGGCAGGCAACGCCCCTGCGACCGCCATACCGATTGAAAGACTGTGAACCACCACCGACCTTGCACCCATGCCCATGAACCTGTGAGAGAGCTGTATTAATGCGAATAAATCGCACTTCCACTCACTACACGGATGCCGTCGCGAAGTACCTCACCAGTTTTTCAAAATATTTTTCAACGCAGCAGGGTGACCCGCCCGAGCAGGGTATGGCGCTGGAAGCCGGCCACCGCGCCGAGGGCGTCGAGGGCCGCCAGCGGGTCGTCGGCGGGGAAGCTGCCGCTGACCTTGCGCGCCCCCAGGTCGCCGTCGAGCAGAAGGATTCGACCGGGGTAGTAGCGGGCCAGGTCGTCCACCACCTGCTGCAGCGGCACCTGGTAGTAGTTCAGCCAGCCCTGGCGCCAGGCCAGGCGGCTTTCGCTGTCGATACCGTGGACGCTGCCGGCGTGACCATCGCGGTAATCCACCTGCTGGTTGGCGGTGAGGATCTGTTGCGCCTGGCCGTCGGCCGCAGTGACGCCGACCCGTCCGGACAGCACCGTGACCTCTGCCCCGCCGTCCTGCCGCCGCACTTCGAACTTCGTCCCCAGCACCTCGGTGTGCCCGCCATCGGCCTCGACGATGAACGGCTGGCCGGTGTGGGTAACCTGGAAGAACACCGCGCCACGCTGCACCTCGACGCGGCGCTGGCCGTTGCTGAAGTCGACCTTGATGGCGGTGTCGGCATCCAGGGTCAGCCGGGAGTCGTCCGCCAGGGTCACTTCCCGGACCTGCCCCACCGCCGCCACATGGTCCGCACCGAAATCACGCAGCCAGTCCGCCGGGTGCCAGCCGGCACCGACCCCGAGCATCAGCAGCACCGAGGCCGCCACCGCCAAGCCGCCGAACTTGCGCCAGGGCGATCTCGCCGGATGCTCCATCGCCCGCAGGTAGGCCTGCAGCGCCGCGTCTTCCTCCACCGCCAGGCGCGCCGCCGGTGCCTCGCTGCGCTGCCACAGGTCCTGGGCCTCGCGCCAGGCCCGGCCGTGGGCCGGATCGCTCAGCAGCCAGCGCTTGAACGCCGCCCCGTCGGCCAGCGCAGGCTGGCCGTTGATACGGGTCAGCCAGTCCAGTGCGGTCTGCTGCTGTTCGGGAGTGATCGAGGCGTTCATCGCGGCGCGCTTCCTGGCTTGCGGGGCAGTTCGACGTCCGTGGCGATGCTCGCCTTGCACACGTCGAGGGCGCGCATCATATGTTTTTCCACCGCGCTTTGGGACAGGTTCATGACCTTGGCGATCTCGCCATAGGTGCGCCCGTGGATGCGGTTGAGCAGGAAGATATGCCGGGTGCGCTCGGGCAACCCGCGCAGCGCGGCCTCGATCCGGCGCAGGTCGCTGTCGGCTTCCAGCGCGGCCTGGGGTTCGCTGTCCAGCGACTGCTCCAGGGGTTCGGGCAGGCTGTCGTTGACCCGCTCCCGCGCGCCTTCGCTGCGCAGGTGGTCGATGGCGATGTTGCCGGCGCAGCGCATCAGGTAGCTGTCCAGCGATTCGATCTCCACCTGCGGCCGGCGCCAGAAGCGCAGGAACAGGTCCTGCACCAGGTCCGCCGCCGTCGCCCGGCAGCCGACCCGCCGGCTCACCAGGCTTTCCATGCGCCCGCGCTGGGCGAGGAACACCTGGAGGAAGCGGGCGCGGGCCGGGGCGTCGCCGGGTGGAGGATCGAAAGGTTCGGTCATGGCGTCAGATCAGGCCGAAGGCGGACAGCGGCGCCAGCACCAGGCTGGCCAGCGCCAGGCCGAGCAGCCAGCGCGGCCGATAAGGCAGGAAGAACACCCACAGGCACAAGCCGGCCATCAGCGCGCCGAACAACTGCACCAGGCCCATGGCCCAGCCACTGTGGGCGACCGCCGCAGTCAAGGCCAGCGCCAGCAGCAGCCAGCCGACGACACGCAGGCCAAGCAGTTGCTCCGGCTTCGGCTTGCGCCCGAGCAGGTCGCTGAAATGCTTGTCCATGGCCAGGCACAATGCGGCGCAGCCAGCGAAGGCGAAGAGTGCGATCGTCAGCATCAGCCCGCCTCCGCCTCAGTGTTGAGCGCGGCTGCCGCCTTGGCCGGCTTTGGCGCGCGCTTGGGCGCCTGAACCGGTGGCCGCAGCATCTTGCCGGCGGTCCAGGCGAGGAACAGGCCGCAACCGAGGGCAGTCAGGTCGAAGCCGGCCATGGCCCAGTCACCCGTCATGAGCGAGCGGTTCAGGCCCTGTCCGGTGGTGATGCCGTTGAGCAGCGGCAAGCCGGCCCAGAGCAGCGCCGCCAGCGCCAGTTGCTCGCCCCAGGCACGCCGGCCCTTGCGCAACAGCGCATGCAGCAGCGCTGTCAGCCAGACGCCGAAGAACACATTGACCTCCCAATCCGCACGCCCCTCCAGCGCCACCGGCAACAAGCGGTTGGCCCAGAAGAAGCTGGCTACCGCCAGGATCAGCCCACTCATGCTGGCAATGTTCAGGACCTCCACCAGGCGCAGCTCGAACGGTTGCACCCCGCTCTTGGCATGCTTGAGCTGGCGCTTGCCGAGCCACATCACCAGCCCGGTGCCGATCACCGCAGTGCCGGCCAGGCCGAAGAAGAAATACAGCCAGCGCAGCAACGGCCCGGCGAACTCGCCCATGTGCAGGCCGTAGAAGCCGCCGGCGATGATCCCCGGGGCATGCTCGGGCCGCGCGCTCCAGGCCAGCGAGCCGTCGGCATGGTCATAGCGCCAGCCGGCGCCGCGCTGTATCGCAATGCGCTCGTGACCGTCGGAGATGAACGTCACCTGGGCGTTGCGATCGCCCGGACGCTGCACATCGAGCCAGATGATCCGGCTATCGGGGGCCTGCTGCCTGACCTTGGCGTAGAGGGTCGGCAGGTCCGGCAGCGGCGCCGCTTCGCCGGAGGCCTTGAGGGTCTCCCGCGGCCCGAAGACCTCGTTGAAGAAACCCTGCTGGTCGCTGCCATAGCTGGCGAGGATGCTGGCCGGCATGACCATGTACATGAAGATCACCAGGCTGCTGTAGCTGATCATCAGGTGGAACGGCAGCACCAGCACGCCGATGGCGTTGTGGCCGTCGAGCCAGGAGCGCTGGCCCTTGCCGGGGCGGAAGGTGAAGAACTCCTTGAAGATCTTCTTGTGGGTGATGATCCCGGTGACCAGCCCGAGCAGCATCATCAGCGCGGCGAAGGTGGCCAGCCAGCGGCCCCAGGGGTAAGGCATCTCCAGCTCGAAGTGGAAGCGGTAGAAGAAGTCGCCGCCAAGGGTCTTGCGCGGCTGGATCTCTTCGCCGGTCTGCGCGTCGAGGGTCTTGCGGGTGAAACCGCGCGGGCCGTCGCCACCGCGCCAGCCCACGCCGATCGCCGGGGTGCGGGGGTCCGGCAGCTGGATAAACCAGCTCGGCGCGCCCGCAGCGTGGCGTTGCAGGTAGTCCTGGGCCTTGGCCAGGCTGGCAGGGGTGTCCAGCGCGTGCACCGGTAGCTCCGGCTGGCTCCAGCGGGTGATCTCCGGCTTGAAGTAGGACATGGTCCCGGTAAGAAAAATCGCGAACAACAGCCAGCCGAAGATCAGCCCGGCCCAGGTGTGCAGCCAGGCCATCGCCTGGCGGAAGCCTTCTTTCATGGCTTGGCCATCCAGTACATCACTCCATTGATCGCCGCCAGCACCAGGGCCGGCAGCATGATCCCCGCCCAGGCCCGGCCGGCGCTGCGCGCGGCGAAGGCCCAGATGAACGCGCCGATGTAGAACAGGAAGGAACTCATCATCCCGGTCAGCACCGACTCGACCCGCGACAGCGGCAGCGACTGGCTCAGGCACACGCTGGCCATCGACGCCAGCAGGTAGCCGCCGATCAGCGCCGCGAGGCAGCGGGAGGCCACGGCCAGGCGATAACTCAAGGGCAAACCGTCGGCGGTGCGCTTCATTGGGGGACATCCCGGGCGGAAAAGGCCGCCAATATAAATGATAGGTATTCTCACGCGCAAAACTGTCTGACGGGCCGGCCGTCATTGTCCGATTGCCCGGTCGCAGTTTTCCCACATACAATGCGAACAATTCTTATTCTTTAGCGCATCCCGGCGCCGGAGTGTTCAGGTGCCGAGCGCCCCTTCCGTTCTTTCGACTTCGGTGGAAGGTCTCTATCACGACCATCACCACTGGCTGACCGGCTGGCTGCGGCGGCGCCTGGGCTGTCCGGACAATGCCGCCGACCTGGCCCAGGACACCTTCATGCGTCTGCTCCAGGCCCGCGAAGCGCCGGTCCTCAACGAGCCACGGGCGTTCCTCACCACCGTGGCCAAGCGCGTGCTGTTCAACCACTACCGCCGCCAGGAACTGGAGCGCGCCTACCTCCAGGCCCTGGCGCAGTTGCCGGAAGAGGTGGCGCCGTCGGAAGAGCACCGGGCGATCATCTTCGACACCCTGCTGGAGCTGGACCGCCTGCTCGACGGCTTGCCCGTCCAGGTCAAGCGCGCCTTCCTGCTGGCCCAGGTCGACGGCCTGACCTACAACGAAATCGCCGCGCAGTTGGGCATCTCCCTGGCCACGGTGAAACGTCACCTGAACAAGGCGGCCATGCGCTGTTACTTCGCCCTGTGAAGCACGACACTCCCGGATTTTCCCCCCGTGTGGCCGAGCAGGCCGTGCATTGGCTGGTCGAATTGCAGGGCGATGGCCTCGATCAGCGCCAGCAGGTGGCGATGGAGCGCTGGCTGCAGGCCAGCGAGGAACATCGCCAGGCCTGGGCCCATATCCAGCGGGTCAACCAGCGGCTGAGCGGGCTGTTGTCGCCGCTGGCCCATGCCACCTTGCAGGCACCCGCCTCGGCCAGCCGTCGTCGGGCCCTGAAGATGCTGCTGTTGCTTGGCGCCGGCAGTGCCGTGGGGCTGGGCATGCAGGCCAGCGACAGCCTGCCGCCGTTGCTGGCGGACTATCGCAGCCCGCTGGGGCAGCGTCGGCAGATGCGCCTGGACGATGGCAGCGAACTGCACCTGAACACCGCCAGCGCCGCCGATGTGCGCTTCGATGGCGGGCAGCGCCTGGTGCACCTGCTGGAGGGCGAGTTGCTGCTCAGCGTGGCGGAGGATCGCCGGCCGCTGCGGGTGCAGACCCGCGACGGGCTGCTGGACCTGTCGGCCGGGCGTTTCAATGTCCGCCAGTGGTCGCGGCATAGCGGCGTGGCGGTGTTCCAGGGCCGTGCGAGCCTGGGCGGCAATGTGCTGGAGAGCGGGCGCCAGGCGCGCTTCGACGATGCTGGCTGGAGCGCTCGCCTGCCGCTGGATGCCAACAGCGGGGCCTGGGTCGACGGCATGCTGGTGGCGGCGCACATGCCCTTGGCGCAATTCCTCGAAGAGCTGGGACGCTATCGCCGCGGGCAGCTCAACTGCGATCCGGCGGTGGCACGATTGCTGGTGTCGGGGAGTTATCCACTGGCGGACAGCGAGCGGATCCTCGATCTGCTGGAGGTGGCGTTGCCAGTGAAGGTCAGGCGGTTTACCCGGTATTGGGTGACGGTGGAAGCCAAGGCTTGATGCCCGCACTGAGGCCCCTGAAAACAACACAAGATTATTTTCCACAACGGTGAGCCGTTTCCCCGACCTCGCGTGACAGAGAAGACAGAACCCTTCCATTCGCTCTTCTCAAGGATCCTGCAATGCCCTTCCGACCGAGCCCGCTGGCCCTCGCCCTGCTGCTGTCCTTCGCCGCCATCCCGCCGCTGCACGCCGCCGAAGCCGCGCCGCGCACCTACCACATCGCCCCGATGCCCCTGGAAAGCGCCCTGAACCAGTTCGGTCGCGACAGCGGTGTGCTGATCTCCTTCGGTTCGGAAGTCACCCAGGGCCTGCAGAGCCGCGGCCTGAGCGGCGATTTCACCCCGGCCCAGGGTCTCGCCGCCCTGCTCGAAGGCACCGGCCTGCAGGCCCGCGCCGAGGGCGACAATGCCTTCAGCCTGCAACCGGTGAACAGCGCCACCAGCGCCCCGGTGGAGCTGGGCGCTTCCAGCGTGGTCGGCGACTGGCTCGGTGACGCCCAGCAGGACAATGTCTTCGAACACGCCGGTGCACGGGACGTGATCCGCCGCGACGAATTCGAACGCACCGGCGCCGCCAGCGCGCGGGAAGTGCTCAACCGCATCCCCGGCGTGAACGCCCCGGAAAACAACGGCACCGGCAGCCACGACATGGCCCTGAACTTCGGCATCCGCGGCCTCAACCCGCGCCTGGCCTCGCGCTCCACGGTGCTGATGGACGGCATCCCGGTGCCCTTCGCGCCCTACGGTCAGCCACAGCTGTCCTTCGCCCCGATCAGCCTGGGCAACATGGACGCGGTGGACGTGGTGCGCGGCGGCGGCGCGGTGCGCTACGGGCCGCAGAACGTCGGTGGCATCGTCAACTTCGTGACCCGCGCCATCCCCGACGAACCCACGGTGAAGGCCGGCCTGCAGACCCAGACCAGCCCGTCCTCCAGCCACGACGGCTTCAAGAGCAGCGCCAACCTGCTCGCCGGCGGCACCGCCGACAACGGCCTCGGCGGCGCCCTGCTGTACTCCGGCACCCGCGGCGGCGACTGGCGCGAACACAGCGACACGCAGATCGACGACCTGATCCTCAAGGGCAAGTTCCAGATCGACGAAGCCAACAGCCTGCACGCCATGGCCCAGTACTACGAGGGCGAGGCGCAGATGCCCGGCGGCCTGAGCGTGGCCGACTACAAGGCCGACCCGTACCAGTCGACCCGCCTGGTGGACGAGTTCTGGGGCCGCCGGACCATGTTCAACGCCGGCTACGACTACAAGGAAGGCGAGCGCCAGTTCAGCGTCAACAGCTTCTTCACCAAGACCCTGCGCAGCGGCTACCTGCGCCAGGGCACCTCGATCTCGCTGTCGCCGCGGGAGTACTGGGTGCGTGGCATCGAGACCCGCTTCACCCAAGGTTTCGCCCTCGGCGAAAGCCACCACGAAGTCGGCCTCGGCTACCGCTACGTCAACGAGGCCGGGCACGAATTGCGCTTCATGGAAGCGGTCAGTGCCAACCGCCTGCCGACCACCGCGAGCCGCAACGACCGCGACACCCGTGGCGCCACCGAGGCCCACGCGCTGTTCCTCGACGACCGCATCGACATCGGCCAGTGGACCCTCACCCCGGGCATCCGCTACGAGATGATCGACTCGCGGCAGAACAACAACCTCAGCGGCAAGGACTACCAGGGCAGCTACAACACCGCCCTCCCCGCCCTCAACGTGATGTACCACCTGAGCGACAGCTGGAACCTCTACGCCAACACCGAAGGCTCGTTCGGCAGCGTGCAGTACAGCCAGATGCCCAACCGGGTCGACCTGGGTGAAGTGAAGCCGGAGAAGGCGCGTACCTGGGAAATCGGTACCCGCTACGATAACGGCAACTTGCAGGCAGAAGCCGGCCTGTTCCTCATCAACTTCGACAACCAGTACGAAAGCAACCAGACCAACGACCTTGTGATCGCCCGGGGCGAAACCCGTCACCAGGGGCTGGAGACCAGCATCAAGTACGCGCTTGATGACGTCAGCCCGGCCCTTGCCGGTTTCGACGTGTACGCCAGCTACGCCTTCGTCGACGCGACCATCCGCGAGGACGGCGTGAACAAGGGCAACCGCGTGCCGTTCTCGTCGCGACACAAGGGTACGCTGGGCATCGGTTACACCGAAGGACCGTGGAAGCTGAACCTGGACAGCACCTACCAGAGCGACCAGTTCGCCGACAACGCCAACACCTCGCAGGAAAGCCCCGATGGCAGCACCGGACGGATCCCAGGCTACATGCTGTTCAGCAGCCGCGCGGCGTACGACTTCGGGCCGCAGTTGTCGAACCTGAACGTGGCGGTGGGGGTGAAGAACATCTTCAATCGCGAGTACTTCACCCGGTCGTTCGATGACAACAACAAGGGCAAGTACGTGGGGGAACCGCGGACTGTGTATTTGCAGACATCCGTGGCGTTCTGAGGCTTTTGGGGCCGCTTTGCGGCCCTTCGCGAGCACGCTCGCTCCTGCAAGGGAAAGTCGCCCCAGCACTTATCTCCCTGATCCTAACCCTGTTTCCGGGGCAACTTGAAACAAAATATTTTTATTTTTTAGGGGGTTGAAATCTTTCTCGAACTGCCTGACCTTGTAGTCAAGAGGCGATGAATTCCACGGGAACCTCTCCCCTCGTCAGCCTCTTGCGAGCTAGCTGAATAAGGATTGGAATCATGCAAATCCAGGTCAACAGCGACAACCATATTCAAGGCAACATCCGGCTGGAGCAGTGGGTACGCAGCACGGTGGAAAGCACGCTCGACCGCTACGACGATTCCCTGACCCGCATCGAAGTGCATCTGCGGGACGAGAACGGCGACAAGGCAGGCCCGCACGACAAACGTTGCCAGATGGAGGCACGCCCAAAAGGCCATCAACCGATTTCCGTCACCCACAAGGCGCCGTCCCTGGACCAGGCCGTGGAGGGTGCCGCACAGAAGCTGAACAACGCCCTGGAACACCTGTACGGCAAGCTGCGCAGCAAACGCGCGGTCGCCGAGCAGAACAGCAGCGCCAACGACGCGTTGCTGCAGGAAGAATTCCTGGAGCGGCTGGGCTGAAACACTAGAAACGCGAGACGGTAAAAGCCCCGGGTCCCAAGGACCCGGGGCTTTTTCATGTGTTGCAGGAGCTGTGAGGCCCTTAATGGCTTTGCAGTTTCTCCAGCTCATCGGCCCGCTGCTTTGTCATGTCCACCTGACACCCAGACCCATTGAGCTGATCGATAGTCCCGCCCGTCAGCCCGTAATACATCCCGCAATTGGCATCCCGGTACTTCACCCACGCCCGCTGCGCCTCCCGCAGCTTGTCCTGCTGCGGCTGCTCAAGGCTGTTCATCGTGCTCTTGTAGGCCTGGTTCAGACGGGTGTCCTGGCGCTTGAGCTCGGCGCCGGAACAGTCGCGCATGGCTACCGTGGTATTGGCGGCCTGCATGCACTGGCTGTAGCTGTCGGCCTGGGCGATCTGGCTGGCGCCCAGCAGGACCAGGGCAGCGGTAAGGATTCTCGGGTTCATCGGCAAACTCCATGTCGTGGTCAAACGGATTCAAGCTGGCACGCGCGCATCACCTGCCCGCGCATCCAGCGATGCGCGGCATCGCCCTCGCGGCGCTCGTGCCAGGCCTGCTGGAAATCGAAGGCACGGATCGGCAGCGGTGGTTCGAAGCAACGCAAGCCCCGCGGCGGACGCAACAGGCTGCGGCGGGCCACGGTGAGCACCAGGTCGGTACCGGCGATCACTTCGGTGGCTGCTGTCCAGTGTGGCAGCGCCAGGGCGACCCGGCGTTGTTCGCCCAGCGCGGCGAGGGCCAGGTCGATCTCGTTGTCGGCACCAGGACGCACCGCCACCAGCACATGGGGCCGCGCCAGCCACTCGGCCAAGCTCAGACCACCACGGGCCGGCAAAGTGTCGCGATCGGCCAGGCAGGCGAAGCTTTCCACGAACAGGGTTTCCGCGCGCAAGGGCGCGGCCAGGTCGGGAAACACTGCCAGGGCCAGGTCGATCTCGCCGTCCATCAGCTGGCTGAGCATGGCCTCGCGGCTGCCCTGGGTCACCACCAGGTCGATGCCCGGCGCAGTCTCGCGCAGGCCACGCATCAAGCGCGGCAGCACCACCCGCGCGCCATAGTCGGACATCGCCAGGCGAAAGCTGCGCCGCGCCCGGGCCGGGTCGAAACCCGGGCTGCTGAGCAGTGCGTCGAGCTGTTGCAGCGCCTCCTGCAGTGGCTGCGCCAGGGCCAGGGCGCGGGCGGTGGGTTGCAGGCGGCCACCACGACGCACCAGCAACGGATCGGCGAAAATCTCGCGCAATTGCGCCAGGGCGTGGCTCACCGCCGGCTGGCTGCGGTGCAGGCGCAGGGCGGCGCGGGACACATGCTGCTCGGCCAGCAGGGCATGCAGGGTGAGTAGCAGGTTGAGGTCGATACGACGCAGGTCATCCATAGGGCGAATAGTCCGTGTATGGAATTCGAATTTCCATCCAGCATGTGGATAACCAAGACTGCCTCATGCCTGTCATGCGTATCAAGGAGTCCGCCATGAATCTGAATTTCGCCCCTGCCGTCTTGCTGTTGCCGCTGGTTGCCCTGCTCGCCGGTGCTGCCGTGCCGTTCCAGGCTGGCGGCAATGCAGCGTTGGGGCGCCTGCTCGGGCATCCGTTGTGGGCGGCGCTGGTGTCGTTGTCGGTGAGCGTGGTGCTGGTGTTGCCGGCGCTGTGGCTGATGCGTGCGCCGCTGCCGCAGTTCGCTGCGTTGGCGGCGGCGCCGTGGTGGGCGTGGTTCGGTGGGGTGGCCGGGGTGGTCTATATCACGGCGGCGCTGATCCTTACGCCGAAGCTGGGGGCCGCGGGGTTCATCGTCTGCGTGGTGGCCGGGCAGGTGCTGTCGTCGCTGGCGATCGACCAGTGGGGCTTGATGGGATTGCCGGAGCGGCCGGTGAACCTGGCGCGGGTGCTGGGGGTGGGGTTGATCGTGGTGGGGATGCTGGTGGTGCAGTGGGGGACCGCTTCCAACCGGTAGATCCAGGGGCCTGCCTTGCAGGCCCTGGGGAGCTGTCAGGCTGCCGTGACGCCGAACTCGAACGGCTGCAACGGCGGCAACCCATGAGCCGCGCGGGCATCGTCGCAGCGCGGGTTGTGCTCGCCGTTCTCCCAGGAGGCCTCGAAATCTCGACAGGGTGTCGAGCGCTGCTCGTACATGTTGCAGGCGACCGCCTTGCCCACCTCCCCGCCCAGGGAGATACAGCGCGCCGGCTTGGCGTCGGTGCCGATCATCGCCACCCGGTGCGGGGTGATCTGCACCACCAGCTCATCGGGAACACAACCACCGGCCGAGGCGCATTCACCCCAGAAAAAGGACACACGGAAATGCGCGCAGCAGGCGCCACAACTCAAGCAAGGATGGTCGGACATGATGTCGGGAGGGGGGAAGAATTGTCGTTATGGGGAGAGTCCCGTCGGCAATTCTATGCAATGGCACGCCGTTGAGAAGGGGGTTTTGAAAAGAAATATTGGCGCCCGACCGGTGACATGAAAAAAGCCCGAAGCACCCGCATCACGGGGGCTTCGGGCTTTCGGCAAGACCTCAGGCCTTGACCGGTTTCGCGGCTTTCGGCGGCTCGATGCCGTCGGCGCGGAACATCTGGCGGATGCCGCGCACGGCCTGGCGGATACGGTCCTGGTTCTCGATCAGGGCGAAGCGCACGTGATCGTCGCCGTAGTCACCGAAACCGATGCCCGGCGAGACGCAGACCTTGGCCTCGGCCAGCAGCTTCTTGGAGAACTCCAGCGAACCCAGATGCGCATACTGCTCGGGGATCTTGGCCCAGACGTACATCGACGCCTTGGGGTTCTCGACCATCCAGCCGGTCTCGTGCAGGCCCTTGACCAGCACGTTGCGGCGCTGGCGGTACTGCTCGGCGATATCCCGCACGCATTGCTGGTCGCCTTCCAGGGCGGCAATGGCCGCCACCTGCAGCGGGGTGAAAGTGCCGTAGTCGTGGTAGCTCTTGATCCGCGCCAGGGCGCTGACCAGCTCCGGGTTGCCGACCATGAAGCCGATGCGCCAGCCGGCCATGTTGTAGCTCTTGGACAGGGTGAAGAACTCCACCGCGATATCCTTGGCGCCGGGCACCTGCATGATCGACGGGGCTTTCCAGCCGTCGTAGACGATGTCGGCATAGGCCAGGTCGTGGATCACCAGCACGCCGTACTGCTTGGCCAGTTCCACCACCCGCTCGAAGAAGTCCAGCTCCACGCACTGCGACGTAGGGTTCGAGGGGAAGCCGAGGATCATCATCTTCGGTTTCGGAATGGATTCGCGGATGGCCCGCTCCAGCTCGGCGAAGAAGTCCACGCCAGGCACCAGCGGCACCGAACGCACCTGGGCGCCGGCGATCACCGCGCCGTAGATATGGATCGGGTAGCTGGGGTTGGGCACCAGCACCGTGTCGCCGTGGTCCAGGGTTGCCAGCATCAGGTGAGCCAGGCCTTCCTTGGAGCCGATGGTGACGATGGCTTCGCTTTCCGGGTCGATCTCGACCTTGTAGCGCTCCTCGTACCAGCGCGAGATCGCGCGGCGCAGACGGGGGATGCCTCGGGAAGTGGAATAGCCGTGGGTGTCTTCGCGCTGGGCGACCTGCACCAGCTTCTCGACGATATGCGGCGGCGTGGCCCCGTCGGGGTTGCCCATGCTCAGGTCGATGATGTCCTCGCCACGACGGCGCGCGGCCATCTTGAGTTCGGCGGTGATGTTGAAGACGTAGGGGGGGAGACGATCGATGCGCGCAAAGCGGCGCGGCGAACTGGAGTCGGCCATGCTTTCCTCGGAGACGTAAGCGCCCGGAACCGTCCGAGCGACGTTGGCCACTGCGGTGGCCGAGGCAGAAGATAGGGCCGCGATGTCCTCGATGTAAAGCGATATTTCAAGCTTCAAGCCTTAAGCTTCAAGCGGTAAGAAAGAGCAGTCCGCGCCGATTCTGTTTTTTGCTTGTGGCTTGAAATCAAAAAGCCCCGAACCTCAGGGTCCGGGGCTTTCGAATAAAACCTGCAGAAAGAGCGAACAGCAGCGCCGCGGCCCCTCTTGCAGCTTGAAGCTTAAAGCTTGCAACTCAATGCACGTAGGTCATCAGCACATCGACCGGCGAACGGGTATCCACCGACATCATCACGCTCAGGGCAGTGATGGTGAAGATGGAGAACGCGAACACCTTGCGCGCCCACAGGCGGTCATCGGTCACCTTGTTGCCGCGCAGCGCCATGTACAGCCAGTACAAGCCCATGGCAGCGGCGACAGCCAGGTAGCCCAGGCCGGCGTAACCGCCGACGGTGAGCATCAGGGTGGCGACGATGAAGGCAACGATGTACCAGATGATCTGCTTCTTCGCCGCCTGCACGCCACGCTCGACCGGCAGGACCGGGATCGATGCGGCGCGGTAGTCGTTGAAGCGGAAGATCGCGATGGCATAGGAGTGCGGCATCTGCCACAGGCTGAACATCACCAGCAGGGTCAGCGCTGCCAGGTCGAACTGGCCGCTCACCGCGCAGTAGCCGATCACCGGAGGCATGGCACCGGACAGGCTGCCAACCAGGGTGCCGTGCACCGACTTGCGCTTGAGGTACAGGCTGTAGAAACCGACGTAGATGATGAAGCCGATCAGACCGCACAGCGCCGCCAGGGCATTGGCCTTGAAGTACAGCAGGCCAAAGCCTGCGACCCCGAGCAGGGTCGCGTAGCTCAGTGCAACGGGCGACGAGATCGCCCCCTGCACCATCGCGCGGTTCTTGGTGCGCTCCATCTTCACGTCGATGTCGCGGTCGATCCAGTTGTTGAAGACACAACCGGAGGCAACCACCAGCGAAGTACCGATCACCGTGGCGAGGAACAGCATGAAGTCGACATGCCCTTGCGCGGCGAGGAAGAACCCGCCCGCTACCGACAACACGTTGCCGAAAATGATTCCCGGCTTGGTGATTTGAATGTAGTGCTTAAGGGACATGCCGCCTTACCTCACTTCGCCATCATGCTGGTGTGAATGCTGAACATGATCCACAGCGACAGACCGACCAGCAGTGCAATTACCAGCGCCGTGAACAGGAACGACGTCACGCTGGAGCGTGCAGCCTTCGAACCATCCAGGTGCAGGAAGTAGTACAGGTGCACGACGATCTGGATCACGGCGAAGCCGATGATGATCAGCAGGGTCATGTCCTTCGGCAGGCTCGGGTTCATCACCAGGTAGAACGGGATGACCGTCAGGATGACCGACAGGATGAAACCGATGGCGTACGACTTGACGCTGCCGTGGTTGGCCTCGTCGTGGCCGTGGTTGTTTGCGTTAGCCATTTACAGAACCCCCATCAGGTACACGACGGTGAACACGCAGATCCAGACCACGTCCAGGAAGTGCCAGAACAGGCTCAGGCAGCTCATGCGGGTCTTGTGGGTGTTGGTGATACCGTCCTTGTTGATCTGGTACATCATGATCGCCATCCAGATCAGACCGGCGGTCACGTGCAGACCGTGGGTGCCGACCAGGGCGAAGAAGCCAGAGAGGAAGCCGCTGCGGCTAGGGCCGAAGCCTTCGCTGATCAGCAGGTGGAACTCGTTGACTTCCATGCCGATGAAGCCGGCACCGAGCAGCCAGGTGACGGCCAGCCAGGCCAGAACGCCACCCTTGTTGCCCTTGTACATCTGCAGCATCGCGAAACCGAAGGTGATACTGGAGAACAGCAGCAGCGCGGTTTCGACCAGTACGTAGTTCAGCTCGAAGATGTCATGACCCGACGGGCCGCCGGCAAAGTTGCCGGACAGCACCGCGTAGGTCGCGAAGATCGACGCAAACAGGATGCAGTCGGTCATCAGGTACAGCCAGAAACCGAATACGGTCATCTCGCTGCTGTCGTGGTGGTGATCGTCATGCCCATGGTCGTGACCATGGACATCTGCGTTGATTACATGACTGGACATTGATTACACCCGCTCAAACGATTCGACACGTGCACCAGCAGGCGCACCGGTGGCCAGACCCAGGGCTTTCATGCGCTCGCCTTCGATGCGCGCCACTTCCTCGGCCGGAACCATGTAGCCCTGGTCGTCACGCGCGGCGTGGCGAACGAAGACTGCGACGGTGGCGAACAGGCTGACGCCAACCAGCCACCAGATGTGCCAGATGAAGGCAAAGCCGAAGATGGTCAGGAACAGGCCCATGAACACACCGGTGGAGGTGTTGTTCGGCATGTGGATCGCTTCGTACTTGGCCGGAACCTTGTACGCAACGCCGGCTTCCTTGGCTTCGTGCCAGGCGTCCAGGCCCACTTTCTCAGGCATGGTGGCGAAGTTGTAGAACGCAGGTGGCGACGAAGTCGACCATTCCAGGGTACGGCCGCCCCATGGGTCGCCGGTGACGTCCATGTTGTCCTTGCGGTCGCGGATCGACACGTACAGCTGGATCAGCTGGCAGGCGATACCGAACAGGATCAGCACGGCGCCGACCACAGCAACGTACAGGTACGGTTCCCAGGCAGGGTTGTCCGAGTGGTTCAGACGACGGGTCATGCCCATGAAGCCCAGGGCGTACAGCGGCATGAACGCTACGTAGAAGCCGGAGATCCAGAACCAGAAGGCAGCCTTGCCCCACTTCTCGTTCAGGGTGAAACCGAAGGCTTTCGGGAACCAGAAGGCGAAGCCGGCGATGTAGCCGAATACCGCGCCGCCGATGATCACGTTGTGGAAGTGCGCGATCACGAACAGGCTGTTGTGCAGTACGAAGTCAGCACCTGGAACGGCCAGCAGTACGCCGGTCATGCCACCGATGGAGAAGGTGACCATGAAGCCCAGGGTCCAGAGGACTGGCGCGGTGAAGCGCAGACGGCCCTGGTAGATGGTGAACAGCCAGTTGAACAGTTTGACGCCGGTCGGGATCGAAATCAGCATCGTCGCCAGACCGAAGAAGGTGTTGACGCTGGCGCCGGAGCCCATGGTGAAGAAGTGGTGCAGCCATACCGCAAAGCCCAGTACCGCGATCGCGCCCGATGCGTAGATCATCGAGTGGTGACCGAACAGGCGCTTGCCGGTGAAGGTCGAGGTGACTTCCGAGAACACGCCGAAGGCCGGCAGGATCAGGATGTATACCTCAGGGTGACCCCAGGCCCAGAACAGGTTGACGTACATCATCGGGTTCCCACCAAGCTCGTTGGTGAAGATGTGGAAGTCCAGATAACGGTCAACGGTCAGCAGAGCCAGTGCAGCAGTCAGGATCGGGAACGAAGCGACGATCAGCACGTTGGCCCAGGTGCAGGTCCAGGTGAAGATCGGCATGTCCATCAGCTTCATGCCAGGTGCGCGCATTTTCAGCACGGTCACCAGGAAGTTGACGCCGGTCAGTGTCGTACCCAGGCCGGACAACTGTAGCGCCCAGATGTAGTAGTCGACGCCAACGCCAGGGCTGTACTGGATACCCGACAGCGGTGGGTACGCAACCCAGCCGGTCTTGGCGAATTCGCCCACGCCCAGGGAGATGTTGACCAGCGCAACGCCGGACACCAGCAGCCAGAAGCTCAGGGAGTTCAGGAACGGGAAGGCCACGTCGCGGGCGCCGATCTGCAGCGGCAGCGCCAGGTTCATCAGGCCGGTGAAGAATGGCATCGCCATGAAGATGATCATGATCACACCGTGGGCGGTGAAGATCTGGTCATAGTGTTCAGGCGGCAGGTAGCCCTCGGCGCCACCGGTGGCGGCCGCGAGCTGGGTACGCATCATGATCGCGTCGGCGAAGCCGCGGATCAGCATCAGCATGGCGACGATGATGTACATCACGCCGATCTTCTTGTGGTCGACCGAGGTCAGCCACTCGGACCAGAGGTAGGTCCACTTCTTGAAATAGGTGATTGCCGCGAACAACGCGATACCACCGAGCGCGATCATGGCGAGTGTCACCATGACGATCGGCTCGTGGTACGGGACCGCGTCCAGACTTAATTTACCGAACATCTCTTACTCCTCTGCCCCAGCAGCTGAATGCATACTCACGTCCATCCCTTCGGTACCGGTGGTGGCCGCTGCTTCTTTGTGCTCGGCCTTCTCGTGTACCACCGGCTTGCCGCGGTTCATGCCTTCGTACTTGTCGACGATGGTCTGGAACTGGTCGGCCGGCGCCACGCTGTACAGCGTGACCGGGTTGTTTTCGCTCGCCTTGGCCAACGCCTCGTATTCAGCCTTGTCCAGCTGCTTTGGCGATTGCTTGACTTCGTTCACCCACGCCTCGAAATCGGCCTGGGAGGTAGCGACTGCCTTGAACTTCATGCCGGTGAAGCCAGCACCGCTGTAGTTCGCCGAGATACCGTCGAACTCGCCATTCTCGTTGGCGATCAGGTGCAGCTTGGTGGTCATGCCCGCCATCGCGTAGATCTGGCCGCCCAGCGCCGGGATGAAGAACGAGTTCATCACCGCGTCGGAGGTCACGCGGAAGTTCACCGGGGTGTTGGCCGGGAAGACGATCTTGTTGACGGTGGCGATGCCTTGTTCCGGGTAGATGAACAGCCATTTCCAGTCCAGGGCGACCACGTCGATCTGCACCGGCTTCACGTCGGAAACCAGTGGACGATACGGATCCAGCTCATGGGTGGTTTTGTAGGTGACGACGCCCAGGGCGATGATGATCAGGACCGGGATGGTCCAGATCGCCACTTCGATCTTGGTCGAGTGCGACCAGTCCGGGGTGTACTTGGCAGCCTTGTTGGAAGCACGGTACTTCCAGGCGAACGCCAGGGTCATGCAGATGACCGGGACGACCACCAGCAGCATGAGGCCGAAGGCGATCAGGATCAGGTTCTTTTGCTCAATGCCGACCTGACCTTTCGGGTCGAGCAGGGTCCAGTTGCACCCACTGAGTAAAAGCATGCCTAAAAAGGGCAGAATGCCAAACAGTCTGGGGTAACGCTTTTTACTCATCTCACGACCTCTAGATCAGCTTGCTTCAATGCAATTTGTGTTTTGGTCGCCAACACTTCTTCCTGCCTGGTGTCAGCATTTACGGGCGAATAAGGTCATACCTTGAGGAGCGACGCTGCTCGGCATAAACCTTGGGTGGTACGTGGTTATTGTTCTGACTTCTGTGGGCAACAGGCCTGTATTTCAGACCAAGTCCATTTGGTGCGGAAAATCACGGAGGGGAGTCAGCCCGGCATCGCCGCGGGCGATGCTCGTCGAAGTCAGCGAAAAAGGCCTCGGGGCCTTTGAAACTGCGACTTAGCAAGCAGTGCCGAACGGAAATTGGGGGCGATTGTAGATAGGTCGCCCCCCCTTGACTATGACTTATTGAGCAACAGTCTTTTACAGGAAGTGTAATAATCCGACCCGAAAAATCAGTTTCGCGACAGTTTGTCGCACCCGCCCCAATAGCTCTGAAACGCCCGTCCCACAAGGGCTAGGGGTTGACGCAAGTCAATTGCCCTGTGGGCATTGTGGGAAATCTCGCCGCACAAGGGACTTGCGTCAAAACAGTACTTTTGTCTAACCCTGGCGACGGTTGCGCCAGATGCCCAGCGGTACCAGCACGGCGGTCAGGACAAAGGCTACAAGTGCCCATTGTGCAAGGGAAAGTCCCAATACAGGAGGGTATGGCGTGGAGCAGAAGCCGTCGACCTGGAACACCAGCGGCAGCACCGAGGCCAGCGGAAGTCCGTCGACGATCGGTTGCAGGGTATCGATGCCGCAACTGACGGACGGATTGGCGAGGATATAGGCGTGGTTGCCGGCGGCGGCGACGCCGCCCAAGGCGCTGAGCACCACCAGTACCTCGAAGAGGGTCAGGCTGCGCTTGCCGGGCATGGCCGCGCCGATGAAGGCGAACAGGGCGATCAGCAGCAGGGCATAGCGTTGCAGGATGCACAGCGGGCACGGTGCCTCGCCGAGGACGATCTGCATGTACAGCGCGCCGCCGATCAGCGCCAGGCAGATGACACCCAAAAGGACCAGGAAGCGCCGTTCGCGATTCAGGCGCTGCGATTGCTCGTTCATTGGCATTCCCTTCACTCAGTGGTTCGGCCGCGCGGAATTCGCGGGGCGCACAAGATGACCGCGCGCCGCCGGAAAGTCTACAGGCAGACCATGAAACAGAAGTGAAGTCCGCGTGAAAAGAGGCAGGCGCGGAGAGGAAGTGAAGCGGAGGGAGATTAAAGACGGATTAATGATGTAGGAGACGACGCAAAACCCTGTGGGAACGGCTTTACCCGCTCCCACAGGGGCTGTGGTGGTCCTGCTGTCGAGGGTTACTCCAGGGCAGCAGCCGGCCCGAAGAACTCATAGCGGCTCTGCCCTTCCGGCACCCGCAGCGCCTTCAGGTGGCGCTTGATCGCCGCCATGAAGCCCTTGGGACCAAGGAAGTAGGCATCCAGGTCCCGCTCCTGCGGCAGCCACTGGTCCAGTTGCGCCTGGCTCAGTTGCCCGATCGCATCCCCCGGCAGGCTCACGCCGTCATCCGCGTCATAGCAATAGAAGCGCTTCAACTGCGGATTGCGCGCGGCCAGGGCATCCACGTGCTCGCGGAACGCATGTACCGCACCGTTGCGCGCGCAGTGGATGAAGTGGATCTGGCGCCCGCTTTCCAGCGCCGCATCGAGCATCGCCAGGGTCGGGGTGATGCCCACGCCGCCGCTGATCAGCACCAGCGGCTTGTCGCTGGCGGCCAGGGTGAAATCACCGGCCGGCGGGAACAGGTTGATGCTGTCGCCGACCTTGAGCTGGTCATGCAGGTAGTTGGAGACCTTGCCTTCGGCCTCGCGCTTGACGCTGATGCGGTACAGGCGCCCGTCACCCAGGGTCGACAGCGAATAGTTGCGACGCTGCTCCACGCCATCGATCACCAGCTGCAGGCCGATGTACTGGCCCGGCTCGGCCACCAGCACCGGCTTGCCATCCACCGGGGCAAACCACAAGGACAGGATCTCGGCGCTCTCCTCCACTCGCTCCACCAGGGTGAAGGCCCGCGCACCGCGCCAGCCACCGGCGGCCAACTCCTTCTCCTTGTACAGGCCTTCCTCGGCGCCGATCAGGATATCGGCCAGCTGACCGTAGGCCGCGCCCCAGGCTTTCAGCACTTCAGGGGTGGCGATCTCGCTGCCGAGCACTTCCTCGATGGCACGCAGCAGGCAGCTGCCGACGATCGGGTAATGCTCCGGCAGGATCTGCAGGGCCACATGCTTGTTGACGATCTGGCCGACCAGGCCGCCCAGTTGCTCCAGCTGGTCGATATGCCGGGCGTACATCAGCACGCCGTTGGCCAGGGCACGGGGCTGGTCGCCGCTGGCCTGGTGGGCCTGGTTGAACAGCGGACGTACTTCCGGGTACTCGCTGAGCATCATCTTGTAGAAATGGGTGGTCAGGGCCTCACCACCGCTTTCCAGCAGCGGAACGGTGGCCTTGATGATTGCACGGTCTTCGGCGGTCAACATGAAACGACTCCTGAGCCTATCGGCTTCTGTTTAAACACTGCCCAAGCCATTTCAGGATCCGTGCCAAGATTCAAACCCAGCAAAATCAGGCAGTTGAAACCATAAAGAGTCAATTTGACCCATAAGCTGCTAGAGTCATAAAGACCAACAGGAGTCATTATGACCGCAAAATCCCTGCTCACCGCCCTGCTGCCCCTGGTCAGCGACCTGTCCCGCGAGCTGCCCGAGCACGAGCGCTACCGGCGCCTGCTCGAAGCCATGCGCACCCTGCTGCCCTGCGACGCCGCCGCCTTGCTGCGCCTGGACAGCGAGTGGCTGGTGCCGCTGGCGGTGGATGGGCTCAGCGCCGACACCCTGGGCCGGCGCTTCCGGGTCAGCGAGCACCCGCGCTTCGCCGCCCTGCTCAGCCGCAGCGAACCGACCCGCTTCGCCAGCGACAGCGAGCTGCCCGATCCCTACGACGGCCTGGTCGAAGGCCTGCACCAGCACCTGGAAGTCCACGACTGCATGGGCTGCCCGTTGTTCGTCGATGAACGCCCCTGGGGCCTGATCACCCTCGACGCGCTCACCCCGGGCAGCTTTCAGCAGGTCGAGCTGGATTCCCTGCAAGCCTTCGCCAGCCTCGCCGCCGCCACGGTCAACGTGGCCCAGCGCATCGAGGGCCTGACCCTGCGCGCCGAGGTCTACCGCCAGGCCAGCGATCAACAGCACAAGGAACTGATCGGCCAGAGCAAGGCGCACAAGCGCCTGCTGGAAGAAATCCGCCTGGTGGGCGGCAGCGACCTGACGGTGCTGATCACCGGGGAAACCGGGGTCGGCAAGGAGCTGGTGGCCCAGGCCATCCACCAGGCCTCGGCGCGGGCCGACAAGCCGCTGATCAGCCTCAACTGCGCGGCCCTGCCCGACACCCTGGTGGAAAGCGAGCTGTTCGGCCATGTCCGTGGCGCCTTCACCGGCGCGGTGGGCGAGCGCCGTGGCAAGTTCGAACTGGCCAACGGCGGCACATTGTTCCTCGATGAGGTAGGCGAACTATCCCTGGTGGTCCAGGCCAAGCTGCTGCGGGTGTTGCAGAGCGGCCAGTTGCAGCGCCTCGGCTCGGACCAGGAGCACCGCGTCGATGTGCGCCTGATCGCCGCCACCAACCGCGACCTGGCCGAGGAAGTCCGAGCGGGCCGCTACCGCGCCGACTTCTACCACCGCCTCAGCGTCTACCCGCTGCCGGTGCCGGCCCTGCGCGAGCGCGGTCGCGACGTGTTGCTGCTGGCCGGCTACTTCCTCGAACAGAACCGCTCGCGCATGGGCCTCAACAGCCTGCGCCTGAGCCCCGAGGCCCAGGCCGCGCTGCTGGCCTACAACTGGCCGGGCAACGTCCGCGAACTGGAACACCTGATCGGCCGCTCGGCGCTCAAGGCCCTCGGCCAGCACCAGGACCGGCCGCGAATCCTCACCCTCGACGGCAGCGACCTGGACCTGCCGGGCGTGGCGACCCCGACACCTGCCGCGACCACCCTGCTCCCGCTGCCGGAAGCCAGCGGCGACCTGCGCCAGACCCTCGATCACTACCAGCGCCAGTTGATCGGCCAGTGCCTGGAGCGGCACCAAGGAAACTGGGCCAGCGCCGCCCGCGAGCTGGGACTGGACCGGGCCAACCTCGCGCGCCTGGCACGCCGACTTGGCCTGCGCTGAATTACGGATATGCTAAAGCGCTGAGCGGTCGGGTCGATAACCCGGCACCAGCCCCTGAAATTCATCATCACGAAGGTTTCTATGTTCTCGCAAAAAGCCCGCGCGGACTCGCTGTCGCTGCTGCTGTTCACCCTGCGCAGCGGCAAGCTGATGGCGATCAACCTGCTCAAGGTCAGCGAGATCATTGCCTGCCCGCCCTTGACCCGCCTGCCCGAGGCCCATCCTCACGTCAAAGGCGTGGCGACCCTGCGCGGCCATTCGCTGCCGGTGATCGACCTGTCCCGCGCCATCGGCGAGCGGCCGCTGGCCGATCCCAACGGCGGCTGCCTGATCGTCACCGATATCAGCCGTTCCAAGCAGGGCCTGCATGTCCAGGCGGTGAGCCGCATCGTCCACTGCCTGAGCACCGACATCCGTCCACCGCCCTATGGTTCGGGGGACAAATCCTTCATCACCGGCGTGACCCGCATCGACGACACCCTGGTGCAGGTGCTGGATATCGAAAAGGTCATCCACACCATCGCCCCGGTGCATCACGAGGACGCACCGTCGCAGCTCAGCGACGAGGACGCGACCATCCTGAAGGCGACCAACATACTGGTGGTGGATGACAGCCAGGTTGCGCTGCAGCAGTCGATCTACACCCTGCGCGGCCTCGGCCTGGAGTGCCACACGGCGCGCAGCGCCAAGGATGCCATCGGCGTGTTGCTGGAACTGCAGGGCACGGATCAGGAGATCGACGTGGTGGTCTCGGATATCGAGATGTCGGAGATGGATGGTTATTCGTTCACCCGGACCCTGCGCGAAACGCCGGATTTCCAGCATCTCTATGTGCTGCTGCACACCTCGCTGGACAGCGCGATGAACAGCGAGAAGGCCAAGGCGGCGGGGGCGAATGCGGTGTTGACCAAGTTTTCCTCGCCGGAGCTGACCGACTGCCTGATCGTCGCGGCGCGGACCGTAGCCTTTACCGAGAGATAATGGATTGCTGCTGAGGGCCTCATCGCTGGCAAGCCAGCTCCCACAGGTACTGCATGCACCCAACCTGTGGGAGCTGGCTTGCCAGCGATGAGGCCCGAAAGAACAACACAAGGAAGATCAGGCATACTCCGGCACTCAGCCCCAGAGGAGCCACTTCCCTCATGAAAGCGCCCATCCTCAGCCTGCTTCTGCTCGCCCCTCTCGCCCACGCCTCCAGCGACCAGGCCTGGGCCGAGCACGACAAGCAACTGCTCAAGGCCTGCACCGCCGCCAGCCAGCTCAAGGACGTCCGCGCCCTGGGCAAGAGCGCCGAATTCGACGACCGCAGCGGCTACTCCGCCCTGCTCCTGCAAGGCCGCTATCCGCAAAAGCACATGAACAACCGCAAGGGCAGCGAACTGTGCCTCTACGACCGGCGCAAGAAGACCGCCTACGTCACCGAATGGACCCCAGGCAAACCGTGAACAGCGCCACCGACATCCACTTCAACTGCACCGGCTGCGGCAAATGCTGCACCGGCCACCATGTCCCGCTGACCCTGGACGAAGCCCGCCAGTGGGTCGACGACAGCGGCCAGGTCATCGTCCTGGTCGAGGCCTTCCTCGCCAACGGCCTGGGCCTGCCCGCCGCCCAGCAGGACCACGCCCGCCGGCGCTCCTGCGCGGTGCCCTGCGGCAACACCGAAGCTTTCGTCGCCATCACCTTCGCCGCCTTCAACCCAGGCCCGTGCCGCAACCTCGATGCCGAGCTGCGCTGCCTGATCTACGAGCGCCGGCCACTGGTCTGCCGCATCTATCCGATGGAGATCAACCCGCATATCCCGCTGCGCCCGGAAGCCAAGGACTGCCCGCCGGAAGCCTGGGAAAGCGGCGAGACGCTGATCCATCGCGAACGCGTGGCGGACCCTCGGCTGATGGAGCTCATCGAACGCTCACGCCAGGCCGATCGCGACGATATCCGCGACAAGGCCCTGATCTGCCAACGCCTGGGCATCGACACCAGCGCACTGAAGGGCAATGGTTTCACGGCTTACCTGCCGGACACGGCGGCACTGCGACAAGCCATGGTGGAGACGGCAGCCGACCCTTCGGCGAAGCTCGCCGGGTGGGTTCTGCATGTGGAGGATGGCGACCTTGCCGGAAAGCTGGACTCGGCAGGGGCCAGGGTCACCGGCACGAGCGCCGGGCACTACAGCTTCATCGGGTTCTGATCCGGCGCGCTATTGGCGCCGGCACCAGAACTCTTCAGCCAGGCGGCGCAGGTCTTCGGCGAGGCCGGCCACGTCGCTGGCAGTGGAATGACCGCGCTGGCCGGCGCTGACGCTTTGCTCGCTGGCCTCGCGGATGCTGATGATGTTGCGGTTGATGTCTTCGCTGACCAGGCTCTGCTGCTCCACCGCTGCCGCGATCTGCATGCTCATCTCGCTGATCTGGTTGACCCGCTGGCTGATGCCGTGCAGCGCCTGGGTCGCGTGCTGGGCCTGCTCGACGCTGTGGCCGGCGTGGTTGCTGCTCTGCTGCATCGCCACCACCGCATCCCGCGCGCCGCTCTGCAGCACCGCGATCATGCGCTGGATCTCGCCGGTGGACTGCGCCGTGCGCTGGGCCAGGCCACGCACCTCATCCGCCACCACGGCAAAACCACGACCATGATCCCCCGCCCGCGCCGCCTCGATCGCCGCATTGAGGGCCAGCAGGTTGGTCTGCTCGGCGATGCTGTGGATAACTTCCAGCACTCCGGAGATTTCCTCGCTGTGGTTTTCCAGGGTGTGGACCACCTGGGTAGCCTCGGCCAGGGCATTGGCCAGTTGCAGGATGGTGCTGCGGCTCTGGTCCACCAGTTGATGCCCGACCTGGGTCTCGCCTTCCGCCTGGTCCGCCGCCTTCGAGGCCTGCTGGGCGCTGCTGGCGACCTCGGCGACCCGCGCCGCCATGCGGTGGATGGCATCGGCGACCTGGTCGGCATCGCCCTGCTGGCCCACCGTGGTGGTGTGGCTGTGCTGCAGGTGGCTGGCCAGGTCGGCGGTGTGCCCGGCCAGGCGCTTGGAAGTGTCGCCGATGCGCCCGACCACCGCGCCGATCTGCGCTTCGAGCATCTGCAGGGCGAATTCGATCTGGCCCACGGTATCGCGCCGGCCCGTATACAGGCGCTGGCTCAGCGGGTTGTCGCCGATATCGCGGGCACGGCGGCTCAACTGCTCCAGCGGGCCCAGGGTATGGCGGATCAGCAAGCCCCCCAGGCCGGCGACCGCCAGCCACTCCAGCGCGCCCTGGTAAGGAATTTCCGGCAACAGCCAACGACTGCCGCCCAGCACCAACGCCAGCACCCCAGCCAATCCGAGCCCCAGCCGCGTGCCCAGGCCCAGCACCGGCAGGCGCTCCCACAGCCCGCGCTCGCCACGGCGCAGCTCGGCGTAATGACGCTCGGCGGCCTCGACCTGGGCGCGGCTCGGCTTGGTCCGCACCGACTGGAACTCCACGGTCTTGCCATGGCTGGTGATCGGCGAGACGAAGGCGCTGACCCAGTAGTGGTCGCCGTTCTTGCAGCGGTTCTTCACCAGGCCCATCCACGAGCGTCCCTTCTTCAGGGTCTGCCACATATGCTCGAAGGCCGCCTCTGGCATGTCCGGATGGCGCACGATATGGTGCGCGCTGCCGATCAGCTCCTCCCGGGAGAATCCGCTGATCTTGATGAACTCGTCGTTGGCGTAGGTGATGGCACTCGTCAGGTCCGTGGTGGAGAGGATGTTCGCATCCACGGGGTAATCCACATTTCGACCGGTAACAGGCAGATTGCTCTTCATCGAGAGGCGCTCGTCGTTCGGGGGTGGGGGGTAGAAAGCAGGGCGCAGATACTACGTTCGTACCTTGGATCCCACCTTGACCCAGAGCAGCATAAAGGCCTATGGCCAGCACCCTTGATCGGTACCAGGGCTAGCTGACAGCCGTGACAGGTAGCCGTCACGCTGCTGACCCTGTGCGTCCTCTATAAGTGATAGAAGCCCTTCCTCCTTTTCTGCCGGCCTTTCTGACGCATGCGAATCTCCAGCCCCCGAACGCTGCTTGTCCTGCTCGCCCTTGTCCTCCTGGCCGCTGCCACCTGGTTCGTCGGCCAGCGTCCGCAGGCCGCCCGCCCGGTCCAGTCGAATGCCGTGCCGGTCAGCGTGATCGCCGTGCAGCGCGAGGACGTGCCGCGTTTTCTCAGTGCCATCGGCACCGTGCAGTCCCTGCACAGCGTGGTGATCCGCCCGCAGGTGGAAGGCGTGCTGACCCGCATCGCCGTGCAGGAAGGCCAGACCGTGAACAAGGGCGACCTGCTGGCGACCCTCGACGACCGCGCCATCCGCGCCAGCCTCGACCAGGCCCGCGCCCAGCTCGGGCAAAGCCAGGCGCAGCTGCAAGTGGCGCAGACCGACCTCAAGCGCTATCGCCTGCTCAGCGAAGACAACGGCATTTCGCGCCAGACCCTCGACCAGCAACAGGCCCTGGTCAACCAGCTCCAGGCCACCCTGCTCGGCAACCAGGCGAACATCGCCGCCGCCGAGGTGCAGCTGTCCTATACCCGGATCCTCTCGCCGGTCAGCGGCCGGGTCGGCATCCGCAATGTCGACGAAGGCAACCTGGTGCGCACCACCGACACCCAGGGCCTGTTCAGCGTGACCCGCCTCGACCCGATCAACGTGGAATTCTCCGTGCCGCAGCAATGGCTGCCGACCCTGCAGCAACTCACCGCCGGCACCGAACAGGCACCGATCCAGGCCTACCTCGAAGGCGATGGCGACACCGGCGGCACGCTGCTCGGCGAAGGCCGCCTGAGCCTGATCGACAACCAGATCGCCGCCGGCACCGGCACCCTGCGGGCCAAGGCCACCTTCACCAACCCCGACGCGCGCCTGTGGCCCGGGCAACTGGTGACCCTGCGGGTGCAGACCGGCATCGAGCGCAATGCCCTGGTGGTGCCGCCCGGCGTGGTGCGCCAGGGCGTCGACAAGCACTTCGTCTACCGCATCGCCGGGGACAAGGCCGAGGCCGTGCCGGTCAAGGTGATCTACCAGGACAGCAAGGTGAACGTGATCAGCGGTGTCGAAGCCAACGACCGCCTGGTCGCCGACGGCCAGTCGCGGCTCAAGCCGGGGTCGAAGGTGGAGATCCTCGACGCCGCGCCGGCCAGCGCCGAAGACGTCGCCGCGAGCGTGCAGCCATGAACGCCGCCCTGCCCGAGGGCCGCAAGGGCCTGTTCGGCTGGTGCATCGACCGCCCCGTCGCCACCCTGCTGCTGACCTTCGCCCTGGTCCTGCTCGGCGTGGTCGCCTTCCCGCGGTTGCCGGTGGCGCCGCTGCCGGAAGCCGACTTCCCGACCATCCAGGTCACCGCCCAGTTACCCGGGGCCAGCCCGGAAACCATGGCCTCGTCGGTGGCCACGCCGCTGGAAGTGCAGTTCAGCGCCATCCCCGGCATGACCCAGATGACGTCGAGCAGCGCCCTGGGCTCCACCAACCTGATCCTGCAGTTCACCCTCGACAAGAACATCGACACCGCCGCCCAGGAAGTCCAGGCGGCGATCAACACCGCCACCGCGCGCCTGCCCCAGGACATGCCCAACCCGCCGACCTGGCGCAAGGTCAACCCGGCCGACAGCCCGGTGCTGATCCTCACCGTCAGCTCCGAGCACATGCCGGCCAACGAGCTCAGCGACTACGCGGAAACCCTGCTGGCCCGCCAGCTGAGCCAGATCGACGGGGTCGGCCTGGTCAACATCACCGGCCAGCAGCGCCCGGCGATCCGCGTCCAGGCCCAGCCGGACAAGCTCGCCGCCATCGGCCTGACCCTCGCCGACCTGCGCCTGGCGATCCAGCAGACCAGCCTCAACCTGGCCAAGGGCGCGCTGTACGGCGACAGCAGCGTGTCGACCCTGGCCACCAACGACCAGCTGTTCCATCCCGAGCAGTACGCACAACTCATCGTGTCCTACCGTGACGGCGCGCCGGTGCAGCTCAAGGACGTGGCCAAGGTCATCAGCGGCTCGGAGAACGCCTACGTCAAGGCCTGGTCCGGCGACCAGCAGGGCCTCAACCTGGTGATCTTCCGCCAGCCGGGGGCGAACATCGTCGACACCGTGGACCGGGTCAACCAAGAATTACCACGCCTGGAAGAGATGCTCCCGGCCACGGTCAACGTCTCGGTGCTGCAGGACCGCACCCAGACCATCCGCGCCTCCCTGCATGAAGTGGAACTGACCCTGGCCATTGCCGTGCTGCTGGTGATCGGGGTAATGGCGCTGTTCCTGCGCCAGCTGTCGGCGACCCTGATCGTCTCGGCGGTGCTCGGCGTGTCGCTGGTGGCCAGCTTCGCCCTGATGTACGTGCTCGGTTTCAGCCTGAACAACCTGACCCTGGTGGCCATCGTCATCGCCGTGGGCTTCGTGGTGGACGACGCCATCGTCGTGGTGGAGAACATCCACCGCCACCTGGAGGCCGGCGACAGCCGTCGCGAGGCGGCGCTCAAGGGCGCGCGGGAAATCGGCTTTACCGTGGTCTCCATCAGCTTCTCCCTGGTGGCGGCGTTCATTCCCCTGCTGTTCATGGGCGGCGTGGTCGGCCGGCTGTTCAAGGAATTCGCCCTGACCGCCACCTCGACCATCCTGATTTCCGTGGTCGTCTCCCTGACCCTGGCGCCCACCCTCTGCGCCCTGTTCATGAACGCCCCGGCCCACGACAAGGAAAAGAAGCCGGGCTTCGGCGAGCGTCTGCTGGGCTGGTACGAGCGCGCCCTGGACAAGGCCCTGGCCCACCAGCGCCTGATGCTCGGCGTGTTCTTCCTCAGCACCGCCCTGGCCGTGGTCGGCTACGTGCTGATTCCCAAGGGCTTCTTCCCGGTGCAGGACACCGGCTTCGTGCTCGGCACCAGCGAGGCGGCGGCCGATGTGTCCTACCCGGACATGGTGGCCAAGCACCAGGCCCTGGCCGAGATCATCGGCGCCGATCCGGCGGTGCGCGCCTTCTCCCACGCGGTGGGGGTCACCGGCAGCAACCAGACCATCGCCAACGGCCGCTTCTGGATCTCCCTCAAGGACCGGGGCGAGCGCGACGTTTCCGCCAGCGAGTTCATCGACCGCCTGCGGCCGAAGCTGGCCAAGGTCCCCGGCGTGGTCCTGTACCTGCGCGCAGGGCAAGACATCAACCTCAGTTCCGGACCGAGCCGCAGCCAGTATCAATACGTACTGAAGAGCAACGACGGCCCGGCGCTGAACCTGTGGACCGAGCGCCTGACCGAGCGGCTCAGGGCCAACCCGGCCTTCCGCGACCTGTCCAACGACCTGCAACTGGGCGCCAGCGTCACCCGCATCGAGATCGACCGCCAGGCCGCGGCGCGCTTCGGCCTGACCACCACCGATGTCGACCAGGCGCTGTACGACGCCTTCGGCCAGCGGCAGATCAGCGAATTCCAGACCGAGACCAACCAGTACAAGGTGATCCTCGAACTGGACGCACGCCAGCGCGGCCGCGCGGAAAGCCTCAACTACTTCTACCTGCGCTCGCCCCTGACCGGCGAGATGGTCCCGCTGGCGTCCGTCGCCAAGGTCGAGGCACCGAGCACCGGGCCGCTGTCCATCGCCCACGACGGCCTGTTCCCCGCCGCCAACCTGTCATTCAACCTGGCCCCTGGCGTGGCCCTCGGCGACGCGGTGAGCATCCTCGAACGGACCCAGCGCGAACTGGGCATGCCGGCCTCCATCAGCGGCACCTTCCAGGGCGCGGCGCAGGCCTTCCAGAGTTCGCTGTCGAGCCAGCCGTGGCTGATCCTCGCCGCGCTGGTGGCGGTGTACATCATCCTCGGCGTGCTCTACGAGAGCTTCGTCCACCCGCTGACCATCATCTCCACCCTGCCCCCGGCCGGCCTCGGCGCCCTGGCTCTGCTCTGGCTGTGGGGCCAGGACTTCAGCATCATGGGCCTGATCGGCGTGGTGCTGCTGATCGGCATCGTCAAGAAGAACGGCATCCTGCTCATCGACTTCGCCCTCGATGCCCAGCGCAACCACGGCATGAGTGCCGAGGAAGCGATCCACAAGGCCTGCCTGACCCGCTTCCGGCCGATCATCATGACCACCCTGGCCGCCCTGCTCGGCGCCGTGCCACTGATGCTCGGCGCCGGTGCCGGCGCCGAACTGCGCCAGCCGCTGGGCATCGCCGTGGTCGGCGGGCTGCTGGTCAGCCAGGCCCTGACGCTGTTCACCACCCCGGTCATATACTTGGCCCTGGAGCGCCTGTTCCACCGGCGCCAGCGCGCTGCCCAGGCGCCCCGGCCAATCGCGAACTGAGAGCCGACCATGCGCGTGCTGATTATCGAAGACGAAGAAAAAACCGCCGACTACCTGCACCGCGGCCTGACCGAGCAGGGCTTCACCGTCGACCTGGCACGGGACGGCATCGAAGGCCTGCACCTGGGCCTGGAAGGCGACTACTCGGTGATCGTCCTCGACGTCATGCTCCCCGGCCTGGACGGCTTCGGCGTGTTGCGCGCCCTGCGCGCGCGCAAGCAGACGCCGGTGATCATGCTCACCGCCCGCGAACGGGTCGAGGACCGCATCCACGGCCTGCGCGAAGGTGCCGACGACTACCTCGGCAAGCCGTTCTCCTTCCTCGAACTGGTAGCCCGCCTGCAGGCCCTGACCCGCCGCAGCGGTGGCCACGAGCCGGTGCAGATCCAGGTCGCCGACCTCTGGGTCGACCTGATCAGCCGCAAGGCCAGCCGCGCCGGCCAGCGCCTCGACCTGACCGCCAAGGAGTTCTCCCTGCTCAGCGTCCTGGCCCGGCGCCAGGGCGAGATCCTGTCCAAGACGGCGATTGCCGAGCTGGTCTGGGACATCAATTTCGACAGCGACGCCAATGTCGTCGAAGTGGCGATCAAACGCCTGCGGGCCAAGCTCGACGGGCCGTTCGAAAGCAAGCTGCTGCACACCATCCGGGGCATGGGCTATGTCCTCGAAAGCCGTGCGCAGTAACTCCCTGGCCCTGCGCCTCAGCGCCCTGTTCACCGGGGTGGCGCTGCTGGTGTTCCTGCTGATCGGCTGGGCCCTGTACAAGCAGGTCGACCGCAGCCTCGACCTGCTGCCGTCGGCGGAACTGGAAGCGCGCTACAGCGTGCTGGAGTCGTCGCTGACGCGCTTCGGCAACCAGGAGCACTGGGGCAAGATCACCCGCAAGCTCGACCTGCTGGGCGAGGAAGACCGGCGCATCCGCTTCTGGGTGGTGAGCAGCGACAGCCGTTATGAATACGGCCATCCCGACGCGGTGATCCGCCACCTCGCCCAAGGCCGGCCGGGGATGCGCGACGTGTACCTGGCCGACAGTCCCTACCCGTTCAAGATCATGCTCAGCGAACTGCCGGCGCTGGAAGAACGCCCGCCGCTGCGCTTTCTTATCGGCATCGACACCGACACCTTCTGGAATACCCAGCGCACCTTGCTGATCGCCCTGGTCAGCCTGTCGGTGGTCGGCATCCTGCTGGCCTCGGTGCTCGGCTACTGGGTGGCGCGAATCGCCCTGCGCCCGCTGCGCCAACTCTCCGACGAAGCCCAGCAACTGGCGCCGCCGCGTCTGAGCGGGCGCCTGCGGGTCTCGGCCCTGCCGCCGGAACTGGAACAGTTCGCCCAGGCCTTCAATGCCACGCTGGAGCGGGTCGACCAGGCCTATTCGCGACTGGAAGCCTTCAACGCCGACGTCGCCCACGAACTGCGCTCGCCGCTGACCAACCTGATCGGCCAGACCCAGGTCGCCCTGACCCGCGGGCGCAGCGCCGAACACTACTTCGAGGTGCTGCAGTCCAACCTGGAGGAGCTGGAACGCCTGCGCAGCATCATCAACGACATGCTCTTCCTCGCCAGCGCCGACCAGGGCAGCAAGGCCACGGCGCTGACCAGCAGTTCGCTGGCCGAAGAAGTGGCGACCACCCTCGACTACCTCGACTACATCCTCGAAGACGCCCAGGTGCGGGTCGAGGTCAGCGGAGACGCCCAGGCGCGGATCGAGAAGGCCCACCTGCGCCGTGCGCTGATCAACCTGATCAACAACGCGGTGCAGCACACCGGGCCGCAGCAGGTGATCCGGGTGAGCATCGACAGCCAGGACGGGCAGATCCGCATCGCCGTGAGCAATCCCGGCCCGGCCATCGCCGACGAGCACCTGGAGCGGCTGTTCGAGCGCTTCTACCGGGTCGATGCCGCGCGCAGCAACAGCGGCGGCAGCAACCATGGGCTGGGGCTGGCGATCGTCAAGGCGATTGCGGTGATGCATGGCGGCAGCGTGTTCGTGCGCAGCCAGGCCGGGGCCAATACCTTCGGGATTCTTCTGCCCGCTTGAGGGCCTCATCGCTGGCAAGCCAGCTCCCACACGGACCCGGTGGGAGCTGGCTTGCCAGCGATGAGGCCCTCACTAACACCAAAACCCTCTAATCCGGCCCTTCCAGCTGACTATTACTTAATCAGCAACAGTCCATCTCCAAAACCGATCTTTTTCGTTCGCTTGCTAACGATTATTTTGAACACACCAAACAGATACCTGCACCGCAGGAAGGTTGTTCCAAATGTCCAACAGCATGGGTATTGCCAGCATTTTCGTTCTGTCCTCCGTACTGCTCTCGCCCCTGGCGATGGCCGAAGAGTCCCAGGCCTTCGTGGCCCAGACCGCCCGCCACCAGGCTGCCATGGAGCAGTCCCGCGAGGCCTTCGCCAAGCAGCAGCAAGACGCCGTCAAAGGCTCGGAGCAGACCGCATCGAAAGCAAGCCCGAATGACGCCAGCGACAGCTGATCGTCAGCACCGCTCTCCCGTTTTTCCCTCGACTCACGCACTGGTGACTTTTCCCCTGGTGCGCGTGTCATTGAAAGCCGCTGCCCGTCAGCGGCTTTTTTTTGCCTGGTGAAAAGTACCGGAATACGGCCGGATCCCTATAAGAAAAATACCTGCGTCCAGAATAAGAACTGCCGCCAAAACCACCTAAAAGGAGTTCACCAAGGTGATCAAGACCCCACGTTTTACCCCGTTATTTCTTGCATTGGCTGCAACGATGCCGCTGCACGCCCAGGCTGACGAAGAAGCCGCCGAAGGCTTCGTCGAAGGTGCCCACCTCGATGTGCTCGCGCGCAACTACTACCTGAACCGCAACCAGCTGCTGCCCGGCGTGCGTGACAACCGCGAATGGGGCCAGGGCTTCATCGGCAAGTTCGAGTCGGGCTTCACCCAGGGCACCGTCGGCTTCGGCCTGGATGCCTATGCCATGCTCGGCCTGAAACTGGATGGCGGTGGCGGCACGGCCGGCTCCAGCATCCTGCCGATCAACAGCCCGAGCAAGGACGGCTACGACTACGGCAAGGCACCGGACGACTTCTCCAGCGCCGGTGCCTCGGTCAAGGTCCGTGCGTTCGACACCGTGCTGCGTGCCGGTGACCTGTTCCTCAGCAACCCGGTGATCGCCGGCGGCGAAAGCCGCATGCTGCCGCAGACCTTCCGTGGCGTAAGCCTGACCAACACCAGCATCGACAACCTGATGCTCGAAGGCGGCCAGGCCAGCTTTACCAAGCCGTACAACCAGAGCGGCCATCGCCGCATCGATACCTTCTACGGCACCCTGGCGGACGAGCGCGACAGCCGTCACCTGAACTGGGCCGGCGCCGCCTGGACGCCGATCGAGGGGCTGAGCAGCAACCTGTACGCCGCCGAGCTGAAGGACATCTGGAACCAGTACTACTTCGACCTCGACTACACCTGGCAGCTGAACGACCTGGTCAGCCTGAACCCGGGCCTGCACTACTACCACACCCAGGACACCGGCGACCGCCTGCTCGGGCATATCGACAACAACACCTACAGCCTGCACTTCGCGGTGAACGTCGGCTATCACGCAGTGACGGCGGTGTACCAGCGGGTCAACGGCAACACGCCGTTCGACTACATCAACCAGGGCGACAGCGTCTTCCTCGACAACTCGCAGATCTACTCGGACTTCAACGGACCGAACGAGCGCTCGTGGAAACTCAAGTACGACTACGACTTCGCCGGTGTCGGCGTGCCGGGTCTGACCACGACGGTCTCGTACTCGCGGGGCGAGCTGGACCTGACCAAGGTCGACCCGGCCAGCACCGGCTACGGCCATTGGTACAGCGCGGACGGCAAGAACGCCCAACACTGGGAGCGGGACTTCGACCTGGCCTACACCTTCCAGGAAAGCCAGCTCAAGGACCTGACCGTGCGCCTGCGTTGGGCGGCGCACCGGGGTAGCCAGGGGTATTCGGCGGTGGACTACGACGTGGATGAATACCGGGTGATCGTCGAGTATCCGGTGAACGTGTTCTGATCTGACAAATCGGGCATGGGAGCGGATTTACCGAAACGCCGGTCGATCCGCTCCCATACCGACGGCGGTGCCCCTTTCGACCGCACATCCGTCCTTGCGCAGACACATCTTGTCCTACAATCACCCCCCACCTAAAATACCCGCCGCCGCTCGGGCCCCTTCGCGCGCGGCGTGATACTGGAATTCCACGACCCGCACCGCTCCCGGAACAGCCAAACCTGTCGCCGGCGGACGGTTTCATCCGTTTCCCGGCCCAGGCAAATCGCGATCATGAACGCGCCCACCCCGCCCCCGCGCTCCAGCCTGTACCGGAGACACCCGGAGCTGATCCTGAATCTGGGCAGCTGCCTGGCCGTGGCGGCGATCATTTCCATCGTCACCTTCCTGCTGATGCGCGAACGGATGAACGTGGAACAGACTGCGGTGCGTTCGGCGCGCAATATCGTCAAGCTCATCGAGACCGACATCATCCGCAATGTCGAGCTCTACGACCTGTCCCTGCAAAGCCTGATCTGGGCCGTGCAGCACCCGGAACTGCTGGGCATTCCCGCGCACATGCGCCAGCAGGTGCTGTTCAACCAGGCCTTCAGCAGCCCGGTGCGCGGCGACATCCTCTGGCTCGACCGCGACGGCAACGTGGTCGCCGACTCCGCCAGCACCACGCCGCGCACGGCCAACTTCGCCGACAACGCGATCTTCCAGGAGCACAAGCGCAACCCGGCCCTGGGCATGGTCATCAGCCCGCCCTTCAAGGCCCGCCTGGGGGACCTGGACTGGTGCATCAGCTTCAGCCGGCGCATCGACGACGCCGATGGCAATTTCGCCGGAGTCGCCGGCGGCGCCTTGCGACTGTCGCACTTCAACGACATGTTCAAGCGTCTCGATGTCGGCCACGACAGCAGCATCAACCTGATGAACACCGACGGCTTGCTGCTGGCCCGCAACGCCACCGGCAGCAGTGCACGGAGCAACCAGCAGATCGGCGCCAGCTTCGCCAACCGCCCCAACTTCCAGCGCCTGCTGGCCGACGGCAGCGGCAGTTTCACCGCGCCGTCCGGGCATGACGGCCAATTGCGCCTGTACACCTTCGCCCGGGTGGAAAAACTGCCGCTGGTACTGGTGGTGACGCAGTCGGTGGGCGAGGTCTACAGCGCCTGGAAGCGCACGGCGATACTGGTCAGCGCGGCCACCGCGGTGCTGTGCATCGGCATCCTCTGGCTGACCTTGTTGCTCGGTCGCGAACTACAACGCCGCCACAGCGCCGAGCGCAGCCTTGCCGAACTGGCAGCCACCGACAGCCTCACCGGCCTGCCCAACCGTCGCCAGCTGGACCAGGTGCTGCGCCGCGAATGGGCGCGGGCCCAGCGGACACAGCGGCCGATCGCGGTGCTGATGATCGATGTGGACCATTTCCGCGGCTTCAACGAGCGTCATGGCCACCAGGGCGGCGACGAGGCCTTGCGCCGGGTGGCCGATGCCATCGCCGACAGCCTGCTGCGGCCGACAGACCTGGCGGCGCGCTACGGAGGCGAGGAATTCGTCGCGGTGCTGCCGGACACCGACCTGCCTGGCGCGCTGACCCTGGCCGAACGCATTCGCCAAGGAGTCGAGGCGCTGCCGCCGTATGGCAGCGACGAGCGGTCGGTCAGTGTGAGTGTGGGGATCGGGGTCTATGAACCGGGCAGTGCGCAGACCCTGGGCGAGCTGATGGCACGGGCCGATGAGGCGTTGTACCGGGCCAAGCGCGATGGGCGCAATCGGGTCGAGGCGCCGCAGCCGGCTTGAGGACCTAGCCGCTTTGCAGCCTCATGCAGGGCACCCTGTGGGAGCGGGTTTACCCGCTCCCACAGGGTCAGCGTTGATCAGGACTGAGCGCGGGCGCTGTTGCGCAGCACCTTCACCTGGTCATGATTGCGCTGCACCCCATGGTACTGACGCTCCACCAGGGTGTACGACGCCGACGCCGGAGCGATCTTCGCCAGTTTCTCCAGCGCTTCCTTGTACGCCTTCAGGGCATGGTCCTCACCGCGCTCGGCCTCGTTGAGCACCGCTTCGTCATCCTTGCCGGTGACCATCGCCTTCAGGTCCACCCAGCGGCGGTGCATGTCGCCACTCAGGCTGGTGGAGGTTTCCGGATCACCGCCCAGGCTGCGCACATGCTGCTGCAGCTCGGCCGCAGCACCGGCGCAATCGCCGGAGCGTTGCAGGAAATAGGTCTTCAGGTCGGCGCGCTTGACGTCCTCGGCGCAGGTGGCGAAGCCCTTTTCACCGTCCTTGCTGAATTCGATCAGGTCATTGAGTACGGAAATGACTTCTTTGTTGGTATCGGTCATGACACAGCTCCTTTTGCATGAGGGATGATGCATGACCTATCGCAGGCTTCGTGCCAGCTTTACCGACCTAAAAATATTCATATTTATCAATGAGTTATAAAACAAGCTGAAAACTGTATGCTCGCTTTCTGCATGAACTGTCCTTTGGCCTTCGTGCAGATTGCCTGTATCGTCCTGCCATTCCTCCGCACTTTCCGCCTACCTGCCTCATGAATCCCGAAGCCCTCGAACTGCTGGTCACCCGTGAAATGCCCTACGGCAAGTACAAGGGCCGCCTGATCGCCGACCTGCCCGGCCATTACCTCAACTGGTTCGCCCGCCAGGGCTTTCCCAAGGGCGAGCTGGGTGGCCTGCTGGCGCTGATGCACGAGGTCGACCACAACGGCCTGTCGGACCTGCTCGAACCGCTGCGCAAGAAACATCCCCGTCCCCGTCCCTGAAAAAGCGAGAAACCGCATGACTCAGTTGCCTTCGTCCCAGACCTCCCTCCTGGCCCGCGACGAGGGCTACTGGCAGCGCATCGCCGCGCAGTACGACGTCGAACCCGGCCCGATCAACCTGGAACACGGCTACTTCGGGCGCATGACCCGGGCTGTGACCAGCGCCTATCACCAGCATATCGACACCATCAACCGCCTGAACTCGCTGCCGGTGCGCCAGCACTTCGAGCAGGTCGGCAGCGTGGAGATCCGCGATGCGGTGGCCGGGCTGATCGGCGCGGCGCCGCAGTCCGTGGCCATCACCCACAGTGCCTCCGGCGCGCTGCAATCGATCCTGCGCAACTACAATCGCCTGCAAGCGGGCGACGAGCTGCTGGTCAGCGACCTGGAATACGACAGCGTGCAGAACGCCATGGGCTGGCTGGCCCGTGACCGTGGCCTGGAACTGGTCACCCTGCGCCTGCCGCACCCGGCGAACTACGACAACATCGTCGAGAGCTACCGCGACGCCTTCGTGCGCAACCCGCGCATCCGCCTGATGGCGCTGACCTGGGTGAACCACCGCACCGGGCTGGTGATGCCGGTGGAAGCGATCGCCCGTTGTGCCCGCGAGCATGGCGTGGAAGTGGTGCTGGACGGCGCCCATGCCCTGGGCCAGATCGATGTCGACCTGGAGCAGCTGGGTATCGAGCTGGCGGGGTTCAACCTGCAGAAATGGATCGGTGCGCCATTGAGCCTGGGGGTGATCTACATCGCGCCGGGCAAGCTCGACGCGGTGGACGCGGACATGGGCGAGGTGCGTTATCCACAGGGCGACATCCGCTCGCGGGCGCCCTATGGCACGCCGAACATCCCGGCGTGGCTGACCTTGCCCACGGTGATCGAGGAGCACCGGGCCATGGGTGGGTCGCTGTTGAAAGGGGCTCGGCTGAATTACCTGCGCGACCTGTGGGTGCAGCCTGCGCGGGAGATTGCCGGGATCGAGGTGCTGACGCCGGATGATCCACGGTTGTATTGCGGGATCACCTCGTTCCGCTTTACCCGGCATGCGGACCAGGTGGCGATGGCCAGGCGGTTGCTTGAGGAATTCAACCTGTTCACCGTGGCCCGGGACGGGTCGGCGTGCGGGCCGTGCATCCGGGTGACGCCGGGGTTCATCACGACGCCGGAAGAGGTCGGGTTGCTGGTGAAGGCCATGGAACAACTGGCGCGTTGAGCCCTCGACCGGGCCCCGCTGCATGATGGAGACTTGATTCAAGTTAAGTTTTCTTAAGTATTCCGCGCTGTTTCAGGAATGACTTGGCGGGCTAAGGTTCTCGTCATCGTTACCGACGAAGCCAGACGGAGGGCTTCATGCCACGTATGGCAGTTGGAAAGAGCCTGACCAAGGTCATGGTAATCCTGGTCATGACCCTGTTGGGCAATATCGAAGCCAGGGCATTGAGTCTCGATCTCGATCACTGCCCGCAACCCGACCCCGAGGGGAAGGCCTACATTGCCGTGGGGACAGCAGTACTGCGCCTGCCCATTCGTACGCTTCTCGTCGTTGACAACCCGCCGTCCGAAATACTGTTCCCCCGCCCACCTCATCCCGAAGAACCCCAAGGCTGCAAGGGCAACCCCCTACCCCAACTGACGCTGATCCAGGCATTCCAGTTCGAAGCCTGGCACGCCCAGACAAAGCGCCGTTCGCCACTCAAACAGTTGCGCCTGATCGGCGATCTGCCGAGCTACGTTGGCTTGCATCTGGACGAAGCCCACGTGGAGAGCTGCCGTGTCCTGCGTGAGCGAGTGCACCTGGGGAACGGACTGGAGGGCTGCCTTCCGGTGCGAAAGGCGTCCGACAAGCATGTACCGGGAAGCGGCAGCTACCAGGCGCCACGCACGGTTTATGCACTGCCCTTCGGCCAGCTGTTCACTGCGTCGTGCGCCCCCAGCGCAGGAGGTATTCGTGTCGCCTGTACCGTCAGTTACCGGGTGACAAAGAACCTGGCGGTTACCTACAAGTTCGATACCACCGACCTTCCCCTCGAACAGGTCATCGAGTTCGACCGCCAACTTTCCTCGCAAATAAAGTCGGCGATCGTTCCCGACTATCCTTGGTCTCAACGGATTGAGCAATGACCCAGACCTACGACTACAGCTATGGCAATGGCGCCTGGTGGCCCACTTCATTTCAACTCACGCAACTGCGCATAACGCTGGACAGCATTCGGAGTCAATACCAGCTCTCTCCCACAAGCAAAGGCTTGGCCACGCCTTTGTATGACCAGTTGCTCAGCTACCTACCGCCCCCATCCAATCGGGCGGCGCTGAAACCTATCTTCAGGTTTATACATGGATATCCGGTGCTCGCGATGTAAATGCGGGTAGTGGCGTTTTTTCCGAATACATTCGCAATTACACGGCAGAGCAATACCGCTTGAGGGTTGGAGAAATATCCGCACAAAATCTCGACGGCAAGCTCAATGCCGCATCCAACGAGATAGCGATAAACCTGATACAGGGAATGCTCGATCACAACGGCGTCTTACCGTCCATCGAAGGAATTGGCATCATCGATGGTGGCGCAGCAGCCAGCGAGCTGTTTACAGGAGATTTTTTCCCGGATGGTGACTTCACCGGTTGGTCGGGAGCAATTCTGTTCTCGTTCATCGGATACGACCGATTCTTCAATGAATGGCTGCTCAACCCCGATAACGTGGACGGCCGCGTATTGAGCGGGCAAGCCCAGTCCGACATCACCATCAAGGCGCAATCAGGCACCTATGACCTGTTTTCCGCGCTCTACGCCAATATCAAAGCCATAGAAAGCTACGACAGGGAAAGCCAGTTCTTCGCATTCCTGCAGAGTTTTACCACCATCGACCAGGACCAGAAAGACCTGATCCAGGCAACCAACGACTACATAACCCGGATATACGACCTGCCATCTGATCATGTATTCCGGGCAGGAGAACGCCTGCCGTATGCAAGTGCCTACACCTGGCTTACGAGCGACCTGGGGATCAAGGTAAAGTCTCTGGCAACGAGTTCTCTGTCCGATATCGAGGCCTATAACGACTCGAAGATCTACAAGAACTACATCGTCCATGGAACGGATGACGGCGAGGGACTGGTCGGCTTCGTCAACGCCACGGAAAACAGCCTGCCCTACGGTAGTACCCTCTTCGATGCAGGGGGCGGCGATTACGACCACCTCAGCTATAGCGAAAACTCTGATGCTTCCACTTACTTGCATATCGTTCTGGAACAGATCGACTCGCCGCTGTACCAGCACCGCCTGAACATTGGAAAATACCGCGATGGATCCAGTGAATGGGGCCGAGACTATGCTTACTCTATCGACGAGATCTACAGCACTCACACCAAGGACATCGTCAGCATCCACGATATCCCGCAGCTATCCAGCGACATGTTCCTAACCGCCATCGGTGAAGGTGCGACACTTGACCTGTCGCATCTCTCACGTCCGCTGAACAATAACGTCATGACGAGTACAGGCGTCATCAACACCACGGGTTCCGGCCAGATCTTCACCACGGCGAACAACATCATAGGCACGCCCTATAACGACGTAATTACCTCAGGGACATACCACATTATCGAAGGCGGACCCGGCAAGAACTTGATCACGGGAGGATCTCAGGCCAATATTTTCGTCGTGGGACGTGGAGCCGACACCATTACCGACGCTGAAGAGCAAGACCGACTGGTCGTTCGGATCCCGGATGCCCCCGTTGCCAATTTTACGAGCGAGGCGGTCCCCCTGCTTGGGGGCGTGATCCTGCGCTCTGTTTCGGAAACACCGGGCGCCACGGTCACGTTGAAGGAGGGGCAGACCGCAGTGTTCTACCCCGTAGTGCCAAACCCACTATTCTTCAATGGCGAACCGAACAGCATCTTCGCTGCCATCGATGACCGTGTGAAAAATACCTTTCAGGTTACTTACAAATTGCAAGGCTCAGATCTTAAAGTGACAAGCACGTTCCTGCTTGGCAGTAATGTCACGGTCAACGAGGCCGTTATTCAGAACTACAAACCTGGCGACCTTGGCTTGGAGTTCCGGGAGTTGATTGTCCCCAACTACACTATCGCAGCCAGCAACCAGATGCCCATGCAGAGCATTGTCGATATGTACATCAGCGCCCACCAAAACCTGCTGGAGGAGTGGTCGACACTACCCACGCCGCCGGATCTCTGGGCTTGACGAGTGTCAGCCCTTAACGGGCTGCACCGCCAGCTCCACCACCTCGCTCTTCTTGACCAGGGCATACACCACCCCGGTCAACAGGCTCCCCGCGACAATCGCCAGCAGATACAACAAGGCATGGTTGATCGCATTCGGAATCAACATGACGAACAGCCCGCCATGGGGCGCCATCAGCTTGCAGCCGAAGTACATCGACAACGCCCCGGTCAGCGCACCACCGGCAATGCTGGCCGGGATCACCCGCAACGGGTCCTTGGCGGCAAACGGGATCGCCCCTTCGGAAATGAAGCACAGCCCCAGCACCAACGCCGCCTTGCCCGCCTCGCGCTCGCTCTGGGCGAACTTGCGCCGGGCCAGGAAGCTGGCGATGCCAAGACCAATCGGCGGCACCATCCCGGCCGCCATGGTCGCCGCCATCGGCGCATAGCTCTGCGACGCCAGCAGCCCCACCGAAAACGCATAGGCCGCCTTGTTCACCGGCCCGCCGAGGTCGACGCACATCATCGCGCCAAGCACGATGCCCAGCAGGATGGCGTTGGTGGTGCCCATGCTGTCGAGGAACTGGGTCAGCCCCGCCAGCAGGCCCGCCACCGGCTTGCCCACCACGTAGATCATCACCAGCCCGGTGAACAGGCTGGCGAACAACGGGATCAGCAGGATGGGTTTCAGCGCCTCCAGGCTGGCCGGCAGCTTCAGCCAGCGGCTGATGGCCTTGGCGCTGTAGCCGGCCAGAAAACCGGCGATGATCCCGCCGATGAAACCGGCGCCCAGCGTACTGGCCAGCAAGCCGCCGATCATCCCCGGCGCCAGCCCCGGCCGGTCGGCGATGGACCAGGCGATATACCCCGCCAGCAACGGCACCATCAGCTTGAACGCCGCCTCGCCGCCGATCTGCATCAGCGCCGCAGGCAAGGTACCCGGCTCCTTGAACGCCTCGATGCCGAAGACGAAGGACAGGGCGATCAACAGGCCACCGGCCACCACCATCGGCAGCATGAACGACACGCCGGTGAGCAGGTGCTTGTACACCCCGGTCTTCTCGCTGCGCGCCGCAGGCGCCTGGCCGGCGGCGGACGGGCTTTCCTCACGGGCTTCGGCCAGCGCCTTGGTCAAGGTCGCCTTGGCCTGCTTCAGCGCCACGCCCGTGCCGCAACGGTAGATGCGCTTGCCGGCGAAACGCTCGGTGGGCACTTCGATATCCGCCGCCAGCAGCACCACATCGGCCTCGGCGATGGCCGCCGCGCTCAGCGGATTGCGTGCACCCACCGAGCCTTGGGTTTCCACGCTGAGTTGCAGGCCCATCTGCTGCGCCGCCTGCTGCAACGCTTCGGCGGCCATGAAGGTATGGGCCACGCCGGTCGGGCAGGCCGTCACGGCGACGATCTTCTGCGCCGCCGTCGCCACGCTGGCCGGCGCCGTCGCATCCGCCTGGTACACCGCTGCCCGCTTCGCCGCCTCCCGCAGGAAGTTATCCACATCCCCCAGCGCCTGGGCGGGGGTGCTCTGCACCAGGCGCTTGCCGGCAAAGCGCTGCAGATCCAGCGGCGTGCTGCTGACCACCAGCACCCAATCGGCCTCGCCGATGGCCTCTGCCGACAACCGGCGCTCGGGATGCGCCGGGTCATGCTGTTCGACGCAGGTGCTCCAGCCCAGGCGCTGCGCCGCGGCATCCAGCAGGCGCGCACTGATCACGCTGGACACCTGCCCATTGGGGCAGGCGGTGATGATCGCGAGTTTCATTGGGCACCCTCTTGTTCTGCGTCGGGGTTGTGGATAACGACCTCGGCTTCGAAACGCGCCAGTTGCGCGCGGTCGTTGATGCCGAAGCCGATCTGGCTGACCGCCTGGGCGGCGATGGCAGTGGCGCGGCGCAGGGTCTGCGGCGCCGGCTCGGCCGCCAGCAGGCCATGGAGCATGCCGGCCAGCAGGGAATCACCGGCGCCGACGGTACTGGCGACCGTCACCTGCGGCGGCACGCCTTGCAGCACGCCGGCGGCGCTGAACCAGTTGACGCCCTCCTCGCCCTGGGATACCACCACATGGGCGATGCCCTGGTCGAGCAGGCGCTGCGCCGCCTCGCGCTGTTCACCCAGGTCGAGCAGCGGGCGGCCCACGGCTTCACCCAGTTCCTCGGTGTTCGGCTTGATCAGCCACGGCGTGGCGCGCAGGCCGGCATCCAGGGCCGCGCCACTGCTGTCGAAGGCAACTTTCAGGCCCATGCCTCTGAGGCGCAGGAGCAACTGTTCCAGCCATTCCGGCGTGACCCCGCGAGGCAGGCTGCCGGCCACCACCACCGCATCGTGCCCCGGCGCCAGCTGGTCCAGGCGCTGCAACAGTGCGTCACGCGCCGCCTCGTCCACCTGCGGGCCAGGACCATTGATATCGGTGACCTGGCCACCCGCCTCCACCAGCTTGATATTGCTGCGGGTCTCGCCAGGCACCCGGATAAAGCCATCGACGAAGCCACGCTGCTGGATCAACGCTTCGAACGGGCCAAGGTTATCCACACCCAGGAAACCGCTGACGCTCAGCTGGTGACCGAGGTCGGCCAGCACCTGGGCCACGTTCAGGCCCTTGCCGGCGGCATGGCTGTGCTGCGCCGAAGCGCGGTTGACCGCGCCGGGACGCAGGGCGTCGAGGCTCACGGTGACGTCCAGCGCCGGGTTGAGGGTCAAGGTCAGGATCTTCGCCATCAGTGCATCTCCACCAGTGCCCGCACCTCGGCGGCACTGCCCAGGGCCAGCGCCTGTCGCGCCAGGCTCCGGGCCTGTTCAATACTCAGCGCGCGCACCTGTGCCTTGGTTTCGGCAATGCTGCGCGCCGCCACGCTCAATTCATCCACATCCAGCCCCACCAGCAGGGGTATCGCCTGCACATCCGCGGCCAGTTCGCCGCACACGCCGACCCACTTGCCATGGGCATGGGCGGCGCGCACGGTCATGTCGATCAGGCTCAGCACCGCCGGGTGCAGGCCGTCGGCCTGGGCCGAAAGGCTCGGGTGACCACGGTCGATGGCCAGGGTGTACTGGGTCAGGTCGTTGGTGCCGACGCTGAAGAAATCCACTTCCGCCGCCAGCACCGGTGCAAGCAGGGCCGCCGAGGGCACTTCGATCATGATCCCGACCTGCAGGTCGGCCACCGGGATTTCCTCCAGCAGGCGGTTGACCATGCGTCGCGCCTCGCGCCATTCCTCGACCTGGCCGACCATGGGGAACATGATCCGCAGCGGCCGGTCGCCTGCCGCGCGCAACAGGGCGCGCAACTGGCTTTCCATGACCTTGGGCCGTTGCAGGGTCAGGCGAATGCCGCGCACGCCGAGGAAGGGATTCTCCTCCTTGGCGATCGGCCAGTACGGCAGGGGCTTGTCGCCGCCGACATCGAGGGTGCGCACCACCAGCGGCCGGCCGTCGAGGCCGTCGAGCACGCGGCGGTATTCAGCTTCCTGGGTGGCCTCGTCCGGCAGTTGCGGGTGGGCCATGAAGATCAGTTCGGTACGCAGCAGGCCCACGCCTTCGGCACCCTGCGCCACCACCCGGTCGATCCCGGCGCTTTCGCCGATATTGGCGAACACTTCGACAGCGTGGCCGTCGGTGGTGATGGCCGGTTCCAGGCGCCGGGCATCGGCGGCCTGCTGGCGCTGTGCACGCTGCTCCCGTTCGGCCAGGGCGTGGGCCAGGACGTCGATGGCCGGATCGACGGTAACCCGGCCGCGCTGGCCGTCGAGCAGCAGCGGCGTGCCCGAGGCGATCAGCAACACGCCGTCGCCGGCACCGACCACGGCGGGAATGCCCAGCGCCCGCGCGACGATGGCGCTGTGGGCGGTGGCGCCGCCGCGTGCAGTGAGAATACCGGCGACCCGCGCCGGATCGAGACGGGCCACGTCGGAGGGACCGACCTCGGCCATCACCAGCACGTAGGGTTGCGCGGGTTCCGGCGTTTCGCTGATGCCGCAGAGCTGCATCAGCACGCGACGCCCGACGTCCCGCAGGTCGGCGGCGCGTTCGGCGAGCAAGGTGTCCTGCAACGATTCCTGCTGGCGTGCCGCACTGTCGATCACCGCCAGCCAGGCCGCCGGGGCGCTTTCGCCCTGGCGCAGGCGCGTCTCGACTTCCTCGGCCAGGCCGGGATCGGCGAGCATTTCCTGGTGGGTGATGAAGATCTCGCGGATCGCGGTGACGTCGCTGCGCTGGATCAGCTGGTCGATATCGGCACGGACCTGGTCCAGCGCCGCCCCCAGGTGCTGGCGCTCCACGGCCGGCGATTCGCCGCGCAGCGGATAGTCGAAGGTCTGCAGCAGTTGTACATGGGCCGGACCACTGGCAATGCCGGAAGCGGCCGCCACGCCCTGGATGACAGCACCTGCCACCGGCTGCAGCGGGACGATATCGGCTTCATCCAGTTCCTGCGGCATCGGTGCCAGCGGCACCAGGGCCTCGACTTCTTCGCCGAGCCCGCCCTCCACCGCCTTGAGCAGCAGCGGCAGGGCCTCGGCAATGGCCGGCTCGACGCTGAACTCCAGCACCTGGCCGCGCCGTGCACCGAGGCTCAGCAGCTTGCTCAGGCTCTTGACCGACACCGGCGTGCCAGCACTGTCGGCCAGGCGCACGCGCACTTCGCCGTCGAATTCCTTGGCCAGTTGCGCCAGGATCTTCGCCGGCCGCGCATGCAGGCCATGGGGGTTGGCCAGGGCAATGCGCGCGCTGGGCCAGTCGTCCGGCACCGCGCCGCCGAGCAGGGCGAGCACGCCACGCACGGCGGTGGCACGCAGCAGTTCCTGGCCGCGGCCTTCGATCAGCAGGGTGCACAGGCGATCCAGCAGGCCATGTTGAGCATCGCCGTGGCTGGCCAGGCAAAACAGGCCGTTGAGCGGCTGGCCGAGGTGGCGCAGTGGCTGCTGCGGGGTCACGAAGGCCAGGCCGGGCGCGCGCACCGACTGATCGCAGGACAGCAGCCAGAGGCCCTCGCCCAGCAGCAGCGGTTCGTTCTGTTGCAGGCGTGCGCTGAAGCTGGCGTCGACGCATTCGGCCCGGCGCAGCAAGCGCGCGCCTTGCCAGAGCAGGTCGTCGTAATCGTCGGCGGACACGCCGAGGCCGATGCTGCGCTCATCCAGCAACACTTCCCGCGGCGCACCTTGCAGCAGTTGCAACAGTGCCTCGGCACTCGCAGCGCCACGCAGGGCCTCGGCCAGGTCCGCCTCGCCGAGGGCCCGGGTCAATTGCTGGAGCAGGCGCAGGTGCTCGTCGGAACGGGCGGCGATAGCGATCGCCAGGTAGACGATCTGCCCGTCACCCCAGTCCACGCCCTCGGGGAATTGCATCAGCCGCACGCCGGTGGCGAACACCTGGTCACGGGTCTGCGGCGTGCCGTGGGGAATGGCGATGCCCTGGCCAAGGTAGGTCGAACCCTGGGCTTCCCGCGCCTGCAGGCCGGCCAGGTACCCCTCGGCCACCAGGCCATCCTCGACCAGCCGGGCCGCCAGCAGGCCCAGGGCAGCGGTTTTATCCACAGCCACCTGACCCAGGGCAATCTGCGCCGTGGTGAATTCGAGCATCGTCCTCTCCTTTTGCAACGCCAGGGCGGCGCCGAGGTATTGTTGTGTGGTTACAAGCATAGGGCCAGTACTTGTCTGATCCTTTGGCACGCCCAAGGTGCGGCAGAAAAATAGCGTGCTGAAACGTTTAATCTGAAAATAACGAGCACGTTACTCGATAACCTGTGAACAAAGAAGCCCTTTCGTGTCGGACAATTGCGACAATGGTCGCCTGCGCCCCCGGCACAGGATCGGCGACAATGACCGGCCAGGCTTAGTCCCCGCCCCCGGCATATAACAAGGAAAATCTGGTGAAACTCAGCGATATAGCCCGTCTGGCCGGCGTCTCCGTGACCACCGCCAGCTACGTCATCAACGGCAAGGCCGAGCAGCAACGCATCAGCAATGCGACTGTGGAGCGTGTCCGCGCTGTGGTCGAAGCCCATGGCTTCACCCCCAACCCGCAGGCGGCCGGTCTGCGCAGCCGGCATACCCGGACCCTCGGTTTCATTCTTCCCGACCTGGAAAACCCCAGCTACGCCTGCATCGCCAAGCGGCTCGAACAGGGCGCGCGGACCCGCGGCTACCAGCTGCTGATCGCCAGCAGCGACGACCAGCCGGACAGCGAGCGGCAGTTGCAGCAGCTGTTCCGCGCACGGCGCTGCGATGCGCTGTTCGTCGCCAGCTGCCTGCCGCCGAGCGATGACAGCTACCGCGAGCTGCAAGCCAAGGGCATGCCGATCATCGCCATCGACCGCACCATGGACCCGAAGGTGTTCTGCTCGGTGGTCAGCGACGACCAGCCGGCCAGCCTGGAACTGACCCGCAGCCTGCTGCAACTGCAGCCGACCAACATCGCCCTGATCGGCGCGCGCCCGGAGCTGAGCGTCAGCCAGGCCCGCGCCAGCGGTTTCGACCAGGCCCTGCATGCGTTCAACGGCCAGGTCAGCCAGTACCAGGGCGAGGCCTTCAGCCGTGAATGCGGGCGCCAGTTGATGAGCGAACTGCTGGCCGAACAGGGGCGCCTGCCGGATGCCCTGGTGACCACTTCCTACGTGCTGCTGCAGGGTGTGTTCGACGTGCTGTCGACCCGTCCGGCGGACTCCCGCGCGCTGCACCTGGGCACCTTCGGCGATACCCAGTTGCTCGACTTCCTGCCGCTGCCGGTCAACGCCATGGCCCAGCAACACGGCCTGATCGCCGAGACCGCGTTGGAACTTGCCCTCGCCGCGGTGGAACAAAAGCAGTACCAGCCGGGCATCCATGCCGTGGCGCGCACCTTCAAGCAGCGGATCTTCAAGGGCTGACATGCGCCTGATCGACACCCACACCCACCTCGACTTCCCCGACTTCGACGCCGACCGCCGCGAACTGCTGGCGGCGGCGCGGGCCGGCGGGGTGGAGAAGATGGTGGTGCTGGGGGTGTACGAGGCCAACTGGCAGCGGGTGTGGAACCTGGTCAAGGCCGAGCCGGGGTTGCATGCGGCATTCGGGTTGCATCCGGTGTACCTCGACGATCATCAGCCCGGGCATCTCGATGCGCTGGGCGACTGGCTGTCGCGTTGCCAGGATGATCCGCAGCTGTGCGCGGTGGGTGAGTTCGGGCTGGATTACTACCTGGAAGCGCTGGATCGCGAGCGGCAGCAGGTGTTGTTCGAAGCGCAGTTGCAACTGGCGAAGGATTTCGAATTGCCGGCGCTGCTGCACGTGCGGCGTAGCCATGCGGCGGTGATCGCCACCCTGAAGCGGTTCAAGCTAGGGCGTGGTGGGATCATCCATGCCTTTGCCGGCAGCTACGAGGAAGCGCGGGAGTACATCAGGCTGGGCTTCCGCCTCGGGCTGGGCGGTGCCGCCACCTGGCCGCAGGCGCTGCGCCTGCACAAGGTGCTGCCGCGGTTGCCGCTGGACAGCGTGGTGCTGGAGACCGATGCGCCGGACATGGCGCCGGCGATGTTTCCGGGGATGAGGAACAGTCCGGTGCATCTGCCGGAGATTGCCGGGGCGTTGGCGGGGATCATGGGGGTTGGCGTTGAAGTGCTGGCCGAGGCCAGCACGCGAAATGCCTGCCAGCTATTCGGCTGGGAATAAGGTTTGAACATGCGTCGAATGCTTGACCCGCTCCCACAGGGTCCCTGCTAAATCAATGAGAGCGGGTCAGGGTCGAACTCTCGCGTCTATCAGACCCGGAACGCCCCGATCAACTGCTTCAGCTCCATCACCTGCGAACTCAACTGCCGGCTGGCATCCTCGGTCTGGTGCGCCCCTTGGGTGGTGTGCTCCGCCGCCCGATTGATCTGCACGATGTTCTGGTCGATGTCATGGGCCACCGCCGTCTGCTGCTCCACCGCCGCGGCGATCTGCTGGTTCTGGTCGACGATCATGCCGATCGCCCCAAGAATGTTCTCCAGCGCCTGCTGCACCTGCTGCGACTGGTTCACCGTGCCCGACGCCATCTGGTGACTGCTGTCCATCGCCCTTACCGCCGCGCCCACCCCGTTCTGCAACCGCGAGATCATCTCGTCGATTTCCCCGGTGGACTGCTGCGTCCGCTTGGCCAGGGTACGCACTTCGTCCGCCACCACCGCGAAACCACGGCCCTGCTCGCCAGCCCGCGCCGCTTCGATGGCGGCATTGAGCGCCAGCAGGTTGGTCTGCTCGGCAATGCTCTTGATCACTTCCAGCACCCGGCTGATGGCCTGGCTGTCGCTGACCAGCTGGTTGATCACCGCCACCGACTGGTCGATCTCTTTCGCCAGCCCGGCGATGCTGCCCTGCTGCGACTCCACCAGGCCGCGCCCGGTAACCGTTTCCCGATTGACGCTATGAGCGCTGCTCACCGCCGCCGCCGCACTGCGCGCCACTTCCTGGGCGGTGGCGGACATCTGGTTCATCGCCGTGGCAACCTGCTCGATCTGCCCGCGCTGGCCGCTCACCGCCTGGTTGCTGCGGGACGATACCTGATGCACCTGCTCGGCCTGGCGCTCCACTTCGGTGACGGTCTGCCCGACCTTCTCGATCAGGTCATGGATGCGCTTCACCGTGCCATTGAACATCTGCCCCAACTCGCCCAGCTCGTCACGGCTCTGCACCTGGTAGCTGACGGTCATGTCGCCGGCCGCCACCTTGTCCATCACCTCGCCGAGGCTGTTCAGGGTGTTGCGGGTCGAGGCGTAGAAGCCGCTGTACAGGTAGACCACCAGGAAGAACACGCTGGCCAGCGCCACCACCAGCAGGATCATGTGGCTGCGGTATTCGCCGAGGCGCCACTGCAACTGCTGGTCGAGGAAGGCCACGGTGTCTTCGTTGAGGGTGTAGGTGCGGGCCATCAGGTCGCTGGTCTGCTTGTAGAAGGTGGCCCACGGCGCATCCAGGGTTTCGGCCACCACCACCTGGCTTTCGAACAGCTCGGCGGCCTGCTTGAGCGACGCCTGGCTGGCGGCGGCCTGGCTGCCGAGGCGGGCTTCGGCCTGGCGATCGCCGGACAGCGCTTCCTGGATCTTCAGGGCATAGTCGGCGGAGAGCTTGTCCAGCTTGAGCAGGAGGTCTTCGAAACGGGTGCTGGCGGTGGAGTTGATAAAGCCCTGGCCAAGGGAATAGGAACCCATGGCGCGGCCCTCGCCGAGAACCTGGGTGACCTGCGGGGTGACCGTGGTGACCAGTTCGGTCAGTTGGCGCATGGCACCGTCGATGTCCTGGTTGAGGCCAGACTGGCCGGCCACCAGGCGCGGCAGGTTCTGTGCCGGGGTCTGCAGCTTGTCGAACAGCGCCACCTGGGTCAGCAGCGACGACTCGCCCAACGCCGCGCGCAGGGCATCGAGCAATTCATCGCGCTTGTCGGTGAAGGCCTTGGCCAGTTCTTCGTCGTCGTGCACCGGCTGCAACCCGGAGAGTTTCGCCTGCACCTGCTGGCCAAGGCTGGCGATACGCGCCTCGACGTCCTCGGCCTTGCCCGACTGGCCGAGCACGGCGTTGATCTGCACCAGGTTGCCGAGGGTTTCCAGGTCGCCGCGCACGGCCAGGGCGCCGCGCAGCAGGTCGAGGCTCTGCAGCTCGATGCGGGTGGCGTTGAACTTGGCGTAGGAATCGCGGACCAGGTAGAAGTTGGTCACCAGCATGGGCAGGAAGAACAGGACGCTGATCAGGCTGAACTTCATGCCGAAACTCAGGCGGTTCATCAGCGCAATGGCCGGACGCAACAGGCTCTTCACTGGTCGTCTCCTTCGATTTCTTATTGTTGTCCGGCGCAATGGCAGTTAGCCATTGGCGACGCTCCTGCACTTGTATAGCGCATATCGAAGGAGGGCTTTGTAACTTAAGGTAAATGACTTGGCGGTCATTTGGTTGGGCCCTGTGAAGCTGCTTCCACAGGGCCCTGCCAGATCAATGATTCAACCCAGAACGGTCCACAGGGCAAAGAACGCATACCAAAGCACGGCCGAGCGCAGCAGCAGCTCCCAGAGCTTGTCCAGCCCTGCCAAGCCTTCTTCACCCGCCGGCGCGGTCGCCGGCAACTCCGCTGCCGCATGCCCGGCAATGTTGATCAGCCGCGGCGCCGCGATATGCCAGTTGAGCAGCTCATGCAACATCACCCGGCTGACCGCGACAAAATTGCCGACCAGGGCGAAGCTCGCCGCCAGCACCCGCACCGGCGCCCAGTCGAAGGCATGGCGCAGTTGCCGGGCCCGCTCCTGCACCGCCGGGTTGCGGGCATTGTCGGCGGTCAGCGCCAGCAGCCGATACGCCAGCGCCGCCGCAGGCCCAAGCAGCACATACCAGAAGATGACCACGAAGAAACTCTGGCATGCATCCCACAGCAGATACCCCTGGACCTTGTGCAACAGGCTCTGCTCGTTATCGGCGATCACCTTCAGGTCGCGCTCGGCCACATGCACCGCGGCCTGCTCGTCGCCACGCCGCCAGGCATCGCGGAATGGCCCGAGGGCCGCCTTCACGTCGCCGCGGCCCAGGCTGTAGACCAGCACCAGCAGGTGCACCGGCAAGGCCAGCAGCCCGTAGGCCACCGGGTCCAGCACATGCAGGAGCAAAGCCAGCAGCGCCACCGGCGCCAGTACCACGATCGCCAGCACCCACCATGGCTGGGTCTTGCCCGTGCGCTCCAGGCGCGCCAGTTCGGCGAGGAAAAAACCATCACGCTGCAGGCGCCCGCGCAAGGCGGAGAACTTCTCCACCCAGAGCACCAGCAGCAACACCAGGAAAGTCATCGATCAGTTCTCCTTGTCCCGCAGGGTGGCGCGGTAACGGGGCCAGTCGAAGGCCGGCCCGGGATCGGTCTTGCGCCCGGGGGCGATATCGCTGTGGCCGCAGATGCGCTCGCCATCGAGGGCCGGCCAGGCCGCGCGCAGCTGCCGCGTCAGGCATTCCAGCGCCTGGTACTGGGCATCGCTGTAGGGCAGGTCGTCGGTGCCTTCCAGTTCGATGCCGAGGGAAAAGTCGTTGCACCCCTCGCGCTCGCCAAAGCGCGACACGCCCGCATGCCAGGCCCGGTCGAGGCAGGACACGAACTGGGTCACCTGGCCGTCGCGTTCGATCAGGAAGTGGGCGGATACCCGCAGGTCCTTGATGGTCTCGAAGAACGGATGCTCGGCCGGGTCGAGGCGGTTCTGGAAGAACGCCTGGACCTTGCCGGTGGCGAACTGCGCGGGCGGCAGGCTGATGTTGTGGATCACCAGCAGGGCGATCGCCTCGCCTTGCGGGCGCGCATTGAAATTGGGGGACGGGCAATGGGTGACGCCAGCGAACCAGCCAGTGGTGCGATCCAGCTGCATAGAAAGTCCTGAAACACGGGGGACACCGCGCCAGTATGCCCCGAGCCGACCGGCGCTGTATCGTTAAAAAGTGTGAGAGGGTCAGCCGCGCTGGCGGCGCAGCTGGCTGACCACGGAGTCAAGGGCGCGGTCGAACAGCAGGCTGTCGTCGAGCAGGCTGACATCGCCACGCTGCAGCGCCACCGCCAGGCCCATGGCGGTCCACTCGCGCACCTTCATGCCGCTGCGGTTGACGAAGACATAGCGGTCGCTGTCGTCGAACAGGGCGATCAGCTTGCAGCGCAGCGGTTCGTCGTCCTCGTGCAGCTCGATCCAGCTACCGGCCTGCAGGCGGCGCACGCTGACCAACTCCGGATCGTCCTCGGCAAGGCGCTGCTCGCTGTCGCAAGCCGGACAGTCCTCCGGACCGCGCAGGATGATTTCGTCGCGCACCAGCACCCGCTCGGTGCCGGCCTGCGCCTCGCCTTGCCCGCCCGCGGGCTCGAAGGCGCCGAGGTGCAGCGCTTCCAGGGCGGCGAAGAATTCGCTGGTGGCGAAGGGATCGAACACCGCGCCACCGAGCCCGTCACGCAAGGCCTTGAGCAGCCCCGGCACGTTTTCCAGCAGGCGCTGGCGGTCTTGCGGGCGTTCCAGCGGGCCGACGCTCCACAGCAGTTCGTCCATGGTCAGCAGGGCCTCCCGCCATTCCGTCGAGGTCTCGCCATGCTTGAGCCAGGCCAGCAGCAGCACTTGGCTCCAGGCATCCTCCAGCACCCGCACGACGATGCGCGGCAGTTGCTTGCCCTGCAGGCGCCGGTTGAGTTCGTGCTGGACCCGACCGCGGGCATGCTCGGTACGGGCGCGGCCTTCCTCGGCGTCGCGGGTGCGCTGCTCCAGCAACTCGGCGCGGCGGCGCTCGTCATTGTTGAAGGCGAGGAAATCGTTGAGCAGTTCGCTGAAGATCGCCGGGTCGTCGCTGAAATCGTCGAGCAGGCGCTGCACCAGCATGTCGACGTGCTGGTAGAGGCTGTCGCGCTGCTGGTCGTCGCGCTTGTCCCAGCCCATGGCGGCCGCGGCCACCTCGTTGAGCAGGCGCCGGGCCGGATGGGTGGCGCGGCTGAAGAAGCGCTTGTCCAGCAGTGCCACCTTGAGCATGGGAATCTGCAGGCGGCCGATCAGCACCCGCAGGGAATGGGGCAGGTTGCGGTCGTCGAGGATGAAATCGAAGAGCATGGCGATCAGGTTGATCACGTCCTCGTCGCTGGCATCGATACGCCGGCCGCCGCCGCTCTGCACGCTGAGGCGGGTCAGCAGTTGTTCGAGGTGATGGCGCAGGTCGAAGTCTTCGTGGGCAAGCTCCGCGGGCACGTACTGTTGCAGGTGGGTCAGCAGGCGCAGCAGGTCGCGGCTGCTGATCGGGCGCAGCGGGCCGCCGCCGAGGCGCGGGGTCAGGCGGCCGCGCACCGGGCGCAGCAAGGATTGCAGGGACGAGAACACCGCCTGGGTGTTGGCATCCACTTCCTCGTTGCCGGGATTGTCATCCGCCTCGTTGGCCGGCGCCCGGGTTTCCAGCACCGCGCGGTCCTGGGCCCGGCGCAGCGGCAAGGCCTTGAGCTCGGGGAGGATGCCGGTGGCGATCAGCAACTGGTTGGCCTCGCCGTACAACTGGTCGGCCTCGCGCAGCACGTAGCGTTCGAACAGCTTGAGCAGGATCAGCTTGACCTTGATGCCCACCCCCAGGCTGCGCCCGGCGCGCAGGAAGTATTCGCACAGCAGGGTTGGCCCCAGCGGGTTGTTCTGGTCGCTCAGGCGCTGTTGCAGCAGGCTGTTCAGGCGCAGGGTCAACTGGCCAAGGGCAAAACCGTCGCGGGCCAGGACCCGGGCGACCATGCCGTCCACCGCCACGGTGCGCTCCAGCTCGTCGCTGGCCACCAGGCTCAGGGTGTCATGGGCCGGGGTGCGGGCCGGCAGGGCGGCCAGCGGGTCGCCGTGGCCGGCTTCCATGAAGGCCGCGTAGAAACTGTCGAGGAAGCCGCGCTCGATGCTCTTGCGCTTGTGCCGCAGGTCGCGCATGGCTTCGAACAGGAGATTGCGTTCCTTGCTGGAAGCGGCTTTGTCGGCCATTTCGAAAAGCGTGTCGTCGGCGTTGTCGAACAGCACCTGGAGGGACTGACGCAGTTGCAGCGCGGCCTTGTCACGCACATGCAACAAAGCGACGGGCAGACGAGCGAGGGGCGTTTGCGACGCCTGGCTGGCGACGCTGCGAAAGGGCAGCACCTTCCCGTCGTTATGCATCCCGGACTCCTTGCAAGGGGGTTGTTTCGAGATCGTCAAAACCATGACGTCAAATAGTGGTCGCGCATTATCTTGAAAATACTTCCTGTTCGCCAGAGGGGAAACGCGCGGAACTCCAGCATCGGGTAGACCTCGCTTGAGGCGAAACGCTCAACTTTCCCGACCAAAGGTGCGTGGTAGACGCAACGCCCGCCGGCTGCTGCGCGCACGCCCCTGCCTGCCCTATAATCCCGGCCACTTAGCTTGTGGAGCTTGTCATGCCGAACCTACGCCTCGCCGATCTGACCGCCGAAATCGAAGCCAACGTGCGCCGTGCGTTGCTGGAAGATGTCGGCAGCGGCGACATCACCGCGCAACTGATCCCCGCCGAACGCCTGGCCAAGGCCACCATCATCACCCGCGAGGACTGCGTCATCGCCGGGACGGCGTGGGTCGACGCGGTCTTCCGCCAACTCGATCCGCGGGTGGCGGTGCACTGGCAGGTGCAGGACGGCGACCGCGCCGTCGCCAACCAGGCGCTGTTCCACCTGGAGGGCCCGGCCCGCTCGCTGCTGACCGGCGAGCGCAGTGCGCTGAACTTCCTGCAGCTGCTGTCCGGCGTGGCGACCCGCGCGCAATTTCTCGCCGACCAGGTCGCCGACACCCAGGTGCGCCTGCTCGACACCCGCAAGACCCTGCCGGGCCTGCGTCTGGCGCAGAAGTACGCGGTCACCTGTGGCGGCTGCCATAACCACCGCATCGGCCTGTTCGATGCCTTCCTGATCAAGGAAAACCATATCGCAGCCTGTGGCGGCATCGCCGAAGCCATCGCTGCCGCGCGGCGCATCGCCCCGGGCAAGCCGGTGGAGGTCGAGGTGGAAAGCCTGGACGAGCTGCAACAGGCCCTCAATGGCGGTGCCGACATCATCATGCTCGACGAGCTGAGCCTGGACGAGATGCGCGAAGCGGTGCGCCTGACCAACGGGCGGGCCAAGCTGGAAGCCAGTGGCGGGATCAACGAAAGCACCCTGCGGGTAATTGCCGGGACCGGGGTGGACTACATCTCGATCGGGGCGATGACCAAGGATGTGAAGGCCGTGGATCTGTCGATGCGCCTGAGCCTCTGATCGACTTGCCGGCCTCATCGCTGGCAAGCCAGCTCCCACAGGGTTCCTGGTTGTCTTCACTATCGAAGGCTGGCACAAGACCTGGTGGGAGCTGGCTTGCCAGCGATGAGGCCGGCAAGGACAACGCATGTCGAAATCCGACACCCCCAAGCCGCAATCGCGTCAATTCCCCCGCCCGCCCCCGCGTTAAGGTAGCTCCGCCGGACCGCCTGAGCCGGCCCATGACTACACGCGTAGAGGCATGTTCCTTGAAGCGGCCCTGATTCTCCCCGTCGCTGCTTCGTCTCTGCCTTCAATGAACCACAACAAGAGCAGAGACTCATGTCGAGCCTGAACGACCCCGGCAGCGGCCAGCTGTCCAACGGTTTCAAACCCCGTCACGTCACCATGCTGTCCATCGCCGGGATCATCGGCGCCGGACTTTTCGTCGGCTCCGGCCATGCCATCGCCGCCGCCGGCCCTGCCGTCATCCTCGCCTACCTCGTCGCCGGCACCCTGGTGGTGCTGGTGATGCGCATGCTCGGCGAAATGGCCGTGGCCAACCCCGACACCGGCTCCTTCTCCACCTACGCGGAAAAGGCCATCGGCCCCTGGGCCGGCTTCACCATCGGCTGGCTCTATTGGTGGTTCTGGGTGCTGGTGGTGCCCATCGAGGCACTGGCCGCCGGGCATATCCTCAACCAGTGGTTTCCCCTGATCGACAGCTGGGTCTTCGCCCTCGCCTCGGTGGTGCTGCTGAGCATCACCAACCTGTTCGGCGTGTCGAAGTACGGCGAATTCGAATTCTGGTTCGCCCTGCTCAAGGTCACCGCCATCATCCTGTTCATCGGCTTCGGCGCCGCCGCCCTCACCGGCTGGGTACCGAACCACGAAGGTGCCGGCCTGTTCAGCCTGATGGACCAGCACGGCGGCTTCGCCCCCAACGGCATGACCGCCGTGGTCGGTGCCTTCATCACCATCATGTTCAGCTTCATCGGCACCGAGTCGGTGACCATTGCCGCCGCCGAATCCGGCGAACCCTCGCGCAACATCGCCAAGGCCACCCGCTCGGTGATCTGGCGCATCGGCGTGTTCTACCTGCTGTCGGTCATGGTGGTGATTTCCGTGGTGCCATGGAGCGACCCGCAACTGGCAACGGTCGGCTCCTACCAGCGTGCCCTGGAACTGCTGCAAGTGCCCCACGCCAAGCTGATCGTCGACCTGGTGGTGCTGGTGGCGGTGACCAGTTGCATGAACTCGTCGATCTATATCGCCTCGCGCATGCTCTACTCCCTGTCCCGTCGCGGCGATGCGCCGACGGCGACCGCACGCACCTCGGGTAACGGCGTGCCACGCAATGCCGTGCTGGTCACGGCTTTCGTCGGTGCCTTCATTTCCGCGCTGAACCACTTCGCTCCGGCGAGCCTGTTCGACTTCCTGCTCTCCAGCTCCGGGGCGATCGCCTTGCTGGTGTACCTGGCCATCGCCATTTCCCAGCTACGCATGCGTCGTCGCCATGGCGAAGCCCTGGCCCTGAAGATGTGGTTGTTCCCGTGGCTGACCTACGGCGTGATCCTGTTCATCTCGGCCGCCCTGGCGGTACTGCTGTTCACCCCGGACCATCGTGCCGAAGCCACCAGCACGCTGATGCTGGCGATGGGGGTGTCGCTGCTGGGGATCGTGATCTGCCGCAAGCGCGACAAGGAGAAGCTGGTGGGGCTGAAACGCGCGTACTGAAGACCCGCGAGAAAAGAAAAACCGCGAAGGGCCGACCAGGCCCTTCGCGGTTTTTTGTCGATCAGAACGAAGCGTTCGCCAGACCGTCGAGGTAACGCTCGGTATCCAGTGCCGCCATGCAGCCGGCGCCGGCCGAGGTGATCGCCTGGCGGTAGACGTGGTCGGCCACGTCGCCGGCGGCAAACACGCCTTCGATGTTGGTGGCGGTGGCGTTGCCTTCACGGCTGCCGCTGACCACCAGGTAGCCGTCCTTCAGGGTCAGCTGGCCTTCGAACAGCGAAGTGTTCGGGGTGTGGCCGATGGCGATGAACACGCCGTCGACCTTGATCTCGTCGAAGCTGCCGTCGTTGTTCTTCAAGCGCGCACCGGTGACACCCATGTTGTCGCCCAGGACTTCGTCCAGGGTGGCGTTGAGCTTGAGCTCGATCTTGCCTTCGGCAACCCGGGCGTGCAGCTTGTCGATCAGGATCTTCTCGGCGCGGAAGGTATCGCGACGGTGGATCAGGGTCACCTTGCTGGCGATGTTGGCCAGGTACAGCGCTTCTTCGACGGCAGTGTTGCCACCACCGACCACGGCGACCGGCTTGTTGCGGTAGAAGAAACCGTCGCAGGTGGCGCAGGCGGACACGCCCTTGCCCATGAACGCTTCTTCCGAAGGCAGGCCCAGGTAGCGGGCGCTGGCGCCGGTGGCGATGATCAGTGCGTCGCAGGTGTAGGTGCCGTTGTCACCCTTGAGGGTGAACGGCTTCTGCTGCAGGGCGACTTCATTGATATGGTCGAAGACGATTTCGGTCTCGAAACGCTCGGCGTGTTCCTGCATGCGTTGCATCAGCGCCGGGCCGGTCAGGCCATGGGGGTCGCCCGGCCAGTTGTCGACTTCGGTGGTGGTGGTCAGCTGGCCACCCGCCTGCATGCCGGTGATCAGCAGCGGCTTGAGGTTGGCACGGGCGGCATAGACCGCAGCGCTGTAACCGGCAGGGCCGGAACCGAGGATGATGACGCGAGAATGACGTACTTCGGACATGACACGCTCCTGTCGGACTGGCGCTTGCCGGCCAGCCCGGTGACACCGGGATCACCGGTGAAATTAAAAAAGAACCCGCAAGGCCTTGGGGAAGGCCTGTGGCTGCGGGTTCTGGAAACCGTGCAGCGAGGCCTTACCGGCGCTTGGCATTTTCCGCCAGGTAATCGGCGACGCCCTGGGCGTTCGCCTTCATGCCTTGCTGGGCAGGTCGCCAGCCGGCGGGGCAGACTTCGCCATGTTGCTCGTTAAATTGCAAGGCCGCATCCCGCTCCGGGACGTGCTCGCTGACCAGAATGCTCATGGGAACTCCCTGAGAACCGTGGATTCGAAGCCGTTGAAACAATGGGCGCACTTTAGCGAGGGGCCAAAGATTAAGGAAATATCCTTAAACAATCTACCTTATAGACTGGCTCTATACAGGCAGGACTGGTGCCGATGTTTCCCTATGAGCGCCCTGCCTCAAGATTTGTTACACCCCGTTTCGCCGCCCCCGCGCGGCTTTAATCGCGCCGGCAAACTCGGTAAGGTCGGCGCGTTTTCCCTCCCTCGGAGCCCTTTATGCAAGCCCCTGTTCTATCCGGCCCGCAATACCTGCGCGAGGGCCTGAAGCTGGTCCTCAGCCCCGGGCTGCGCCTCTTCGTGCTGCTGCCCCTGGCGATCAACCTGTTGCTGTTCGTCGGCCTGGTGTACCTGGCCGGGCACCAGTTCGCCCTGTGGGTCGACGCGCTGATGCCGACCTTGCCCAGCTGGCTGAGCTTCCTCACGTACATTCTCTGGCCGCTGTTCGTGGCGCTGGTGGCGCTCATGGTGTTCTTCACCTTCACGATGCTGGCGAACATCATCGCCGCGCCGTTCAACGGTTTCCTGTCGGAGAAGGTGGAAGTGGTGGTGCGCGGCAAGGATGATTTCCCGCCCTTCAGCTGGGGCGAGCTGGTGGCCATGGTGCCGCGCACCTTCGGCCGCGAGCTGCGCAAGCTCGGCTACTTCGCGCCGCGGGCGCTGGGGTTGTTCATCCTGTCGTTCATCCCGGTGGTCAACGTCATCGCCGCGCCGCTGTGGCTGCTGTTCGGCATCTGGATGATGGCGATCCAGTACATCGACTACCCGGCGGACAACAACAAGATGAGCTGGCAGGACATGCTCGCCTGGCTGCGCCAGAAGCGCTGGCAATCGCTGGGCTTTGGCGGCATCACCTACCTGGCGTTGCTGATTCCCTTCGTCAATATCCTGATGATGCCGGCGGCGGTGGCGGGAGCCACGTTGTTCTGGGTGCGGGAGCGCGACGGGCGCTGATCACCAGCGCAGCAGGCGTGGCCCCAGGGCCGCGCCGACAAGGGTCGGCACCAGCATGCCCAGCAGGTACCAGATGCCCCAGAACGGCACGCCCATTTCCGGGCAGTGCAGGCAGTAGGCGAGGGTCGCGGTTGCCCCCGCCAGCAAGCCGCCCGCCGCGCCGGCCTGGCGCAGGCGGGTCGGTGCCAGGCCGCGCAGGGCCCAGAACACCGCCGTGAACACCGGCAACGAGAGCAGCGCGATGTTGAACGCGCAGGTGCGCCAGGTGCGGCCGAAGATCAGGTCCGCGCGGGCTTCCGGCCCGGCACCGGCCAGGCTCAGCACCGCCCCCAGCCAGACCAGCAACAGCGGCAGGCCCAGCAAGGCCCACACCGCCCCGCCTTTCACTCCCGGCCGCGACAGGCGCCGGTTCAGCCAGATCGCCAGCAGCGCCAGGCTGCCTGGCAACGCCACCTTGGCCCAGAACAGCGGCGTGCGCGCCACCTCGGCAATATCGGCACGCACGCCGTAGAGCGTCATGGTCAGCAACAAGGCCGCAAGGCCGCCACCGAGCAGGGCAATGCCCATGCGCCGCAACAGCGCGTGGCGGTCCACCGGCTCTTCACCGCTGGCCAGCAGGTCGATCAGTTCATCGGTCTTCATCGTTACCCTTACCTCGAATCAAACCCGCCAGCGCCTTGAGCCCGCGGTGGATGCCAACCTTGACCGCCGAGCTGGACAGCCCGGTGAGCTGCGCCGTTTCCTCCACCGACAGGCCCTCGACCTTGACGTGGACGATCGGCAGCCGCTGCTTGTCGGGCAGTTGCTGCAAAAGCTTGCCCAGGTCACGCCGGGCGGAGGCCGATTCTTCATCGCCCTCGTGGAACAGCTCGTCGTCGTCCAGCGGGTCATGCAGCGCATCGCGACGGGCATGCCCGCGAAAATGGTCGGCCAGCTTGTAGCGCGCGATGGCCTGCACCCAGGCGGTCAGCGGCTGGTCGGCGTGGTAGGTGTGGCGGGCATTGTGCACCGCCAGCAACACTTCCTGCAGCAGGTCCTCGATCTCGTCCGAGCGCTGCGCCACGCGGCGGCGCAGGAAAGCGCGCAGGTGAACCGCCAGCGCCGCGAGAAATGCGCGGTAGGCCGACGTATCGCCCTCCATGCCGCGCAGCAGCAGGTCGCGCAATTGCGTCTCGCGCTCGCTCAGTACGTCTTGCGGGTTAGTTCGTTGCATTGGCCGCCCGGGTTACATCCATGAAGCGTTGTCTTCGGCTCGCCCGACGGCCGGTCACGGCCGCAACACAAGGGGAGCGGCGTTACCTTAGGAGGCCGGCGGGAAAACCTCAAAAAAAAATTTGCGCCTGCTGTAACCGTTTCCCTGCCGACGGCGAACTACTCCACGAGCCACCGGTAGATCACCGTGGCCTTCCTACTTCGTGGAGACCGCATCATGAAAAACCTTACCCTCGCTACCGCCGCCCTGGCCCTCGCCGCCCTCGCTGGCAACGTCATGGCCGACGACATGAAAACCCCGGCCGACCAGGGCACTGCGATGGAAAAATGCTACGGCGTGGCCATGGCCGGCAAGAACGACTGCAAGGCCGGCGCCGGCACCACCTGCGCAGGCACGTCGAAGAAGGACTACCAGGGCAACGCCTGGAAGAACGTGCCCGCCGGCACCTGCATCTCGATCAAGACGCCCAATGGCATGGGCTCGCTGACCCCGCTGAAATCCTGATCCGGAGCACCGGCCATGAACAGGCACGACCGATTGGGCGCCGGCCTCGGGCTGAAGGCGGAACATTACGCCCAAGCCTGGGACTGCAACGCCGAGGGCCTGTGGTTCGAGGTCCATCCGGAGAACTACATGGTCGGCGGCCCGCGGCGGGCCTGGCTGCAGCGGATCGGCGAACGCCATCCGCTGTCGCTGCACGGCGTCTCGCTGTCACTGGCGGCGGATGCCCCACCGGACCTTGAGCACCTGCGCCGCCTGCGCGAGCTGGTGGATCTGCTCGACCCGGCGCTGGTCTCCGAGCACCTGGCCTGGTCAACCTGGCGCGGCAACTATCACCCCGACCTGCTTCCCTTCCCGCGGACCGACGAGGCGCTACGGCGCATCGCCGACAACATCCAGCGCACCCAGGACGCCCTGGGCCGGCGCATCGCCGTAGAAAACCCGAGTCACTACCTGCGCCTGGACGGACACGCCTGGGACGAGATCGACTTTCTCGTCGAACTCACCCGGCGCACCGGCTGCGCGCTGCTGCTGGACGTCAACAACGTGCATGTCAGCGCCCACAACCTCGGCTATGACGCCAGCGAATGGCTGCGGCGGGTGCCCGCCGCGCCCATCGCCGAGATCCACCTGGCCGGCTTCAGTCCCGACGAGGCCGGCAGCCTGCTGATCGACTCCCACGCAGCGGCCGTCGCCGAGCCGGTGTGGGACCTGTACCGGCAACTGATCGAGCGCATCGGTCCGCGTCCCACGCTGATCGAGCGCGACGATGCCATTCCGGCGTTCGCCGAACTGCTGGCCGAGCGCGATATCGCCCAGCACATCCTCGCGGAGAACCAGCCATGAACCTCGGGCAATTCCAGGACGCCTTCGTCGAAGCGCTCTATCACCGCCCTGCCCCGGCCCTGGCCGACCTGAGCGCGCAACCGGCCTTCGCCGTGTACCGTAACACCGTGCTCAAGGGCTGCGTTGACGCCCTGTGCGCCAACTTCCCCGCAGTCGAACGGCTGGCCGGCACGCCCTGGCTGCGCGCGGCCGCCAGCGACTACGCGCTGCGCTCGCCGCCCGCCGATGCACGCCTGGTCCAGTACGGCGCGGCCTTCCCGGCGTTCCTCGACGAGCTGGAGAACCTCGATGAATGGCCGTGGCTGGCGGATGTCGCGCGGCTGGATCACGACTGGCTGATGGCCTTCTGCGCGCCGGACGAAACGGTCCTGACCCTGGCCGCGTTGGCGGGCAATACCGCCAGCGACCTGTCCAACCGCTGCCTGGTGCCACGGCGTGGCGCGCGCTGGCGCTGGTTCGAGACCCATCCGGTGTACAGCCTCTGGCGGCACGGCCGCGATGACCTGGCATGGAGCGACGACATCCCCTGGCAAGGCGAGGGCGCGCTGCTGGTCGGCAGCCCTGAAGGCGTCGGCCACCAGCCGCTGGAGAAAGGGGGCTGTGCATTTCTCGAAGCCTGCGCCGGCGGTCACAGCCTCGACCGCGCCTCGACCCTGGCCCTGCAGGTGCAGGCCGACCTCGACTTCACCGACCTGCTCGGCCGCCTGCTGCGCGCCGGGGTCTTTCTTGCCCTCGAATGAAGGAGCCTGTCATGGACATCGCCCGTTCGCCGTCACGTTCGCTGTACAACCAACTGGTCGACGCCGCGCAGCGTCTGCTGAACGAGTCCCTGGTGTACCTGGTGGCACGCCTGGGGATCGCCTCGGTGTTCTTCATGTCCGGGCGGACCAAGGTCGAAGGGTTCCTGACCCTGACGCCGGGCACGTTCGAGCTGTTTCGCACCGAGTACGTGTTGCCGCTGATTCCACCGCACATCGCGGCCTACCTGGCGACCTATGCCGAGCATCTGTTTCCGCTGTTGCTGGTGCTCGGGCTGTTCACCCGCGGGGCGGCGCTGGCGCTGCTGGGGATGACCCTGGTGATCGAGATCTTCGTCTATCCGGATGCGTGGCCGACGCATCTGTCGTGGGCGGGGTTGCTGTTGTTGCTGGTGGCGCGGGGTGGGGGAGCCTGGTCAATGGACCGGCTGTTGCGGATTCGCTGATTTGACTGGGACCTTGGGGGAGCGGATTTACCCGCTCCCCCAAGTTTCGTGTCGAGCCCTGCCCTGGATGGCGGCAGCCAGCTCACATCACTTCAACTGGTTGGAAAACTGCCCAACCGCATTCACCACCTTCTGCGCCCCATCCTGGATCTCGATGATGACGTTACCGGTCTGCCCCGCCAGCTCCAGCCCCTGCTCGGCCTGACGCTTGCTGCTGTCGATGATGTCCACCGCCGCCTTGGCCAGCTGTTCGTTCTGCTGCACCACCCGGGCGATTTCCTCGGTGGCGGTGCTGGTGCGCGAGGCCAGTTGGCGCACTTCGTCGGCGACCACGGCGAAACCACGGCCCTGCTCACCGGCACGGGCTGCCTCGATGGCAGCGTTGAGCGCCAGCAGGTTGGTCTGCCCGGCGATGTCGCTGATGGTCTTGATGATCGAACCGATCACCTGCGACTGCTTGTCCAGCGCCTGGATGCCTTCCGCCGCATCCTGCATGTAGGTTTCCAGGCCGCGCATCACGTCCACGGTCTGAGTCACCACCTCGGTGGCGCGACGTGCACTGGTGTCGGTGGCCAGGGAGTTGCTGTAGGCGATATCGGCCGCCTGGGCAACGGCGTTTTCCTGGTTCACCTGGTCGGTGATCACGGTGGCGAACTTGACCACTTTGTAGAGCACGTCATGGGCATCGATGATCGGGTTGTACGAGGCTTCCAGCCACACGGTACGGCCATGGGCGTCGATACGCTTGAAGCGCTCGGCGATGAACTCGCCACGGCGCAGCTTTTCCCAGAACGCCTGGTAGGCGACGGAGTTGTACTCCTCCGGCTCGCAGAACATGCGGTGGTGTTTGCCGCGGACCTGCTCGATGCTGTAGCCCATGGTGCGCAGGAAGCGGTCGTTGGCGCTCAGCACTTCGCCATTGAGATTGAACTCGATCACCGCAGTGGAACGCATCAGCGCGTTGATCAGGCTCTCGTTCTCGCGGGAGGTCTCGATGGTGCGGGTGAGGTCGCTGGAGTGCATCGTGAAGTACTTGATGCGTCCGTTGCCGTCCTTGACCGGCTGCAGGATCGAGCGCAGCCAGGCTTCCTCGCCATTGCCACGGAGCAGGCGGAAAGCGCCGTTGAGGTGCTCGCCGCGGGTGATGGCCTGCTTCATGCGCTGGTAGAACTCCAGCGGCTTCACATGGGCGGGGACGATCTCTTCGATATGCCGGCCATGCAGCTGGGAGCTGCTGTAGAGCATTTCCTTTTCGAAATTGATATTCGCCGATTCGATGCGACCACTCGGATCCAGCTGCAGCACCAGCATCTCGCTGTCGAGGCTGTCCTTGACCTGCTCAAGGCTCAGCAGCTTTTCACGCAACTCTTCGTTTTCTTTCTTCAGTTTGCTGTTGAACATCACCGCTCTCCTGGAGCGCTATCGTCATCGGGAATGCATCTGCATCGGCTGGCGTGGGGGCATTCTTGAGCTATGAAACGTGAATATTTGCAAGCTCGGGACTGCCAAGTATCGGGCGTCATGTATATGTCACATGAGCGTCATCCGGGCGCAAACAGGCCGCCGGAAACTGACCCTCATGACGACGCTCCCGCTGCACATCACGCTCATCAGTGAAACCTTCCCACCGGAAATCAATGGTGTGGCCAATACCCTTGGCCGCCTCAGCGAAGGCCTGCGCCAGCGCGGCCACCGGGTGGAGCTGGTGCGTCCACGGCAGAACGACGATCCACCCGGGCAAACCATCGCCGACCAGTTGCTCTGTCGCGGCTGGCCGCTGCCCGGCTACCCGGGCCTGCAATGGGGCCAGGTGTCGATGCACAAGCTGCTGCGGCGCTGGCGGCGTGATCGTCCGGACGTGCTCTACATCGCCACCGAAGGCCCGCTCGGCCTCAGCGCCCTGCGCGCCGCGCGGCGCCTGGGGATCACGGTGGTCAGTGGCTTCCACACCAATTTCCAGCAGTATTCCAACCAGTACGGCCTGGGCCTGCTGGCGCGGCTGCTGACCAATTACCTGCGCTGGTTCCACCATCGTACCCACAGCACCCTGGTGCCCAGCCCGAGCCAGCGCCTGTCCCTGGAGCGCCGTGGCTTCGAGCGCCTGGCCCTGCTCTCCCGCGGGGTCGACGGCAGCCTGTTCAGCCCGGCCCGGCGCAACCCGGCGCTGCGTGAGCAATGGGGCCTGGGCAACGACGACATCGCCTTGCTGTATGTCGGTCGCCTGGCGGCGGAGAAGAACCTGGGCATGCTCGGCCGCACCCTGGAAGAACTGCAACGCAAGTACCCCAGGCGGCGCATCCGCCTGGTGATCGTCGGCGACGGCCCGCAATGGGCGACGTTGCAGGCGCAACTGCCGGACGCCATCTTCTGCGGTCCGCAGCGCGGCGAGCAACTGGCGGAGCACTACGCCAGTGGCGATATCTTCCTGTTCCCGAGCCTGACCGAGACCTTCGGCAACGTGGTCCTGGAAGCCCTGGCCTCGGGGCTGGGGGTGGTCGCCTATGACGAAGCCGCGGCGGCCCAGCATATCCGCCACGGCCACAACGGCGCGCTGGCCATGCCCGGCGATGCCTTGGCATTCATCGATGCCGCCTGCTGGCTGCTGGAAGACAGCGAGACCTTGCGCCGGGTCCGCCTCAATGCCCGCCAGCACGCCAGCCGTCAGGGCTGGCCGGCGATCATCGAGCAGTTCGAGGCGCACCTGCGCAGCGCCTGCGAACCGCTGCGCACTGGCCCGGCGGTACGCAGCGAGCCCGGCCTGCTGGTCAAACCAGGCTCGTCAGCGCCTCACGGCTGAACGGCAGGATCTCTTCCTCGCGGCCATCGCGCACCTTGGCCGCCCACTGCGGATCCACCAGCAGCGCGCGACCTACGGCCACCAGGTCGAACTCCTCGGCGTTCAGGCGTTGCAGGAGGTTTTCCAGGCTGGCCGGCTGGGCCACCTTGTCGGTGTCCACCATGAACTGCAAGAACTCGCCATCCAGGCCGACGCTGCCCACGGTGATGGTCGGCTTGCCGGTGAGCTGGCGGGTCCAGCCGGCGAGGTTGAGGGACGAGCCTTCGAATTCCGGCTCCCAGAAGCGCCGGGTCGAGCAGTGGAAGATATCCACGCCAGCCTCGGACAGCGGCTTGAGGAAGTCGCCCAGCGCTTCGGGCGTGGTGACCAGGCGCGCGGTGTAGTCCTGCTGTTTCCACTGCGAGAAGCGGAAGATGATCGGGAAGTCCGGGCCGACGGCGGCGCGCACGGCCTGGATCAGTTCGATGGCGAAGCGCGAGCGGCCGGCCAGGTCGCCGCCGTATTCGTCATCGCGACGGTTGCTGGCTTCCCAGAAGAACTGGTCGATCAGATAGCCGTGGGCACCGTGGATTTCCACGCCGTCCATGCCGATGGCCTGGGCGTCCTTCGCGGCCTGGGCGAAGGCGGCGATGACGTCCTGGATGTCCTCGCGGGTCATGCCGTGGACCACCACCTGGCCGTCCTTGAGCTTCTCGCTCGGGCCGTAGCCGGGGACGCTGGCGTCCGGCTCGGTGCCCAGGCGACGTACCGCGCCGACGTGCCAGAGCTGCGGAACGATGCGCCCGCCTTCGGCGTGCACTGCGTCGACCACTTTCTTCCAGCCGGCCAGGGCATCTTCACCGTGGAAGCGCGGCACGTTCGGGTAGCCGTTGGCCGCCAGGTGGCCGACGGTGGTGCCTTCGGTGATGATCAGGCCGACGCCGGCAGCGGCACGGCGACGGTAGTACTCGACCACCTTGGCGTGAGGCACGCCGCCGGGGCAGAAGGTACGGGTCATCGGCGCCATGACCACGCGGGTCGGCAGCTCCAGGGCGCCCAGTTGGAAGGGGGTGAACAATGCGGTGGCGGACATGTGGCGCTCCTCGGGATGAAAGGCGCCTGAGCATAGGATGGGGGGTGTGGCGGGACGAGTACTATTGATCCGGGTGATTTGGCTCTATCGACTGGCTCGCCGCCGACCTTGGGGGAGCGGGTTTCCCCGCTCCCACCTCGACCGTGTCAGCCCAGGGCCTTCTCGATCGCCTGCACCACCGCCGGATCATCCGGCGCGGTCCGCGGCGAGAAACGCGCCAGCACGCGCCCGTCCTTGCCGACGAGGAATTTCTCGAAGTTCCAGGTAATGTCCCCCGGAAACTCCGCGCCCTCGCCCGCCAGCAACCGATACAGCGGATGCCGGTGCGCCCCGTTGACCTCCAGCTTGCCCCCCAGCGGGAAGCTCACCCCATAGTTGAGGCTGCAGAACTCGGCGATCTCCGCCTCGCTGCCCGGCTCCTGGCCGGCGAACTGGTTGCACGGCAGGCCCAGCACGCTGAACCCCTTGCCCTTGAACTGCTGATAGAGATTTTCCAGCGCCGCGTACTGCGGCGTCAGGCCACATTTGGAGGCGACATTGACCACCAGCACCACCTGGCCCTTGAACGGCGCGAGCGGCAGGTCCTGGCCGTCCAGCGCTTGCAACTTCAGGTCGTGAAATGCACTCATGACGTACTCCCCTCTACGACGGATCCCCGGTCATCCCGGCGGCCGGACAGAAACGCGGCCCACTAAAAAGGCGCCTGACCCGCCGCATGCACCCTTGCGGGCTGCACAACGGAAGGACAAGGCGCCTTCGCGACTCTCTGAGCTTAGCGCAGAAAATCAGTGGTGATGGCCACCTTCGCCATGGACGTGGCCATGGGCGATTTCTTCTTCGCTGGCGTCACGGATGTTGACGACCTTGACCTTGAAGTTCAGGCGCTGGCCAGCCAGCGGGTGGTTGCCGTCGACGGTGACGTCGTCGCCGTCCAGGTCGCGGATGGTGACGATCTGCATCTGGCCGTCCGGCGCCGAAGCGTGGAACTGCATGCCGACTTCCAGTTGGTCGACACCTTCGAACATGCTGCGGTTCAGGGTGCTGACCAGCTCGGCCAGGTATTCGCCGTAGGCGTCTTCCGGCTCGATGGTGACGTTCAGTTCTTCACCGGCGCCCTTGCCTTCCAGAGCCTTTTCCAGACCCGGGATGATGTTGCCGGCACCGTGCAGGTAGACCAGCGGAGCACCGCCGGCGGAGCTGTCGATGACCTCGCCAGCGTCGTTGGTCAGGGTATAGTCGATGGAGACAGCCTTGTTGGCGGCGATCAGCATGGGGGCAAGACCTTTTGCATAAGAAGTATGAAGGGCCAAGTGTAACCAACGCATCGCCCGAAAGCGAACGCAAGCCGGACAAACGGGTCAGCCGCATCGAGGGTTTCCATCAGGACGAGGACGGCCACTGGGTGGTGGATCTGTCCTGCGGTCATACCCAGCACCTGCGCCACCAGCCGCCCTGGCAATCCCGCGCCTGGGTGCTCGATGCCGGCGAGCGCCAGCGGCGCATCGGCGAGGCTTTTGCCTGTGGCTGGTGCGCGCAGGGGCACGATAGCGATACCCTTGGCAATTGACTCTTTTGCACCGCTCATTTCGAGAAGCTCGCATGCAGACTTTTTTCATCGCGCCGACCGACTTCGGTGTCGGCCTGACCTCCATCAGCCTGGGCCTGGTCCGCACCCTGGAGCGGGCCGGCCTGAAGGTCGGCTTCTTCAAGCCGATCGCCCAGCCACACCCCGGCGACACCGGGCCGGAACGTTCCACCGAACTGGTCTCGCGCACCCACGGCCTCAAGCCGCCCAAGCCGCTGAGCCTGGGCCATGTCGAGCGCATGCTCGGCGAAGGCCAACTGGATGAACTGCTGGAAGAAATCATCACCCTGTACCAGCAGGCCTGCGTCGACAAGGACGTGCTGGTGGTCGAGGGCATGGTCCCGACCCGGCACGCCAGCTACGCCGCGCGGGTCAACCAGCATCTGGCCAAGAGCCTCGATGCCGAGGTGATCCTGGTCTCGGCGCCGGAGAACGACGTGCTCGCCGAGCTCTCCGGCCGTGTCGAGTTGCAGGCGCAGCTGTTCGGCGGCCCGAAGGACCCGAAGGTGCTCGGGGTGATCCTCAACAAGGTACGCAGCGACGACAGCATGGCCGCCTTCGCCCAGCGCCTGCGCGACCATTCGCCACTGCTGCGCAGTGGCGATTTCCGCCTGCTCGGCTGCATCCCCTTCCAGGCCGGGCTCAACGACCCGCGCACCCGTGACGTCGCCGACCTGCTCGGCGCCCAGGTGCTCAACGCCGGTGACTACGAAACCCGGCGCATGAACAAGATCATCCTTTGCGCCCGCACCGTGGCCAACACCGTGCCGCTGCTCAAGCCCGGCACCCTGGTGGTGACCCCGGGCGACCGCGACGACATCATCCTCGCCGTGAGCCTGGCGGCGATCAACGGCGTGCCCCTGGCCGGCCTGCTGCTGACCAGCGACAGCAAGCCCGACCCGCGCATCCTCGAACTCTGCCAGGGCGCCCTGCTCGCCGGCCTGCCGATCCTCTCGGTGAGCACCGGCTCGTACGACACCGCCAACCAGCTCAACCAGCTCAACAAGGAAATCCCGGTGGACGACCGCGAGCGCGCGGAAATCATCACCGACTTCGTCGCCAGCCACCTCGACGCCGACTGGCTCAACCAGCGCTGCGGTACCCCGCGGGAAATGCGCCTGTCGCCGGCGGTGTTCCGCTACCGCCTGATCCAGCAGGCGCAGGCGGCGAACAAGCGCATCGTCCTGCCGGAAGGCGCCGAGCCGATGACCGTGCAGGCCGCTGCCATCTGCCAGGAGCGCGGCATCGCCCGCTGCGTGCTGCTGGCCAGGCCGGACGATGTCCAGGCCGTGGCCCGCGCCCAGGGCATCAGCCTGCCGGAGGGCCTGGAGATCCTCGATCCGGACCTGATCCGCGAGCGCTACGTCGAGCCCATGGTCAGCCTGCGCAAGAGCAAGAGCCTGAACGCGCCGATGGCCGAGCAGCAACTGGAAGACCCGGTGGTGATCGGCACCATGATGCTGGCCCTGGACGAGGTCGACGGCCTGGTCTCCGGGCTGGTCCACTCCACCGCCAACACCATCCGCCCGGCCCTGCAACTGATCAAGACCGCGCCGGGCTGCAGCCTGGTGTCCTCGGTGTTCTTCATGCTGTTCCCGGAAGAAGTGCTGGTGTACGGCGACTGCGTGATGAACCCGCACCCCAGCGCAGCGGAGCTTGCGGAAATCGCCCTGCAGAGCGCCGACTCGGCACAGGCCTTCGGCATCGCGCCGCGGGTGGCGATGCTCAGCTATTCCAGCGGCGATTCGGCCAGTGGCGAGGAAGTGGAAAAGGTCCGCGAGGCCACCCTGCTCGCCCAGGAAACCCAACGCAGCCTGCTGATCGACGGCCCGTTGCAGTACGACACTGCCGCCAACCTGGACATCGCCCGGCAACTGGCGCCGGACAGCCAGGTGGCCGGACGTGCCACGGTGTTCGTGTTCCCCGACCTCAACACCGGCAACACCACGCACAAGGCCGTGCAGCGCAGCGCCGACTGCGTCAGCCTCGGGCCGATGCTGCAAGGCCTGCGCAAACCGGTGAACGACCTGCCGCGCGGGGCCCAGGTGGACGACATCGTCTACACCATCGCCCTGACCGCGATCCAGGCCAACCGCGTGATGGGTGACTGAAGCGATGAACGACACCCTGCGCGGCATTGCCGCTTCGCTGCTGCTCGGCCTCAATACCGTGGCCTGCTGCACACCGCTGTTCATCGTCAGCCTGCTCAAGCTGTGCCTGCCGTTCGCGGCGGCGCAGCGGGTCTGCGACGAGATCATGCGGCATATCCACGAAGCCTGGATCAGCAACAACAAGGGCTGGATGAAACTGCTCGGACGCACCCGCTGGCAGGTGTCGGGGCTTGAGGGTTTCGACTACCAGCACAGCTACCTGATCACCAGCAACCACCAGAGCTGGGTCGATATCCTGGTGCTGCAGTACGTGCTGAACCGACGCATCCGCCCGCTGAAGTTCTTCCTCAAGCAGGTGCTGATCTGGGTGCCGGTGATCGGCCTGGCCTGGTGGGCGCTGGGCTTTCCGTTCATGAAGCGCTACAGCAAGGCCTACCTGGAGAAGCACCCGGAGAAGCGCGGCAAGGACCTGGAAACCACCCGTCGCACCTGCGCGAAATTCCGTGGCAAGCCGACGGCGATCTTCAACTTCGCCGAGGGCACGCGCTTCACCGTGGCCAAGCATCGCCAGCAGAACTCGCCGTTCCGCCACCTGCTCAAGCCCAAGGCCGGCGGGATCGCCTTCGTGCTGGATGCGATGGGGGAGCAGCTGGAGTCGATCATCGACGTGACCATTCACTATCCCGACGGGGCGCCGGGGTTCTGGGACCTGTTGTGCGGGCGGGTGCGGCGGATCGTCGTGCAGTTCGAGGAACTGGCGATTCCGGAGGCGTTTCTCGGGAAGAGTTATGACCAGGACGAGGAATACCGGGCGGCGTTCCAGCAGTGGATCAACCGGTTGTGGGAGCGGAAGGATCAGCGGTTGGAGCAGTTGAATCGTTGAAACCTTGAGGGCCCCATCGCTGGCAAGCCAGCTCCCACAGGGTCGGCGGTGCACGCGGTTACTGTGGAAGCTGGCTTGCCAGCGATGGGGCCCTCAAAGATTACTGCTGGTAGTTCTGCCCGGGAATCGGCTTCAGGTTCACCTCTACGCGACGGTTCTGCGCCCGCCCATTGGCATCGGCATTGCTCGCGATCGGCTGGTCAGGCCCCATGCCACGCACGCTCACCCGCGAAGGATCGACACCCTGCGAGGTCAGGTAGGTGCTCACCGCCTGCGCGCGACGCTGCGACAGGTCCATGTTGTGCTGGCGGCTGCCAGTGCTGTCGGTGAAGCCGACCACTTCGATGGTGTTCTGGTTGAACTGCTTGAACGAGCCCGCGAGGTTGTTCAGCGGCGCGTAGAAGCTCGGGGAGATGTTCGCCGAGTCGGTGGCGAAGGTGATGTTGCCCGGCATGATCAGCTTGATCTGGTCGCCTTCACGCTGCACTTCCACACCGGTGTTGGCCATGCTCGCCCGCAGTTCGGCTTCCTGCTTGTCGGCGTAGTAGCCGTAACCCGCAGCGGCAGCACCCACGGCCGCCGCGCCGATCAGCGCGCCCTTGCCACGGTTGTTGTGATCGATGGCGGCACCGGCGATGGCGCCGGCCAATGCGCCAAGGCCACCGTACTTGGCGGTCTTGCTCATCCCTGAGGAGCCCTGTGCCTGGCCACCCTGGTTGTCGTAGGGGTTCTGGCTGGCACAACCGGACATCAGGGCGGCGGCGGTAGCGACGATAATCAAACGGCGCATGGTGAACATGGATAGCTCCTGCGGTAATTCGGGTAGATGGCGAACTGCTTTCGGTTTGCCACCAGGCTTGGAACACGGCGGCGCGGAAAAATTCCCTGCGCCGGTCACGCCCGTACGAACGGGTTCTCGCGCATTTCCTCGCCCAGTCGGGTGTCAGGACCATGCCCGGCTACCACCGTCGCCTCTTCGTCGAGGCTGTACAGCCGCTGCTTGATCGAACGAACGATAGTCGCCTGGTCGCCACCCCACAAATCGGTGCGGCCCACGCCGCGGCGGAACAGGGTGTCGCCGGCGATCAGCAGCTTGGCATCGGCGAACCAGAAGCTCATCGAACCCGGCGTGTGTCCTGGCGTGTGCAGGGCCACGCCGCAGCCGCAGGCCAGCTCTTCGTCATCCGACAGCCAGCGGTCCGGCGATGGCACCGGGACATAGGGCACGCCGAACATGCGGCACTGCATCTCCAGGTTGTCCCAGAGGAACTGGTCGTCCTTGTGCAGGTGCAGGGTGGCGCCGGTCTTTTCCTTGAGCTGGCCGGATGCGAGGAAGTGATCGAGATGGGCGTGTGTATGGATGATGCTGACCACCTTCAGGCCATGGGCATCGAGCTTCTGCATGATCAGGTCGGGGTTGCCGCCCGGGTCGACGACAATGGCCTTTTTCGTCAGCGGGTCGCCGATGATGGTGCAGTTGCACTGCAACGGGCCGACGGGGAAGGTTTCGCGGATAAGCGGGGTGGGAGATTGATTCATGACATGGGGTCTCTCGTCTGACCCACTCATGGTCACCGGTTGCAGCATCCCATTCAAGATTTGGTTGGCAAAGTAACGACAATCAATCCCCAGAGTGAATTTCAATTCGCCTCTTCGTGCATACATCTCGAAAGTCTTCAGGATTGAAACTTATCAACGCATCAACGGAAAGGTTCACATCTTCAATCATGGATCTGATTACATGGTCCGTCAGGCTGTATGAATGGTTGCTCGCGCCCGTCGTAAAATCCAGGGACTTTTCTCGATAAGGCAGGTCATCAACCAGAACAATGGAAGTTCTGCTCAGCATCTGCCTGAAACCAGCCATCGTTGACTTCCGCCTTACCAAACGTGTGCCAACAAACTCGAAAAGCGTTGGCCAGGGAATCAGTAACTGATGAAATTCCAGGTCCTCTTCCATGATCTGTGCAAGCTCGTGGTATCTATCTCTTTCATTAAAAAGCGCAATCCAGAACCCCGTATCCACGAGAACCCGCTTGGCCATCAGATATCATCCTCGACTTCGGCTACATCACCGTATCCCGCCCATGGCGCGGCCTTGCGACGCCCAATGATGAATCTGCCCTTGGCCTGACCATCGGGGTTCGACCAGATTACGTAGACCCGGTCACTCTTGGAAAATGTAACGTTGGCTTGAAGCTCGGTTTTTATATAGTCAGGAGTGACAACATCCTTCTCGACAGAGATCTTCATATAAGCCATGCCGTCGCCACATTCTGTCGCGCCCATATTGTCAAACCACCGATAAAGGCTGGCGTAATCGCCTTTAACACCTAAGTCATATGAAACCCATACTGTCTTTTGCATATGATTCGCCTCAAATAAAACAAGACTAACAGACCGAAAAATAAGCGGTCCATAGGACGTTTCCTATTTTTCGGGACCCGAAAAAATGACGTGACTCCAATGGACCTGGTCACGCGGAGCGCTTCACTCACCGCGCCAACGCACAAAAATCTCAATTGCGAAATATTCTTATCCACTGCTACCATGCCCGCGCTTTTCTCGGGGGAGACGCGCAATGGAGCCGGGATTCGGCAAACAAGAGCTGGACGCTTTATTCGTCGACCAACGACCGGTGCTGGTGCGCATGCTGGCCAAGGTCGTGGGCTGCGCCAATCTCGCCGAGGACCTGGCCCAGGAGGCCTATCTGCGCGTGGCCCAGGCCGCGCAGGGCCGGCATATCGAGCACCTGCGCGCGTTTCTCTACCAGACCGCCCAGCACCTGGCCTTCGATCACCTGCGCAGCCAGCGCAGCAAGCGCCGCTTCGAGTGTCCAGCGGACGACAGCGCCAGCATCGCCGCGGTCGCCGCGCCGCAACCCGGTCCGGAAACCCATGTGCAGGGCCAGCAGCAACTGCGCCAGTTGCAAGCCGTGCTGCGCCGTCTGCCCGAGCGCCAGCAGCGTATACTCCTGCTCCATCGCTTGCATGGCCTGTCGCAGAGTGCCATTGCCGAGCGCCTGGACATTTCGCTCAGTACCGTAGAAAAGGATTTGCGCATTGCCCTGGCCGCATGCCTCAAAGGCACCGAGTGGGGGTCGCGATGACTGAACACGACACCTGTGAAGAACAGGCCCTGGTCTGGTTCACCCGCAGCCTCGACGCGCCGCTCCCCGCCGATCAGCAACAGGCCTTCCTCGACTGGCTCGACGCCAGCCCGGCGAACGCCGAAGCCTACGCGCGGGTGGAAAACCTGTGGCAGGCCGACAGCTTCGAAAGCGCCCTGCGCGACCTCGAAACCGACCTCGACAAATCGACAACCCAACCCCCCGCAGGAGCGAGCGTGCTCGCGAATGGCCCAACCCGACGCTGGATACCGTGGGCCACCGCCGCCGCCCTCCTCCTCGCCCTCGGCACCTGGTTCGGCGACCTCCCCCTGCGTCTCCAGGCCGACTACCTCACCGCCACCGGCGAACAGCAACGCATCACCCTGGCGGACGGTTCGAAGATCCTCCTGGGCAGCGACAGCGCCATCAGCACCCACATCGACGACGGCCAGCGTTCGCTGCATCTGCTGCGCGGCGACCTGTACCTGGAAGCCGCCCACGACCCCCTCCGTCCGCTACGGATCAAGGCCGACCAGGCCCTGGTGGAAGTGGTCGGCACGCGCTTCAGCGTCAGCCTGCGCGAGGACGACGTGGCCGTCGCCGTCGACGAGGGCAAGGTCCGCCTGAGCAACAGTTTCGGTGCCTACAGCCTGCTGGGCGCCGGCGCCTGGCAGCACCTGCGCGCCGACCGCCTCGGCGAGCTGCATCTCCAGGGCAGCGCCGAGCAGCACGGCTGGACCGAAGGCCGCCTGATCTTCCAGGACCGACCGCTCGCCGAGGTGCTGAAAGAGCTGGGCCGTCAGCGCCATGCACCGATCCTGCTGTTCGGCGATGCCGGCAACCTGCGGGTCAGCGGCAACTACAAGCTCGACGATCCCGAGGCCGTGGTCGCCGCCCTCGCCCGCCTCGGTGGGGCGCAAATGACCCGCCTGCCCGGCGGCATCCTGATCGTCCACTGACCCGCGAACAGGCGCACCGCGAAAAACTTTTACGGGTTCCTCGCCCTCAACCCGTCAAGGCGATTCGCGGTTGCAAATCATTCCTGTTCATGAGGGTTCCATGCAGCACTTCAACGTCAAAACCATCTTCGCCTACAGCGCCCTGGCGCTTGCCGTCTGCCTGGGCAGCGGCCAGGTCCTGGCGGCGTCGGACACCACCGGTGTCGCCAGCGAGCAAGGCGCGCGGCAGCGCTTCGAGATCCCCGCGCAAGGATTGGCGGGTGCGTTGAACCAGTTCAGCCGACAGACCGGCTGGGAAGTCGGCTACACCGCCGACCTGGCGAAGGACGTACGCTCGCCAGGCGTACGCGGCAACTTCACCCCTGCCGAAGCGATCGTGCAACTGCTGGTGGGCACCGGCCTGGGTTTTGACTTCAGTGGCCGCAACGCCATCCTGCTCAACCGCCTGCCGGCCGACGGCTCGGTGCAACTGTCCGCCACCAGCGTCACCGGCGCCGGCGAACTGGGCGGCTACACCGAGAACTCCGGTTCCTACACCACCGGCAGCATCACCGCCGGCGGCAAGATGCCCCACAGCCTCAAGGACACCCCGCAATCGGTGACCGTGATCACCCGCCAGCGCATGGAAGACCAGGCCATGACCAACCTGGCCCAGGCCCTCGACCAGACCCCGGGGATCACTCTGGTGGGCGGCAACGACTCCAACACCAAGGTGCTCTCCCGCGGCTTCGCCCTGACCAACATCCAGGTGGACGGCGGCGCCCCGGCAATGCGCGAGCAGACCTACGACACCCTCGCCGACACCACCGCCTACGACCACGTCGAAGTGCTGCGCGGCTCCGACGGCCTGTACGGTGGCACCGGCGAACCCGGCGGCGCGATCAACCTGGTACGCAAGCGCGCCCTGGCCGAGCCGCAACTGAAGTTCAGCACCTCGGCAGGCAGCTGGGACAACTACCGGACCGAGGTGGACGTCACCGGCCCGCTGGCCTTCGACGGCGCCCTGCGCGGCCGCCTGGCCGCCTCGGTAGAGGACAAGCGCTACTTCTACGGCGGGGCCGACAGCGACAAGCACGTGCTCTACGGCACCCTCGAAGCCGACCTGAACCCGGACACCACCCTGAGCATCGGCGGCATCCACGAGTGGCGCGACATGGACGGCTACTGGGAGAACGGCCTGCCGCGCTACAGCACCGGCGATGCCCTGGGCCTGTCGCGCAGCGACAAGCTGAGCGCCGACTGGTCGACCAACAACTACACGCGCAACGAAGTCTTCTTCAAGGTCGACCACCGCTTCAGCGACGACTGGAAAGTGAACAGCAGCTTCACCCGCATTCGCTACCGCTCCGAGCAGGACATGGGCGAAGTCAGCAACCCGGTGAACCCCGACACCAACAGCGGCTCCACCTTCCAGCGCGTGGTACGCAACTTCGACAACGACCAGGACCTGTTCGACGCCAACCTGCAGGGCACCTTCGAAGCCTTCGGGCGTCGTCACGAACTGGTGACCGGGGTGGACTACACCGATATCCAGCGCAGCTACGCGGACCACAGCGAATGGACCTCGCGGATCCCCGTCGACGTTTTCTCCACCGATATCGGCTCGCTGCCGAAGCCGGGCAAGCCGGCGCTGTACTACGAGTATCCCGACTGGAACATCCGCAAGCACGGCGCCTATGTCACCACCCGCCTGAGCCTGGCCGATCCGCTGACCGCCGTGCTCGGCGCGCGCTATTCCGACTACAGCAGCACCTTGCATGCGATCGTTCCGTCGTTCGGCACCGACGGCAAGGACGGTGGCAAGGACAGCGGTATCGTCACCCCGTACGGCGGCCTGATCTATGCGCTGAGTCCGCAGTGGTCGGTCTATACCAGCTACGCGCAGATCTACAAGCCGCAGATCGAGACCCTCGGCGCCGACCTCGCCCCGCTCGACGCGATCGAAGGCGACACCTACGAGTTCGGCACCAAGGGCGAGCTGCTCGACGGCCGCCTGAACCTGTCCGCCGCGCTGTACTACACCAGGCAGGAAAACAACGCGATCTACGTTTACTCGCAGGACACCACCTCCAACGCCTGTTGCTACGTCGCTGGCGGTGAAAACATCAGCAAGGGCGTGGACCTGGAGATCACCGGCGAACTGACCCCGGGCTGGCAGGTGAGCGCCGGCTACACCTTCAACATCAACGAACAGCGCAAGACCGGCGATGACGCGGCGGCAGGCACGCCCATCAGCACGCAGACGCCCAAGCATCTGTTCAAGTTCTTCACCAGCTACCAGTTGCCGGGCCAGTTCAACGACTGGAAGGTCGGTGGTGGGGCCACCGTCCAGAGCAGCAACTACGTGACCGGCAACGTCCAGCGTCGCCTGGAGGATGGCTCGCTCAGCCCGAGTACCAACAGCTTCCAGTACACCCAGGCCGGCTATGCGGTGTGGAACGCCTTGGTGGAATACCGCATCGACGAGCACTGGACGGCGGCGCTCAACGGCAACAACCTGTTCGACAAGGAGTATTACCAGACGGTGGCGAGCAGTGCGTATGGCAACTGGTATGGAGCGCCGCGTAATTACATGCTGACGTTGCGTGGGAGTTTCTGACGCCGGTGTAGCTTTTCATTGTGGGAGTCCGCCCAGCCCTGCCGGGCTGCGCTCTCGCGCAGAGAACCAGACCGCAAGTGCGCCACGGTAGGCGTGGGAGCGGATTCACCGGAACGCCGGACCGCCGCGATCGGCGGCGTAGCCGTCGTAAAACCTGAGTCCCGAGTTCTCCTGACACACCGCGGACTCAGGTTTTATGGCCGCTTCGCGGCCAATCGCGGATGAATCCGCTCCCACGCCATCGGGTTTTCGAGCCCCCCTGGAACACCCTCATACCCAAGGCAAAAGACTACTCACCGCCAACGGCAACGCCACCGCCGCCAGCAACGTCTGCCCGGCGATGATCCCTGCCATCAACGGCGCATCCCCACCCAGCTGCCGGGCCATGATGTAGGACGACGAGGCCGTCGGCAGCGCCTGGAACAACAGCGCAGCAATCGCCGCCTCACCCTTGAGGCCGAACACATGACAAGCCGCCAGGGTGATCAGCGGCATGACCACGAACTTCGCCAGCGACGACAACCCGACTGGCCGCAACCAACTGCGCGCCGCCTTCAGGTCCAGCGCCGCACCCACGCACAGCAAGCCCAACGGCAACGACGCCTGCCCCAGCGCTTTCAACAACGGCTCGATGCCCGACGGCAGCCCAAGTCCGCAAACATGCAGCAGGATCCCCAAGGCGCAAGCCACCAACAGCGGATTGAACGCCATCTGCCGGGCCACGCCTTTCCAGGTCATGCGCCCCGCCGAGCCATAACGGGCGAACACCAGCACGCACAGAATATTGACCGTCGGCACGATGGCCGCATTCGCCACCGCTGCCAGCGCAATGCCCTGGGCACCGAACAAGCCCGCCGCCGCCGAGACACCGACATAGTTGTTGAAGCGGACACCGCCCTGGAATACCGAGGTGAACGCGGCATCCCCCACGCCGAAGCAGCGTCGTGAAAGCACCAGCAATACCGCCACCAGCACCGTGGACGAAACCAGCGCCAGCGCCATGCCCAGCACCGGGACGCCGTCGAGTTTCGCGGTGGCCAGGCCATGCACGAACAGCGCCGGTAGCAACACGTAGTACCCCAGCCGCTCGGCCTGGGGCCAGAAGGCGTCCGCGACGAACTGGCTGTGGCGCAACCAGGTGCCCAGGGCGATCAGCAAGGCGATGGGGACAAGGGCGAGCAGCAGGGAAAGCGTCATGGCAAGGTCCGGACGATCAGCAGATGAGCGTCACGATAAAGACCTGAACGCTTGAACAAAAACGATGAATTATTGAGCCACCCTCAAGTTTTACTCATCGGTCATCGCTGCCTGGCGACGTACCGTCTGGGCCAGCGCCGCCGCCAGACGGCCACGAGGCCGGTCCTCACGCTCGATCAGGACCACCTTGCGCGTGCGTTGCGGTTCGCCGAACGGCATGTGCGCCAGCGTGCCCAGGCGCTGAAGGTTGCGCGGCGACGACGGCACCACCGACACCCCGAGGCCGCTGGCGACCATCTGCACGATCGCCTCCTGGCTGTCCAGCTCCATGGTGGTCCGCACCCGCAGGCGCATCCGCCGCAATTCGCGCTCGATGGTGCGCCCGGCCCAGGCACGGCGGTCGAAGCGGATGAAGGGTTGCTCCTGCAACAGACGGCGAGGCTCGACGTCGGCGAGGTGCTGCGGCGCGATCACCCAGAAGCCTTCCTCGTACAGCACGGTGCTGACCAGGCCATAGGGGTGGGGCTTGACCGGCTCGGTGGTGACGGCGGCGTCCAGCTCGCCGGCCTCGACCCGGGTCGCCAGTTCCGCCGACATGCCCGAGGCCACGTTGACCCGCAGGTGCGGATGCTCGGCCCCCAGCGCGGCCAGGGCAGCCGGCAGGATCCCGGCCAGGGCCGTGTGGATCGCGCCGACTCGCAGGCGGCCGCGCAGCTCGCCGTCCTCGCCCAGTTCCAGGGCGATTCCGTCGTACAGGGCGAGGATTTCCCGCGCCCGCTCCAGCGCCACATGCCCGGCTTCGGTGAGCACCGGCAGGCGCCGCGAGCGGTCGAACAGCGGTGCGTTGAATTCCTCTTCCAGGCCGCGAATGTGCAGGCTCACGGCCGACTGGGTGAGATGCACGGCCTCGGCGGCGCGGGCGAAGGAGCCATGCTGGGCGATGGCGACCAGGGTGCGCAGGGCGCGTAGGGACATGGGCATCAGTCCGGAAAATGTGTCGATCTTCAGCAACTGACCAAGAGCCTACCCGATAGCCATCAAACTGCTACTTTTAATTGAACCTGACCGGAAGTACGCAAGTCTCGGGAAAAAGGCGTCGGTTTTTACACACCGCGTTTACAACCACCGAAAACGCAGGATCCAGCCGATGTCAGGAAACGGCCACCGATACAAAGCAAGAGCCACGATCATCTGCCTGCGCAGTGGAAAGGTCCTGCTGGTGCGCAAGAAAGGCGGCAAATGGAATTTCCCCGGCGGCACCATCGAACCCGGCGAGGAGCCAGCCCAGGCCGCTGTCCGCGAGCTGGAGGAAGAGACCCGGCTGCGCTGCCTCGGCCTGCTGCAGCTCTGTACCCTCGAAATCGGCAATGTCGTGCACCACGTCTTCACCACCCAGTTCGACGACTTTGCCGAGGCCGTGGCGGACAACGAGATCGTCGCCTGCAAATGGGTCAAGCGCCAACAACTGGATACCGACCAGCTCACCCCGAATGCCGCCGCACTGATGACCCGGCAACTCCCGGCACTCAGTGTCTGAGGACCCCGCGCTTTGCACGGTGGCCAGGGGCCCGATCATGCAAGTTGCAATCGACCGAGGCCCGCGCTCAAGGGCATCCCCCTGGTTTTGCTGAGGCAGCGCCCTCCCGCGAACCCGGCACAGCTTTCGCAAAGGATCACAGGACGACACCGCGAACCCGTGGGGCGCGGGCGCTTTACCGCTGGCGCAATCCGAATGAATTTTTCATGACCCCCTCGCTCAATAAGCGTGGACGGAACGGAGGGGATTCCAATGGCAGGACAAGAATTGTACGTAATCGACTATGAGCTACAGGGACAGCAGCGCACTTTCATCATCCGTCTTGAACGCATGGACAACGCCGAAGCCTGGCACTGGGCGAGTTGCGATGCCGGGGTGGGTGTGATCCCGCGGTTTGGCCAGCACAAGATCAAGAAGGTCAGCCGGCCCATGGCCGAGCGCTATGGCATCGCCAATGTGCGCTGGCGGGTTTCCGGGCAGGGGCCGGAGTTCGTGCCCATGCCGATCGATACCGGGAAGTTCGCGGAATAGCGGTGGGTTCGGGGCCTGCTGTGCAGGCCCAGCTTCACCTCAACTCAATGCCTTCGCCATCTCCGCCGTCGCCCCCCAGCCCAACCCCGCATACACCGGCCGCCCCGCCTCGGTCGCGTGCAGCACGGCAAACCCCAGCCCACGCCAGGCGAATTCCGCCTCGCCCAACCGCATCAACTGCGACGCCAGCCCTCGCCGCCGATAGGTCGGCTCGACATACACATTCAACACATAGCCACGCTGATCCAGTTGCGGATGAGCCGGATGCGGCGGCCAGTCGATGCTCATCAGCCCGATCGCCGCGGCGGTCTGTCCGGCATCCTCCAGCACGAACCCGTAATACCGCCCATCCACCAGCCGCGGCTGCAACCAGGGCCGAAAGTGCTCGGTCATGTGCCGCAAGGTCGCCGGATCACCGTCGGCTTCGAGAAACATCGCCTCGCGGTGCCGGCAGATCATCTCGCCATCGTCCGGCCGCAACCGCCGCACCACCAGCCCCGCAAAATCCAGATCACCCGGGATATCGTTCATCGCACTCATACCTTGGTTGGAGAAACCGATGCTAGACCCGTCCCGCCTCCGCCGTTAGACACAGATCCGCACGCCGCCCGCCATACAGATGCCGGGGCTTTTTCCTCCCCCTGGCAGGTCATGCGACCAAAGCACTGACCTTCACCGACAAAGAAAAACTTCTTTGCGACCCGGCGCGATGCCCTCTATGAATTGCACATGACGCCGACCTGCGCGCCACTCCATGCGCCAGGCGCAACAAGAACTACAAAGCTTTTCTACACATGGGCAACGTTGAGATGAATAACCACAAGACGACGGATGCTGCTCCACTCCCCGCCCCTGCCAGCTGGATCGGCCCTGCGGCCTTTGCCTTGCTGGCCTTCGCCGCCAACTCGATCTTCTGCCGCCTGGCGCTGGTCCATGGCGATATCGACCCGCATGCATTCACCGCCGTGCGCCTGCTCAGCGGCGCGCTGTTCCTGGTCTGCCTGGTCCGCCTGCGACAACCCGGCAAGGCCCTGGGCGGCAGCTGGAAAGGCGGGCTGGCCCTGTTTCTCTATGCCTGGCTGTTCTCCATCGCCTATGTCCGGCTGGGGGCCGGGGCCGGAGCGCTGATCCTGTTCGGCGCGGTGCAGATCACCATGTTCGCCTGGTCGTGCCTGAAGGGTGACCGCGTGCAGCCGCGGGTGCTGGCCGGGATGCTGGTCGCCTTCGCCGGGCTGATCGCCCTGCTGCTGCCCGGCGCCAACGCGCCCGCACCGCTCAGTGCGCTGTTCATGGTGATTTCCGGGATCGCCTGGGGCGCCTACTCGCTGATCGGCAAGGGCTCGGCCAACCCTCTGGGCGACACCACCGGCAACTTCCTGCGCAGCCTGCCGCTGCTGGCGGTTCCGGCGCTGGTCGTCTTCGCCACGGGCCAGTTCCACCTCAACGGCCACGGCCTGCTCTACGCCATCGCCTCGGGCATGCTCGCCTCCGGTGCCGGTTATGCCGTGTGGTATGGGGTGTTGAGGCAAGTCAGCGCGCAGCAGGCGGCGACCATGCAGTTGAGCGTGCCGGTGATTGCCGCGCTGGGTGGCGTGGTGCTGCTGGGGGAACCGCTGTCGTTGCGCCTGGCGGTGATTTCGGCGGTGGTGCTGGGCGGGGTGGGGATGGCGTTGGGAAGCAAGCGCCCACAGTCATGACTGCGGTCCGCTTGCATCCCTGCGGCAAGGGAAACTGGCTGCGCATCACATTGCGTGTGATCAGGGATTGGAAATCCGTTCTCCGCTAGTCACGGTGCCGTTCTGATTGGTCAACATGGGAACAAGGGAGTAGATGGCATCGATTTCCTGCCTGTCCGAAGCGCCACCCGGGCCTGCGCAAATTACGGAAATGGTGCAGACATCGCCGCTCACTGCAAAATCCAGGTTGAAGCATGTTTGGGCCGCTGATGACTTCACCCAGGCATCCCTGCAGGTACCGACAGTTACCTTGTCGGTCGAGGCGGTGGATGCCTGGTCTGCATGGACAACCAGCGATATCGAAAAGGTCAGTAAAGCGACGGCGGCTTTGCCCAGGCGTACGCCGGAGAATGAAGTGGTCATATCGGTCGCTCCGAAAAAGAGAAGATCGCTTGTGCACCACTCACGTCGCACGGGATTACCTTCCAGCCGACAAAATCCGTCGTCAATCCTGCGAACCGACTAACACAAAGGTCGGCACAAAGGTCGGCACAAAGGTCGGCAGCCTCGCGTCGAACAGGCTCATCGCAGCTACAAAAGGCAAAAAAACTTCTCCGATTTCCGGCTTTGTTGTAGGCAATTTCCCAAGCATACTTCCGCGGCTTATCAGCTGTTGCGTGCTGGGGAAACGCTGCCTAGGCTTGCCTCCGTCGTTGTGGTTTGACGACCGGCTTTGACAGGCCGACGGTAATTGGTTTCCCGCAGCACCATCTGTTTTCAGTCACTTCGGTGTACTGATTCCGTGTCATGGCGGCTGTATGTGGGGCGCACTTGTGCGCGCCGGGTTTTCCTCTTACCTCGGTCTGTCAACCCATGTACAGCTGCCACCCGCCGTTTGACAGCGACATGTGGCAGATCCCTTTCGTAAGAGGAAATGCTCATGAAGAAAATCGTTCCAGATCCACCCGCTTCATCCCGCAAAGCACTGACCGTCCACACTCCCTTCGCCGCCTGCGACGGCCATCATCCCCCGCTGTTCGCGGTATGCGCCGGCGCCTCGGTTGACGATGCGATGGCTCATCTCTCCGTGATGCTGCGCTCTGCCTACGAGACCAATTTCCAGGCCTGTGAAACGACCCGGGACAAGCATCTGTCCGGCATGCTCTGGGCCACCCAGCACACGCTGGAGGCTTCCCTGGCATTGATCGAGTCGATGCTGCGGGGCCTGGCGGAGCGACAAGCTCCGGGTTGAAGAAAATCAGGCCAGACTCCGGTCTTGTCGTCGACGCGAACCCCACACATAACTCATTGATTTAGCGGGGACGGTGGGAGCGGATTCATCCGCGATTGGGCGCGAAGCGGCCATAAAACCTGTATCTGCGGTGTGTCAGGAGAACCCGGGACTCAGGTTTTACGACGGCTGCGCCGCCGATCGCGGATGAATCCGCTCCCACGCCGATCGCGTATGCACGACAACGCAGCCCGGCCATCGATCGCGCACCAGCGGCCTACCCCAGAACCATTTCCCTCCTACAAACCGCTGCACACCGGCTGGCTGCGAACATCCTGCGTAATGCACTCAACTACCGATTTCCCGATCGGAGCACCCGCATGAACATCCGCCGCCCTTTACTCGTCACCCTCGCCCTCGCGCTATCCGGCTGCGGCACCGTCAACACGGTGATCCGCGGCGACGACGTCACCGCGAAGAACCTCAAGGAATGGCGCACCCATTGCGCCTCACTGCCACGGGTCTACAGCGGCGCGGTCTACAACTTCTGCATCCTCAACGGCGAACCCAACCCGACCACCGATGCCCCTGGCGCGCCTGCCGCCGTGCCCTTCCAGATCATCGACATCGCCCTGTCCGGAGTACTGGACACCCTGGTGCTGCCCTACACCGTCTACCGCCAGGTGGAGGACGGCAATATCGAGCTGCATTGATAGCCATATGGCGGCTGTACGTGGGGCGCATTCATGCGCGCCGGGGTTCTTTCGGTCCGGTCTGTCAACCCACGTTCAGCCGCCACCCGAATCAGATCTGCGTATGCAACCAATCCAGAAACGCCCTGACACTGGCATGCCGCTCCTTCCCAGGTGCACACAGGGCGATGTAGCACTTGCCAGGCAACAGGGTCTCTCCCCGATACGGCACTAGCGCTCCCTCCCTGACACTGCCGGCCGCCAGCACATGACTGGCGAGCACGTAGCCCTGCCCTGAAATCGCCGCCTGCAGCGCCAGGTGCTCGTTGTAGTAATCGAGCATCTCCTTGCCCAGCCATGCCTGCAGGCCGGTCTGGCCGCACCAGTCCGCCCAGGAGATCGGCGCGCTGGCATTGGCATTCCAGGACAGGTCGATCAACCGCGGCGGATCGTCTCCCGCCCGGGCAAGCAGTTCCGGGGCGGCGAACACGCCGAAGTGTTCGTCGAGCAGTGCTTCCTGGTAGAGGTCGGGATAGTCCTGGCTGGTGGCACGAATGGCGACATGGACGTCGTGATTGCGCAGCAGATCGACCACCTCGGTGTCGGGCACCACACGGATGCGGATGGCCGGATGACGCCGATAGAAATCCTCCAGGCGCGGCACCAGCCACAGGGCGGCGAACTCCGGCGTGGTGGTGACATTGAGGGTGTCGACGTCCTTGTTCCGACGCTGCGTGTCCAGTACGACGGACAGCTCGTACAGCATCGTGTGCGCCGACCTGAAGACGGTTTCGCCCGCTGCGGTCAGCACCAGCCCGCTGGACGTTCGCTTGAAAACGGTGGTGCCCAGCCATTCCTCAAGGCTCTTCACTTGCAGCGACACCGCCGACGACGTCACTGACAGCTCCACAGCCGCACGCTTGAGGCTGCCCAGCCTGGCAACCGCTTCGAAATACCTCAGCGCATTCAACGGCAAGTGATTGAACATGGCACCCTGTCAATTCAGCTCTGCTCAAGGGCGTTGAGTATAGGGAAATTGAGCGCAGGCCCGAAATGCCGTTCCATGCGCTGAACGACCAGCGCACAGGTGCAAGCATGCAGGGCCCGAAACGCAAGATCTTCCAGGCTGTGGCCTACGAACTGGTGGCGGTCTTCTGCATCGCCCCGGCCTTCACCCTCTTCTACGACAGCGGGCTGGCACACTCGACCGCGCTGTCCCTCATCATCTCGACCGTCGCGGTGAGCTGGAACATGCTCTACAACCATGCCTTCGAACGGATCGAGCGCACCCTGAAGAACCGGGAGCGCACCTTTGGCCGACGGGTGATCCACGCAGTCGGTTTCGAAGGCGGCCTGACCATCATGCTGGTGCCGCTGGTCAGCTACTGGCTGGGCATCAGCCTGATCCAGGGGCTGATGACCAACCTCGCGCTGTTCGTGTTCTTCTTTTTCTATGCGTTCGCATTCCAATGGGGCTTCGACAGGCTGTTCGACGTGCCCGAGTCGGCGAAGCCGGAGAAGTGCGTGGGTGCAGGTTGAACGCTACCCCGACGCTCCCCTACGGCAGATACAACCTGAACAACCCGCCGCCCAACGCGCCGCCATTGGCAATATCGATCCGCCCCGGCACCCCATTGCGCGCATGCAACCCGGCAATCCGCGCCGCAAAATACAACCCCAGCCCGGTACTCGCCGTGCTGTGCTCGATGCCCTGCACGTACTCGTCCTGCTGGGCGATCATCGCGGCGGGGAAGCCGGCGCCGTCGTCGTTGACGCTGATCACCAGTGCCTCGTTTTCCTCGCACACGGTCACCAGCAAGGCGTGCCCGGCATAGCGGGTGGCGTTGTTGATGATGTTGGAAATCACCGACCCCACCAGCTCACGGTCGAAGAAGCCCAGCGGGATGGCTTCGTCGATCTCGTAGCGGGCGACGATGCCGCGGCTGTCGAGGATTTCCTGGTAACCCGCCAGCAACCCGCCGATGAAGTCGTCGAGGTCGTGGTAGTCGGGCAGCATCGGCAACTGGTTGATGCCCAGCTTGTACAGGCCCAGCAGCTGCACCAGCATGCCATTGAGGTGGGCGAACTCATGCTCGATCACCACCTGCTCCGGCGCCTGCTGCTGGCCATCCGGCAGACGGGCCAGCCATTGGCTGTGGGCCTGCATGAGCATGGCCAGCGAGTTCTTCATGTCGTGCACGGTGGAGGCGATCACCGTCGAAAAATCCAGCCCCGATTCCTTGTCCCTGGACATCATGACCCCACGGCGCGAATGCGCAGTTTGCGGTAGCGCTCATAGCGCGGATCGGTGTCGGGAATCCCGGCCACCTTGGCCAGGCACTCGCGACACTCTTGCAGCACCGCCGCCGACGGGTTCTCCCCGCCCACGCGCAACAAGGCCTGGGCGGTGTTGAGGGCGATGCTGATGTTCTTCGATTGCAGCTTCAACGCCTTGCGGAACAGGTTCAGCGCTTCGTCCAGGTTGCCCGCCTGGTAGCTGCGCACGCCCTGGCGGTTGAGGTCCACCGCTTCGTTGCCGGCGCCGAGGATGGCCGGGTCGTCGGTGAGCCTGGCGATGTTCTGCATCACCGCGTTGTCGTCGCCGTAGACCTCGACGCAGTTCTTCAGGATGTTCTTGCCGGCGTCTTCCTGGCCCAGTTGCTTGAGCTGGGCGGCGACGGCCAGGGCGGCCTCGGCGGAGAAGAACTGGTCCATGGTTTCCAGGCGCGCCATGGCCGCCTCGGTGAGCTTGGCGGCGGTCTCGGCGTCACCGGCCTGGGCCACGCCGGTGGCCTTGATCAGGCGCGCGCGGACCTGCAGGCCCTGGTCCTCGGCGTACTGCTTGGCAACGTCGCCGAGCACCTGGTTGATCTCGACCCGGGTGCGCGCATCGAGGCCGTTGCCGGCGTTCTTCTGGATCAATGCCTGGGCCAGGCCGAGGTTGCTTTCCGGGTCCTTGAAGCGCGAGTTCTGACCCTGGCTGACGGCCTGGCGATAGGCCTTCGAAGCGCCATCGAAATCGGCGTTGCCCAGGGCCAGCTTGCCCAGCAGCATCTGCCGTTTCACCGCCAGCGGCGACAGGCGCACGGCATCTTCCAGGACCTGCTGGGCGCGACGGTTCTCGCCGCTGGCCATCAGCACTTCGGCCAGGCCGTCGTACAGCCCGGGCATCATCGAGAAGGCCTTGATCGCCTGCTCGTAGACCTCCTTGGCCTGGCTGGCCTGGCCACGCTTGAACAGCAGCTTGCCCAGCGCCGAATAGGCCCAGGGCGTCGGGCGATTGGCGAGGATGGCCTTGAGGAAGCGCTCCAGTTCTTCATGGCGATTCAGCGCGGCCATGGCGTCGGCGCGGTAGCGCAGGCACAGCGGGGCGAAGCGCGGGTCCTTCTTGCACAGTTGCTCGCAGGCCACCAGCACCTCAGCCGGCTTGCCGCGATCGAGGGCCTGCAAAATCGGCTTGAGCAGGGTCTTGCGCTGCACCAGCTTGTCCAGGCGCTGGGTCAGGCCCAGGCGGTTGAACGGCTTGGTCAGGTAGGCGTCGGGCTCGTGTTCGAGGGCGCTGAGGACCACGGCCTGGCTGCTCTCGGCAGTGATCATGACGAAGATCGCTTCGTGGCTGATCAGCTTGTCGAGCATCAGGTCTTCCAGGACCTGCTGGCCGTTCTTCCTGCCATCGCCCATGTGGAAGTCGTGCAGGACGAAGTCGTAGCGCTTCTGCCCGCACATGCGGATCGCCGTCTCGCCGCTCTCGGCGGTGTCGACGTCCTTGATCCCCGCCTCGCGCAGCATCGAACGCAGCGAAGTCCGGAAATCGGTGAAGTCGTCGACGATGAGAAAACTTTTTTGGCTGTAGACCAGCATCCGCAGAACCTGTCTTGGAATTGAATGAAACGCACACGAACACACACAAGGACAGGCGCCTGGAAGGAACCAGGACGAAATCGTCGCCGCCGATCGTCGTAACGCTATCGGCAGCACGCGACAATTGCTTGAGCCGGCGAACGCCTGGGCGTCGACGGAGGTGAAACGAGGGCCGGGAGGGTGATGCCAGACAACAATAGCTAATTGCCACTATTGGAGTCCAGACTTCCGGCCCCGGGGTGTGCGCTAGTTCACTTGCGCGCCAGCGGCAGCCCTGCGCTGGCGGCTGTAGTTCAGCGCCCAGTGCGCCACCAGGCCGAAGATCAGGCCCCAGAAGGCGGCGGCCAGGCCGAGGAAACTCATGCCCGAGGCGGTTACCAGGAAGGTGATCAGCGCTGGCTCGCGTTGTTTCTCATCGGCCATGGCGCCGGCCAAGCCGGTCATGATCGCGCCAAACAGGGCCAGCCCGGCGAGGGCGGCGATCAACTCGCGGGGCAGCGCGGCGAACACCGAGGCCAGGGTTGCGCCGAAGGTGCCCATGAGGATGTAGAACAGGCCGCAGGCGATCCCGGCGATGTAGCGCTTGCCCGGTTGTTCGTGGGCTTCGCGGCCGGTGCAGATGGCGGCGGTGATGGCGGCGAGGTTGAAGCCGTGGGAGCCGAACGGTGCCAGCAGTACCGAGCCGAGGGCGGTGACCGCGAGGATCGGCCGCGCCGGGGTGCTGTAGCCGGCGCTGCGCATGACCGCCATGCCCGGCACGTATTGCCCGGTCAGGCTGACCAGTGCCAGGGGCAGGCCGATGTTGATGATGGCGTGCCAGCTCCACACCGGCGCGGTGAACTTCGGCTCGGCCAGGGCCAGGGTCAGCGCCGAGGCGTTCAGTTGCCCGAGCGAACCGGCCACCACGCAGCCGACGATCAGCACCGAGAGAATCGCGTAGCGCGGCGACAGGCGCTTGAACAGCAGGTAGCTGGCGAACATGGCCAGCACCAGCGCCGGCTGCAGCTTGATCGAGGTGAACAGTTCGGCGCCGAAGCGGAACAGGATGCCGGCCAGCATGGCAGCGGCAATAGCCCTGGGCAGGTGGCTCATGAGGCGGTCGAAGGCGCCGCTCAAGCCGACCACGGCGATCACCAGCGCGGCGACGATGTAGGCGCCGATCGCCTCGGCCAACGACACCTGCGGCAGCATCGACACCAGCAAGGCCGCCCCCGGCGTCGACCAGGCGGTGATCACCGGCACACGCAGGCGCCAGCTGAGCAGCAAGCCGGTGACGCCGCTGCCAATGGAAATCGCCCAGATCCACGACGACACCTCGGCCGGCGCCAACTGCGCCTCGCGGGCGGCCTGGAAGACGATGATCAGCGGGCCGGCGTAGGAAATAATCACCGCGATCAGTCCGGCGACGACCGCCGACAACGAAAGGTCCTTCCTGAGGTGTTCCATGCAGTTCTCCTGTGGCGCAGCAGCAAATTGATTCGATTCATTTCAAATCTATTCGATTCAATTGATTCAATTCAATAGACTCAATTAAACAATTTGAAATATTCTCTGCCTCAACACGCCGCCGGGATTGCTCCGCGGCAAGGGCCGATTGCTGCGATGTGATAGGCTCGGCGCACTTGTTTTCTTTGGTAGTTCGTCCATGTGGGTCCCCCTGCTCAACGCCTTCAATCAACCCGTTTACCTGTCCATCGCCGACGCCTTGGGCCGTGATATCGCCAGTGGTGCGCTCAAGCCGGGCGAGCGCCTGCCGACCCTGCGCGAGCTGGCCCAGGCGCTGCAGGTCACCCCGGGCACGGTGAGCCGCGCCTACGGCGAGGCGCAGCGGCGGGGGTTGCTGCAGGGCGAGGTGGGGCGCGGCACCTATGTGCGGGCGACGCCATTGGCCGAGCCGGTCGCGGCGGAGCCCGTGGTGCAGCCGGCGAGCCTGTCGGTGGCGCCGCCAGTGCTCGACCTGTCGATCATCAAGCCTGCGGGCGACACCGCCTCCACCTGGCTGCGCGGCGCGCTGGTGGACTTGGCCAACGGCACCGACTTCGCCCAGGCCCTGGACTACGCGCCGGACGGTGGCCATCCGGCGCATCGCGAGGCGGGGGCACAATGGTTGCGGCATTCGTTGCCGGAGGCGGTGTGGCAGCAGGTGGTGATCACCGCCGGTGCCCAGCACGGTTTGCTGGTGGCGATCAGCGCGCTGACCGAAAGCGATGACCTGATCCTCTGCGAATCGCTGTGCTATCCGGGGATCATTTCCCTGGCCCACAGCCTGCAACGGCGGCTGCGCGGGGTGGAGATGGACGAGGAAGGCATCGTCCCGGCCTCGTTGCGCGAGCTGTGCCAGCGCGAGCGGCCGAAGATGCTGGTGTGCGTCGCCACCTGCCAGAACCCGACCACGGCGACCATGTCGCACCAGCGCCGGGCGGAGATTGCCGCCATTGCCGAGGAATTCGACTTCCTGATCCTCGATGACGATATCTACGGATTCCTTGCCACCGACACCACGTTGCAGCCGCTGGCCAGCTATGCGCCGGAGCGTTCGGTGTACCTCACCAGCCTCTCCAAATCGGTGCTGCCGGCGCTGCGTATCGGCTACCTGTACAGCCCGCCGCGCCTGCTCTCGCGCCTGACCGCGATGGTGCGCAGCAGCGTGTGGATGCCCTCCCCGCTCACCGCGCAACTGGCGAGCAACATCATCGAGCAAGGGCTGGACCAGCGGCTGGTGAAGCTGCAGCGTGAGGAAGCGGCGAAGCGCCAGGCGCTGGCGAGGGAGATATTGCACGGCATGAAGGTGAAGGCCGAGCCACACAGCTATCACCTGTGGCTGGAGTTGCCGGAGCCGTGGAACGCCGACGAGTTCGCCACCCTGGCGCGGGCGCAGGGGGTGAAGGTGCTCAGCGGGTCGCAGTTCCAGGCCGAGCGTAGCGGCGGGAGTCGCGGGGTACGGGTGGTGCTGATGTCGCCGACGCGGGAGGATGAATTGAAGTTTGCGTTGACGCAGTTGGCGAGCCTGGTGGGGGTTTCGGATCCGCGGCGGTTTTACTGAATCGTAGACCGTAGCCCGGGGGCCGGTTCGTAGGAGCAACTGTCTTTGGGCTGGTGCTGGGTATCGTGTGTTGATCCATTTGTGATGGCGACCCTTAGTCACCTTTTCGCCCCCCCGGCGACCCACTTTTGAAAAGCGCAAAAGTGGCGGTTCGGCGGTCCGACAAAACGCTTTCGCTCCTGCATCCGGCCCTGCGCTTCGCTCCGGGTTCCCTCCTTCCGCACTGACTCCGGGGGCCGCGCCATCCATGGCCCTCCACCCCCTACATCAGCGCTCCACTCGGCCTCCTGATGTCGCAGGTAGATCAAGATCAAGAGCACAATTCGCTGCGCTCTTGCCGGGCGAGGGTGTTCTCAGGGTGGTGGTGGCTGCGCTCTGGTTTTTGCTCTTGCTCTTGCTCTTGCTCTGCTTTTGATCTGGCTCTTGATCTGCCCGCGACATCAGGAGGCTGAGTGGAGCGCTGATGTAGGGGGTGGAGGGCCATGGATGGCCCGGAAAGCGCCATAGGGCAGGAGCCCGTATGGCGCGGCCCCCGGAGTCAGTGCGGAAGGAAGGAACCCGGAGCGAAGCGCAGGGCCGGATGCAGGAGCAAGAGCGTTTTGCCCCCTTTTGCGCTTTTCAAAAGGGGGTCGCCGGGGGGGCGAAAAGGTGACTCAGCGTCGCCATCACCAATGGATCAACACACGACAACCAGCACCAGCCCCCCAGACAACGCAGGGGACACTTGCCAGCCCCGCCCGTCCCCCTGAAGCTATACCGCCTCAGGAGACCCGAAATGAATCTGCACGAACTCACCCAACGCCTGCACACCATCCGCGACAACAACGACTGGCGCGGTTTCCATAGCCCGAAGAACCTGGCCATGGCCGCCAGCGTGGAAATGGCCGAGCTGGTGGAGATCTTCCAGTGGCTCAGCGAGGACCAGTCGCGGCAACTGCCCGCCGATCAGTTGGCACACGCCGGCCAGGAAGTCGGCGATATCGTGCTGTACCTGCTCCTGCTGTGCAGTGAACTGGGCCTGGACATGGAACAGGTGGTGCGGGCCAAACTGGCCGACAGCGAGAGGCGCTTCGCCAAATGAACGACCGTCATTTCGATGCCCTGGCGACCCGTTTCGCCGAGAAGATCTACGGCGGCGCCAAGGGCGCGATCCGCCTCGCGGTGCTCCAGGCCGACCTCGCCGAGTGCCTGCCGGACCGCCCGCTGCGCATCCTCGATATCGGCGCAGGCCTTGGCCACATGGCCCTGTGGCTGGCCGAACGCGGCCATCAGCTGACCCTCGCCGAACCCGCCGCGCCCATGCTCGACGGCGCCCGCGAGCGCTTCGCCGCTGCCGGCCAGACCGCCACCTTCATCCAGGCCCCTTGGCAGGAGCTGCTCGGCGAACTCACCGAACCCTACGACGTGGTGCTGTGCCACGCCGTGCTGGAATGGCTCGCCGAACCCGAGTCGATCCTGCCGGTGCTGCACCAGCTGACCCGCTCCGATGGCCTGCTCTCGCTGGCCTTCTACAACCGCGACGCCCTGGTCTACCGCAACCTGCTCAAGGGCCATTTCCGCAAGCTGCGCCGCGACACCCTGGCCGGCGAAAAGCAGAGCCTGACCCCGCAGAAACCCCTTGATCCCCGCGAACTGAAGGCGCACGTTGAAGGTCTATGGCAAGTAGAAGCCGAAAGCGGCGTGCGGGTGTTCCACGACTATATGCCGACGGAATTCCAGGCCCGCGCCGAGCTGATCGACCTGCTGGAAATGGAACTCGCGCACCGTCGCCACCCGGCCTTCGCCGGCCTCGGCCGCTACCTGCACTGGATATGTCGACCCCGTTAGGGAGAGCCACATGCCGTACCGTGTCGTTCTTGCCTTCACCTGCCTGACCCTGGCCGCCTGCCAGGGCAGCAATCCCTACGTGGCCAGCTCGCGCCCGCTGCCCCCGGCGCCACCCCAGGCCGCGACCACCTTCGATGCCAGCGCCTACCCGGCGCCGGCCCGCGACTATGGACGCTACCGCAACTGGAGCTGGCGCAACGGCCAGTTGCCCGCCGGCAGCGCCAGCGCCGATCCCGCGCAACTCGCCGAGGCGGTAAGCAATGCCCTCGACCAACGCGGCCTGCGCCCGGCGCGGGACGCACGCGGCGATCTGCTGGTGAGCGCCGACCTGCGCCTGGAACGGCGCCTGCGCCAGTACCGCGACGATGACTACTACCCCTATGGCGGCGTGGGCTATGGCCACGGTTACTACGGCAATAGCTATGGCGCCTATACCAGCGTGCCGGTGATCCGCACCTACGAAGTCGAGGTGCTGGTGGTGCGCGTCGATCTGTTCGATGCCGGCAGCGGCCAGCCGGTGTGGAGCGCCAGCGCCGAGACCGACAGCCGGGGCTCCCTGGCCGATCGTGCCGACGCCATGCGCGAGGCCGTCGAAAAAGCCATGAGCGGCTATCCTCCCAGCTAGTCCTTGGAACCCGGAGAACTCATCATGCTGCGCCGTGTGATCTTACTTTCCTTGCTGGCAATGCTCGCTGCCTGCCAGAGCAACAACGTGACCCAGGATTTCGACGCCAGCCGCGATTTCGCCGGCTACCGCAGCTGGACGTGGCAGGAGCCAGCCTTGCAGTACCGCCCGGATGACCCGCGGATCAAGAGCGACCTCACCGAACAGCGTATCCGCCAGGCCGTCAGCGAACAGCTCGACCAGCGCGGCCTGCGCCCGGCCCAGGCCGGCAGCCGTGGTGATCTCAAGGTGCAGGCCTACCTGATCGTGGAAAACCGTCACCAGCAGATCACCACCCAGTACGGTGGCGGCTGGGGTGGTTACTGGGGCGGCTACTGGGGTGGTCCGGCCATGGCCGAGACGCGCACCGTCGAGTACAAGGTGGCGACCATCCAGCTCGACCTGTTCGACGGTCGCGACGGCAAGCTGGTCTGGCGCGGCAGTGCCGAGCAGGTGATGAACCACTATCCGCCCACGCCGGAAGAGCGGAATGCGGCGATCCAGAAAACCGTTGCCCAGGTGCTTTCCAACTACCCGCCGCATTGATCTTGCGCTCCCACAAGGTCCGCGTGGCTCTTGGGCAACTGGCCATATCCTTGACTACACTGGATGCACGCACGCGACGTGCACGGCATGTGCCGGCAAAGGAGTGCTCGTGTCTCCCCTCTTCGCGAAACGGCAACGTGGCGCCATCGGCCTGACGGCGGTGCTGACACTGGCCACCGCCATGGTCTTCGGGCTGCTGGCGGTGGACGGCGGGCGGCTCTACATGGAGCAGCGCAGCTTGCAGCGGGTAGTGGACATGGCCGCGCTGGAGGCGGCGGGGCAACGTGGGAACTGCACCGGAACGGGCTTCCAGGCCGCGGCACTGGCTACAGCCAGCGCCGCCCGCAATGGGTTCACGGTCGGCAACGGCAATACCCTGGTCACCAGTTGCGGCAGCGTCAGCACCGGCGCGGCGAGCCAGCGCAGCTTCAGTGCCAATCCGGCACTGGCCGAAGCCATCAAGGTGGTCGGCAGCGCCAGCGTCGCCACCAGCATCGCCGCCGGCATCCGCAACCTGGTCGCCGGCGAACCCATCACCACCACCACCCAGCTTCACGCCCAGGCGGTGGCCGCCGCACCGCTACCTCCCCGAGCCATGCTGCGCCTGCGCTCGACCCTGGCCACCATGGACTCGCGCAAATCGACCCTGCTCAATGCCCTGATCGATCCGCTGGGCGGCCGGGTGACCCTGGACGCCGTTGGCTGGCAAGGCATCGCCAATACCGATATCAAGCTGCTGGATTTCCTCGATCAACTGGCAATCGACGTCGGTGTCGGCGCGGGCCACTACGACGAGCTTCTCAGCAAGAACATCCGTGCCACCGACCTGATCCGTGCCGCCGCGACCGTCCTGGCACGCAGCGGCGCGGCCGCCGATGTGGTGACCAACCTGGGACAGGTGGTGCTGGGCACGGACAACAGCACGCTGGTCAAGCTGGGCGATATCCTCAACCTGCAGAACGGTACCGCTGCGGCCGGCCTGGATGCTTCGCTGAAAGTCATCGACCTGGTCCAGGCAGCGGTGATGCTGGCCGCGAAGAACAGCGCGGCCGTGGTCCAGCTTCCTTTGAACCTGCTCGGACTGGTGACGGGCAATGTTCAACTGAAGGTGATCGAACCGGAACAACTCTCCGCCGTCGGCAATCCGGCGACCGACGAGATAAAGGTTCATACCGCGCAGGTACGGCTGCTGGTATCACTCGACTTGCCCGTGCTCAGCACCATCACCGGCCTGGTCAACGCCGTGCTCAACCTCGCCACGCCGCTCACCAACGTCATCAATCCGTTGCTCAGCCTCAACCTGCAGGGCACCCTGCAGTCCGTTGGCTGCCTGATCCTGGTGCCGTGCAAGGTCAGCGACATCGAGCTGCTGCCCGGTGTGCAGCAGCTGAATATCGGCGTGGAGGTCGCCTCCGCGAGCAGTCAGGTCACCGGGTACAGCTGCAGCCCTGGCAAGCAGCTCAATACCAGCAACCAGTCGGCGGTGGCGAAAGTCGCGCTTGGCAAGTTCAAGACGCCGAACGATTTCTTCACCTCGGGTAACGCCGCGGTTCAGGCCATCCCGCTGATCGACTTCGGTACCAATGTCTGTACCAAGCTGACCATCCTGACCCTCGGTTGCGGAACCAGGGTGCCCCTGGTTGGCGGCGGCGTGGGTATCAAGGTCGACACCACGGTCCTGGGTACACCGGTGAATGACCCCACCACGCTGCTGTTCAGTGGCGCCAGCGCACCACCCAACCTGGGTCAGCCAGCGGTCTACCAGCAGGCGACTGGCAGTTCCAGCAATGTGGTCAGCAGCCTCAATACCACGGTCAACGGCATTCAGCTCCAGGTCTACCAGCCCGTGGGCAGCAATCCCCTGGGGCAGATCGTCACGACCGCCGCGAGCTTGCTGAACAGCGTGAAGACCCTGCTGCTGCCGCCCATCGTCACGCTGCTCGGACGCATCACGGATCCGCTGATCAACTCGCTGCTCAAAGTCCTCGGCATCGACCTGATGGTGGTCGATGTCGGCGCCAACCTCGACTGCAACACCAACCGCGCTCAGCTGGTGCTCTGAAGCGGCAGCTCGATAAGGAAACACGCGCCCTGGGGGGCATTGCTCACACTCAGCACGCCCCCCATGCTCTCGACAATCCGATAACTCACCGCCAACCCCAGCCCGGTCCCCACGCCGGCCGGCTTGGTGGTGAAGAACGGCTCGAAGATCCGCTCCAGCAGCCGCGGCTCGATCCCCCCGCCGCTGTCCTCCACCCACAGGCGCAACTGCTGCCCATCGCTCTCGCCGCGCAACGCAATCCAGGCTTGCGCCGGCTTCTTCTCCAGCAGCACGTCACGGGCATTGACCATCAGGTTGATCAGGACCTGCTCCAGCTGGTCCTGGTGACCGTACACCCGGCCTTCCAGCGGATCACCGAGGCGCACCTCGATACCCTTGCCGGCCAGCCCATCGGCCATCAGCGACAGGGCGCCCTCCACCGCCAGCCAGGGCTCGAACAGCCCGCCTTCGACCTCGGAGCGTCGGCCGAACACCCGCATGTGATCGACCACCTTCGAGGCCCGCACCACCTGGGCGTCGATGCGTTTCAGTTTCTCTTGCAGGTAGTCCGGGTCCAGCTCGCCGTTTTCCATGCGCTTGAGCACATTGACCACCGCCATGCGCATGACATTGAGCGGCTGGTTGATCTCATGGGCCAGCCCGGTGGACATCTCGCCCAGGGTCGCCATCTTGGCGCTCTGCAGCACCAGTTGCCGGCTGCGCCGAACCTCCGTGTTGTCGCGGCCCACCGCCTGGATTTCCAGGAGCCGGCCCTGCTCGTCGAACAGCCCGCGATCAGACCAGATCCACCAGGCATGCTCGCGCCCCGGCAGTTGCAGGCACACTTCGTCGCTGCTGACCGGGTCGTCCGGGGTGAGCCGGGCGATGCGCTGGCGGAACAGCTCGCGCTGGCCCTGCGACATCCATTCGCCCAGGTTCATCCCGGGCAACTGCGCCGGGGTGCATTCCAGGTAGTCGGCCAGTGGGCGGTTGCCGTACAGCAGTTCGAGATCGGCGCGGTAACGACAGATCATCGCCGGTGAATCCTCCACCAGCACCCGGTAGCGTTCCTCGCTCTGGCGCACTCGCTCGGAGGCCAGGGTGGCCTCTGTGACATCGAGCCAGAGGCCCACCGCTTCCACGGGGATGCCAAGATCGTTGCGCAGCAGGCGCGCCTCGTCGAGCACCCAGTGCCAGCCGCCCTCCCGGTCGCGCAGGCGATAGCGGCTGCGCACCTGGCCTTCGCGCAGCAAGGTGCGGGTGCGCTCCAGCCATAGCGGCTGGTCCTCGGGATGCACCCACTGCGCCGGTTGCAGGCGCTCGCCGGGCCCGGCCTGCCAGCCCAGCAGCGGCTGCAGGCTGGCACTGAAGAATTCGGCATGCAGCGCGCCGGCGTCATAGCGCTGGATGTAGATCACCGCCGGCGAACTGGCGATCAGGTTGTCCAGCCGCGCATGGGCAGCGCCGGCCTGTTGCTCCTGCTGCTTGATGTCGCTGATATCGAGCATGAAACCGTGCAGGCGGCGGGCCTCGCCCTTGCCTTCCAGCTCGCCGCAGAGGCGGTACCAGCGTGGCGCTTCACCGAGCAGGCGCAGGCACAGTTGCAGGCTGTCGCCCTCGCGCTGCAAGGCAGTGAAGGCCAGCAGCGCCGCCTCGCGGTCGGCCGGATGGACCTGGGTCAGCCAGTCGCCAAGGCTGACCCGTGGCGGCACGTCGAAACTGTTGGCCAGGCCGGGAGACAGGTGCAGCGATGAGTCCTGGGGGCGCCATTCCCACCAGCCAGCGCCGAGCAGCCCCTGGACATGCTCCAGGCGCTGCTGGCTGGCTTGCAGGCGATCGCCGGCCAGTCGCGCCAACAGCGGCTCGACCAGGGCATCGGCGAGCAGCAGCGCCTCATCGCCCAGGCGCTGCTCGCCACTGTCTGCGCAAAGTAGCCAGGCCCGGACTTCGTGTTGCTGGCTGTGCGGCATCAGGTAGAAGGGCACTTCCATGACCCGCAGCAGCGGCTGGCTGGAGCTGTGCAGCAGATGCCCGGGCGGCACCCCATCGAGCAGCATGCCCAGGCGTGGCTCGCTCAGCGGCAGGCTGTCGCCACTGTGGATGAAAACTTTCCAGCCGCCCGCGGCGGGCAGCAGCAGGACCGCCCAGCTCGCCCGCCAGTACCCGGCCAGGCGACGCAGTTGTTCGCCGGCTGCTTCCGGCAGGCGTTGCAGGCTGCAATCGCGCAGCGCTGCCGCGATCTCGCCGGCGAGTTTCTGGGCCTGGCGCGCGGCGACGCCCTGGCGCTGCTCGCGAACCAGGTCACCGATGTCGAACAGTTGCAACAGCCAGCCCTCGGCCTGGGCCAGCAGCCAGCCTCGGGTGTGCAGGGTGGTGCCGGAGGCGACGCGAAAATCCAGGTCCAGCGGATGCGCCTGCCAGTCCGCCGGCTCGCCTTCCAGGGCCAGCAGACTCTGCGGCTGCACGTAGTCATGCAGGTGCGCCGGCATCTGCGCCGGCAGCGCCAGCGTCGTGCGCAACGGACCGCTCAGGCGCAGCACGCGGCCCTGGCCGTCCAGCCAGACCTGCAAGCCCACCGCCGGCGGTGCCGAGGCCTCGGGCCAGTCCCGGGTCTCGCCGGCGCGGGTCCGCCAGCGCTCGAACAGCCCCGGACCGCCGCTCAAAGCTGCAGGCTCGTCTGCGTACCCAGGCTCGCCGGCAACCTGGGCACCTCACCGATGCCCGGCAGCACCATCACCGGCAGGGTCGAGGTCAGTTTGCTCTTGCTGTAGTGGACGCTCACCGTAAGCAGGTTGCCCCCACTGAGGGTAACCGTGGCATCGGTGGCGAACTGGAAGGCCAGCGACCCCGGCAGCCACGACAGCTGCTGCTCCAGTGTCTGCCGGGCCAGGTTGCCGACGTCCGTCCGGAACGTCGCGCTGTCCGGGTCCAGCGCCACGCAGCGGCGTACCGCCTCGCTGCTGGCCTGGTTGAAGGATTGCATCATCAGCATCGGCAGGCTGTAGCTGAGCAGTCCGTAGAACACTGCGAAGAACAACACGAATACCACGGCGAACTCGATGGCCACCGCACCTTTTTGCCGTCCAGCGAGGCTTGCTTTCATGATCGCGTCTACCCTGACAATGACACCGCTCAGACAAGCATAGAATCATTCAGACCAAGGGATGGCGTTTCGCCAATGCAAAGTCTCGTCCTGCTGTTGTGGCTTGCCCTCTGTGCCGAACAGGATGTCCGCGAACGGCAGATCGCCAACACCCTGACGCTCGGTGCCGCCGCCTTCGCCCTTGTTTACCTGTTCCTCACCGGCCACACCTGGATCGGCGCCGAGCCCGCCGATGCAGCCCTGGCCCTCGCCCTGGTGATGGTGCTAACCCTTCCCGGCTATATCCTTGGTCGGCTGGGGGCCGGCGATGTGAAATTGCTTGCGGCCCTGGCCCTGGCAACCGACCAGTGGTATCTGCTGGGCACCTTCATCGGCGCGGGCATCACCCTGATCATCTGGGTATTGGCCCGGCGCTGGCTGTGGTCCCTGCTGAATCAAAAGCTTAAGAAGCGTGTGCGCGAATGGCAGGAGCGAATGTCGGAAAAACAACCCTTCGCGCCCTACCTGCTCAGCGGCTTCTTGCTCGCAATCATATGGATCCATTAGTCGCCTGGGCGCTCTGACTCCAGTGTCACTCCTTGTAATTAGTCGAAAGGAGCGACTACTTTTTAGTGAGTGCCCCACCGTGACCCGGGACCGCTCCTTGGCAGCATTCAGGGAGGGCACGCCAGCATGGAGTTGCGATTCAAAATGCCAACCAGCCCAGTGAAAATCCTGGTCGTCGATGACCAGCCGTTGATCGTCGAAGAACTTTGCGAATTTCTCGAAAGCAGCGGTTATCGCTGCGTCCCCTGTCACTCCAGCGTCGACGCCATCGACCGCTTCGTTGCCGACCCGACGATCGGCCTGGTGGTCTGTGACCTGAACATGCCCGAGTACGACGGTATCGAGCTGGTCAAGGCGCTGAAGGCCAAGGCCGGCCCGGAACGCATCTTCGAAGCCATCATGCTCACCGGGCGCGCCGACAAGCAGGACGTGATCAAGGCCCTGCGCGAAGGCTTCGCCGACTATTACCAGAAGCCGGTGGACCTGGCCGAGCTGCTCGAAGGCCTGAAGCGCCAGGAAGACGTGCTGCTGGCGCGGCAAAAGGATTTCCAGCAACTGGGCCACCTGAACCAGAAGCTGAAGTACCTGGCGGAGTCCATCGACGACCTCTACCAGGACCTCGACAAGGCCCGCACGCAGGCGCCGGCCAGGCCGGAAGCGGCCGAGGAAGGCGAAGCGGACGGCGACGCCGTGCCGACCATCTTCGACCCGCTGTCCCCACGCCAGCTGGACGTGGCGCGACTGGTGGGCCAGGGCAAGACCAACTACCAGATCGCCTGTGAGCTGGGCATCACCGAGAACACGGTGAAGCTGTACGTGTCGCAGGTGCTGCGCCTGACCCACATGCACAACAGGACCCAGCTGGCGCTGGCGTTGTCGCCGAGCGGTTCGGCGTTGCGCCAGCGGGTGACGGAGCATTGAGAAAGAGGCGTCAGGAGAATCGCTACAGACGGTACCCTCCTCCTGGCTCACCTTCATGCATTGCGCTTTGGATGACTCCGTACAATTGATTCGCCTCCTCGGTGGTGATGGACCGCGAAGCGTCACGCAACACGATGTGCAGGAGCACGTTTTCCTGACCTGGGATCAAACCCAGACGCTGAATAGCCTGCTCAGGAAGATCACCATAGGCCCAGCGTCCCTTGATCTGCATTTCCTCTATCCAGCAGGCATGCTCTCCAGCTGCATTCAGCATTTTCTCCGTCAGCGCTTCCTCACTCAGGCCGGGCGAAACAGCAAGCGAAATGTCCCTGCTCGTCGACGGCAGGCGCGAAACAGGTCGCCATTGCGACAAGTCGTGCATCTGCGCTTGCACCCGAGGATGTTCATCCCGCAGCAAGCGAATGTCAGGTAGTCCCTTGCGTAACATGGTCAGGCGGTCCAAGCCCATGCCCAGTGCGAGGCCACCGTGTTGCTCTGGATCGATGCCAAGGCGTTCGAGGAGGCTGCGAGCGATGCAACCACACTCCAGCACCTCGATGGCTTTCTCGTCAGCCAACAGATTTACCTCGATGCCCTCATCGGTGTAATGATGCGGGCTGTCGCTGAACACCCAGCCCAGGCTGGGAGTTGCTGCCTCCAGAATGTCCCGTACAAGTCTCAGGAGATCTTTTCGATTGGAAAGCGCTGGCTCCCCCAGCACCCAGACATCCATCTGATGTGGTTCGGCGCAGTGCCAGCGGTCACGAGTGTCCCGGCGAAATGTAATCCCGGGAGCAGCGATCAACCTCATCTCACCAGGCTTTCTCGCCCTGGCGGCAGCCTGCAATGCTGCCGGAATCTGACTGGTCGTCTGCGTACGCAGCAGCCGTTCTTGATCCACCCAGCGAGTGTGTTCGCTACCCAGGGTCACTTCGTCGGGGGAGTACCCCAAGAGTGCATAGTTTTCCCTGGCGTGCACTACCCTTGGGCCAGTAACGACTTCGGCTGTTGGCCAGCCTCGCTCACGCAGCCCCTTCAGGACTTCGCTTGCCATCAGGTGCACCGCGTGTGAATTGGACGACCAGAGCGTCAGGTCTTTCAGTGCTAAAGCATGTTCCAGTTGAGTCGGCGTAATACAGGTTTTTGTAGCCATTTCTTGTAATCCCCATATATGCAATACACATAAACACATGAACAAAAGACCACGACAAAAGCTAATTCTTCAATATTGGGAAATGCAAGACGCTTTATAAAAATCAGAAAACCCTCTCAGAAAAATCTTCAAAAACTTAAACATCCTTACTCAGCAGGTCATATAAATATTTCAAGGATTTAACAAAAAAACTCTTGCCATCCGGCAGCTCATAGTAAAAGAATCCGAGGACCCTCAATTTCGAGGGCATATAAACAAGGACAAACTCATGAATGATCCTATGGACTTCAAAGATCTTGCACGCACTGCCTCTGGGCCAGGAAACTTTGGTTGGTCTCCACTGGTCTGGGCCCACTCTGACGAATAACTGTCGGTAAAACCCCAAGGTGTAGAGGCTCTCTCTACACCTTGCAAGGAGAACTTCATGCCTAATAAAAACCACTCAGTAGGCTGGATAAACGCAGAGCACGCCTTGATCATTTCCGACAGCGAAGCTTTTCTCGCCGCCTCCGCCCAAAAAGGATTCCGCACTCAGTCGCTGATGCAGACTCACGCCCTACCGCCTCGCAGCCTGGTTTTTTCTTTCAGCCACGACGCTGCAAGACATACCTTTGAAGCTGCAGAGAGAGCAAGCAACAAGCAATCTGTTTTTTGTGCTCTACATGTATTCAAAGCAACGGTAATGCATGCCGAGTACACGCTGGACCTGATCATGAAAAGCGACTTTGACATGGCGCTGCGCACGCAGAGAAAAGCTCTTAAAACACTTAATAACTTTCGCGACCTGAGGGTGAGCGGCAATAACTCTCGAGGAGCAGTCAGGGTACTCGAAAAGGCCACACCCTACGCTCTGATCGCGGAAGACCTAGATAACGGCTACATCCACTCGCTGGCTGAGTTCTTCGAGGTGCACTACGCACATATGAACCCGAAAGACCCTTGTCCTTTCAACTTTACAGGGAGTCTTCAAATATCAGGTATTCTGATCGTCCTGAGGAAGAACACTCTCCCTCAAGCGGCTGCACTGAATGCTGACTTGGAGAACCTTGCCAGCCTGCTGGCCAAACATGGAGGAGTTCTTCATGTCACCGAAAACATTGTCACTTCCTTCATGTGTAGTGAAGTTGACTACGCTGCCCTTCTCCAAAAAGCTGCAGGCCCACGAGGCCTGGCACTCACCGAGTTCGCCATCGGTGTCAATACCGCGTTAAACGGCATCATCGACTACGCGATCAACTCTCAAGTCAACGAAGGCATCGAGGGTTTGCATGTCGCGCTCGGCGATGGCTCAAGCGGTTTTCATATCGATTTCCTGAGCCCACAGACCCGAGTAGATCCCGTTAGCCCGGTTTGAGCCGAGACTACAGGAGGCAGCTCAATTGCCTCCTGATCCCCCCGAACTCCCCGAACTCATCTTCTCCCACTTGAAGACCTCGGGGATCTTGTAGTCGTACACCTTCAGCCACCGCTCCATGCTCTTGTCATGCTCCCGCGCCGTGCTGCTCTGCGCCTTGTCGGAGGCCTTCTCGCCGCTGGGCTGAAGTTGCAGCCAGGCCTCGGTGGTGGCCTGCGCGCGGGAGGACGGGCCCGGCGGCATCGCCGAAGCAGCCAGCGGCAAGCCGGCCAACAGCGTCAGGACGAGGATTCGAACGTTCATGAAGGCCTCCGTGGCGGTTGCTCACCGCCGGGTTTGAGTTGCTCGGCACGGGCCTGGGCTTCGCTGAACTGCGCCGCGCTGAGGCCCAGGCGACTGACCAGGTCGGCCGCCTGCTGCCATTTGTCCTGGTACAGCAACAGCGTCACCAGGTTGACCGCCGCCAACCGGTCACCCTCCTTCAGCTCGATGGCGGTAAGGAACTCGAAACGGGCCTTTTCCAGCTCGCCCAGGCTGAGGTAGACCACGCCCAGGTCGTTGCGCACCTTCTCGTCGGTGGGCGCCAGGCGCATGGCCCGCATCAGGTGCTGGCGGGCCTGGACGTTGTCGCCGCGGGACGCCGCCAACTGGCCAAGGCCATGCTCCGCCTCAGCGCCCATGCAGCCACCGAGCAGGCTGCGATACAGCGGCTCGGCCTCGCTGCTGCCGAGCAGGCGCAGCACCTTGGCCTTGCGCACCCGTACCTCGGCCAGGTTGTCCGGCATCTCTTCAAGGTGCGCCAGACTCGCATGCGGACGGCCATCGGCGACCATCTCGTCGGCCAGGTTCAACGCCAGTTGTTGCGAAGCATCCGGCTTGGCGCAACTGCTCCCGCCCGCCTGCAAGGCCAGCCACGGCGCACCGTTCTGGCCAGCGCAGCCACTGAGCAGCAGCGCGCCCAGCATCACTCCAGCGATTCGCATGACACTCTCCCCTTTTTCAGGAACCGAAGACCCGGGCCAGCGCGCTGAGCCCCGGTCCCGCCAGGACGATGAGCAAGGCGGGAAACAGAAACACCATCATCACCACGGACATCTTTCCGGACATCTTCGACACCCGCTCCTGCAGCCGGGTCAGGCGCCGGTCGTCGAGCAACTGCTTGAGCGCCAGCAGCGACTTCATCGCCCCACCACCCTGGGTCAGCAGTTGCTGGAGGATCACGCAGGTGTCGCTGAATTCGTCCACCGACAGCAGCCGCGCCGTCTGCTCCAGCTCCGACGACAGCGCCAGCCCGGAGTCGACCCGGACCAGGATCAGGCGCAGTTCCTCGCTCAGCACCGGCAGCAACTGCCGGCCCTCGATGCTGAGGATGCGCAGGCTCTGCTCCACCGCCAGCCCGGAGTCGAAGAGGATGCGCAGCAGCGGAATGAAGCTGGACACCTCGTCGGCGATCTGCCGCTGGCGCCGCGCTGCGACCCAGGCCAGGGTGCGCTTGGGCAGCAGGTAACCGAGCCCGAGGGCCATGGTCGGCCACAGCCAGGGCGTCGAACCGCCCGCCAGGAAGAGCTTCTGGAACAGTAGCGCGATGCCCAGCGCCAGCAGCGGCACACCGACCTGCAGAGCGGCATACAGCGAACGCTGGCGGGTCCGCCGCCAGCCGATCCGGTCGAGCAGCACGCGGGTTTCGCTGTCGAGGTTCATCGAGCGCTGCGCCAGGGCGCTCTTGCCCAGGCGCTCCATCCAGCCGTTTTCGCTGGACACCTGGCTCTGCTCGCCCTGCAGGCGCAGGGTCACCAGGCGCTCGCGGCGGTGCTGGCGCGCCAGCACGCTCACCAGCAACAGGAAGGTCAGGAAGAGCAGCCCGGCACTGATCAGCAAAGCCATCTCAGATACTCCGCAACATGCGCCACAGCGCCAGGCAACCCAGCACCTGCAGGGTGAAGGCGGCCAGCAGCATCAGCTGGCCGTCGTGGTCGTTCCACATCGACAGCAGGTAGGCCGGATTGACCAGCAGGAAATAGCCGGCGATGCAAATCGGCAGCATCGCCAGGACCAGGGCGGTCATCCGCGTTTCCCCGGTCATCGCGCGCAACTGGCGGGCGGCCTGCTCGCGCTCGCGGATCAGCTTGACCAGGTTTTCCAGCAGCTCGCTGGCATTGCCGCCATAGCGATGGTTGATGCGCAGGCCGAGGGCGAAGACGCGGAATTCGTCCTGGTCGTAGAGATCGGCCAGATCCTGCAAGGCCTCGTCCAGGCTGGCCCCCATCTGCACGTTGCGCTGGACCCGCTGCATGGCGCTTTTCAGCGGGTCGGCGCAGACATCGATGGCTCCCAGCACCGCATCGCTGAGGGTGCGCCCGGCCTTGAGGCTGCGCACGGCATGGTCGAGCAGGGTCGGCAGTTGCTCGATCATGTGCTGCAGGCGTCGCTGGTAGCGCCAGCCCATGTACAGACGCCACAGCAACGGGCCGAGCACCAGCATCAACAGCATCCCCGGCCAGCCGAAGAACAACCCGCCCAGGGCGATCAGCAAAAGCCAGGCCGCGACCCAGAGCATCAGGCGATCGGCCGTGCGGTCGAAGCCGGCACGCAGCAGCAGCACTTCCAGCCAGCCATGGGCCGGCTTTTCCACGGCCACCGGCTCGGGCAACTGGCCGAGCCGGTGCAGGGTGCGTTCCTCGGCGGACTTGCGCACGCCGTTGTAGAACAGGCCGACCGAGGCCGCCAGCAAGACCAGCCCGCACAGCCCCAGGACCGCGGCGATCACGGCGCCGTCTCCAGTGGGTCGCGGCGCAGCTTGTCGCCCGCCGGGTTGACCGCCTCGCGGACGAAGCCGCCGCTGCCACGGCGGTCGAAGCGAAACAGGGTGTTGGTGACATAGACGTCGTCGCGCAGGCCGACCACCTCCAGCACCTCACTGATGCAACGCCGGCCATCGGGCAGGCGGGCCAGCTGGATGACCACGTCGAGGGCCGCGCAGATCATCTGCCGCAGGGTCTTCTCCGCCACCTGGCGACCGGTCAGGCCCACCAGGGTTTCCAGGCGCAGCAGCGCGTCCTGGGCGGTGTTGGCGTGCACGGTGCTCATGGAGCCGTCATGCCCGGTGTTCATCGCGGTGAGCACATCGATCACCTCGACGCCGCGTATCTCGCCAAGCAGGATGCGATCCGGCCGCATGCGCAAGGCGTTGCGGATCAGTTCGCTGGCCTTGATCTCGCCATGGCCCTCGGCGTTCGGCGGCCGGGTTTCCAGGCGCACCACGTGCGGGTGATCCAGTTGCAGCTCGGCCACGTCCTCGATGGTCACCAGCCGCTCGTGGGGGCTGATGAGCTGGCTGAGGATGTTCAGCAGGGTGGTCTTGCCGGTGCCTGTGCCGCCGCTGACCAGGATGTTGCAGCGCTTGCCCACGGCATTCTCGAAGAACTCAAGGATCGCCGGATCGATGGCCCGGGTCGCCAGCAGGTCGGCGCTCTTGAGCATGTCCTTGCGGAACTTGCGGATCGACAGGCAGGGACCGTCCAGTGCTACCGGCGGGATGATCGCGTTGACCCGGCTGCCGTCGGGCATGCGCGCATCGACCATCGGCGACGACTCGTCCAGACGCCGGCCCAATGGCGCAAGGATGCGCTGCATGACCCGCTCGACATGGTGCGCATCGATGAAGCGCAGGTCGGTCTGGTGCAGCACCCCGGCGCGCTCGACGAACACGCGGAACGGCCCGTTGACCAGGATCTCGGTGACGCTGGTGTCGCGCAGCAGCACTTCCAGCGGGCCGAAGCCGGTGAGTTCGTCCACCAGTTCCTCGGCCATGCGCTCCATTTCATAGCGCGACAGGGCCAGGTGCAGGCGGGCGATGTATTCGCCGACCTGTTCGACGACGAATTGCGCCAGGGCGGGGCGCGCACCCTCCAGCAGGTTGCGTCCGGAGTCCTCGATGGCGTCGATGATGTAGCGGTGCAGCGCGCGCTTGAGCGCCTGCGGGTCGGAGCCGAGGTTATGCCGGGGGCCGCCGAACAGCTCGTCACTGCTCATGCTTGCCGCCCCACAGCCGGGTGAGCCAGTTGTCGGCCTTGGGCTTGAGGTTTTCCGAGCGCCGCGCCATGCGCTCGCCAAGGGTCTTGAGGGCCTGGGTCAGGTTGTCCCGCGGTGCCAGTTCGAACAGGCTCAGGCCCTGGTTGCGTGCATTGAGGCGCACCTCGGCGCTCAGCGGCAGCTCGGTCAGCACCGGCAGGGCGAAGCGTTTGCCGAGGGCTTCGGCATCGGGAACCACCGCGCGCAGGTAGCGATCCACCAGCAGCTTGGCGTGTTCCAGGTTCATGCCTTTCTCGCGCCAGGTGTTCAACACCTCAAGGTTGCGCCGGCACTCGATGACGTTCTGGTCGGTGTACCAGATCAGCTTGTCGCAATGGCTGACGAAGGTACGCAGGGCCTCGCAGTCGGCCTGCCCGGTGAGGTTCACGACGATATGCTGGAAATGCTGGCGCAGCGCACTGAGCAGCATGTACAGCTCGGCGGCGCTGGTGCGCTCCAGCGGTTCGTCGCCCGGTGCGTAGGCCAGCAGGCGCAGGCCGCTAGCCTCGCGGCTGAAGGCGCTGTCGATCAAGGTGCTGTCCAGGCGCCGCAGGTGGCGCAAGGCATCGCCGAAGTGAAACGAAGCCTCCAGGCCGAGCAGCGCCAGGCTGTCGCCACGGGGCAGGCCGAGATCCAGCAACAGGGTTTGCTGACCGCTCTTCTGCACCACCTGGCCGAGGTGCACGGTGAGCAGCGCGCCATCGGAGCCGCACTGGGTGCCATAGAGCACGGTGAGGCCGCCCAGGTGCGGGTTGGTGGTCACCGGCGGCAGGCGCTTGCTCAGGCGCCGGACCAGCCCGGCCACCTCGCTGGAGCGCGATCCGTAGGCGACGAAATCCCGCGCACCGGCACGCATGGCGTTGAGCACCAGCTGGTTGTCCATGCCATCGCCGAGGGCGACGATCGCCAGCATCGGCTTGGCCTCCAGCACCCCTTCGATCAACGCGCACTGGTTGACCAGGTGCTCGCGATCCAGGCCGATGAAGACCAGGTTGGCAAAGGTGACGTCGACCAACGCCAGCAGCTCGTCGAGGCTGCCGCTGCCGGCACCGACCACCTGGCCCAGCGGCGTGAGCGCGGTCTGCAGCCATTGCAGGTCGCCCTCGTTGCGGGTGATGGCGAGAAAGGTCTGGCTCAGGCTTTCACTCATCGGGATAACCCACTGCGACTGTCGAAGTCGCCTTTTTCAAGGAAGAACAGGCGACCCCAGCTGGGGTCGTAGTTGCGCAGTTGCTCACCGGGCAGCTCCGGCAATTTAGCGTTGGCAGCCAGCGGCCGGACCAGATGCGGAGTCACGATCATCAGCAGCTCGGTTTCGTCGCGTTGCACCGAGGACTGGCGGAAGAACGCGCCGATAATGGGGATGTTGCCAAGGCCGGGGAACTTGTCCACGGCGGAGCGATTGCTGCTGTTGATCAGGCCGCTGATGACGAAGCTTTCGCCGTCGCCGAGGGAGATGCTGGTGTCGGTGCGCCGGACCTTCAGCGCGGGTACCGTAACGCCGGAGATTTGTACGCCGTTGGTGTAGTCCAGCTCGCTGACTTCCGGGGCGACCTTCAGGTTGATCCGGTCACGACTGACGATGGTTGGTGTCAACGCCAGGCGGACGCCGAACTCTTTGTATTCGATCGACAGGCTATCGCTGCCACTGCTGGGCACCGGGATGGGGATTTCGCCGCCCGCCAGGAAACTCGCGGTCATGCCACTCAAAACCACCAGGCTCGGACGTGCCAGGGTGTAGGCAAAGCCGCTGTTTTCCAGGGCGTTGATCGCGACAAGGGCGCGACTACTGCCACCGCCCCAGACGATGTTGAACGCCTCGTTCACCAGCGGAATCTGCGGCGTGGTCAGTGGTTGGTCGTTGGGCAGCTGGCGGACTACCGGCACCTGCCCTGGCGTTACCGATGTATTCGGCACCGTCCCGGGCGAGCCGATCAGCGAGTTGTTGGAGCCGTTGTAGAACAGCCTGGCACCCGCCTCCTTGAGCTTGGTCCTGCTGACTTCGACGAAGCGGATATCGGCCTGGATCTGGCTGGGCAACTCGCCGTCCATCGACGGTGGCTGGTAGATCGAGGCCATGTCCGCCGCCGCGCGCCCACGGACGAAGACCATGGTCTGGCGCGGCGTGTCCGAACAGCGGGTCCACAGGCTCAGGCTGGTGGCGCCGGGACCGATGGCGGTGATCAGCAAGGCATCGTTGCCCACCGGATGCACGTCGGCGACCTTCGGGTCACCGACGGCAGCGCGGCTGATCCCCACCGGCAAGCGCAGTTCCTGTTGCAAGCCCTGGTCGATTTCCAGGGTCGCTGGCACCCGCGGCAATGCCGCGCAGCCATTGGCGGCAGCCTGCGCCTGGGACAAAGGCAGTAGGGCCAGGAACGAGGCCAGCAGGCTGGAGGAGCAAATCCACGAGGAACGGCTGTTCATCGGCGGGGCATCCTTGCTGATTCAGTGAGAAGACTCGGAAGACTGGGCGCCGCGAATGATCTCGATGCCGCGGGGCGGCGCCGACGCCGTGCTGCGGCTCGGCGCGGGCGCGGCCATGGCCAACTGGTTGAAGCGATAGAGCTGGCGGTTGGCGTCGTCGATCGCGCGGGGGGCGGAGTCCGGATTGGCCCAGTAGCGGGCCAGCAGTTTCTCTTCGGCGCTGCGTACCGCCAGGCGCAGGCTGCCGGCCTGGGCGGCGAGGGTCAGGCGGCTGGCCAGTGCCTTGGGCACCGCCAGCACCACGGTGCGCGGCGGGTTGCGGCGCTTTTCCTCGCGGACCTTGGGATCGGGGTCAACGGCTTCGGCGGGATGCCCGTCATTGGCCAACCCCATCTGCTGGCCGACGCTGAGCAAGCGCAGGGCCGGTACGATGACCTGGGCACTGGCCTGGGCATTGTTCTGTTCTTCGCGCAGGTACAACAGGACATCGACGTAGTCACCCGGACGGATATGCCCGCCGGCACCGCTCACCTCGTCCACCGCCAGGGTCAGGGCCAGTTCATCGGGCTGGATCATCCGCGCCAGCGGGCCACCGGCGTCGAAGCTGCTTTCTTCCAGCCAGGTACCGGCCGGCAGGTCGCGCCAGGGTTTGCGCCCGGCGACCTGTTCGAGGGTCTGGAAACTGCCGGCCGGCGCCACCAGCAGGCGCTCCACGGCGAGGTCTTCGTTGGTCAGGGGAAGGTTGGCGGCGACGTCGCGGCGCAGCACCACCACCGGCTTGCGCAATTCGTCCTGGGCCTGGTTGACCACCTGGGCCACCGGCTGGGTTGCCGTTGGCGTCGCGACCACGGGGTTCACCGGTTGCTTGCTCAGCATCAGGCCCCAGTAGCCGGCAATGATGGCGCCGATGAGGAACAGTCCCGCCAGTATCAAGGTGATCCGACTGCTCATGTGTGGCCCTCCCTGCCCGTCTGTCGCAGCCCGTGACTTCTTGTTAACAGGCCCACAAATACACACTTGGAAGTAACTATTTCGCTATTTGACGGTAGCGCAGCTAGGACAAAACGCCATTACAGAGGGGGAAAAAATTCGCTGTGACCTGCGTCACGTTTTGAAAACAACGGCTTACTTGCCGAAGGCAGGGAATTATCACTTTGGGATTAATGCTTTCTTACATTTGCCTAGGTGTTAACTCTTGACGATGCTCCTGATGGCAAAGGGAGATTATGTTGTCCCCGCAACACCAGGGTCTGTGCAAGGAGCTACATCATGCAAATGTCGAAAATCATGCAATCCATTCGTAGATTCGCCAAGCGCACGGACGGCGCTTCCGGTATCGAGTACGCGATCGTCGCGGCCATGGTGGCGGTGGTGATCGCAGCGTTCATGGGCAGTATGAAGTCCGGCCTGGACAACGTATTCAACGACATCAAGACGGCGCTACCTGCCGCGCAACAAAGCAGCGGCTCTTGATCGTCCGGTCAGCGGTCTGAGCCAACACAACACTGCATTTCCGTCAGCAGGACTACGCCATGCCACCCTCCCACCTGCGTCAACAGCTGTTGCTGGTGGATGACGAAGAGGACGCATTGCTGGAATTGGCTGAACTGCTGGAGGGCGAAGGCTTTCGTTGCCATACGGCAACGTCGGTGAAGTTCGCCCTCAAGCAGTTGACCCGCCATCCGGATATCGCCCTGGTCATTACCGACCTGAACATGCCGGAAGAGTCCGGCATTTCCCTGATCAAACGCCTGCGCGAACACACTGCGCGCCAGCACCTGCCGGTGATCGTCACCACGGGTCATGCCGACCTCGATGCGGTCAACCAGCTGCTGCGCCTGGAAGTGCTCGACCTGTTCCGCAAACCCGTCTACCACATCCGCCTGCTGGAAACCCTGGGCAACCTGTTTCCCGCAGAAATCCCCCAGGGCAGGCAAGCGGCGCGCTAACGGCGCCGCTTTCGTCCACGAAAAATCATCGACAGCACGACGCGGTCCCGCTCTCGGAGAACAACACATGGCTCATTGATTCAGCAGGGTCCCCTGCTGAATCAATGAGTCCTGGCGATCACAACTGGTAACTGAAGCTCACAGTGAACCGAGGGCGGCGGTTGAAGCTGTCCAGGGCGATGTCCGACATCGGCTTGGCCACTTCCAGGGAGATGTTGTAGTAGCGCGCGTCGCCAAACCGCAGGCCCACGGCCGCCGAGGACATCCGCGAATCCTGGACCTCCAGCTCGTTGAACCAGGTTCGCGCGGCATCCAGCACCACGTACGGCTGCAGCAACTTCACCCAGTCGCCTTCGCGCTTGAAGCTGTAGTTGACCTCGTAGGCCGCGCCCCAGCCCTTGTCCCCCGACGCCTGGTCCACCGGGTAACCGCGGCCGAAGTTCTGCCCGCCGAACACGGCCCGTTCGCTGTCGGGCAGGCTGTCGTCGGTCCAGTACAGCGCAGCGGACGCCACGCCCTGCCAGCTCTCCAGGAAGCGGTCGCTCTGCACGCCGGACAGGCGCAGGCGGAAGAAGTCGAGGTCGTAGCCGGCGTTGGTGTTGGCACCGAAACGATCGAAGCCCTGGTACACCCCGCCGCTGAGGATGCGCAGTTGCCGGTCGGTCGCCTTGCGCCAGTCACCCTCGAACGCAAGGGCGCGGATATCGGTGCTGGTGCTGACCTTCAGCGGGAAGCCGATCACCCGGTAGTCGGTGGTGTCGTCCACGGCATAGAAGCGCGCCGAGAGGTTCAGCCATTCATTCGGCGAGGCGATCAGTGCGTGGTTGAGACCTATGGAATAGCGGTCATTCTCGCGGTGCTGCTTGAGGTCGATGCCACCCTCAAGTCGTACCACCGCGGCAGGGTCGCTGCGGTAGCGGGAGGCCGACAGCGCCAGCTGCGTACCTTCGCTGTTGAGGTACTGGGAGTAGTCGACCCGGTAGTAGTGCTCCTTGTCATCCCCCGGCGGGAACAGCGCACTGACGCTGAGCTGCTCGGCCACGGCGGTCTGCGCGTTGCTGCTGGCACCGAACAGGAACTGGGTGTCATCGCGGCTGCTGTCGCTGAGGCTCATGCTGGTGGTGAACGGCTTGCGCGAGGCCTGCACCATCAGCTTGCTGGCGCCGTCGGTGGTGCCGGGCGGTGGCACCCTGGCCTGCAGGGTGATGCCGGGCACCCGGCTCATCAGCGAGGTGTAGCGGTCGAAGGTCTTGCGGGTCAGCGGACGCTCGGCCTTGAGCTTGGCGACCAGCTTGTCCAGGTAGCCCGAGACCCGGCCGATATCGCCCTGGACCTCGTAGTCGCGGATGTAGCCCTCGACCAGGACCACCCGCAGCAGCCCTCCGGCGAAGTCCTGGACCGGCAGAAAAGCGTACGAGAGCAGATAGCCGTCCTGCTGGTAGCGCTGGGTCAGGCGCCGGGTGGCTTCGATCAGTTCGCCGATGGTGGTTTCACGGTCCACCAGGTCCTTGTAGTTGTCACGCAATTCGCTGAGCGGATACACCGTGCCACCTTCGATGCGCACCTTGCGGATCAGCACCCGGGTTTCCATCATCAGCGCCTGCGGCTGGCTGGCTGCCGCCGGAGCAGGTACCTGCAACTTCGGCGTGGCAGGCCGAAACGCATCTGCCGGCAAGTTGGGCGCCGGCAGGTTCCGTTCGGTTTCGTTGCTGTTCAGAAAGGTTGGGAGTGGCTCGGCCTGAAGCGCACCTACCCAGGAAAGACTCACTAACGCGATTGCCATCGACCGCATAGGGCACTCCATCGTCCTGAAAAGTACGAGGGAACCAAGACGGTTCCCTCGTCAGACTCAAGCGTAGGTGTTGCCCGAAAAATCGTCGAACAACTGATGGCTTTTTACTTCTTGGTCCCCAGCAGACCGCCGCCGAGCAGGCCGCCGCCCGAAGAGGCACCACCGGTCAAACCACCTACGACACCACCTACCGCACCGGTCACGCCATCCAGCGCACCACCGGTGCCGCCAGTGGCGCCGCCGGTGAGTCCACCGACCACGTTGCCCACCGTGCCGGTCACGCCACCCAGGGCACCGCCCGCTCCGCCGGTGGAGCCGCCAGTCAGGCCGCCGACCACGTTGCCAACCGCGCCGGTCACGCCGCTCAGCGCGCCACCCGCTCCGCCGGTGGAGCCGCCAGTCAGGCCACCGACCACATTGCCCACCGTGCCAGTCACGCCGCCCAGCGCGCCACCCGCTCCGCCGGTGGAGCCACCAGTCAGGCCGCCGACCACGTTGCCAACGGTGCCAGTCACGCCGCTCAGCGCGCCGCCCGCTCCGCCGGTGGAGCCGCCAGTCAGGCTGCCGACCACATTGCCAACCGTGCCGGTCAGGCCGCCGGTCACGCCATTCGCGCCACCGCCGGTGGCCGCACCCAGCAGACCTCCGCCAGGCTGCATGATCGGGCCGAGTACCTGGTTACCCACGGTGCCGGTCAGGTTGCCGACAGTACCGGTGATCGCGCTGTTGTTGACGACACCGTCGACCACCCCACCCACCGCGCCAGTGACGCCACCCACTACACCACCCAGCCCGGCGATACCGGTTCCGGTGGAATTGCCCAGCAGGGTAGGCCCTGCGGTGCCGAGCACCGCGCCAATGCTGGAAGGATGGTCATTGACGTCGTAGGACACACCGGTAGCCTGGACCGTACCGCCCAGTGCGGCGCCGACATGCTTGAGCAGCGGAATGTTCTGATCACCCGCGATGGTGCCGACATTGGCCACCGCACCAGCCACACCGCCAAGCAGGCCATTGACCGGTGCCGCCAGGCCGGTGATTTCTCCGACTTTCTGGGTGACGCCACCGACGGTCCCGAGCAGCGGCTCGGCGACCTGGCCTACCGCAGTGCCTATGCCATGGGTCGCGCCGATGTTGGTGCGATCGACGATACCGTCGCCCCCCAACAGCAGTTCGGTGGTGGCACCGGCGTCAGCGACGTTGACGATTGTCCGCCCGAGCGCACCCACGGCGCTGTTCGGACTGTTCTGGTAGAGGCCATTGCCCACCCCGTACACCAGGCTCATGGTCGTACCGATGACATCGACCACCGGTAGCGAACTGGTGTTGCCGGTACCGGGAGCGCGGTTGCCGCTTGCGTCGCTGCCCACGGCAGCACCCGCGGTGCTCAAGGTGCTGCCCAGGTTGGCAACCAGGCCACCGACGGTATCGGTCAGTGGATTGCCGCCGCCGGCATTGGTGACCGCGCTACCGGTGCCGCCGAGTATGCCGCCGACCTGGCCGACCACCGAGCCGAGCGGTGCCGCAAGGCCGGTTGCAGTGCCGAGGCTGGTGGTGGTGCCTTCGACCAGCGCGAGCACCGGAACCGCGGCATTACTGACCTGCTGCGTGAGATTGCCCAGTGGCCCCGAGGAAGTTTGCGCGCTCAGGGTATCGCCGAGCATGGCCACGGTCTGGCCGACCTGGTTGACCAGGCCGCCTACAGCGGGAACCTGTTCGATCGCCGTGCTGCCGCCAAGCGCCTGCACGCCGGTACCGATCTGCGTTACACCGGCAGCGACGCCGTTGAGTGTCTTGCCGATGGCATTGTTGCCGGTACCGAGCTGGCCGAGCCCTTCGGTTACCCCGCCACCGATGCTGTTGACCGCGGCGCCGGCTGTTTGCACCACACCACCGACGGTATCGCCCAGCACGGGAATGTTGTTGACCGCAGTGCCCAGGCTGCCGACACCGTTGCCGACACCCGAGACCGTTTCGCCGACCTGGCCGGCAACCTGGGCTACCAGGGGAGTCGCCGTGGTGGTGGTACCCGGAGCGCTGGTGCCGCCAGTGCTGCCAGTGCCACCGGTGCTGACCGAGCCAGCCCCGCTGTCGCCGAGACTACCGGTGCTGCCACTCGAACCTGCGCTGCCGCTGCTGGCGATACCGGCACCGGAACTACCCGAACCACCGCCAGCGCTGCCACCACCGCCGGCACCGGCGCCTGAACCACCGCCACCAGCATCGGTGCTGGCGGACTCCGCCGAGAAGGTGTCTGCCGCCGCTGGCGACGACTCGTCGACTACGCTATGAGACCCACCGCCACCGCTACTGCATCCTGTGGCGAGGCTGACTGCCATCACCAGTGCCAGTGCCGAACTCGTTTTCATCCACGCTTGAGTGTTCATGGCGACTCCATTGCTTTCGCTGCCGCTGCTTTTATGTATGCGGCAACTCCAGGAACAGAATCGCCGCGTCGGTGCAGCTATCTCAGTCCGGCATGGGCGGTGTAACAATTCTGAGATTGGTATTAACCCGATCTATACGTTGGTGATGGCAAAAAAAGCCGTTTAAATTCAGTGAGTTGAAATCGAGCTTTGGCCCCGGCGATAGCACTTCGACTTTCGCGCTATAACCATTTGACGGGTATCTGGCGTCAACCCGCCGTATACTCCGCGCCCTTTTTCCAGGAGAAACCTATGACCTCCCCCGCCTGGTGGCTGCTCTGCCTGCCCTTCATCGCCGGCGCTTTCCTGCCCTTGCAGGCCGGCATCAATGGCCAGCTGGCCAAGCAGGTGTCCAGCGTGCTGGCCGCCGCGCTGATTTCCTTCGTGGTGGGTACCGTCGCGTTATTGGCGCTGGTGTTGAGCCAGCGCGAGTTGCCCGGCTTGAGTGCCCTCAAGGGGCTGACCTGGTGGCACTGGAGTGGAGGGTTGCTGGGAGCGTTCTTCATCACCACCGCGGCCTTCGCCGGGCCGCGCATCGGCGCGATGCTGTTCATGGCCCTGGTGCTCGCCGGGCAGTTGGCGATGGCCATGACCCTCGATCACTTCGGCTGGGCCGGCTTCAAGGAAGCCCCGGCGACCCTGGGCAAGATCGCCGGGCTGCTGCTGATTCTCGCCGGCGTGTGGATGATCCGGCGCTTCTGAGGCTCAGTCGCTGACCTGGAAGGTCATCCGCGCCGTCTGCCCGCTGGCGTCGAGCACGCTCAGCTCGTAGCGGCCGGCCGTGTCGAAGCGTGCCTTGAGCACTTCCTGGCCGCTGGTCTCGCCCAGCGGCGCACCGTTGAGGAACCACCAGCGCTGTCCACCACCGCCCAAGGCCGAGACATCCAGTTGCAGCGTATCGCGACTGGTGGCCGGCCGGCGCAACTGGTCACCCTCGCGCACCCCGACGATGGACAACGGCGGCGCGGTGGCCGGCACCTGTGGCGGGCACTCCGCCGCCGGCGCCGGCAAGCGTGCATCCCGCCGTTCGGCCCGTGGCAGCCAGGGCTCCAGCGGCGCTGGCCACAGGGCAATGTCCCGCGCCCGGGCGCCAGGACACGCGGCATCTACCCGCAGTCCCTGTTCGTTGACCCACGACCGCTCCAGCAAACCGACACCCAGCGGCTGGTCCTGCGCCAGCAGGGTCGGCGGCGTGGTGCCTTCGAGGGTCCAGGCGAAGCGTTGCCGGCGGCAGTTGGGATCGTTGCGCGCCAGCGGCTGGCCCAGCGGCCAGCAGATCGCCGCGACGCCCACCGTGGCCGGCACCGGCGGTACCGGGGTGCTGATGCCGCGCTGGCTGTCCCGGTTGCTCAGCACATCGTGGACCTGCAGCATCAGCGGCGCCGCCGAGGCCAGGCCGAACTGCCCCGGCACCGGCGTGCCGTCGGGTCGACCTATCCACACGCCGATCAGGTAGCGCGGGCCGACGCCGATCGACCAGGCATCGCGGAAGCCATAGCTGGTGCCGGTCTTCCAGGCCAGTTGCGGACGCTGCACCAGCTCGGCATTCGGGTCACGATCCGGGCGGGCCTGGCCACCGAGGATACGGCGGATGATCCACGCTGCGCCGGGAGACAGCATGCGCCGCTCCAGCAACGGCGCATCGGGTTGCAGGCGCAGGCTGGCGCTCATGCCGTCGCGGGCGAAGGCGCTGTAGCCGCTGACCAGGTCTTCCAGGCGACTGCCGCCACCGCCGAGGATCAGCGACAGGTTCGGCTCGGCCAGCGCCGGCAGGCTCACCGGCACGCCGCCGGCACGCAGCTGCGCGGCGAAGCGCTTTGGACCGTAGGCTTCCAGCAACTGCACCGCCGGCAGGTTGAGCGATAGCGACAGCGCCGAACTGGCCGCCACCGGGCCGCTGAAACCCATGGAGAAGTTGCCGGGACGGTAGTCGCCGTAGCGGCGCGGCACGTCCTGCAGCAGTGATTCGGAATGGATCAGGCCATCGTCCATGGCCATGCCATAGAGGAACGGCTTGAGGGTCGAGCCCGGCGAGCGCAGGGCGCTGATCATGTCGACATGGCCGAAGCGGCGTTCGTCATTGAGGTCCACCGAGCCGAGGTAGGCGCGTACCGCCATGGTCTGCGCTTCCACCACCAGGATCGCCGCCGAGGTGCGCTCGGGCAGGCGCGCGCGCCAGCCGGTCAGCAGGTCTTCGAGACGGCGTTGCAGGGCGGCATCGACGGTGGTGCGGATCAGCGGCGGGCTGTCGGCGCGGTTCAGGCGCCGGGCCAGCAGTGGCGCCAGCGCCGGTTCCTGGCGCGGCGCCAGGAGCAGCGGTTCTTCCTGGGCTTCGCGGATCTGCTGCTCGGGCCACACCGCGTATTCGCCGCGGCGTTGCAGGACCTGGTCGCGGGCGGCGGTGGCGCGTTGCGGATGGCGGTCCGGGCGCAGGCGGCTGGGGGCCTGGGGCAGTACCGCGAGCAGTGCCGCTTCGGCGGGCGTGAGTTGCAGCGGCGACTTGCCGAGGTAGGCCCAGCTCGCTGCGGCCACCCCTTGCAGGGTGCCGCCGAAGGGCGCGCGGTTGAGGTAGATCTCCAGGATCTCGCGCTTGGACAGGTGCCACTCCAGTTGCAGGGTGCGCCACAGCTGGCGCAGCTTGCCGGGCAGGGTCCGCGAGTGCGGGTCGAGCAGGCGCGCCACCTGCATCGACAGGGTGCTGCCGCCGGACAGCACCCGGCCACCGCTGAGGTTCTGCCAGGCCGCCCGGCCGAGGGACAGCGGGTTGACCCCGGGGTGGCTGTAGAACCAGCGGTCCTCGTAGGTCAGCAGGGCTTGCAGGTACAGCGGCGAGACCTGGTCCACCGATACCGGATAGCGCCACACGCCGTCGGCATCGGCGAAACGCCACAGCGGTGTGCCGTCCTCGGCGAGCACCACCCGGGCCAGGTCGTCGGCGGGCATGGGCAGCGGCCAGATCCGGTCGGCCAGCCCCAGCATGGCGACAAGGCCCAGTGCGCCCAGTGCGGAGATCGTCGCCAGGCGGGCCTTGCGTCCACGTGGCAGGGCTACGCTGAACATGGACGGGAACCGAAGCGGCCCAATGATGGCCAAAGTGCAGTAACGATCATCAGGACACGACCATGCGGGTAGAAGGTTTTTTCGAGTGGCTGGGGCAGGCGCTGGGCGCGGCGATAAAGTTCGTGGTGGATGCCCTGAGCGGGCTGTTCGCCCTGCTGGCCAATGCCGGGGGCAATTTCATCGACGGGCTGGCCAGGACGCTGGGGATGGATACGTCGATCATCAGCATCCTGATTCTGCTCATTGGTTTGTTGCTGCTGTATTCGGCGGTGCGGGCGTTCATGCGGGCTTCGGTGATTGCGGGGATCATCTGGGCGCTGCTGGGGTTGTGGGTGTTGAGTTGGGTGGTGCACTGACCAGAGCTTGGCGGGGACCTTGTGGGAGCCCACCCAACCCTGTTGCGCAGAGAACACAACTCGAGAGCTCGACGCAGACCCTGTGGGAGCGGGTTCACCCGCGATTGCGTCAGTGGATTCACCACAGTAATCGCGGGTAAACCCGCTCCCACAGGGGACGATGTCGTCCCTACCGGCCCTTGATCACCATATCCCCAGCCGTCTCCCCCACCGCCTGCCATTCCGGCCGGTACATCGACTCCACCTGCGGCGGCGGAATCCGGTAGCTGCCCGGGGTCACCGCCCGCGCCAGGTACAGCAGGTGGGTGGTGCCGTAGCCATCCAGGTTCAGCGCCGCCACATAGCGGTCATCACGATACTCCTGGTGCACCACGTTGGCGTTCTCCATCGCCTCGCGCCACTGCTTCACCGCGCTGCTGGCGTTCTCCAGGCTGGCGGCGCTCTGCGCCAGGTTCTGGTTTTCCAGCTCCAGGCCCGCCGGCAGCAGGTCCACCACCAACGCATCCGGCACCCGCGACTTGGCCTGGATCGCCAGGTGCACCAGCACCAGGTCGCCGCTTTCCAGCGCCTTCAGGTCCAGCGCCTGGCCATTCATGCCCAGGTACTCGCGACGAATGCTCATGTTGTTGCCACCGGCCGGCGGTGCCTGGCGCGGATAGCCGGACAGGGTCAGGCGCTGGTACAGGGTCTTGTCGCCTTCGTTGCGCACGGTCACCGGCGATGCCAGCAACGCGTCTTCCAGATGCAGCCCGGATTGCGCCGGACTCAGCTCGCGGGTGGTCCCGGCACTGTCCAGTTGCGCCTTCCAGTCGCCTTCCGGCTGCTGCATCAGGCCACGACCGGCGAGGAACAGCGCATTGCGCTCCTGGGTCGACAGCCACGGGCTGGCCGCCAGTTCGTCGGAGAGCTTGAACAGACGGTCCGGGACCGCCTTGCTGGCCAGCTTGTATTCCTCCAGCAGGGCGAGGATCAGCGCCTGGTCGCGCAGCGGGCTGCCGTAGTCGGCCATCCACTTGTCGTCGCGGGCGATCGCCAGGCCGGCCTGCAGGGCCTGCTCGGCCTTCGGCTTGTCGCCCATGGCGTCGAGGGCGATCGCCAGTTGCACCAGCGGCAGGCCGGAGCGGGCATCGGCACGCCGTTCGAACAGGCTGCGCAGGGCACCGAGCGGCGCCTGCTGGCTGCGCGACAACACCAGCGCGGCATAGGCCTGTACGGCGAAGCGGCTGTGCTCGGCGTTCTCGCTGTAGTTCACCTCGATCAGGTTGCGCTCCTGCACATAGCGCAGCAGGCGCTCGCTGGCCTTCTTCAGCGCCTCGGCCGGCACCGCGAAGCCCTGGTCGCGGGCGCGCAGGAGGAAGTCGGTGACATAGGCGGTCAGCCAGTATTCCTCTTCATCGTCGCTGCTCCACAGGCCGAAGCTGCCGTTGTAGCGCTGCATGCCCAGCAGGTGCTCGATGCCCATCTCGATCTTGCGCTGGCGGTCGGCAGCCGGCTCGCCGGTGAGACCGAGGCGCTTGAGGGTCGCGGCGTCGGCGTACAGCGACGGGTACAGGCCGCTGGTGGTCTGCTCCAGGCAGCCATAGGGGTAGGCCTTCAGCGCACGGATCTGTTCGGCCAGGTTCAACGGTGGCCGGCTCGACAGCGCCAGGGTGCCTTCCAGGCCCTGCGGCTCGAAGGTCGCCAGGTCCTGTTCCGGCAGTGTCCAGGGCTCGCCACTCAAGGCTACGCGGTAGTGCTTGAGTTGCGCCGGATAGGCCGGACGCACGCCCAGGGTCCATTCGCGGGAGAAGCCGGTGTCGGTCTCGCCCGGCAGCACCAGGCCGTCGACCCGCACCGTGACCTTGCCCTGGCCATAGCCGCCGGTGGCCTGCACCGGGATCTTCAGGGTGACGCGCTGGCCCTGCTTGAGTTTCAGCGACTGATGGGACGCGTCCTGCAGGTCCAGCTGGCCTTCGGTGGCCACGGCCACGGCGAGGGTCTGTTCCTGGCCGGAGAGGTTGGACAGGTCCAGCGCCAGGCTGGTGCGGTCGCCGCCGGCGAGGAAACGCGGGGCCGAGAGTTCGGCGATCAGCGGCGCGGCGACCACGGTCTTGCCTTCGGCGACGCCGAAGCGGTCCTCGCTCCAGGCCTGGGCCATCAGGCGCAGTTCGCCGTTGAAGTCGGGGATGTCCACCGTGGCCTGGCCCTTGCCCTCGGCATCCAGGGTCACCGGCGCGCTCTGCAGGGCGACGATGGTCACGCTGGTGTCCGGGCGCTTGCCGCCCTTGGCCATGCCGGCGTCACCACCGAAGGCCAGGCTGGCCAGGCGGCCCTGCCCGGCTTCGATCAGTTGTCCGTAGATGTCCAGCTGGTCGGCGCCATAGGCCTTGCGCCCGAACATGCCGGTGAAGGGGTCGGGGGTGACGTAGCTGGTGATATTGAGGATGCCCACGTCCACCGCGGCCAGCAGCACCTGCACCTGCTTCGGCACGCCGCCGTCGGCGTTGCGCGCCTGGATGTTCACGGTCAGGGGGTGTTTGGGGCGCATCTTCTCCGGTGCGTCGAGGGTGACCGCCAGCTTGCGCTGGGCGCGGTCCAGCGGCAGGTGCAGCACGCCCACGGCGCGTTTCGGCGTGACGTTGGCCTTGCGCTCGCCCGGACGGATCACCAGGGCACTGATGTACAGGTCATGCCGCGCCCATTTCGGGTCGAGCTTGACGTCGAAGGCCTTGCCCTCGGCGGGCACGTCGATTTCCTGCCACCACAGCGGGCCGTCGCCGCCTTCCACCATCAGGTAGCCCTTGCCGGCAGCCGGCGGGGTGACGGTAACCTTGGCGGTGTCGCCATCGTTGTAGGCCGGCTTGTCCAGGGCCAGGCGCACCTGGTCCGGGCGCACGGCGCCGCCGTCGGCGTTGTCCTGGGCGCGGTAGCCGGCCCAGAAGCGCAGGCTGCTGGTGATGCCGGTGTCCGGGTCTTCCACTTCGACGCGGTACGGGCCCCACTCCACCGGGAAGCTCAGCTTGGTGGTACTGCCCGCTGGGACGCTGACGGTCTGCTCGCTCTCGGTGAGCATCTTCTCGTTGAAGTTGTAGCTCCAGCCGTCGCTCTGCGAGTAGTTCCAGTAGTAGTCGCGACGCTCGCGGACCAGGCGCACCCGCAGGTTGTCGGCAGCCAGCTTGTTGCCGTCGCGGTCGGCCATCAGCAGTTCGACTTCCACTGGTGCGTCGCCGTCGGTTTCCTCGCCGTCGAACAGGCCGCGCAGGCCCGGCAGGTGGTCTGCCGGCCAGATCGGCTGTTCCAGGCGCCGGGTGATCGGGCGGCCGCCGGATTCCTGCAGGCTGGCCTGCACGGTGAGTTGCAGCGGCGAGCGGGCCTCGGCCCATTCGCTGGCGATGCTGAGGGTGGCTTCGCCGTTGGCGTCGAGGACCGATTCTTCCAGGTCCATATCGTGGCTGAGGTCGCCTTCGGTAACCGAGCCGAACTGGTAGCCGGGCAGTGCCGGTACCGCTTCGCGCAGCGGACGCACGTAGACCTGGCCGCTGAGGCGGTTGCCCGCTGCCGGGGCGCCGTAGAGGTAGCGGCCGTTGACGCTGATTTCCGCGGTTTCATCCGGACTCAGCGGGGTGTCGCTGCCCTTGAGTTCCAGGGCCAGGCGCTCGGGGAGAAAGTCTTCGACGAGGAATTCGTGGATCTGCCGCTTGCCGCCGCCGAGGTCGAACAGCAACTGCCAGCGGCCGGTGGGTGCTTCGCCGGCCAGTTGCAGCTGGTATTGATAGAAGCCGTTGGCGTCCGCCTCCCAGACGAACTTGCGGCTGACCTGCTCATCCGGCCGGCGCACCTCGACGTTGATCGGCTGGCTGTTCACCGGCTTGCCGTCCTGGTCGCGCAGCAGGCCGTTGAGCAGCACGGTTTCCCCCGGGCGATAGAGGTCGCGTGGGCCGAACACGAAGAACTGCAGCGGATTGGCCTGCGGGCCGGTAACGGTGAATTCGGAAAGGTCGAGGGCCGCGCTGTTCAGGCGCAGCAGGGTGGTGTTGGCGCCCTGGCGCGCCAGCAACACATCGGCTTTCGGCGGCAGTGGCAGCTGGGCGTGGCCGCCGTTGTCAGTCTTGCCCTGGGCGAGGACCTTGCCGTCGCCATCGAGCAGGTCCAGCTCGATATCGCCCAGCGCCTTGCCGCCTTCCAGGGCCTGGGTGAACACGTCGAGGCGGTTGCTGTAGCGGTGCACCGAGAGGCCGATGTCGCTGAGGGTGAACAGGGTCGCAGGCTGCGAATAGTTGTAGGTGCCGGATTCGCGCATTACCGCCAGGTAGACGCCGGCTTCCTGCAGCGGCTTGATGCCGGCCATGGGCAGGAGCAGGGTTTCCCGGGTGTTGGGCGCCGGATTGAGGTCGAAGCGACCAGCGTAGACCAGGTCGGCCATGGGCAGCAGGTCGCGGGCTTCGTAGCTCTGCAGCGAGCTGCTGCGGCCCCAGGAGCCGAGGAAGGTGGGCAGCGACTCGGGCTTGATGCGGAAGAATTCCACATCGACCTTGGCCACGTTCAGGGCGATCACCGGCAGGCCTTCGGCGAGGCGGGTCGGCAGCAGCGAGCCGCGGCTGGCGAAACCGATGCTCGGCTCCATGTCGCGGGTTTCCAGGCGGCTGACGTACTCGTTGGCCAGCTGGTTGCCGTTGACGCTGAGCAGGCCGGCGTCGATGGTCAGCACCAGCTTGCGCTTGGGTTCGAGGTGACGCAGGCGCAGTTCCATGCGGTTGTCGGAGAGCTCCCAGGCGCCGTCCACCTTGCCCTTGGTGGTGTCGACCAGGTGCAGGCGTTCGGCGAAGCGCTGGTCGGCCTGCAGGGGGGCGGAGAAAGTCACCGACAGGGCGCTGGCGCCGTCGACCTGGACTTCCGAGACGTCCACCACGTTCAGCTCGCGGCCGGCGTAGCGCTGGGCCAGGGTGGCCTCGTCGACCACGGGTTTGGCGGCAGCGGGCGCAGTGGCCGCGGCTTTTTCCGCCGGAGCGGGTTTGTCGACGGAGGACGAATCACACGCACTGAGCAGCGCCAGGGCGCAGGCCAGCCACAATCCTTTGTTCAGCATGGGGAGGGAACTCTTTCGGCAGCAGGGGCAGACGAGAAACTATATATCAAGGCCGGCACTTTCACCGGCGCGGGCCTGCGGGATGAGACAGGGTTCACCCGGCAAAGTGCCGTGACACAGGTAGAATGAGCGGTTTCCGTCAGGGGACCGCTTTGCGGTCCTTCGCCCCTCAGGACCGCCGCATGCCCTCATTCCTCGCCGACTGGCGCGACCGCCCCACCCACCACAAGGTCTGGGCCCTGGCCGCGCCGATGATCCTGTCCAACATCTCGGTGCCCCTGGTCGCCCTGGTGGACAGCACGGTAGTGGGCCACCTGCCCCATGCCCACCAGCTCGGTGCGGTGGCGGTGGGTGCCGGTTTCTACACCCTGCTGGTGGGCGTGCTGGGCTTCCTGCGCATGGGCTCCACCGGCTTCGCCGCCCAGGCCGCCGGCCGCACCGATGGCAACGGCTTGCGCCAGGTACTGCTCCAGGGCCTGATCCTCGCCGTGCTGCTGGCCCTGTTCTTCGGCCTGCTGGCGATCCCCTTCAGCCACCTGGCGCTGAACCTGATCCAGCCGGGCGCGGAACTGGAACAGGGCACCCACGACTTCTTCCGCACCCGCCTGCTCGGCCTGCCCGCGGCGCTGGCCACCTATGCCCTGGTCGGCTGGTTCCTCGGCACGCAGAACGCCCGTGCGCCGCTGGTGATCCTGCTTACCACCAATTTGCTGAACATCGTCCTCAACCTCTGGTTCGTCCTGGGGCTGGACTGGGGCGTGGTGGGTTCGGCGCGGGCCTCGGTGATCGCCGAATGGAGCGCGGCCCTGCTTGGCCTGGCCCTCACCCGGCCTTCGCTGCGCGCCTATCCCGGCCGGGTGATCTGGCCGTTGCTGGCGCGCTGGCAGAGCTGGCGGCCGATGCTCGGGGTCAACCGCGACATCTTCATCCGCAGCCTGGCGTTGCAGGGGGTGTTCTTCCTCATCACCGTGCAGGGCGCGCGGATGGGCGAGGCCACGGTGGCGGCCAATGCGCTGCTGCTCAATGGGCTGCTGGTGACCGCCTATGCCCTGGATGGCCTGGCGCATGCCGTGGAAGCGCTGTGCGGACATGCGATTGGGGCGGGAGACCGGCCGGCGTTGCGGCGCTCGCTGGTGGTGGCGGGGGGTTGGTCGCTGATCGCCAGCCTGGGGTTCGCGGTGCTGTTCCTGCTGGGCGGGCACCTGTTCATCCAGATGCAGACCGATATTCCCAGCGTGCGCGAAACCGCCTTCGAGTACTTGCCGTACCTGGCGGCGCTGCCGCTGATCGCGGTGTGGAGCTACCTGCTCGACGGGCTGTTCATCGGCGCCACCCGTGCCCGGGAAATGCGCGACGGCATGCTGCTCAGCGTGCTCATCGCCCTGCCCTTCGCCTGGCTGGCACGGGATATGGGCAACCATGGGTTGTGGGCGGCGTTCCTGTTGTTCATGGCGTTGCGCGGGGTGACGCTGGGGGTGATGGGGTGGCGGTTGCAGCGGCGGGGTGGGTGGTTTGTACAGGGCGTGAATTGAGGTTGCCGCCACTGGCCTCATCGCTGGCAAGCCAGCCCACAGTGTTCTTTGCGAGACACAGGAAGCAGGTTTGACGCAGACCCTGTGGGAGCGGGTTTACCCGCGATTACGATGCTGAATTCACCGACGCTATCGCGGGTGAACCCGCTCCCACATTGACCGCGTCGAATCGACAGGCCACCGCCTTTCGCAACATAAACTGTCACAGACCATTCTTTGACTCTGCTGCCTCACTTGGCGGAAAAAGCCACATCCCAAGGAGGGGAGAACTCAATACAAAGTCAAAAGAAAGGACAGCTCATGCCGCCCAAAGCCCCCATTGGAGTATCGGTTGACTCCAACATGCGCGAAGCGCACCGTCAGAAAATCCACTTCAGCCGAGGTGGAACCTCATTCCTCTTCTCATGGTTCTACACCAAGGTCAGAAATCGGGGCGCATGGGACTACAAGCAGAAAGGCCGTAAGTATGAGGAGTTCGGAAACTTCAATTACGGTGCAAGCGGCACCGCTGCAGGAATTTCGGAAGAGGTCCTGCTAAGAGGAGCTGGATGGGCACAAAGCCGAGCAGGCACCAATAATCCGGAGTTTGGAAGTTGGTGGTCCAGTGCACCCTATGGTGACGACCCGAGAGATCAAAAACAGATCAAGGCAGGAATTGAGTATGCGAAACGGCGCGGGTACTAAATGGCTGATCACCGGCCTGCTGCTTCTAGTCGCAGCTCAGTCATTCTGGATCTTTATCCCCGAGCCAAAACCTGAACTGAGCAAGATCATCAACAGCTACCCCATCGGTACCCAAAGCGCTGTGTACGAAGTCCTGAGCAACAGCGGCGGTGCCACGGTTCCCATGACCTACCTCTACTTCGTCGCCAGCCGGCAATCCGATGAAGCCGGGGCGCTGAAAATGCTGGGGGATCACACTCCTTTCCTGGTCACCAGGCATCCAGGTGCAATCACTGCGGTGAACGGCCTGAAGATCACCGCCCGCACCCGCGACAGCGTCTACAGCTTCACCAGTACATCGCTACTGCGGGAAGACGATGAGGTGAAACCTGTCCTCATCGACCTGACGGCGACCAACGAGTAGCACCAAAGCTCCAGGGTGCTACTGATGGCCACAGGGTCAGCGTCGAATCGAATTTTGTGGCCGGCAGGAGCAACATTGTTGCCTGACCAGCCCACAAAAAAAGGCCCGCCCCCAGAATCCGGGGAGCGGGCCTTTTCTACATCGACGAAGCCTTACGACGACAGGTACGAAGACCGCGTCAGCCCCAACCGCAGCGCATCGAGGAACTGCGTCCGCTCCCGATCACTGATCCGCGCACTCGCCACCTTGTCGCGGTAATGAGTCATCAACTCCTCCGGCGACAGGTGCACGTAGCGCAGCATGTCCTCGATGGTGTCGTGGGTCTCGATACCCGCGTGGTACACGCTGCCGTTCGGGTTCTGGTAGATGTTCACCGAGTCGGTATCACCGAACAGGTTGTGCATGTCGCCCAGGATCTCCTGGTACGCACCCACCAGGAACACGCCCAGCAGGTAATCCTCTCCCTCGTTGACCGCATGCACCGGCATGCTGGTCTCGATGCTCTGCTCGTCGACGTACTGGTTGATCTTGCCGTCGGAGTCGCAGGTCAGGTCCTGCAGCACGGCACGACGCAGCGGTTCTTCGTCCAGACGGTGCAGCGGGATGATCGGCAGCACCTGGCCGATGGCCCAGGTGTCCGGCAGGCTCTGGAATACCGAGAAGTTGCAGATGTACTTGTCGGCCAGCTTGTCGTTGAGTTCGTCCAGCACCTGGCGGTGCGAGCGCTGGCGGGCCTTCAGCGAGTTGTGCAGGCGGCGGCACACGGCGAAGTAGCACTGCTCGGCCAGGGCCTTCTCGGACAGGGTGATCTTGCCGTCGGCATACTGCGCGGCCACGTCGCTCATGTAGTGGGTGGCGCGCCAGTAGGTCTCGGTGACCATCTCCAGGTCGGTCGGACCCAGCAGGTCGGCCAGCCATTGCACGGTCTCCGGCAGGGCTTCCTTGTTCTCGATGGTCGGCACGTCGTCGTTGTGCTTCTCGACGTCGGTGACCTGGATCACCAGCATGGCATGGTGCGCAGTCAGCGAACGGCCACTCTCGGAGAAGATGTGCGGGTGCGGCAGGCCCTGGGCATCGCAGAATTCCTTGAGCATGCCGACCACGACACCGGCGTAGTCGTCCATGTCGTAGTTGATCGAGCTGGCGTTGCGCGAGTGGGTGCCGTCGTAGTCGACGCCCAGGCCGCCACCGACGTCGATGTGGTCCACCGGCAGGCCCAGCGCACGCAGCTCGCCGTAGTAACGGATGGCTTCCTTGAAGCCGTGCTGGTAGTCGGCCAGGTTGGCGATCTGCGACCCCATGTGGAAGTGCAGCAGGCGGATGCCCTGGTCAAGGCCGGCGTCACGGAAACGCTGGACCACGGAAATCAGCTGCGCCGCCGACAGGCCGAACTTGGACTTCTCGCCACCGGTGTCCGCCCACTTGCTCGATGCCAGCGAGGACAGGCGCACGCGCAGGCCGACCTGCGGCTTGACCTTGAGCTCGGCGGCCTCTTCGATCACCAGGGCCACTTCCGACTCTTTCTCGATGACGATGAACACGTTGTGGCCGAGCTTCTGGCCCATCAGCGCCAGGCGGATGAACTCGCGGTCCTTGTAGCCGTTGCAGACGATGGTGCCGCCCTTCGGCGCCAGCGCCAGCACCGCCAGCAGCTCCGGCTTGGAACCGGCTTCCAGGCCGATGGAGACGTTCTGCGTGGCGATGATGTTCTCGACCACTGCCTCCTGCTGGTTCACCTTGATCGGGTACAGCGCGGTGTACTGGGCCTGGTAGTCCAGGCGCGCGATGTTGGCGTCGAAGGCGCCGGTCAGCTGGCGCACGCGGTCCTGCAGGATGTCGGGGAAGCGCACCAGCAACGGCAGCGACAGGCCGCTCTTGCGCAGTTCGTCGACCTGCTCGTACAGGTCGATCGGCGCGCTGCCCGGGCCGTTGGGGCGCACTTCGACACGCCCGGCTTCATTGATCGCGAAATAGCCCGCGCCCCAATGGCGAATCCCGTAAACACTGCGGCTGTCGGCCACGGTCCATTGGCTGCCATCGTCTTTGCGTGTGCGTCGTACGGACATCGAAGTCCCCTATAAAGAAAGTCAGATAACACCGGCCATGCGGGAGGGCGCAGTGTAGAAAATGAAAATGACGATTTCCCCTGTTCAGGCTTGGACCCTTCACAAGGCAACGAGTTTAGACGCTGGGCGAAAAGCCCCGGGTGCTCCCGGCCCTCACCCGGCCTGTACAGGCGCCGGACGAACGGTGCGGAAGCAGGCGATCAGCCGCCGGATTTCTTCGCTTTGAAGCCCTGTTTGACCAGCTCGCCGAGCAGCAGCTCGACATGGTCGCCCTGGATCTCGATGACGCCGTCTTTCAACGCGCCACCCGTGCCGCAACGCCGTTTCAGCGTGCTGGCGAGGTCCTTGAGCTGTTCCAGAGGCAACGGCACGCCCGTGATGGTGGTCACCGTCTTGCCGCCGCGACCTTTGCTTTCGCGACGGACACGAGCGATGCCATCCCCTTCCGGGATGAGCGTCTGCTTGCAGGTGCAGGCATCGATGGGATTGCTGCAGTCCGGACAGTGCCGGCCCGCATCGGTGGAGAACACCAGACCGCCCAGGGCGGAAAATGACGAGGCTTTCTTGGCCACTTTTGATCCTCGGGTTTGAGGACAAAAAACTGGTCGTGGACCCGGGCGGGACGACGACCGCGAAGCCCCACTCTGGCAGGGGCAGCGCACCTGCCGCGAATGGCTACGCGGCAGGGTGAAAAGGCCGCGCAGTGTAACGGCAAATGTCTCGCTTGCTAAGTACAGAACTGCGCCATTTCGGGCAATTTTGCGACATCAGGCTTGACGGCCGAACGCTCGGGAAAGTGCAGCCAGGGAGTCGGGGCAATACGGCAGTGTCTGCGACTCGGCCCAGACCACTTCCGGGTTGACGAAACGGGCCTCGCTGACCTCTTCCGGCTGCAGGCGCAAAGGCCCGTCCCAGACAGCCGAGAACACCGCGCACCAGAGGCGGTTGCCGGGCTGGTCGAAGAAGAAGCGGTCGTGGGCACGCAGTTCGACACCGCCCACCCCGAGCTCTTCTTCCAGCTCCCGCGCCGCCGACGCGGCGTACTCTTCGCCGGCCGCGACCATGCCACCGGCGGCCACGTCCCAGTAGCCCGGGTACAGCGCCTTGCTCAGGGTGCGCTTGTGGATGCACAGCTGGCCGGCGCCGTTGAACAGCAGAATGAAGGTGCAGCGGCCGATCAGGCCGCGCTCGCGCAGCTCGGCGCGGGGCAGCGCGCCGAGCAGGTGGTCGTCTTCGTCGACCCAGGCGACCAGTTCCAGGTCCGAGGCGGCCCGGTGCGCCGCCTCCGCTTGGCTGATGCTCATCAGCCTTGCGACAACAGCTGGCGCAGGTCGATGACTGCGGCGTTGGCCCGGGAGATGTAGTTGGCCATGACCAGCGAGTGGTTGGCCCACATGCCGAAGCCGCTGCCGTTCAGCACCATCGGGCTCCACAGCGGTTCCTGCGAGGCTTCCAGCTCACGGATGATCTGGCGCACGCTGACCGTGGCGTTCTTCTTCGCCAGCACGTCGGCGAAGTCCACCTCGATGGCGCGCAGCAGGTGCGACAGGGCCCAGGCCTGGCCACGGGCTTCATAGAAGACGTTGTCGATCTGCAGCCACGGGGTTTCCACCAGTTCCTCGTCCACCTGCGGCGCCTGGCCCGGGACCACGGTCTCGGTCTTCAGGGTGCTGTTCAGCTTGACCCGGCCGACGCTGGCCGACAGGCGCTGGGACAGCGAGCCCAGGCGGGTGGCGACGTCGCCCAGCCAGTTGTTCAGGTTGTCGGCGCGGGTATAGAAGATGGCGCCGGAATCACCCGAGGCAAGACGCGCCTGGTAGCGGTTCAGGGACTTGATGCCTTCCTCGAACTCGGACTCGCTCGACGGCAGGATCCAGCTCTTGTTGTCGAAGTTGAAGCGCGGCTCGGCCTTGGCCAGGTCGGCGTCCTCGGTGGACTGCGACTGGGAACGGGCGAAGTCCTTGCGCAGGGCGCGGGACAGGTCGCGGACCTGGACCAGCACGCCGTACTCCCAGCTCGGCATGTTGTCCATCCACAGGCCCGGCGGGAAGCGGTCGTTGGAGATGTAGCCGCCCGGCTTGTTGAGCAGGGTGCCGGCGACGGTCTTGAGGGTCTCGATCGTGGTGTAGCCCACCACCATCTGCTGGCCGTTGTGCTCGGCGGCGGCCTGGGCGTTCTGCTGCACCGGGAACAGCTCCGGCTCCTGGCTCCAGTACCAGCCGAGGGCGATGGTCACCACCAGGTACAGGCCGATCACCGCTCCCAGCGAGCGGCTAAGCAGGCCACGGAAATAACTGCCGCTTGCCGTGGCGCGGCCAGCCTTGCGTTCCTCACGCGGCTCGGCGGCGCCTGTACGGTTTTTCCAGTCCAGCATGGCATGGTCCTTTTTTCAGTCAGGGCATTTGCAGGGTTCGACCGCAGCGGCCAGGCATTGGTGCCGAGCCATTTTCATGTCGGCGGTGCTGGCGGCGGGGCGACCGGGGTGCTCGCAACTATAAAGCAAGGGCAGCCTATCGCCCAACCGACCCGGGGGTCACGAACTGAATGATTCTCCGGCGTCAATAAATTGATGCAGGGCACTCGTTTGCGCCAAAAGTGGTGCTAGCATAGAGCCATCACTCGAACTGCCTCATTTCTAATAAGTAGTCAGGACATGACCGAGCCAGAAGACCCCAATCGCGAGCGACTCAAGCAACACTTTGCCCAGCGGGTCATTCATCAGGCCCGGCAGATCCTGGAAATCTGGCAGCGCCTGCAACGCAGCGAATGGTCCAGTGGCGACCTCGGCGAGTTGTGCGAAGCCAACCTGCGCCTGCAACGCTACGCCGAACGCTTCGAGCAACCGGAACACACCCAGCTGGCCGAAGCCATCGGCCAGACCCTGGCCGCCGTCGAAGCCAACAGCGCGCGCCTGAGCAGCAGCCTGATCAGCGAACTCAACCGCCTGATGCAGCGCCTGTCACGCACCGGCCTGCGCCAGGGCGACCGCCTCGAACAGACCACCCTGCCGCCCCTGCGCAAGCCGGTCTACGTGATGCTGCAGGACCACGAGCGCGCCGAGCGCCTGGCCAAGCAGCTGGAATTCTTCGGCCTCGGCGTGGAAGCCCTGCAAAGCGCGGAGGCCTTCCGCGCCTCGATGAGCGAACGCCTGCCCGCGGCCATCGTCATGGACGTGGACTTCGGCGGCACCGGCCTCGGCCTGACCCTCGCGGAACAGGCCCAGCAGGGCCTGGAGCAGCGCGTGCCGCTGCTGTTCTTCAGCCTCCACGAAACCGACACGCCGACCCGCCTCGCCGCCGTGCGCGCCGGCGGCCAGGAGTTCCTCACCGGCACCCTGGAAGCGTCGAGCCTGCTGGAAAAGGTCGAGCTGCTCACCAGCGTCACCCAGTACGAACCCTTCCGCGTGCTGATCATCGACGACTCCCGGGCCCAGGCCCTGCACACCGAGCGCCTGCTGAACAACGCCGGGATCGTCACCCGCACCCTCACCGACCCGATCCAGACCATGGCCGAGCTGGCCGACTTCCAGCCCGACCTGATCATCCTCGACATGTACATGCCGGCCTGCACCGGCACCGAGCTGGCCAAGGTGATCCGCCACAACGACCGCTATGTCAGCGTGCCGATCATCTACCTGTCCGCCGAGGACGACCTGGACAAGCAACTGGACGCCATGAGCGAGGGCGGCGACGACTTCCTGACCAAGCCGATCCGCTCGCGCCACCTGATCACCACGGTGCGCAACCGCGCCGCCCGCGCCCGCAACCTCAAGGCGCGGATGGTCCGCGACAGCCTCACCGGCCTGTACAACCACACCCATATCCTGCAACTGCTGGAAGACTGCAGCTTCCGCGCCCGCCGCGAGAGCCGGCCGCTGAGCTTCGCCATGCTGGATATCGACCACTTCAAGCGAGTCAACGACAGCCACGGCCACCCCATGGGCGACCGGGTGATCAAGAGCCTGGCGCTGTTCCTCAAGCAGCGCCTGCGCAAGACCGACTTCATCGGCCGCTATGGGGGCGAAGAGTTCGCCATCGTCATGCCCAACACCGGCCTGGATGCCGCGCACAAGGTGCTCGACGAGATCCGCCAGCGCTTCGCCGAGATCCATTACCCGGCCCAGCCGCAGGACCTGTTCTGCACCTTCAGCGCCGGCGTGGTGGAGCTGGACGACGACCTCGATGCCCTGAGCATGGCCACCGCCGCCGACGAAGCGCTGTACCGGGCCAAGGGTGCGGGACGCAATCGGGTGCAGCGCGTCGGACAGTGAAGTCAAATGGCCACTTTTTTTGACCTGGGCGTCCGGTTCGTCATAACCATGTAATAAAAACGCAATAGTTTCAGTGCCTTGCCTTCCAGCCGTCGGTAGTCAAGCACATGCGCCTGAAGCTGCTCACCAATCTCAATACCCTGTTACTGGTCCTGGTCTGTCTCGCCCTTGGCGCCACCCTGTGGTGGTCGCAGAAGGCCCTGGAGCGACCGTACCTGCTGATGGAACGCTACCTGGGCCTGTCCCAGCAGTTCCAGAACCAGGTCGCGCGCAACATCCAGACCTACCTCGGCAGCGGTGATGCCCTGCAGCACGCCACCGCGCTGCAGGCCACCCAGAGTCTCCAGGAAGAGCTCAAGCAACTGCCGGAAGACCTGGCCCAGAGCGTGCGTCCGAGCCTGGACAGCCTGGCCACCTTCACCAGCAATGAACTGCTGGCCGCCGGCAAGCTGGCCGGCGACCCGCAGGCCCTGTTGCAGCAGGCCGAACGCGAACTGGGCGCCAACCTCGAACAGTGGCTGCGCTATGCGCAGAACAGCAACAACCCGGAAGGCGACCGCTACACCCCGGCGCTGGTGCAGGCCGGCCTGCACCTGGGGCGCCTGTCCCTGGCCCGCGACAAGCTGGTCAGCAGCGGCCGCAGCGAACTGGCCGAGGAAGTCGAGCGTGAACTCAACCTGATGGCCGAGCAGGCCAAGGTCCTCGATGGCCTGCCGCTGCTTGGGGTCAAGGAAGCCAGCGCCTCCGGTTCCGACGACTTCGCGGCGATGATGGGCCTGGCCAGCGAGAGCAAGAGCGAGGCCGAGGACACCGCCATCGGCCTGCGCCGCGAACTCAACAGCCTGATCAACCGCTACCCGGCCGAACTCAAGCGCACCCGCGAGCAGATCGAGCGCCGCAGCGAACTGGCCGCCACCACCCAGTCGCGGATCGCGGCGGTGCAGCAGGCCATCGCCGACCTGGAGCCGGGCGTGCGCAGCCAGCACGGCCAGATCCAGAGCGAAGTGCGCCTGATGCAGGGCGTGATGATCGCCCTGATCCTGCTCATCGCGCTGGTCATCGACCGTCTGCAAAGGCGTCTGGCGCGGGTGCTCACCGCCCTCGACCCGGCCTTGTCGGATTGGGCGGGTGGCGACTTCAGCAAACCGATCGACCTGCCGCCAAGCAACCGCGAGATGCACGATATCCAGGACTCGCTGAACCGCCTGCGGGATTACCTGGTGGAACTGGTGGGTACCATTCGCAGCAATGCCGAACAGGTCGCCGGCAGCAGCCACGCCCTGGCCGGCATGAGCAGTGCGCTGCACGACGGCGCCGAGCGCCAGGCCGGTGATACCGCGCAGATCCGTGATGCGCTGGGTGAGCTGGAAGCCACCATCGTCCAGGTGGCCGGCGACGCCAGCCAGGCTGCCGATGCCAGCCGCCAGGCCGGTCTTGCGGTGGAACAGGGCCAGGCGGTGATCGGCCAGAGCCTGACCGGGCTGCGCAGGCTGGTGGACGAAGTGCAGGGCAATGCCCAGACCATCGAGGAACTGGCCCAGGAGTCGGCGACCATCGGTGGCGTGCTCACGGTGATCCGCGCCATTGCCGAACAGACCAACCTGCTGGCCCTCAACGCCGCCATCGAAGCGGCGCGGGCCGGCGAAATGGGCCGTGGCTTTGCCGTGGTGGCCGAAGAAGTGCGTTCGCTGGCGCAGCGCACCACCGGCGCCACGGGCGAGATCCAGACGCTGATCACCCGCCTGCAGCAGGCGGCGCGGGAGTCGGTGGACGGCATGCGCCTCCAGCTGGAACACGCCGAAGCCACTGCCGACCAGGCCCAGGCGGCGGATGGGGCGCTGGACGAGATCGTCACCGCGATCCAGACCATTTCCGATACGGCGGTGCGCATTGCCGATGTCACGGCGCAGCAGAGTGGCGCGGTGAGCGAGATTCGTGACCACAGCGAGCGGATTCATGACCTGGGCGAGGACAACCTGCAGCGGATCGGTGAAGGCCGTGACCAGGGCGAGCAGTTGCTGCGGTTGGGTGGGGAACTGAATACGGCGGTTCGGGCTTTCCGTTTGTAGTGCTCTTTCGGGCCCTATCGCTGGCAAGCCAGCTCCCACAGGTCCAGCAGTGCACGCGGCTCCTGTGGCTGGCGACGCGGTCACTGTGGGAGCTGGCTTGCCAGCGATGAGGCCATCAGCAACACAGCAGAACCCCGACTCGGCTATCATGCGGACAACTCCGCCCCCCCGCGAGACCATCATGCGTCGTCTGCTTTGCCTCCTGCTGCTGGCCCTGGCCCTGCCCGCCCTGGGCGCCGGCCTGTTCGACAGCCGCCCCAGCGCCACCCTCGGCGCGCCGTCCCTGAACAACAGCGCCGATTTCCTGCCAGTGCGCGAAGCCTTCAAGCTCAACCTGATCCAGGGCGATGCCCAGTCCATCAAGCTGCGCTTCGTCCCCGCCGAGGGCTACTACCTCTACCGCCACCGCTTCCAGTTCCGCACCGAACCCGGCGACATCGCCCTGGGCACGCCCCAACTGCCCCCCGGCGAAGCCAAGCACGACGAGTTCTTCGGCGATGTCGAGGTCTACCACGGCATCCTCGACATCGACCTGCCGCGCACCGACGACAAACGCCCGTTCACCCTGGTGGTGACCTACCAGGGCTGCGCCGACAAGGGCCTGTGCTATCCACCGGAAACCGAGCGCCTGAGCATCGAAGGCAGCGCTGGCGCTACCCCGGCGGCGGCACCGGGCACGACGAAAGAACCCTGGACCTGGAAAAGCCTGGCGCTGTTCTTCCTCGCCGGCATAGGCCTGACCTTCACCCCCTGCGTGCTGCCGATGCTGCCGATCCTCTCCGGCGTGGTCCTGCGTGGCCAGGTCGGTGGTTGGCGCGGCCTGGCGCTGTCGCTGGCCTACGTGCTGCCGATGGCCGCCTGCTTCGCCCTGCTCGGCGCCCTGATGGGCCTGTTCGGTGCCGGCCTGAACCTGCAGGCACGCCTGCAATCGGCCTGGGTGCTGGTGCCCTTCTCGCTGTTCTTCGTGCTGTTCGCCCTGGCCATGTTCGGCCTGTTCGAGCTGAAACTGCCGCGCGCCCTGAACGAACGCCTGGACCGCGTCGCCGGGCAGACCAAGGGCGGCTCGCTGCTCGGCGCCGCCGTGCTCGGCGTGGTCTCCAGCCTGCTGGTCTCGCCCTGCGTCTCGGCACCGCTGGCCGGTGCCCTGCTGTACATCAGCGCCAGCGGCGACGCCCTCGGCGGCGCGCTGAAACTCTTCGCCCTCGGCCTGGGCATGGGCGCCCCGCTGCTGCTGGTGGCGACCGGTGGCGCCGCCTGGCTGCCGAAAAGCGGGCCTTGGCTGGAAACGGTGAAGAACGCCATCGGCGTGCTCCTGCTGGGTCTGGCCATCGGCCTGCTGAGCCGCGTCCTGCCGGGCCAGGTCACCCTGCTGCTGGTGGGCTTGCTGGCCGCCGGCGTGGCACTGTTCCTCGGCGCCCTGGAGTTCGTGGTGAAAACCCCGCGCCAGCGCCTGGCGCAACTGCTCGGCCTGTTCCTGCTGGTGTACGCCCTGGCCTGCTGGTACGGCGCCCTCGCCGGCCAGGGCGATCCGCTGCGCCCGCTGCCTGTCGCCGGCAGCAGCGTCGCGACCGCCCAGGCCAGCAGCGAGCACTGGGAAACCATCGACAGCCCCGCCCAGCTCGACCGCGTGCTGGCCGAGGCCAAGGCCGCCGGCCAGCCCCTGGTGCTGGACTGGTACGCCGACTGGTGCATCAGCTGCAAGGTTATCGAGCGTGAAGTGCTGAATGCGCCGAACGTGCTGCCATTGCTCAAGGAATACCGGCGGGTGCGCTTCGATATCACCCAAAGCAGCGCCGAACAGCGCGCCCTGCTCGACCGCTACCAGCTGTTCGGCCCGCCCGCCCTGCTGTTCTTCGCCGCGAACGGCAGCGAAAACCTGGCCGCCCGGGTGGTGGGCGAGACGAACGCCGGCGAATTCGCCGAACATCTGCAGCGCATTCGCGCCGATCTGCGTCTATAACTTCCGGGGCCGCCGAAAAGCGCGGCCAATGACCGGGATTAATAAAATAGTCACATATTTTGCGCGAATCTCGGTCAACGTGCTGGCTATTGCAGGCAACTGGACAGTGCTCGGGTCTTTGCGGCATAGTCGCCGCGCTTGTATTCATGTCCTACAAAATCAAAGGATGCGCAGATGGCGACCCTACTGGTGCTGCACGGCCCCAACCTGAACCTGCTCGGAACGCGCGAACCCGGTGTCTACGGTGCCGTGACCCTGGCGCAGATCAACCAGGACCTGGAGCAGCGCGCCCGCGCCGCCGGCCATCATCTGCAGTACCTGCAAAGCAACGCCGAGTACGAACTGATCGACCGCATCCACGCCGCGCGCAACGAAGGCGTGGACTTCATCCTGATCAATCCGGCGGCTTTCACCCACACCAGCGTCGCATTACGTGACGCATTGCTGGCGGTGAGCATCCCATTCATCGAAGTGCACCTGTCCAACGTGCACAAGCGCGAGCCGTTCCGTCACCACTCCTACTTCTCGGATGTCGCCGTGGGAGTGATTTGCGGCCTGGGCGCCAGCGGTTACCGCCTGGCCCTGGAGTCCGCCCTGGAACAACTGGCCGCCGCCAAATCCTGAATAACGCGGGCCTGGCCGTCGCCGGGCCTACAAGAACGTTTGAATCACGTTCATACGACCCTGACCAAATCTTGGGAGTTGATGATTAATGGATATTCGTAAAGTCAAGAAACTGATCGAACTGCTGGAAGAGTCCGGCATCGACGAGCTGGAGATCAAGGAAGGCGAAGAGTCCGTGCGCATCAGCCGCCACAGCAAGACTCCAGCCCAGCAGTACTACGCGCCGGCCCCGGTTGCCGCCGCCGTCGCTCCAGCCGCCGCGCCTGCCGCTGCCGCCGCTCCGGTTGCCGAAGCCGCTGCTGCCGCACCACAACTCAAAGGCACCGTGGTTCGCTCGCCAATGGTCGGTACCTTCTACCGCAAGGCTTCGCCAACCTCGCCAGCCTTCGTTGAAGTCGGCCAGACCGTGAAGAAAGGCGACACCCTGTGCATCGTCGAAGCCATGAAGATGATGAACCACATCGAAGCCGATATCGGCGGCGTCATCGACGCCATCCTGGTGGAAGACGGTCAGCCGGTTGAGTTCGACCAGCCGCTGTTCACCATCGTTTGAACCGCGGAGAGCCAGCGATGTTGGAAAAAGTTCTGATCGCCAACCGCGGCGAAATTGCCCTGCGTATCCTGCGTGCCTGCAAGGAACTGGGCATCAAGACCGTCGCCGTACACTCCACGGCCGACCGCGAGCTGATGCACCTGGGCCTGGCTGACGAGTCCGTGTGCATCGGCCCGGCGTCGTCCAAGGAATCCTACCTGCACATCCCGGCGATCATCGCCGCGGCCGAAGTCACCGGTGCCACCGCCATTCACCCTGGCTATGGTTTCCTGGCTGAAAACGCCGACTTCGCCGAACAGGTCGAGAAATCCGGGTTCGCCTTCATCGGCCCGAAAGCCGACACCATTCGCCTGATGGGCGACAAGGTTTCGGCCAAGGACGCCATGATCAAGTCCGGCGTACCGACCGTTCCAGGTTCCGACGGCCCGCTGCCGGAAGACGAGGAAACCGCGCTGGCCATCGCCCGCCAGGTCGGCTACCCGGTGATCATCAAGGCCGCCGGTGGCGGTGGTGGTCGCGGCATGCGCGTGGTGCACAAGGAAGAGGACCTGATTTCCTCGGCCAAGCTCACCCGTACCGAAGCCGGTGCTGCCTTCGGCAACCCGATGGTGTACCTGGAGAAGTTCCTGACCAACCCGCGTCACGTGGAAGTCCAGGTACTTTCCGATGGCCAGGGCAATGCCGTACACCTGGGCGACCGTGACTGCTCGCTGCAGCGCCGTCACCAGAAGGTACTGGAAGAAGCCCCGGCTCCGGGCATCGACGAGAAGGCCCGCCAGGAAGTCTTCGCCCGCTGCGTCCAGGCGTGCGTCGAGATCGGCTACCGTGGCGCCGGCACCTTCGAGTTCCTCTACGAGAACGGTCGTTTCTACTTCATCGAGATGAACACTCGCGTGCAGGTAGAGCACCCGGTTTCGGAGATGGTCACCGGTATCGACATCGTCAAGGAGATGCTCAGCATCGCCGCTGGCAACAAGCTGTCGTTCACCCAGGAAGACGTGGTCATCCGCGGTCACTCCCTGGAGTGCCGGATCAACGCCGAAGACCCGAAGAAGTTCATCCCGAGCCCAGGCACGGTGAAGCACTTCCACGCACCAGGCGGCAACGGCGTTCGCGTCGACTCGCACCTGTACAGCGGCTACAGCGTTCCGCCGAACTACGATTCGCTGATCGGCAAGCTGATCACCTACGGCAAGGACCGCGACGAGGCCATGGCCCGTATGCGTAACGCGCTGGACGAAATCGTCGTCGACGGGATCAAGACCAACATCCCGCTGCACCGCGAGCTGGTCCGTGACGAAGCCTTCTGCAAGGGCGGCGTAAACATTCACTATCTGGAGCACAAGCTGGCCTCGGAGTAATCCCGCCGGTTTCGCCCCATGGTGAATGCGAAAGCCCCGAACCCAGGTTCGGGGCTTTTTTTAGTTCCGTGTTCACGCCTCCAACGTGGCCAGGCGGAATGCCTGCGCCTCGATCTGCGCAGCGCTCGCCGGTCGGCCCCCAAGGGTGAACACCCCTCCCCCACGTCGCTGCACCAACGGCTCATGACGGAAGCGCTCCATGAACCGCCGCGCACGCCCGGCCATTTCGCTGGCACCGCCACGGTAGGCGTCGAGCAGAACCGGGTCGAGCAGCCGTTGCACGCTGGAACGGGTGGTGGTGAAGACGCTGGTCGCACCGTCTTCGAGGTCCAGGCGCACGCCGTAGATATTGCCCAGGCACGACGAGTACGACCAGTGATCCCAGGTGGCATGGATGCCGCGCCGGGCCAGCGCCGCGCGCAGCGGTCCACCGATGTCGGCGCCCGTCGACAGCCAGTCGCCACCCACCAGTACCGCGCCGATCCGCTGTTCGTCACCCGCCTCGCGAATCCCCGTCATGGCCGAATCCAGCGCCTCGTCGATCAGCCGCTCGATATTGTGGTCGACGTGAATCACCGCCCCACTCCGTGTGGCCGGGTTGTACAGGCAGGCCACCACGCACGACTCCACGTTCAGCGAATACAGGTAGTTGTCGCTGGCCTCCTGGCGGAAGCGGCCGATCAGCCCTTCGCCCTGCAATGCCCCCCGCTCCGGCAGCGGGTTGGTCCGCGCCGGGAAGGCATCGGCCACCTCGCGCACCTGGCCAAGATAGAAAGTCGGCGCCCCGCCGCGCAGACCGACCTGCTCGTTGAACTGCCAGCGATCGCCCGCGCCGAGCCGGATCGGCACCCGGTACTGCGCCCGCGGGTGCTGCGGATCGACCAGGCGCAGCGTCTGCTGCTCGCGGTCGTGCATCACCTGGAAGTGGCGACCACGATCCTTGACGTAGTAGGTGTCCTGCTCGCCGACCTCGCCGCGACGATAGACGCCGCGCCAGATCCCGCCCTTTTCCATGCTGCGCAGGTTGTCCGGAACGGTTTTAAGTGCACGTTGTTCGTCCATCACCGTCATCAGCGTGCGCTCGCCCTGTCGCACCCCCGGGCGTGCCTGATCGGCGATCTGGTTCCAGCGGCTGACTTCGCTGGCCTTGCGCAACCCGGCCCGCGACGCATGGGCCATCGCGCCCCAGGCACCCGGCAAGGCAATGCCCCAGAGCCCGGCGGCTACGCCCAGCCAGTGATCGAGGGCGGCCGAGTCGTCGTTGGCGATATGGCTGCCAATGGCCTTGGCGCTGCCAATGGCGAGAAACACAGCGTCCAGGGCGAAGCCCAATGGCGGAAACGCCAGGCTCAGCGGAAAGGCGGCATACAGCAAGCCCTTGGTCACCTGCTCGACGATCACCTCGTGACGGCTTTTGGTAACCGCCTCGATATCGCTGATATGGCTGTTCAACTGCTCGTCGTACTCGCCCATGAAATCGCGGACGCGGTTGCCTTCGCGCAAGGTGTCGCGACCGGCCTCGCCCCTGGCCAGGCGCATCAGCCAGGCCGAGGCGACCGGGCGATCGACGAAACGCAAGTGCTGCAGCAACCAGTCGTGCATCGCCCCACGCCCGGCACCGACGAAGCTCTGGTACTTGCGGAAGGTCAGGCCGTCCGGTGCCTGCGGGGTGTACAGCCAGTCCTGGGCGACGCCGTCGGCAATGCGCCGGAACAGATACAGGCCAGTGCTCTTGCGGCCGTCGAGGGTAAAGCGGAATACGCCATTGCCGGCGATATTGTCCGCCGACTCGTCCTGCGCCGGACGGACCTCGGCCAGACGCTCGATCTCGTCGAGCAGCCAGTCACGCTCGGCCGCGACAATCATCTGCTTGCCATGGGTGGCATGCAGGTCACGCAGGAGGGTACGGCGCGCCATGGCGAAGTGCAGGGCACGGCGCTCGGCGTAGAGAGGGTGTCGCGCATCGAGGAATTCGCTGCGAATCGACTTCGCGTAGCGCTCACCGATGTAGGCGCTGCGCAGGTAGGTTGCCAGTTCGGAGGCCCGCACCCCGCTCAGGTCCTGGCCGACGGATGAGCGCACAGGCATCCGCGGGTTATCCAGGCCCCAGTTGTCATCATGGCCATACATGGCCAGATCGAGCAGGGTGCGGGTGATCTTTGCTGACGAACCCAGGCCGGGCGCGAAGTCGAACAGGATGGTTTCCGGATCGACCTCACCAGTCACCCCGCACTCCTGCAGGTAGCTGGCGATGCCGGCCTTGACCGTACGCCGTGAGAACGCCAGGAACGTCTCCTGGCCGCCGACCTTCTGTTGCAGCGCCTCGTTGAGCAGACGCAACTCTTCGTTGAGACCGGCGATCACCAGACGCTTGTCCGGGGCCAGCTCAAGAAACCAGCGGGGTGCGTCTTGCCAGGCGACCTGGGCCAGGTGATGGTCGCGCCCCAGTTCCACCAGGTAGCGGCTGCATTCGGCATAGCCGTGATGCGGGGCACGGTGATCGCGGCTCAGGTCCCAGGCATCCGGCCGCTCGCGCACGCCGCTGAAGAACTGCTCGGCCTTGCGTTGCTCTTCGACATTGATCCTGTCCAGCAGGTAGCGGCTGCCCGCCTCGTCTCCCAGCCAGCGGCCCAGCTCCACGGCCAGCGCACGCAACGAAGGCAGCTCGATCCATTCCTGGCCATCGGGCTTGCCTGGGGCATAGAGGATCAGCCCGGACAGGCGGCGCTGTTCGTCTTCGTTGTAGAACAGCATCAGTTGCGCCAGCGGTGCGTCGGGGAACTGCGAAACGCCGGTGACCTTGTCGCCGGGCTCGTCGCGCCGGACCCCGTTGCTCTCGCGAACCCCCATGACCCGTGCATGCCCTTCGCTGCTCAGGTGGCCCTTGCAACGGGCGATGTAGGCGCTTTGCTGCAGGCTCAGGTCGTTGAGGTCGAGCAGCGCCTCGAACACGTCCGGCCTTGCATAGCGTTCGGTCAGCTGTTGCTGGTAGGTCGCGCGCGGGTCCACCTCGCCCAGCACTTTTTCAAGAAAATCGTCCGGCAAGGTCTGGATCGGCGCGGCGGGATCATGCAGCAGGCTGCGGCTCTTTTCCGGGTCGGGTGCGAACGGCCCTTCGGCCACCAGTTCGGCCAGGCGGGTAATGCGGGTCACCGGGAAATACGCGTTCAGGAAGGTCTGCGCCCGCAGGTGATCGGGCTCGACCTCAAGGCCCCAGGTGCGCCGAGCATGCTCGATGATTGCGACACGCGCGTAGGCCGGCAGGGTCTGCACATCCGCCATCAGCAGCCTGAGCTGCTCGCGCAGCAACGCATGACGGCGCTGGAAGGCCCTCAGGGTGTCGAGGTCATCCCGCCCCAAGCCGACGAACCAGTCTCCCAGGGCGCTGCGGATCAGGCTGTCGATCTGCTGGCGATCATGATCCGGCAGCCCGCCCCCGTCATCGAAGGACTGCTGCCAGCGCTCCTCCATGCCAACGATATAGAGCCTCAATGACTCGCCGTCGAAGCGTTTCAGCGTTTCCACGCAGAACAGCTCCTTGAGCGCCGTGCAGTGCGCCTCCATGCGATCGAGGAAGCGCTCGCCAACCGGACTGTTGCCGTCGAGCCCCGCCGGGCGCTCCGCCCACTGCCGCCGCAAGGATGCGCAGTAGTCCTCGATCAGCCCGGAAACCACGCCTTCGATGACCTGCATGAGCATCTGCTGGCGCTCGCTGGCCGCTTCATCGTCTTCGTCGGGCAGTCCGTCGCCCGGCAAGCGCAGCGGGCCATGCCAATCGGCGTCGAAAGACGGCAGGCGGCCGTCGATGATGCGTTGCAGCACGGCGTGCAGCAGCGCGTCCACATAGGCAGGCGCCACCTCGCCCTCGGGGTAGTAGGTGCGCAGATGCACCATCACGCGCTGGCGGGCGAACACATCGAAGAACGGCCTTGCGTCGAAGAACCCGCCGATCCACAGCTCCCAGCGTGTCAGTTGCAGCAGCGACAGGCGTGCCGCGCCATCCTCTATCTTCATGCTCATCGTGCGACTCCTTGTCGAATAGGGCAGGCCAGAGTGCGCGAGCGCCGGCGGGCGCGGGTGATAGATAGTTAAGCGTGCCGGCTGGCGTTGCTTATCCACATTGCTGCCCGGCTGGCGTACACTTGCGGGCTTTCGCGACACCCCGCTGAATCCCTTGCTGAAGGTACCCCCATGCCCTGGTTACAAGTTCGTCTGGCCATCACTCCGGAACAGGCTGAAACCTATGAAGATGCCCTGCTGGAAGTGGGCGCGGTTTCCGTGACCTTCATGGATGCCGAGGACCAGCCGATCTTCGAACCGGACCTGAACACCACGCCGCTGTGGTCCAACACCCACCTGCTGGCGCTGTTCGAGGCCGATGCCGAGCCCGAGGCGGTGTTCGCCCACCTGCAACTGCTGACCGGCGCCGAGCTGCCGGAGCACCACGCCGAGGTCATCGCCGACCAGGACTGGGAACGCAGCTGGATGGACAACTTCCAGCCGATGCGTTTCGGCCAGCGCCTGTGGATCGTGCCGAGCTGGCATGCGGCGCCGGAGCCCGAGGCGGTCAACCTGCTGCTGGACCCGGGCCTGGCCTTCGGCACCGGCACCCACCCGACCACCGCACTGTGCCTGGAATGGCTCGACGGCCAGGACCTGGCCGGCGTCAACCTCCTCGATTTCGGCTGCGGCTCGGGCATCCTCGCCATCGCCGCGCTGCTGCTGGGCGCGCGCCGCGCTACCGGCACCGACATCGACGTGCAGGCGCTGGAAGCTTCCCGCGACAACGCCGGGCGCAATGGCATCGCCGAAGCGGACTTCGACCTGTACCTGCCCGAGCAGATGCCTGCCATGCAGGCCGACGTGCTGGTGGCCAACATCCTCGCCGGCCCGCTGGTCTCCCTGGCTCCGCAACTCAGTGGCCTGGTGCGTCCGGGCGGTTTGCTGGCGCTGTCCGGGATTCTCGCCGAGCAGGGCGAGGAAGTGGCCGCGGCGTATGCGGCGGACTTCGACCTGGACCCGATCGTCGTGCGCGATGGCTGGGTGCGGATCAGTGGGCGTCGTCGTTAGTTTGCCTGGGGACCGCCTTGCGGTCCTTCGCAGTGGTTCGGCATACCGACAAGCCAGCTCCTACTAGACTGTTTTAAGTTCACCCCCCCCCGGATCGCCGCATGACCGACAGTTTCGTCACCCAGTGCCCGCATTGCCAGACCAGCTTTCGCGTCAGCCACAATCAGTTGAGCGTGGCCCGCGGTGTCGTCCGCTGCGGCAACTGCCTGCAGGTGTTCAACGCCGCCCGCCAGTTGCTGGAGCAGAACGCCACCTTGCAGCCGGCGCTGGAACCCGCGCCCCTGCCGGAAGCGCTGACCCCGCCACCCGTGGCCGAACCCGAGCCCGAGCCGGTCGCAGCGGACGCCGAGCCCGACGCGCCGAAGCACTGGAAGGAAGTCGACCTGGATGAGCTGGACCTCGACCAGCTCGACCTCGACCGCGAGCTGGCACGCCTGGAACAGCGGGAAATCCAGCCCACCGTCGACTACCACGCCGCCCCGCGACGCGAAGACAGCCTCAGCGCCAAGCGCGACGACCCGCACGCCGACGAACTGATCGAAGACGGCCTGTTCGGTGCCGCCAGCACCGAGCGCGAGGCGGACGAGCCGGAGGTGGTCGACGAACCGCCGCTGCAGCTGGAAAAGACCGAGCCGGACCTGCTCGACACCCCGCTGCCGGATGAACGCACCGAACCGTCGCTGTCACTGGACCTGCCGGAGCCCGAGGACGAACCTGTGGTGTCGTCCCGCGCCGAGGCGCTGAAGGCCGACGACCACGACGAACCGACCGACGGCGCCCCCCGCCTGTCGGCCCGGGATGACGACGACCAGGACGACCTCGACACCGACCAGCGCCGCGACCCGGAACTGGGTGCCATTCCCGATGCCCCCCGCCCGTCGCGCAAGGACACCCTGGTGGACCTGGTGGACGACCCGCTGCAACTGGACTGGCAGAAGCCGCGCAGCAACGCCGGCAAGCGCCTGCTCTGGCTGTTGCTGATCGTCCTCGCCGCCGCCGCCCTGGCCGGCCAGTACATCTGGTATCACTTCGACGAGCTGGCCCGCCAGGACCAATACCGTCCGTGGTTCCAGGAGCTCTGCCCGACCCTCGGCTGCGAAGTGCCGTCCAAGGTCGACATCGCCCGGATCAAGAGCAGCAACCTGGTGGTGCGCAGCCATCCCGACTTCAAGGGCGCGCTGGTGGTGGACGCGATCATCTACAACCGTGCGCCGTTCTCGCAGCCGTTCCCGCTGCTGGAACTGCGCTTCGCCGACCTCAACGGCCAGCTCATCGCCAGCCGTCGCTTCAAGCCCGCCGAGTACCTCAGCGGCGAACTGGCGGGCAAGGCCGAGATGCCCAGCCAGACCCCGATCCACATCGCCCTGGACATCCTCGATCCGGGCCCGAAAGCGGTGAACTACAGCCTGAGCTTCCGCTCTCCCGAATGACAGCAGCGACAAGCTGCAAGCTTCAAGCCACAAGAAAAAGCAGCTCCCGTGCGCCGTTGCTCTTTCTTGCAGCTTGAAGCTTGAGGCTTGTAGCTGGTCGCCCAGGCGACCCAACTGTTCAGATTTTATCCAGATTCATCTTTATCCGGTCATCGAGAGCGGGTATCATGCCCACCCTTTTTCGAACTCTAATGATCCGGCCCCACAACAGGGAACTCCTATGTCGGCGGTACGCATCGGCCCATACGAACTGCAGAACAACCTGATCCTTGCCCCCATGGCCGGGGTCACGGACCAGCCTTTCCGCCAGCTTTGCCGACGGATGGGCGCGGGCCTGGTGGTATCGGAAATGGTCAGCAGCGACATGAGCCTGTGGAACAGCCGCAAGTCGCGCCTGCGCATGATCCACGAAGGCGATCCCGAGCCGCGCTCGGTGCAGATCGCCGGTGGCGACGCGCAGATGCTTGCCGCGGCGGCTCGCGCCAACGTCGAGCTGGGTGCGCAGATCATCGATATCAACATGGGCTGTCCGGCAAAAAAAGTCTGCAACAAGGCTGCAGGCTCTGCTTTATTGAAAGATGAAGCGCTGGTCAGTGAAATCCTCCATGCGGTGGTCGCCGCGGTGGAGGTGCCGGTGACCCTGAAGATCCGCACCGGCTGGGACCGCGACAACAAGAACGGCCTGACCGTGGCGAAGATCGCCGAGCAGGCCGGGATCCAGGCGCTGGCCGTGCATGGCCGGACCCGCGCCGACCTGTACACCGGCGAGGCCGAGTACGACACCATCGCGGCAATCAAGCAGGCGGTGTCGATCCCGGTATTCGCCAACGGCGACATCACCTCGCCACACAAGGCCCGCGAGGTGCTCGACAGCACCGGCGTCGATGGCCTGCTGATCGGTCGTGCCGCCCAGGGCCGGCCGTGGATCTTTCGCGAGATCGAGCATTACCTGCGCACCGGCGAGACGCTGCCGGCGCCGCAACTGGGCGAAGTGGAAGGGATTCTGCTGGAACACCTGGCAGCGTTGCATGCCTTCTACGGCGATGTGATGGGCGTGCGGATAGCCCGCAAGCACGTTGGCTGGTACCTGGCAACGTTGCCGGGCGCCAGGGAATTTCGCGCCCGGTTCAATCGTTTGGAAGACACACACGCGCAATGCGCCGACGTTCGCCTGTTCTTCAGCGAACGGCAACAGAGCCTTGAGACAGAGGACGGACAAGGGGTGGCCGCATGACGATGATGACCGAGACTTTAGTGAGTGGAACAACGCCCGTGAGCGACAACGTCAACCTGAAACAGCACCTCAATACCCCCAGCGAAGAGGGCCAGACCCTTCGCGGAAGCGTGGAGAAGGCGCTGCACAACTATTTCGCCCACCTCGAAGGCGCTGCTGTCACGGACGTGTACAACCTGGTGCTCTCGGAAGTCGAGGCCCCCTTGCTCGAAAGCGTGATGAACTACGTCAAGGGCAACCAGACCAAGGCCAGCGAGCTGCTGGGGCTGAACCGGGGCACCTTGCGCAAGAAACTCAAGCAGTACGACCTGTTGTAAGCACGAATCCCAACCAGAAAAGGCGACTCTCCGCGAGGTCGCCTTTTTTGCTGACTCCACCGCGTTATGGAATCTGAAATGACCGACCAGACTACCCGCCTGCCGATCCGCCGTGCCTTGATCAGCGTTTCCGACAAGACCGGGATCCTCGAATTCGCCCGTGAGCTCGAAGCGCTCGGCGTCGAGATCCTGTCTACCGGCGGCACCTTCAAGCTGCTCCAGGACAACGGCGTCGCCGCGGTCGAAGTCGCCGACTACACCGGCTTCGCGGAAATGATGGACGGCCGGGTCAAGACCCTGCATCCGAAAATCCACGGCGGCATCCTCGGCCGTCGCGGCACCGACGACGCCATCATGCAGGAGCACGGGATCAAGCCGATCGACCTGGTCGCCGTCAACCTGTACCCGTTCGAAGCCACCATCTCCAAGCCGGGCTGCGACCTGCCGACCGCCATCGAGAACATCGACATCGGCGGCCCGACCATGGTCCGTTCCGCGGCCAAGAACCACAAGGACGTGGCCATCGTGGTCAACGCCAGCGACTACGCCAGCGTCCTCGAAAACCTCAAGGCCGGTGGCCTGACCTACGCCCAGCGCTTCGACCTGATGCTCAAGGCGTTCGAGCACACCGCTGCCTACGACGGCATGATCGCCAACTACATGGGCACCGTGAACCAGGCCGCCGAGACCCTGTCCACCGAAGGCCGCAGCGAATTCCCGCGCACCTTCAACAGCCAGTTCATCAAGGCCCAGGAAATGCGCTACGGCGAGAACCCGCACCAGAGCGCGGCGTTCTATGTCGAGGCCAAGCCTTCCGAAGTCGGCATCGCCACCTCGGTGCAGCTGCAAGGCAAGGAACTGTCGTACAACAACGTGGCCGACACCGACGCCGCGCTGGAATGCGTGAAGAGCTTCGTCAAGCCGGCCTGCGTCATCGTCAAGCACGCCAACCCGTGCGGCGTCGCGGTCAGCCCTGAAGGCGGCATCCGCCAGGCCTACGAACTGGCCTACGCCACCGACACCGAGTCGGCCTTCGGCGGCATCATCGCCTTCAACCGCGAGCTGGACGGCGAGACCGCCCGCGCCATCGTCGAGCGCCAGTTCGTCGAAGTGATCATCGCCCCGAGCGTCAGCGAGGAAGCCCGTGCCGTGGTCGCGGCCAAGGCCAACGTGCGCCTGCTGGCCTGCGGCGAATGGTCGGCCGAGCGTGCCGCTGCCTGGGACTACAAGCGCGTCACCGGCGGCCTGCTGGTACAGAGCCGCGACATCGGCATGATCACCGAGGGCGACCTCAAGGTGGTTACCCAGCGCGCCCCGAGCGAGCAGGAAATCCACGACCTGATCTTCGCCTGGAAAGTGGCCAAGTTCGTCAAGTCCAACGCCATCGTCTACGCCAAGAACCGCCAGACCATCGGCGTCGGCGCCGGCCAGATGAGCCGCGTCAACTCCGCACGCATCGCTGCAATCAAGGCCGAGCATGCTGGCCTGCAGGTACAGGGTGCGGTCATGGCCTCGGACGCGTTCTTCCCGTTCCGTGACGGCATCGACAACGCTGCGAAAGTGGGCATCACCGCCGTCATCCAGCCAGGTGGCTCGATGCGCGACGCCGAAGTCATTGCCGCCGCCGATGAGGCAGGTATCGCAATGGTCTTCACCGGCATGCGCCACTTCCGCCACTAAGAGCAGTTACAAGCTTCAAGCTGCAAGCAGCAGGAAAGAGCACGGCGCGTGCACCTTTCCTGCTGCTGTGGCCCTTTAAATTTCAGAGTTGCAAGCAAACGAGCAAACAGCGAGGTCCGCTTTTTCTTGAAACTTGCAGCTTGCAGCTTCTCCGAAGGAGTCTGTCCCAATGAACGTTTTGATCATCGGCAGCGGCGGCCGTGAGCACGCCCTGGCCTGGAAAGTCGCCCAGGACCCGCGTATCGAGAAAGTCTTCGTCGCCCCGGGCAACGCCGGTACCGCCACCGAAGCCAAGTGCGAGAACGTCGCCATCGACGTACTGGCCCTGGAGCAACTGGCCGACTTCGCCGAGAAGAACGTCGGCCTGACCATCGTCGGCCCGGAAGCACCGCTGGTCGCCGGTGTCGTCGACCTGTTCCGCAAGCGCGGCCTGGACTGCTTCGGTCCGACCGCCGGCGCTGCCCAGCTGGAAGGCTCCAAGGCCTTCACCAAGGACTTCCTGGCCCGCCACAAGATCCCTACCGCCGACTACCAGAACTTCACCGAGATCGAGCCGGCCCTGGCCTACCTGCAGGAAAAAGGCGCGCCGATCGTGATCAAGGCCGACGGCCTGGCCGCAGGCAAGGGGGTGATCGTCGCCATGACCCTGGCCGAAGCCGAGGACGCCGTGCGTGACATGCTCGCTGGCAACGCCTTCGGCGACGCCGGTTCCCGCGTGGTTATCGAAGAGTTCCTCGACGGCGAGGAAGCCAGCTTCATCGTCATGGTCGACGGCGCCAACGTGCTGCCAATGGCCACCAGCCAGGACCACAAGCGCGTCGGCGACGCCGACACCGGCCCGAACACCGGTGGCATGGGCGCCTACTCCCCGGCCCCGGTGGTCACCGCCGACGTGCACCAGCGCGTCATGGACCAGGTGATCTACCCGACCGTGCGCGGCATGGCTGCCGAAGGCAACGTCTACACCGGCTTCCTCTACGCTGGCCTGATGATCGACAAGGCGGGCAACCCCAAGGTCATCGAGTTCAACTGCCGCTTCGGCGACCCGGAAACCCAGCCGATCATGCTGCGCCTGGAGTCGAGCCTGGTACTGCTGGTCGAGGCCGCGCTGGCCAAGGCCCTGGACAAGGTCGAAGCGGTCTGGGATCCGCGTCCGAGCCTGGGCGTGGTGCTGGCCGCCGGCGGCTACCCTGGCGACTACGCCAAGGGCGCACCGATCAAGGGCCTGCAAGCCGCTGCCGCGCTGCAGGGCAAGGTGTTCCACGCCGGTACCGCGCTGAAGGACGGCCAGGTCGTCACCAGCGGTGGTCGCGTGCTCTGCGCCACGGCCTTGGGCGACACCGTCGAAGCTGCACAGCAACAGGCTTATCGCCTGGCTGCGGAACTCGACTGGGAAGGCGCTTTCTACCGCAAGGACATCGGCTATCGTGCCATTGCCCGCGAACGTGGCGAGCATCAGGAGTAAATCGCAGGTCCTGGAGGCGCAGCGCCCGCACGGCGCGGCCTCCGGCCAGTCGACAGGGCCCCGCCGGGGCCTTGCCTTCGACTCGGCGCGCCGCGCATAGTGGTGCACCGGCATCAAGCTAGGAAGGGATATGGTCGTGAGTTGGCTCAGGATTGCCATTGGAACCATCGTCAGCCTGCTGACCCTGCTCTGCCTGCCCCCGGCATTCGCCGATTCCGGCAGCGGTTGGGCGGTTCTGCTCGACAACCAGGCCAACCTGCAACTTGGCGACATCCGCTCCGAACGCTACCGCAACCAGTTCAGCCCCATCGAACTCAGCCAGCTCAACGCCGCCGCGCCCAACCAGGCACTGTGGTTGCACTATCGCTTGCCGCCCGGCCAGCAAGAGCAGGTGATTCGCGTCTTCGCCCCCGACCTGTCGCGCCTGGACCTCTACGTCCTCGACGGCAACAACCTGCTGCAGCAGTTCCATAACGGTCGTCGTGGTGACAGCGGCCTGCTGACCCTGAGCAACAGCGAACAACTGCTGTCCCTGCCCGCCAGTTCCGCGGCGCTGGACGTCTACCTGCGGCTGGTGTCCGAACACCAGTTGCGTCCCGGCATCAGCCTGCTGCCGGCGGTCGCCGCCGCCGCCGACCAGCGTCGTCCGCTGCTCTTCGGCCTGCTGTTCGGCTGCCTGGGCATGCTGGTCCTGCACAACCTCACCCGCTTCGCCTATTCCCGCTCGGCCAGCAGCCTGTGGCTGGCCGGCTACCACGTGCTGATGCTGCTCAGTGCGCTGATCCTGCTCAATCTCAGCGGTCCGTGGAACCTCTGGCACACCGCACAGACCCCGGCCGCGTATCTCACGGTGATGCTCGCCACCCTGTGCGGGCTGGCCTTCACCCAGCGCTTCTTCGCGCCGCTCGGCCCCTCGCGGGTCAACCGCCTGATCCACGGGCAGATGATCCTGGTGATGTTCTGCGGCCTTCTGCTGCTGTTCGTCGATACCCTGCCGCTGAACCTGATGACCTACGCCCTGGTCGCCCTCGGCTGCCTGAGCATGCTCGGCGTTTCCACCTGGCACTGGTACAAGGGTTTCGCCCCGGCGCGGCTGTTCGCCCTGGGGATGCTGATCTTCAACCTCGGCTGCCTGGTGGTGCTGCCGGCCCTGCTCGGCCTGACCCGCACGCCGACCCTGTGGCTGCTGTTCATCCTCCTCGGGCTCACCGTGTTCTGCGGCCTGCTGCTCAACCTGGCGGTCAGCGAACGCCTGCGCAGCATCAGCGAGGCGCGCTTCAGCGCCAGCCGCGAACAGGCGGCGAGCAACGCCGAGATCAACGCCAAGGCCGAGTTCCTGGCCAAGATCAGCCACGAGATCCGCACCCCGATGAACGGCGTGCTGGGCATGACCGAGCTGCTCCTCGGCACGCCGCTGTCGGTCAAGCAGCGCGACTACGTGCAGACCATCCACAGCGCCGGCAACGAGCTGCTGACCCTGATCAACGAGATCCTCGACATCTCCAAGCTGGAGTCCGGACAGATCGAGCTGGACGATGTGCAGTTCGACCTCAACGCCCTGATCGAGGATTGCCTGGGGATCTTCCGGGCCAAGGCCGAACAGCAGAACATCGAGCTGATCAGCTTCACCCAGCCGCAGGTACCGCGGGTGATCAGCGGCGACCCGACCCGCCTGCGCCAGGCCATGCTCAGCCTGCTCGACAATGCCCTGAAGAAGACCGACCACGGCGAGATCCTGCTGGTGGTGGCCCTCGACCAGCGCGGCGACAGCCCGCGCCTGCGCATCGCCGTGCAGGACAGCGGCGAAGCCATGCAGGCCGGCGAGCGCGACGCCCTGCTGCAGGCCGAGCTGCACAGCAAGCACTTCCTTTCCAGCAACAAGCTGGGCGGGCACCTGGGCCTGGTCATCGCCAAGCAGCTGATCAACCTGATGCAGGGCGAATTCGGCATCAAGACCAGCCACAGCCAGGGCAACACCCTGTGGCTGACCCTGCCCCTGGACGCCCAACGCCTGGAACAGCCGGCCACCGACCTCGACGCCTCGCTGCGCGGCGCCCGGGTGCTGGTGGTGGACGACAACGACACCTGCCGCAAGGTCCTGGTACAACAGTGCGGCGCCTGGGGCATGAACGTCAGCGCCGTGCCGTCGGGCAAGGAAGCGCTGGCCCTGCTGCGGACCAAGGCGCACCTTCGCGACTACTTCGACGCGGTGTTGCTCGACCAGAACATGCCGGGCATGACCGGCATGCAACTGGCGGCCAAGATCAAGGAAGACCCGAGCCTCAACCACGACATCCTGCTGGTGATGCTCACCGGCATCAGCAACGCGCCGAGCAAGATCATCGCGCGCAATGCCGGGGTCAAGCGCATCCTCGCCAAGCCGGTGGCGGGCTATACGCTGAAGACCACCCTCGCCGAAGAACTGGCCCAGCGCAGCAAGGCCCCGCCGCCGAGCCTGGCGCCACCGCCCCGGCCGGTGCCGATCGACCTGCCGGCGGACTTCCGCATCCTCGTCGCCGAGGACAACAGCATCTCCACCAAGGTCATCCGCGGCATGCTCGGCAAGCTCAGCATCGAGCCGGACACCGCCAGCAACGGCGAGGAAGCGCTCAAGGCGATGAAGGCCAAGCAGTACGACCTGGTGCTGATGGACTGCGAGATGCCGATCCTCGACGGTTTCTCCGCGACCCAGCAACTGCGTGCCTGGGAGACCGCCATGGGCCGTCCGCGTACGCCGGTGGTGGCGCTGACCGCGCATATCCTCGCCGAGCACAAGGAGCGCGCGCGCATCGCCGGCATGGACGGGCACATGTCCAAGCCGGTGGAGCTGTCGCAACTGCGCGAGCTGGTGGAGCAGTGGGTGGCACGCCGCGAACAGTCTCGCCCGCCCGCCGATGCGCCGCTGCCGCGCTGATACAATCGCCGCCTCTCTCTTTCGCGAGCCCAGACCATGCTCCATGAGTTGTTCAGCGTTTACCTGAAGATGCTCGTGCTCTACAGCCCGTTCTTCGTCCTGTCGTGCTTCATCAGCCTGACCCGCGGCTACTCCAGCAAGGAGCGCAAGCACCTGGCCTGGAAGGTGGCGATGGGCGTGCTGGTGGCCAGCGTGCTGCTGTACCTGTTCGGGCGGGTGATCTTCGGCGTGTTCGGCATCACCGCGGATGCCTTCCGTATCGGCGCCGGCAGCGTGCTGTTCATCTCGGCGCTGGGCATGGCCCAGGGCAAGTCGGCGGTGCAGACCGACAACGTGCAGCAGGACGTGACCATCGTCCCGCTGACCATCCCCCTGACCGTCGGCCCGGGGACCATCGGTGCCCTGCTGGTGATGGGCGTCAGCCAGCCGCACTGGGACGACAAGCTGCTGGCCATCGTCAGTATCGCCCTGGCCAGCGTCACCGTCGGCCTGGTGCTCTACCTGTCGAACCGTATCGAACGGATCCTCGGCGACCAGGGGCTGCAGATCGTCAGCCGGTTGATGGGCCTGTTCGTCTGTGCCCTGGCCGCGCAGATCATCTTCACCGGGATCAAGGGTTACCTGGTGTCCTGATCAGACCTCGCACACTTCCTCCAGCAGCGCCTGGTACAGGCGCTGGCGCACACGCTCGCCGAACTGCTGCTCGAACAGCCGGGCATTGAAGCGCACCAGCTGCGCCCGCGCACCGGTCACCACCCGTTCGCGGTAGAGGAAACCGGTCAGGCGTTCCTCCCGTTCGAGGGTTTCGTGATAGAGCACCATGTCCAGGTAGCCGGGCCGGTTGACCCGGCACGGCAGCAGCTGGAACGACGCTTGTTGCAGCGAGCATCGTTCGAAGCGAAACAGCGCCGGCTGGTTCAGTTCCAAAGCGTCCAGCGACCAGCGTGTCACATCACTGAAGGCTTCATCGGCGCTGGCGCCGATGCGCGCCAGCATCTCGTCCAGCACCTTGCGCCGCTCCCGGTCCGGAGCGAAGGGTTCCCGTGGAGAGGTGGCATCCCAGCCGAGAAACTTCAGCTGTTGCAGGTAGTAGTCGTAGCCATCGCGGACCTGACCGCTGGCCACCACGTCGCGGGTCGCGCGCTGGGCGAAGAGCATGGCGGTCTGCGCCTGCTCGCGCATCTGCGCATCGACCTCGGGAAAGAAGGACATCAGGGCGTTGCCCACCACCGATGCCCGCAGTTGTTCTGTCATGACGGTTTACCTCAATGAAGGGTGTGGCCGGCGCGCGGCAGACGGATGAAGGCGTCGCGCCCGGCGTCCAGCAGCTCCGGCGCCGGCTCGGCCATCAGGCCCTGGAAATACAGGTCGCCGCGCAGGGTCTGCCCTGCCAGCGGCGCCACCAGCCAGTCGGCGGCGGGCCTGGCGCAGGTCTCCAGGGCGATGCTGCACAGGCTGAGCCGCGCACCGGGGCGCAATACGCCCAGTTCCAGCACCATGCGCGTGGTCCCGCGGCATTCGTGCAGGGCACTGCGTGCCAGTTGTTCGAGTCCCTGTGGATTCATGGCCAGGGCGTCGATGCCCAGTTCCAGCACATCGCCCAGGTCGGCATGCTGGCTGCCCAGCCACAGCAGCAGTGGCTGGGTGGGCGCCAGCAGGGTTCGGCTGCCTGCGGTCTCCACGCTCTGGCAGCTGTGGCTGACCCGCCAGCCGCGTCGCCCGAGGGCGCAGCGGTAGGCGCGGTACCAGCGCCGGTACTGCTCGAAACGCGAAGCCATCAGCCCGTCGGCCAATGACTGCGCGTGGTGCAGGGCCGCCAGCGCATGGCGGCACTCCGGCTCGCTGACCTGCGGCGCGACCAGCACCAGACTGCCCCCGGTGATCCACATCGTATAGCCATCGACATCCATGTCCGTTCACTCCAGAAAATCCCCAGGGGCTGGTCGTTCGCTCAGATTTCGTAGTCCATGATCCGCGAGACCGCGCGATCGCCCAGGCGCTGTTCGATGATGTCGCGGGTGCGCGCATAGACCTGGCTGTTGAACGACAGGGCTGCCGTGCCGCGGTAGGTCGCCGAGGTATTGCTGTCCCAGTCGAAGATCAGCACGTCGATGTCTTCGTTACGAACGGTGCGCTGGATCGAACCGAGGGCCATGATCACTTCGCCGTCCTTGGTCTCGATGCACGAGGCCACACCGACCGTGACATTGGACTGCTTGTACAGGTTGCGCTTGAACAGGGTCAGGGCCTGGTCGTCCTTGCCCAGGCCTTCGATGGCCTTCTCCGCGAGCAGGCCCAGGGCCTGGACCAGGGGACCGCCCTGGAGCACGCTGCTCGCCGCCGCCTGCACGGCCTTGACCGCGACATTGGCGAGCTTGAGCGACTGCCCGGTACTGCTTTCCTTCTCGTGGGTGCGGCGGGCCACGGTCCAGCCGCAATCGCTCATGGCGTCGAGGAAAGAATCGAACCAGGCTTCGCTGAGGATGAGCTGGTCGTGGCGCTTGTTGGCGACCAGGGTGGCGAACAGGTAGCTGTTCTTCGCGTCCTGGCGGTTCTGCGCAGACATGCCGGCGCCGAAGGCCAGCAGGGAGCTTTCCACCACGGCGGCGGAATTGAGGTTCATGGGTTCCTGGGTGTTGTCGGTCATCGCAAAGTCCTTTTTGGCTGGTCCCTCCCGATGGAGGGAAGGTCAAGGTACGTTGCAAAAGGCGGAGGGTCAGGAACGAAGCATTTCCCTAAACCCGCACACAGGGTGCGTGATCGAATTGTCTACCTGTGCATGACAGTCATACCGTTTTCAGCCGATTTATCCTTTTTCGAGAGCTAAGTAATCTGGCCTCACTTAGCGACAACAACCCAACACTCTCTCGAACAAAAGGATTTCCACCATGACCAACGCCACCTACAACCGCCTGAACAAAGACGACGCCGTAGTCCTGCTGGTCGACCACCAGACCGGCCTGATTTCCCTGGTGCAGGACTTCTCGCCGAACGAGTTCAAGAACAACGTGCTGGCGCTGGC
>JAIRVG010000092.1 GCA_031253995.1 Paucimonas sp. | reverse complement strand
CGCGAGCGCGGACTGGAAAGCCTGCCGCTGCGCCTGGCGCGGTCCTACGCGGGGCATCGCTACGGCCTGCATTTCCCGCTGATCGCCGGTACCGAAGTGGCGATCGCCTTCGAGCAGGGGGATCCGGACCGCCCTTACATTTCCCACGCCCTGCACGACAGCGAGCACCTGGACCACGTCGACCGCGACAACTACACGCGCAACGTGCTGAGGACGCCGCGCAACAACAAGCTGCGGATGGAGGACAAGAAGGGCAAGGAGCACGTCAAGCTCAGTACCGATTTTGCCGGCAAGAGCCAGCTGAATCTTGGGCATCTGGTGGACAGGCAGCGCAAGCAGCGCGGGGAAGGTTTCGAGCTGCGCAGTGACCACTGGGGTGCGCTCAGGGCAGGAAAGGGGCTGTTCATCAGTGCCGATGCACAACCCGGCGCCCAGGGTCAGGTACTGGACATGGCGCAGGCCGTGGACCGCCTGCAACAGGCGGGTCAGGAAATGGAAAGCCTCTCGGCCGACGCGCAGGCCTGCCGCGTGGACCCGGCTGATGTACAGGCGCAATTGGACCTGCTCAGGAACGATCTCGATCAACTCAAAACCGCGGTCCTGCTGCTGAGCGCCCCGCAAGGCGTGGCCGTGACCAGCGGCAGGCACCTGCAACTGGCGGCACAAGACAACCTGATGCTCAACGCGGGCGGCCATGCCGACATGAGCGTGGTCAAGCGCCTGTTCATCGGTGTCGGCCAGGGACTCAGCCTGTTCGTGCGCAAGCTGGGTATCAAGCTGGTGGCCAACCAGGGCCCGGTGCAGATCCAGGCGCAGAACGACACGCTGGGGATCATGGCGCGGCAGGGGCTGGAGATCACCAGTACCGAGGATGAGATCCGCATCGTTGCGAAGAAGAAGATCACGCTGAATGCCGGGGGGAGTTACCTGACGCTTGATCCCTGTCGCATCGAGGCGGGGACCGAGGGCGATTACAACGTCAAGGCGGCGCATGTGGCATTCACCGGGGCGGCGAGCATGAGCGCGGCGCATCCGGAGTATCCGTTGAGCCAGTTCAAGCAACCGCTGCTGTTCACCATCGATCAAGCCCCGAACGCGTCGGGCATGGGCTGGGCGGGTATGCCTTATCAACTGTTCGCCGGTTCGGCATTGCTCGGGGAGGGCGTGCTGAACGAGCAAGGGCAAGTCCGCATAGACCACGAGGTGGTTACCCATTCCTACCGCCTGCAGATGCTGAACGGCGTCAGCTACCAGTTGCCAGTGCCCGGAGACTACAGCAATCCGCAGCAGGCCGAACTGGCCAACGACGGCTTGCAGAACCACAGGTCCAGGACCGCGAGTGACCTCATCCCGCCGGCGAGTCACACCGAGCAGCGCGCGGTTTATTCGGAGTTGCTGAGCGGAACCCCCGACACTCAAGGAGAAGCGTGATGACCCAGGAAGACATCGTTGTCCCCATCTGCCTCAAACACACCAGCAAGGCCAGGTGCACGTCGCCTTGGTTCGTGCAGCACACCGAATACCATCCGGCGAAGGCAACGTTCCATCCGCTGGTCAATGGCGAGGAGGCCTTTCGGGCAGTACACGAAGCCATTGCCGGCGCTCAAAAAAGCATCGACATCAGTTGCTGGGGCTTCCAGCCCTCGATGTATTTCATCCGTGATGGCCAGGCTCTCAGCATCGGTGAACTGCTGAAACGCAAGGCCAGGGAAGGTGTACGGGTACGCATCCTCGGCTGGGAGATGCCCTTCAACACGGCGGGCCTGGGCGGTGAGGCAAACTTGCCGGGCAAGGGCAATCTACGCCTTGGTGACCGCGTCCTCCAAAGCTCGACCGACGAGCAATACGCCTATGACCGGGCATGGTTTGCCGAGTGCTCCGTTCGTGACCAGGCGGCACCTGCGAAGGCCAAGGACGGTATTCCGTTGTTCGTCAGCCGCGGCTTCACTGCGGCGGAGCGCAACCGGATCTTCAACGATGTCGACCGGAACGCGCTGGACCGTGAGCTCAGCCTGGAAACCAAGAGCATCATGGCGGCCACCGTCACCCACCACCAGAAAACGGTGTTGGTGGATTACGAGCAGCCTGAAGTCGCCGTCGGTTTCGTCATGGGCCACAACATGCTCGACGAGTACTGGGACACGGACCGCCACTCGGCACGCAACCGCACGGAGAGGGACAAGCTGGCCCCCAACCGCGGCCCACGCGGCGACAAGCCACGCCAGGACATCTCCAGCCGGTTGACCGGGCCGATCCTGGAGCATCTGCACCACAACTTCGCGCACTCCTGGTTCATGGAGACCGGTGAAGAACTGCTGGGCCTGAGATCGTCCCAGGAACTGGCCAGCCGGCTGCGGACCCGGGAGGGCACCCCGCAACTGGCGCAGTTGCTGCGGACCCAGGCCCAGGCGGGTATCCGTGATATCGAGCGTATGTACATGCAGGCGGTGAACAACGCGACCCAGTTCATCTATATCGAGAACCAGTATTTCCGCTGGCCGCCCATGGCCGACAAGATCAAGGAGATCGCGGCCAAACAGACGGCGGCCGGACGCGATCCGGGCAAGCATGGCCCGCTGCATCTGTTCGTGATTACCAATGCCGCCACCGATGGTATCGGTCCTGGTATCGCCAATACCCAGCGCATGGTCGAGAGCCTTGGGCGCGCTGACACCATGCCGGAGGTGACCAAACTGAAAAGGATCAGGAAAGCCACTGACACCGTGCCACCACCAACGGACCCACGCGATCGGGGTGGAAAGATCAAGCTCGATCAGCAAATTGACGACATCGAAAAGGACACCGTGCGTCCCGAAACCATTCCCGGGCTCAAGGTGCATATCTGTTCACTGGTCGCGCCTGATACCACGGAGTGGCAGGACTGGATGCCGGTTTATATCCATTCCAAGTTGATGATCGTGAATGACGTGTTCACCACGCTGGGCTCGGCCAATATCAATACGCGCAGCATGCAGGTTGATACGGAGATGAATGTTGCGCATGAGTGGGTGAGTGTGACACGGGATTTGAGGCGGCGGTTGTGGGATCTGCATACCGGGGGAAGGGGAGCGCAGGATAATCCGGCTGAAGCATTTTATGAGTGGCAAGATTTAGTCGACGAAAATAAAGATCGCTTGGCAAATAAGCTCGGGCCAAGCACACCTCTAGTCGAGTTTTATTTTGGTGATGCGGTTGTCAAGGATCAGGACTGATGCGATTGCACCTTATCTTGGTTCTCTTACTTGTCGCGGCCTGTGATCGTGATGAGGGTTTTGTATTTCCAGATGGGGGGGATAGTATGCCATCTTTGAAACTCGTGGATGAAAGGCTTGCGTTTGCGTGCAAGTACGAAGTGCTTCCGGAAAACGACGAAAATTCGGATAAGCTATTCAAATATGCTCGATGGCTGCAGAAAAAAAATCTGCTGCAAAGGGATGAGTCGGTTAATCAAGAAATAGAGCGTCTTTATCGCGTCGCTGCAGAGAATGGTCACGCCAAGGCAAATATAAATTTGCAGAATGGTAGTATACGGCGGCACTTCAGGCTGCTTGGGGGGGAGCATCTACGTCTCAGCCAAGAGTTGATCGATAGTGGCGTTGCGACGGGATATTATTTTGTGGCTATCTTCCTTCAGCAGGGCTCTGCAGGGCTGGATATAGACAAGGATATGGCTTTTCGCTACTTCTACAAGGCTGCAGTGGAAGGAAACTCTCAGGCTCAGCGCTATGTAGGCGACAAACTGGCGCCTATTCAAATTGCCCCGAAAACAGCCGCACGAATGCGTCGATGCGCTGCTGAGCAAGGAGATGGAGAGGCGGCTGTTGCTGCGGCGATTCGTTTGAAATACCAGCGTTCTTATGAGGATGCAGTGCAGGTACTTCAGATGGGAGTTAAGGCCGGTAACCCAAGTGCAGCAAGTCGCTTGGGAAAGGCTTTTCAAGGTCTACTGCCAACCGATGAGATTTATTATATTGGACAGGAAGAAGATACTGAGCGCGCCGACCGTTATAAAAAAATCTGGAGCATCCTCGCCAATTATTCTTACGCCAGCCCAACTGTTCCAGAAATCGACGAAATCGTTCCCCTCCCACCCGCCAAACTCCCCCCATGGGACGGAAAACTCCAATGGGTTGAAGAGTACCTCGCCAATATCCCGCCACCCAAGCCGGATGAATGGCTGATCGAAAAACTGGCCAAAGCAAAGGGCCTTGACCCGAAAACTGGAAAACCCCAACCCGGTTCCCCGGCCTTCCGCGCCGAGTATTTCCCGGCGGCAACCTGTGAAAGTAACCACCCTTGCCCGCAGGAGGGCTACTGGAAAGTCATGTGGCCGGAAAGCTGGGTTCAGAACGATGAGCTGATCCAGCATTTCAATGAAGGGGATTTGATGCCCCATCCGGAGGGCAACTACTACATCCACCGTGTCTGGCCTTTGCCCAGGAAATTGGTGAAGGGACCGATGCAGGTGAAGTGGGGGTTGCTGGGATGACGGCACCGCAGTTGGTCAGTCGTGGCGTCACGTCGATTCGTGATGCTCCGCTGATAGTGCTTTTTCTTTGATAAGCCTCTTTGAAGGACCTCGAATGATGCGAGTAACTGTGTTGGCAGTCCTGCTGTTAATGGGGTGCGATCAAAGTGGGAAAACTATATCTGTGGAACGACAGGGTGAGGTTCATTCTATGGTTGATGTGGTTGAAAAAATTAAATTTGATTGTAGTCCTGAGGTTTTTCCAGAAGTGCACTCTAGCGTAAATGAGCTTTTTGATTATGCCAGGTGGATACAAAAAAATAACCAGTTAAAGCGTGATGTGACAGTCGATCTCGAAATCGAGAGGCTGTATCGAATTGCCGCTGAGCATGGCCATGCCAAAGCCAATATCAATTTGCAGAACGGCTCCATGCGCGGTCGCTTCCATGTCCGGTCGCACGAGCATTTGCGCTTTAGTCAGGATCTCGTTGATAGCGACGTAGCTACAGGTTACTACCTGATTGCCTTTTTTCTTCAGCGAGGAGCAGCGGGCTTGGAGCAGGATGAGGAAATGGCATTGCGATATTTCAAGAAGGCAGCGGATAAAGGTAGTGCGCAAGCACAGTATTATCTGGCGGAGAAGCTTGGGCGGGCACGTACTGCTCCTGAAGTAGCGAAAAAAATGTACCGGTGTGCTGCGGAACAGGGACATGCGAAAGCTGCCGTGTCTTTAGCCATCGACTTAAAATCAAAGGGGGACTATGTGGGCGCTCTACAGATGTTCCAGCTTGGGGCTAGTTCAGGGGACGAGAGCGGAGCAAGTTGGTTGGGGAAAGCTTTTCGTAACCCGCCGCCTACCGATGAGCTTTATTACATGGGCCAAGAAGAAGATCAGGAACGGGCTGAGCGCTACAAAAAAATCTGGAAAGTTCTCGCCAACTACTCATATGCCAAGCCAAAAGTTCCGGAAATTGACCAAATCGTTCCACTGCCCCCTGCAAAACTTCCCTCATGGGACGGCAAACTCCAATGGCTTGAGGAACGCCTCGCCAATTTCCCCCCACCCAAGCCGGATGAGTGGCTGATCGAGAAACTTGCCAAGGAAAAAGGACTGGATCCTGCGACTGGAAGGCCTATGCCAGGCTCACCGGCGTTTAAAGCCGAGTACTTCCCGGCAGCAACCTGTGAAAGCAACCAGCCATGCCCGCAGGAGGGGTACTGGAAAGTCATGTGGCCGGAAAGCTGGGTTCAGAACGATGAGCTGATCCAGCATTTCAATGAAGGGGATCTGATGCCCCACCCGGAGGGCAGCTACTACATCTACCGTGTCTGGCCTTTGCCCAGGAAATTGGTGAAAGGACCGATGCAGGTGAAGTGGGGTTTGCTGGGATGACCTTACTGCAGTTGGTCAGTCGTGGCGGCACTGGGGCGGAGCACTACCGGATCCTCATCACGCAGAGGAGGGCGCACTATGCCAGTCAATCTGCGTGAGCTTCCCGACAAACTCCCTCCGCCTCCCTTTCCCGGCAAGGTGCGCTGGTTCCTGCTGGTCGTGCTGTGTACGGCTACAGGCTTCGGCCTGACGCTGCTGTTCCACACCGGTGAGCAGTGGTCGGATTCCACATCGTTCTGGAGCCGCGCCTTGGCGCTGCCGTTGATCCTCGGACTGTTCCTGTACGGGCTGCGCCTGCTCGCTCATGAAACTCGCGAGGCTTACGTCACCGGCTGGAACCGTGCGCGGTCGGACCTGGAGTCGCAGCTTGTCGACCAGGGTCGTCAGCCGATTGCCTTGCTGGCGTCATCGTATTGCACCGCAGGCGGCAGCGAGCATCTGGCGGCGTCTCTGCGCAATGGCAAAAAACCGCTCCAGACGGTGTTCCTGCCCTTCAACAACGCGACGATGCGCTGGAGCCCGTTGGTCGACCCGCAATCGTATCCTCCCGAGGCGTACCCGCAGCGGGTGGACATGTGGCTTGAGCGCGTACTCGCCGCGCCGGCCGTGGATTTGAACCGCTTGTTTCCCGGTCAGCCTGTCCAGGTCAGGATTCGTCATAACGCGCTGCTTGCCGATGAGGATGTGCTCAAGATCTGGCAGTCCTTTGCCCAGCGAAAGGGCCTGAACATCGAGTCGGCGCGTGTGGCAAGCGATGAGGACGGTCTGCTTTGGCTGGACAGCTGGCTCGACCAGGAAAAGGCCTTTGCGCTGGTGCTGTCCGTCGAGTTCAGTCTGTTCGATCGCCCTGTCGCCGATCAGGCAGAGTCGATCTCGGTGGTGTTGCTGGCGCGGGCCGGGTTCTGCCAGGCGCAGGGCCTGCAGCCTGCTGCCTGGGTCCATCGGCCGGTCGCGATGACTGCCGAGCCCCAGTCACTGCGTGAAGTCCTGCTGTGGGGGCGGGTGACTGATGACGGCCTGCCTTTTGCCTGGCAGGCCCAGGTGCCAGCACCCCGGTTGCACGAAATGTCCATGGCGTTGGCAAAGGCCGGTCGCGCGCTGTCGAACGATACCTGCCTGTGCCTGGACCAAACCCTCGGTGCCCCTGGCAGCGCGGTAGGCAACCTGTCACTGATCGTCGCCGCTGAGCAAGCGACGACTGACAAGCAACCCCAACTTCTTATGGTGCAGGACGTGACACCGCAGTGGTGCATCGTCCAGCCCGTACTGTGAGCGTTTACAAGGAATGTCGATGAAGAATGGTTCCTCTGCGATCTGGATACTGGTCGCCTGTGTACTCTTGGCGGGCGGTCTGCTGGTCTGGCTGGATAACGATTTCGTGCGGATCGACTCAGAACGTACCCGCCTGATGGCAACGGCAGGATTGTCGGGGGCAGGGCTGGTCTTGCTGTTCCTGCATTGGGTCGGAATTCTGGGTTTCGGCAAGCTGGGCTCCATCGACTTTCTCTCACCGTGGCGCAGGCAGACGCCGGGTTCCGTTTACCGCGCAGACAAGCCTGTTTCCGGAACGCTGGCTCGCTACCTCCATGATATCTACGGCCCCTTCTGGCGCCGCAAGACCCGCCTCCTGCTCGTGGTCGGCGAACCCGCCGAAATCGAAGCCATCGCCCCCAGCCTCACCACGCAACGCTGGCTGGTCGGCGAGCACACCGTCCTGCTCTGGGCCGGCAGCCTGCACACCGATCCCGATCCCGCCGACCTCGCCCTGTGGCGCAGCCTCAGTCGCTGGCGCGGCCTGGATGGCGTGGTCTGGGCCCTGACCCGCGAGCAGAGCCTGGACCAGAACACCATGGGCACCTGCCAGGAGGCCTTGCGTTCCCTGGCCCGCGCGCTGCACTGGCATCTGCCGCTGTACCTCTGGGAAGTCCGCCGCAGCAACTGGTCGCAAGCCGGCCGCGAAACCCAGAGCGTCGGTTGCCTCATCCCTGGCAAGAACCCCAGCGTCGCCCTCGAAGACCAACTCAACGCCCTGATCACGCCCCTGCGCCAACAGGGCCTGCTGCAGATGCGCACCTGCCGCGAGTACGACTTCCTCCTGCGCCTGTCCAACGACCTGTACAAGAACGGTGTGGAACGCTGGCTGACGGTGCTGCGGCCGTGGCTGGTCGCGGGCATTCGCGGCGTCGACCTGCGCGGACTGTGGTTCAGCCCGGCGTTCCCGGCCCGGCCCAATGAACAACTGGGCCACCAGTGGATTCCCGACAAGCCCTGGGAAGGCGTGATCGACGACCGCACCCACACCCGCCGCTTCGGCTGGCAGGCGCCGCGCATTGCGTCCACTGCCTTGATGGTGTTTGTGCTGGTGTGGGGTGCGGGCATGGCGTTGTCCGTCACCACCAACCGCGCCCAGATCCTCGAAGTCAGGGCCCTCCTGGATACGCTGGATCAGGCGGGGCAGGGCGACGCCCAGTTGCTGGCCCTGCATGAACTGGTCCGCACACTGGACCGCCTGGATTACCGTGCCAAAGCCGGCCCTCCGTGGTACCTGCGCTTCGGCCTGAGCCAGAATCAGGCCTTGATCGACACCCTGTGGCCGCGCTATGTCGAACTCAATGCACGCCTGCTACGCGACCCGGCAGTGGCCTTGCTACAAGCTCGCCTCGACGCGCTGGTGCGCCTGCCGCCAGACAGCCCCGAGCGCACCCGTCGCGCCGCGCAATCCTACGAACAACTCAAGGCCTGGCTGATGATGGCCCGCCCGGAAAAGGTCGACCCGGCTTTTCTGGTACGGGTAATGGGCGAACTGGAGCCCGAGCGCGCCGGTTTCTCGCCGGGCGCCTGGCACACCCTGTCGCCACGGCTCTGGACGTTCTACGCCAATCACCTCGAAGCCCATCCGACGGTAGAACTGGAACCGCTCCTGCTCGGCCAGGCCCGGCAAGTCCTGCTCGGCCAGCTGGGCCAGCGCAACGCCGAATCCACGCTGTACCAACAAGTTCTCGACCGCGCCGACAGCCACTACCCGGACCTGACCCTGGACGCCATGCTCGGCGACACCGAGGCGGCCCTGTTCCACACCGGCAACAGCGTGCCCGGCGTGTTCACCCGCCAGGCCTGGGAAGGCTCGATCCGCAAGGCCATCGACGAGATCGCCGAGGCCCGCCGCGAGGAAATCGATTGGGTCCTCAGTGACAACCAGGGCGAGGTCGCCAATACGTTGACCCCGGACATGCTCAAGCAACGCCTCACCGCCCGTTACTTCCAGGACTACGGCGGCGCCTGGCTGTCCTTCCTCAACAGCCTGCGCTGGCAGCGGGCCGGCAGCCTCTCGGAGGTGATCGACCAGTTGACCGTGATGAGCGACGTGCGTCAGTCACCCTTGCTGGCGTTGATGGAAACCCTGGCCTGGCAAGGCCGCGCCGGCAGTCGCGAGCAGGCGTTGGCCGATTCGCTGCTGGAATCTGCACAGCAGTTGCTGGGCAAGGACAAGGAAAAGACCCAACTGGTCGAGCGCGTCGCCGCTCATCTGGAAGGACCACTGGACGACACCTTCGGCCCGCTGCTGGCCGTGCTTGGCCAGGAGGGCGAGATGCAGAACGGCGAAGAGCGCCTGAGCCTGCAGGCCTTCCTGACCCGCGTCACCCGCGTGCGCCTCAAGCTGCAGCAGATCAGCAACGCCGCCGACCCACGGGAAATGACCCAGGCCCTGGCCCAGACCGTGTTCCAGGGCAAGAGCGTGGATCTCAGCGACACCCGCGCCTACGGCAGCCTGCTCGCCGCAAGCCTCGGCGCCGAGTGGGGCGCGATGGGCGAGACGCTGTTCGTGCAGCCGCTGGACGAGGCCTGGCAACGGGTGCTGCAACCGTCGGCGGCGGGCCTGAACAACCAGTGGCAACGCTCGGTCGTCACGCAATGGCGCGACGCTTTCGAGGGCCGTTACCCTTTCGCCAAGACCGACAGCGACGCCTCGTTGCCGATGCTGGGGCAGATGATCCGCGCCGATTCGGGACGCATCGACCAGTTCCTGTCCAGCCAGCTCAACGGTGTGCTGCGCAAGGAAGGCGGGCGCTGGGTAGCCGATCCGCAACACAGTCAGGGCCTTCGCTTCGACCCGAAGTTCCTCGACGCCGTGAACCAGCTCAGCCATCTGGCCGATGTGCTCTACACCGATGGCGGCCTTGGGCTGAGCTTCGAACTGCGCGGCAAGCCGGTGCGCAACCTGGTGGAAACCAAGTTCGTGCTCGACGGCAAGGAGCACCACTACTTCAACCAGAAGGAGCGCTGGCAGCGCTTTGACTGGCCGGGGAAAAGCAGTCATCCGGGAACACGGGTGATCTGGACCGCACTGGGCGGCGGAACCCGGATGTACGGGGACTACCAGGGCACCTGGGGTCTGATTCGCTTCCTGGAGAACGCGCAGGTGACCCTGCTGGACGATGGCAACAGTCGCTACCACCTGGAGGTGCCGGCGCCGGACGGACATATGCTGACCTGGCACCTGCGTACCGAGCTGGGGGCGGGGCCGTTGGCGTTACTGAAGTTGCGCGGCTTCAGGCTGCCGGAGCGGATTTTCGTGGAAGGGGGCAGGAAGGCGGGCTAGCAGTCATTACTCATCCGGATGGACAGCCCGCTGGCACCCTCCGCCAAATTCCCCGGCAGCCAGGTACAAGAAACCTGTCCAACCGGATGAGTTAATTCCCCTCGACGATCCAAAAGGATTCGTCCGACCCAAACCATAAGAACAAAGGGGAATGATGTGAAAAGGTTTCGCCATGGTTCATTACTGGCCGCGGCCCTCGGCGCCGTTTCTTCCGGCGCGTCGGCCTACGAGCTGTACTCCACCGCGGACACCACGCTGAAGCTGAACGTGCAGGGCGCGCTGGGCTTCTTCCACAGCGATGAAAGCTACAACCAGGGCGGGCCCATCGCGCCGGGCTCGGTGGCGTGGCAGGAAGCCTTCCTGCGCTACGGCCTGAGCGGTAGCACGGCCTTTCCCGCCGCCGGCAACAGTTCGGTGTATGGCGAGTTCAACCTGGTCAGCAACGGCACCTGGGGCGATGGCGATGCCGCCGGCTACACCGATGGCAGCGAGCGTCGCACCGCGGTGGACCGTGCCTACGCCGGCTGGCGCTCCGGCGACCTGTTCCCGGCCCTGGGCAAGGACGGCGTGGACATCTCCGCCGGCAGCCAGAAGGTCAAGGTCGGCGATGGCTTCATCATCAACGGTGACGGTCTCAGCGTCGGCAACAACATCGCCGACGGCAGCGTCGACCGTGGCGGCGCCTACTATCTCACCGCACGCAACGCCTTCGACCAGACCGCCTGGCTCAAGCTCGGCGGCCAGCAGGGCTGGCGCGGCGACCTGATCTGGGTGAAATCCGACAACGAACTCAAGGCCAAGCCCGAGCTGGGCATCGGCGTGCTGGAGCATGTCGCCCCGGAAGGCACCGTCGGCCTTACCTACGTCAAGGGCCTGGGCGTCGACGAGAAACTGGCCAACCCGTTCAGCGCCCAGCGCGACGGCCTGCACATCACCAGCCTGCGGGCCCAGGGCAATGGCGGGATCAAGGACCTGTTCCTGTCCTTCGAATACGCCCACGAGAGCAAGCGCCTGGGCGACGAGCACGCCTGGTACGCCGAGGCCGGCTGGACCTTCTCCGATGTCGCCTGGCAACCCCGCATCGGCTATCGCTACAGTCGTTATTCCGAGGACTATGACCCGTTGTTCAGCGGTTTCAGCCGCGGCTACGGCACCTGGTTCCAGGGCGAGGTGGCGGCCAACTATGCCGGGCCGTTCCAGCGCAACGCGGCGATCCACATGGCCAGTCTCGGCCTGACTCCGCACCCGGACGTGGCCATGGGCGTGCTGTATTTCGACTTCTCCAGCCTCGACCATCGCCAGGGCGACCTGGCGGCGCAGGAGCTGGACCTGTACGTGGACTGGACCGTCGGTCAGTTCACCATCAGCCCGCTGGTCGGCCTGTACAAACCGGAGAAAAGCGCGGAGCAGGGCGGTTCGCAGCAGGGCAGCGATGACCTGAACCTGTACAGCCAGCTGGTGGTTTCCTTCGCCTTCTGATGACTTTTGCCGCGCCTGCGGCTTCCCAGACTTATTCCAATGACAACAAGGACATACCTGATGCGTATTCCCTTCCTGCCGGCGACCCTGGCCAGCGCCATCGGCCTGGCAACCGCCCTGGGCCTGACCCCGGTCCAGGCGGCATCCGTCGATCCGGCCAAGCCGAACATCCTGGTGGTGGTGGCCGACGACATGGGCTACGGCGACCTTGGCAGCTTCGGCAGCGAGATCGACACGCCGAACCTGGATGCCCTGGCCGCCTCCGGCGTGCAACTGACCAATTTCCAGGCCATGCCGGCCTGTTCGCCGACCCGCGCCGCGCTGCTCACCGGGGCCGACCCGCATCAGGTCGGCCTGGGCAACATGGCCGAGGAAACCGCGCCGAACCAGGAAGGCAAGAAGGGCTACGAGGGCTACCTCAACGACCGCGCGGTGACCATCGCCTCGCTGCTGCGGGACGCCGGCTACGACACCTACCTGTCGGGCAAATGGCACCTGGGCAGCACCGCGCAGACCGGTCCGGACCAGCGCGGTTTCGAACATTCCTTCAGCCTGCTCAGCGGTGGCGCCAGCCATTACCCGGACATGAAGCCGGCCTACGCGCCGACCCCGGATGCCAAGGCGCCCTATGCCGAGGACGGCAAGCGCCTGGACAAGCTGCCGGGGGATTTCGCCTATTCCTCGCAGTACTACGCCGATCGCATGATCCGCTACATCGCCGCCGACAAGGACAGCGGCCGGCCGTTCTTCGGCATGCTCGCCTTCACCGCGCCGCACTGGCCGCTGCAGGCGCCGGACGCGGCGATCGAGAAATACCGCGGGCGCTATGACGCCGGTTTCGACAAGCTGCTCGACGCCCGCCTGGCGAAGCAGAAGGCGCTGGGCATCATCCCCGCCGATGCCGAGGCGGCGGCGCGTTCGCCGAAGGGCAAGCCGTGGGACAGCCTGACCGCAGAGGACCGCCAGCGTGAAGCGCGGGCCATGGAGATCTACGCGGCCATGGTCGACCAGATGGACGTCAACACCGGCCGGGTCTTCGATTACCTGCGCAAGAACGGGCTGTACGACAACACCATCGTCATCTTCATCTCCGACAACGGTGCCGAAGGCCACGACCTCGACGAGACCTGGCCGGCGGACCTGTTCCCGAAGATCCGCAAGGTGATCGACGAGACCAACGACTTCAGCTACGAACACATGGGCAAGCCGGGTTCCTACACCTTCCTGGGGCCGAACTGGTCGCGGGTGGCGGCGCCGACGTTGAGCCTGTTCAAGGGCTTCCCCACCGAGGGCGGGACCCGGACGGCGGGGATCATTCGCGTGCCGGGGGTGGATGCCCAGGGCAAGCAGCTGGACCAGTTGGTCAGCGTCAAGGACTTTGCGCCGACCCTGCTGGAACTGGCCGGGGTCAAGCATCCGGGCGGGGAGTACAAGGGGCGCGAGGTGGTGCCGATGACCGGTACCTCGATCCTGCCATTGCTCAAGGGGGCGAAGGCGGCGGAGCGCACCACGGGCGGCGAGCTGTTCGGCAAGCGTTTCGTGCGCAAGGGCGACTGGAAGCTGGTGCACATGCCCAAGCCGTGGGGCAATGGCGAATGGCAGCTGTTCGACCTGGGGCACGACATGGCCGAGCGGCATGACCTGAGTGCCCGGGAACCGCAGAAAGTGGCGGAGCTGAAGAAGGTCTGGGATGACTATGCCAAGGCCAATGGCGTGATCCTGCCAGACCAGGTGAGCGGTTACTAAGCGTACGACGCGTACTCTGGGGGTAGCAGGGACGGCGTGGGAGCGGATTCATCCGCGATTGGGCGCGAAGCGGCCATAAAACCTGTATCCCGGGTGTGTCAGCAAAACTCGGGACTCAGGTTTTACGACGGCTGCGCCGCCGATCGCGGATGAATCCGCTCCCACGCCGACCGCGGCGGTCTAGTTCTCTGCGCGACAGCTGGGTGGACTCCCACAGAGTCGCTCAGGGAGCTTCATACCCGGCCACCACCTCACCTACCAGCTCCAGCACCAACTGAATCGCCGGATCCCGCCCACTGTCTCCCCGCCAACCCAGCTCCACCGCATACCGCGGCAGCTCGATCGGACACGGCAGGCACAGCAGATTGCCGAAGCGCGCCAGCGCCAGGGCGGCATGGGTGGGCAGGGTGGCGATACTCTCGCTGCCCTGCAGCAACGCCGGCAACGCGGCGAAGTGAGTGGTGGAGGCCTCGACCCGACGACTCTGCCCCTGCGCCGCCAGCGCTTCATCAACTACGCCGACATAACCGCCGGACGACACCAGCACATGCCCACGGCGCAGGTAATCCTCCCGGCTCAACGAACCCGGCACCGCGCTGACGCAACTGTAGCCGCCGCTGCCCAGTACCCGCCGGCTCAAGGCCCGCGAGGGGATCGCGCCGGCCGTCAGTGCCAGGTCGATCTGTCGCCCCAGCAACGCATCCGCGGCAAGCATGCTGTGGGTCTGCTTGAACAGCAGGCGCAGCCCCGGCGCGCGCTCTTTGGCCAGGTCGATCAGCAACCGGCCGATGGCCAGTTCATGATCATCCGACAGCCCGAGCGCCACCGTTCGCCCCTGGAAGTTGGCCGTGGCGCCATTCACCAGCAACAGGCTCTGCCGGCATTTCTCCAGCGCCGCGGCGATCACCGGGCGCAGCTCCTCGCTTTTCGCCGTCGGCCGCAACCCGCGACCGGTGCGTTCGAACAGGTGGTCGCCATACACCAGGCGCAGTCGCGACAAGGCCGCGCTGACCGCCGACTGGGTGATGCCCAGGCGAATCGCGGCACGTCCGGCGCCGCCTTCCTCGTAGAGGGCTTCGAACACTTTCAGCAGGTTGAGGTCCAGCGACCAGATATCGATTTGGCTCATATCAGATAGGGCCTGCACTGAATTGATTGATAACGCGGGCGCCGCGACTATGCCTCAATCATCCACGACATGCGAGACAGCCCCATGCCTACCTCAATCGTTGCCGCTTTGCAGATCGGTTCCCGTCCGGAGGGCAAGACCGCCACCCTGGAGGCGATCCTCGCCTACGAAGATCGCATCAAGGCCATCGGCGCCGGCATGGTGGTCATGCCCGAGGCGCTGCTCGGCGGTTATCCGAAGGGCGAGACCTTCGGCACCTACCTGGGTTACCGCCTGCCGGAAGGACGCGAGGCCTACCAGCGCTACTACGAAAACGCCATCGACGTCCCAGGTGCCGAGACCGAGGCACTGGCCGGCCTGGCCCAGCGCACCGGCGCCCACCTGGTGCTCGGGGTGATCGAGCGGGACGGCAATACCCTGTACTGCACCGCGCTGTTCTTCTCGCCGGAAGAAGGCCTGGTCGCCAGGCACCGCAAGCTGATGCCCACCGGCACCGAGCGGCTGATCTGGGGCCAGGGCGACGGCTCGACCCTGCCGGTGCTGGACACCCCGGTGGGCAAGCTGGGCGCGGCGATCTGCTGGGAAAACCACATGCCGCTGTTGCGCACGGCGATGTACGCCAAGGGTGTGCAGGTCTGGTGTGCGCCGACGGTGGACGAGCGCGATGTGTGGCAGGCGTCGATGCGCCATATCGCCCATGAAGGCCGGCTGTTCCTGGTCAGTGCCTGCCAGGTGCAGCCATCGCCCGATACCCTGGGGATCGAGGTGCCGCACTGGGACGGCCAGCGCCCGCTGATCCAGGGCAACAGCGTGATCGTCGGGCCGCTGGGCGAGGTGCTGGCGGGGCCGCTGCGGGGTGAGGAAGGGCTGATCAGCGCCGAAATCGACCTGGAGGAACTGGTGCGGGCCCGTTATGACTTCGATGTGGTCGGCCATTATTCGCGGCCGGATGTGTTTTCACTGGTGGTGGATGAGCGGGTCAAGCGCACCGTGGAGTTTCGTCGTTAGTGCTTGTCTCAAGACAACCTCACTCCCGCGTATCGATACTCACCACCACCGACATCCCCGGCCGCAGCCGCTTCGCCTCCGGCTGCTCCGGGTCCACCGTGATCCGCACCGGTATCCGCTGGGCGATCTTGACGAAGTTGCCCGTGGCGTTGTCCGCCTGCAGCAAGGCGAACTCGGAACCGGTGGCCGGCGATATCTGCTGCACATGCCCGCGCAGCTTCAAATGGTCCAGCGCGTCGACGCTAAAGCTCGCCGCCTGGCCAATGCGCACATTGGCCATCTGCGTCTCCTTCAGGTTGGCAATCACCCACAAGGTATCCGGCACCAGCGCCATCAACTGCGCCCCGGAATTGACGTAGGCGCCAAGGCGGGTGCCGATCTGCCCGAGCTGGCCATCGCGAGGCGCCGTGACCCGGGTGTTGTCCAGGTCGATGCGGGCCAGCTCCACGGCGGCCTTGGCATTCTCCACCGCGGCTTCCAGGGCGGCGCGGTTGACGATCACCGTCTCCCGGTCCTGGCGGGCGATTTCCAGTGCGGCCTTCGCCTGGGCCAGGCTGGCCACCGCGGCGGCATGGCTGGCGCGGGTGACATCGAACTCGCGCCGGGATACCGAGCCGTCGCTGACCAGGTCCTGGTTGCGGCGCAGGTCTGCGGCGCTTTTTGCCGCTTGCGCGCTGGCGTCGTCGATCGCTGCCTGGCGCTGGGCGATCACCGCCTCGGCGCTGTTGCGCTGCTGCAGGTTGTTGGCCAGCGCCGCCCGTTGCTGCTGCAACTGGGCCTGCGCCTGGGCCAGGCGTTGGGTGTAGATGCGGTCGTCGAGGCGCACCAGCAGGTCGCCGGCCTTGACGAACTGGAAGTCGTGCACCGGCACCTCGACGATATAGCCGGCCAGTTGCGGCCCGATGATCGTCACCTGACCACGCACCAGGGCGTTTTCCGTGCTTTCGATGGTGCTGCTGAACGGCGGCAGGCGCCAGGCGTAGAGCACGACGAGGATGCCGACGATGGCCACGGCGGCAAAGCTCAGGCTCGACAGCAGGCGCACGCGTCGCGAGCGCACCGGGCTGGCGGGTTCGCTGGGCGGTGGCGTGCCTTCCGGGGTTTCGGCGAGGGCGGTGGTGGTGGTCGAGGGCGTTTCCTGGGTCATCGGCTCGGCGCGTCGCTTGGGGTGGAGGTGATCGCAGCCTGGCGGGCAAGGTAGCGCAGGCGCAGGCTGCGGATGAAGATCCAGATCATGGTCAGCACGGCAATGCAGCCGATCAGCATGAAGACATCGTTATAGGCGAGGATGTTCGCCTCGCGGGTGGCGGCATTGGCCAGCAGGCGCAGGCCCGCTTCGGTGCGCAGCGCCGGGTCGGCGATCACCCCGGCATAGCCGGCGCCGCCGCTCTGGATCCGCGCGTTGACCAAGGGTTCCAGGCCGCTGAGCTGTTCCACCAGATGGCTGGAGTGAAATTTCTCCCGCACGGTCTGGAAGGTGCCCAGCAGGGCCGCGCCGAGCAGGCCGCCGAGGTTGTTGCAGATCCCGAACATCACCGAGAAGCTCACCAGGTTGCGCGGATTGGCGCGCACGTGACTGATGCCCAGGGCCATGCTCGGGCCGAGGAAGAAGGTGCTGCCGAAGGCCAGCAGGAACTGGCTCAGGTACATCTGCGCCGGGCGGGTGAGGTTGCTCGACGAACTGTCCATGAAGGCGCCGGTGGCCATCGCTGCGAGGGAGATGAACAACGGCAGGATCAGGTGCTGCGGGTTGATGGTCAGGGCGCTGGTGGCAAGCCCGGCTGCCGCGCCGAGGAACATGATCCAGTACAGGCTGCGCAGCTGCTCGCTGCCCAGGTTCAGGGCCTGGAGAAAGCCCACGGCACCGGTGGACTGTTCCGAGGTGACCATGCGGATCAGCACCACGCACAGGGCCAGGCGGATGATCGCTCCGCTGCCCAGCCAGCGGGTCATCAGCAGCGGGTTGGCGCGGTTGTGCTCGATGGCCAGGCCGCTGAACACCAGGGCGATGGAGGAGGCCAGGGCGACGCCTATCCACGGCGCGTCCAGCCACCAGTCGATGCGGCCCAGGGACAGCACGGCGCAGAGCAGGGCGGTGCCGCTGGCCATCAGCGAGAAGGTGAGGAAGTCCAGCGGCTCGAAGGTCTTGAAGCGGTCCCCCGGTGGCAACTTGAGCAGCAGCACGCAACCCAGCGCGGCCAGGGCCAGGCCCAGTTCGAACAGGTACAGGCCGCGCCATTCGGCGATCTGCAGCAGGTCTTCGGAGAATACCCTGGCCAGCGGCACCGCCAACTGCGAGGCACCGAGGCCGAGGACCATGGCCTTGAGGCGCCATTGCGCGGGGAAGGCCTGGATCATGTAATACAGGCCCAGGGAACTGAGGGCCGCGCCGACCATGCCATGGGCGGCGCGTACGGCGATGGCGGAGTTGAGGTCGTTGACGAACAGGTGGGCGAAGGTGACCAGGGCGTAGAGCACCAGGAACACCTCGGTGAAGGCGCGCAGGCCGAATTCCTGGCGGAACTTCACCAGCAGCAGGTTCATCGACACGTTGGTCATGACGAAGGCCGCCGGCAGCCAGGCCATTTCCGCGGTGGTGGCGCCCAGTGCGCCCTGCAGGAAGGGCAGGTTGGCGGTGACCAGCGCGTTGCCCAGGCCGCCGGTGATCGCCACCAGCAGGCCGACCGCGCCATAGGCCAGGCGCTTGCCCGGCGCGTGCAGCGGCGTCGAGGGCGAGCCGGGCAGGGTGGGCTTTTCGTGGGGCAGCCATTGGCGGGGGGCGTATTTGTCGGTTGGCAAGGTCGGCGGTACCTGGGGTGCTTGGGGAAAACTGTACGCGAGGTGTGGGGGGAAGAACATCCGTGTGGCGCCGCGGCGGATTTGAAAAGTGAGGGCTTGCCTATTTCTCCACGCTCCTTGTCCGATCCGCGCAATTCATCCTCGTTCTCTTGAATCACCGTCCAACCAGCGTAGATTGGAAAATCCTTCCCGCCGAGGACACCCAACCTTGAAACTCCCACCGCTGCTGCGTGCGCCGATCGCCGACCATGACCATTCGCCCCAGGCCCGGCAGGGACGCTTTCACAATCTCACGCCGCGCCCGGCCGATTCCCCCGAGCCCGACGCCAGGGTGATCTGGAACCTGTTGTTCAACAAGCCGCGCTTCACCGTGCCCCGCGTGACCCTGCCGGTACAGCGCCTGACCCGCGCCGACCTGGACGCGGCCGCCGATGGCAGCCTGTTCCGCCTCGGCCATTCGACCCTGCTGTTCAGGCTCCAGGGCGGCTGGTGGCTGACCGACCCGGTGTTTTCCAAGCGCGCCTCGCCATTCTCCTTCGCCGGCCCCAAGCGCTTCCACGAGCCACCGGTGACCCTCGCCGAACTGCCGCCGATCCGCGGCGTGATCCTCTCCCACGACCACTACGACCACCTCGACCGCGCCACCATCAAGGTCCTGGCGCCCAAGGTCGAGCTGTTCGTCACCCCGCTGGGCGTCGGCGACCGCCTGCTGGCCTGGGGCGTGCCCGCCAGCAAGGTGCGCCAGTTCGACTGGTGGCAGGGCATCGACGCCGGCGGCCTGCGCCTCACCGCCACCCCGGCGCAGCACTTCTCCGGCCGCGGCCTGCGGGATGGCAATCGCACCCTGTGGTGCTCCTGGGTCATCGAGGCGCCCGACCTGCGCCTGTTCTTCAGTGGCGACACCGGCTATTTCGACGGCTTCGCCGAGATCGGCCGGCGCTTCGGCCCGTTCGACCTGACCCTGATGGAAACCGGGGCCTGGAACGAGCACTGGCCCTACGTGCACATGCACCCCAGGCAGACCGTGCAGGCTCATGTCGACCTGGGCGGGCGCTGGTTGCTGCCGATCCACAACGGCACCTTCGACCTGGCCATGCACGCCTGGTACGAACCCTTCGAAACCGTGCTGGAGCATGCCGCCGAACAGGGCGTCAGCGTCACCACCCCGGGCATGGGCGAACGTTTCGACCTGTATGCGCCGCAGCCCGGCAAGCGCTGGTGGCGCGAACCGGTGGCGGCGGAGCAGCTCGCGGACAGCCAGGCGACTGCCCGTCGCTGCTGCCTGCATGAAGGACGCTGATCCACGCCAAGGCTGCACTTCAAAGACATTCATGTTCGTCGTGCAATAGAATGCGCGGCTGGCGAACGCAGCACGCGTTCGCCAATGCAGAACGCCCCTTCGCCTGCGAAGGGGCGTCACGTTTTCTGCCGGACTGAAAATAGGCCAAACATGCCCAGCGTTTCTCCAGAACTACAAGCCAGGGAATGGCACAGCCTGGTTGCGCAATTCCCCCGTACCCTGACCGATGCCTTGCAGCGCCTGGTCGAGACCCACAAGGTCACGCTCGCCGCGCGCTTCTACGAACACATGCTGGCCGACCCCAATGCCTCGTTGATCCTTTCCCATGACGAAGTGAAGAGCCGCCTCGGCAGCTCGATGCAGGCCTGGCTGGTCAAGGTCTACTCGGCCAGCGCCGACACCGATTTCCTGCCCTTGGTCGCCCTGCAGAGGCAGGTCGGCGAGGTCCATGCGCGTATCGACGTGCCCCTGCACCTGGTGCTTGGCGGCGCGCGCTATTTGAAGAAGCAGCTGTTCCAGATGATCGTCGAGCAGGGCTGGGCCGCCGAGGACCACGCGCAGATCCTGCGCCTGTCCAGCGAGTCCATGGACCTGGCCATGGAAATCATGAGCCATGCCTACAGCCGCTCCCATGACCGCAACTCGCGCAACGAGGAAGGCTATCGGCTGTTCTCGGTGTTGCAGAACATCACCACCGAGCGCGAGCGCCAGCGCGGCGCCTTGCTCGACTGGGAGAACAGCCTGATGTTCGACCTGGTGATGGGCTCCAGCGGGGTCAACCTGCCGCGCCTGGCCGCCTCGGACTTCGGTTTGTGGTTCCGCCACAAGGGCGCCTACGCCTTCCAGAACACCAAGGAAAGCGATGAGATCCTGCGCATCATCCGCACCATGGATGACCAATTGCTGCCGATGTTCCTCGCCGCCGAAGACGGGCAGCGCATGAGCCTGCTGCGGGAGATCCGCGACCAGACCAAGAGCCTGATGTTCAACCTCGACAGCCTGTTCAACACCGCCAACGAACTGGAAAGCGGCCGCGACGTGCTCACCCGCATGCTCAACCGCAAATTCCTGCCGGTGGTGATCGGCAACGAGATCAGCATCGCGCAGAAGACCGGCCAGTCGTTCTCGGTGCTGTCGGTGGACATCGATCGCTTCAAGGACATCAACGACACCTACGGCCACGATGCCGGCGACCTCATCCTCCAGCAGACCGCGGAAATCCTCAGCAGTCACAGCCGGGCGGGGGACTACGTGTTCCGCATGGGAGGCGAGGAGTTCCTGATGATCCTGGTGGACATCAACAACGGCAATGCGCTGAAGGTCGCGGAGAAACTGCGCCGCCAGGTCGAGGCGGAGAAGCTCAACCTCACCGAGGGTCGCCGCCATCCGGTGACGGTGAGCATCGGCGTGGCCACCTACAACGGCCACCCGGACTACCAGCACCTGCTGCGCCAGGCCGACCAGGCCATGTACCAGGCCAAGCAGGGCGGGCGCAACCGGGTGGTGTCCTGGGACACGGTGGCCGGCTGATCAGAAGAAGCTGCGCTGGGCCTTGAAGGTGATCATGTCGTCGCAGTAGGCATTGATCCCGGCATAGGCCGCGCAGCCTGCGCCACTGAGGTCGGAGCTGCTGTAGATCAGGTCGAGGTCCAGGCCCAGCCAGGGCCGCGAGAGTTGCAGCGACCAGTCGCTGAAGTGCTCCACCTGGCTGCCGTCACTGATGGTGAAGGGCGTTCCGAGGCGGTGGTGGGCGACCTTGAAGGTCAGTCCGGCGTCCAGCAGCGGCAACTGGCCGAGGTCGGCGAACAGGGTGCCGGTGCGGTTGTCGGGGTTGTCGCGCAGGGCGCCGCCGAAGCGACTGCCGAGCAGCGAAAGCCCGCCATACAAGGCATAGCTGTCGCTGTCGGCAAGGTTCGGCAGGCTGTAGTGGATCAGCCCGACCTCGTAGCCGAGGCTGTCGTTGAAGCGTTGCTTGATGCCGAAATAACTGTCCAGGCGCAGCGTCGAGGTGGGCGTCAGGCCCGCGCTCGGCGTGTACTGGCCGACGTACCAGCCACTGGCGTGGCTGATGTCGAGGCCGCCGTGCACGGCGCCGACAGGGCTGGGTGAAATCAGCCCCTGGGCCATGCTGCGGGAACTGCCGGTGCCCAGCCGGAAGTCGAAATCACCCAGCTGGCGCTGGATCTGCAGGGCCGTCGCGGCCTGGCTGAACACGCTGGCGGCCAACAGCAGGAGAAGCTGCCTGGTCATGGTCTCTGCCCTGGAAAGCTCGCAATAGAGCGGCAGAGGATACCCCCGTGGCGTGTTCGGGGAAACCTTGCAAGGCTGGACGGCCGTAGAAGAACAACGCCGTGACGAAGCTGGTGAACCAGACGAAGATCCCCGCCCAGAAGGTGTGCGACATGTAGTGCCAGCCCTGCAGCACGCGGGTAGTACCGTAGATGCAGCCGATGACCAGGATCGCCACCAGCAGCTTGCGCGCATGCACCCAGCGATGACGCAGGGCGACGAAATACAGGGCGAGCAGGGTGAAGCCGCTGGAGGCATGGCCGCCTGGCCAGCACCGGCCGTCACCGGCCTTGTCCCACGGGGAGAAGTTGGCAAACCACTCCAGGTGCGGTTTGTCGCCGCCATACAGGGTGGTCTCCACCGGGCAATACACGCCTGTGTGGCTCTTCAGGTAGTGGATGATCGTGGTGCTCAGGGCAAAGGCTGTCACCACGAACAGCAGGTCGCGGCGGTAGCGCGTGGTGAAACGCAGTACCGGGGCGATTCGGGCTTTTTCCAGCAGGCCGGTGGCACGCGGGAAGCGCGCCAGCAGTGGCCAGAGGAACGAAAGCAGGCTGCCGACGATCGCCAGTTCGCCGGTCCAGTCCGGCAGGATCCGCGGCCACTTGTGGGTGACCTTTTCGAACGTCTGGTCGTGCAGGAAGATGAACTGGTGGCTGATCGGGTCCAGCAGCAGGTCGCTGATCAGCCGGTCCAGGCGGGCCAGGTCGAACAGCAGGAACACGGCGACCGCCAGCAGCAGCGGCACGCCGAGGTTGACCAGGTAGAAGTCCTTTCGCGAAGTGGCTTGCATGCTCTCAGTTCCCTGCACTGGCGACGATCTTGCGCCATTCGTTGGCATTCATCTGGCCAAGGATCCGCGCCTTGCCCTGTTGGTCCATGGAGAGGAACAGGGCGCTGGCATACTCGGCCGAGCGCTCGCCGCCAAGGACTTTCAACTGCCGTTCGACATGGTCGATGCAGCCGCTGTGGGTCACCAGCACCAGGTTGTAGTCGGGACGCTTGTTCTGCAGGGCGGCCTTGGGGAAAGAGGAATCGCACTGGGCGATCCAGTCTCGGGTGACGATGGCCTTGCCGAAGATGAAGTGAGCGGTTTGCTGGGTGCGCACTTCCGGGCTGGCGAGGATGTCGGTGTTTTCCAGGCCGAGGCGCTGCAGGCCGTTGCCCACTTCGAGGGCGGCCTGGCTGCCGGACTGGGTGATGCCCGCGGGGTCGTCCAGGCAGGGATTGCTGGAGCGGTCGCAACGTTCGGCATGGCGGATCAGCACGATCACCTTGCCCTTGGCCCATTGCCCATAAACCCCGCTGTCGAGCAGTTGCTGCTCACTACCCAGGCTCATGACGTGTGTCCTCGTGGAAAGCCACGCACCCAGCGCGGCCAGGATCAGAAGGGCACAGAGGCCCGGAATCAGCACCTTGAACGAAGGGAGACGACGTCGCTTGGGACGGGTATGGATCGCGGGGTTGTGGATGGCGCCTTGCAGCATTGCTGTCACTCCGGCAGACAGAACGGGAATGAGCGCACTGTAGGGAGCAAGGCGTTGGAGAGCGGTGAAGCGGATGTCAAAAATATCTTGAAACAGGTTGTTTCATCATTCTATTGGGCGACACCGGTGGGAGCGGGTTCACCCGCGATGAGACCCTCAAGCTCGATGAAAAATCAGAGGCCGCGCAGCATCCCCTCGACCTGCTGCCGCTCCCACTGGCTCATGAACTCTACCGGGTTGGTCCCATACGGATGCGCGGCATCGTAGATATAGGCCGCACCCTCGGGGCTGTAGCAGCGGTCGCAGTACCCCAGGCCATCGCCTTCGTTGTAGAGGGTGAATACCCAGCCATCCACTTCCACGGTCAGCAGTCCGTTGCGGACGTCCGACCAGCTTTGTTCGCCGATCCGCCGCAGGGGGCGGATGCCTTGGGCGATGTCGCGGAGAATCTGGTAGGCCTCGCGGGGCGTCAGGGCAGTACTGTTCAAGATGGATGCTATCTGGCGGAATTCGCCGGCCAGAGTACAGCAGGCACTCGGTGAATTCACTCGCTATCGCCTGCCTGCGGTCCCTTTCCCGATAGAACTGCGAGGTTTCCATCCATTTGAAATCCTGTTGCATTTGCGTAGCGCCAGACGAACGCAGCCGCTAGCATCTGAGCTTTGCCATCCTCAAGGGGAAGCCATTGGATTCATTGACCCAGGCCGTTTTAGGCGGCGCCATCCAGGGCGCTGTGCTTGGCAAGATGCAAGGGCGGCGCTCGCTGCTCTACGGGGCCATGCTGGCGACCCTGCCGGACCTCGACGTGGCGATCCGCTACGCCGACCCGGTGTCGAGCATGACCTACCACCGCGGTTTCTCCCATTCGCTGTTCGCCCTCACCGGCCTGGCGCTGTTGCTGACCTGGCTGACCTTGCTGGTGGTCCGCCGCCGCCGTCCCGACGCCGGCTACAGCGGCCCGCGCCTGTTCCTCGGGCTGTGGCTGGTGCTGATCACCCACCCGTTGCTCGATGCCTTCACCGTCTATGGCACGCAACTGCTCTGGCCGTTCCAGCCCACGCCGCAAAGCTGGGCGGCGGTGTTCATCATCGATCCGCTGTACACCGTGCCGCTGTTGCTGGGGCTGGTCTATGCCGCGGTGAAGGGCATGACCGACCGGGCGCGCCTGGTGCTCGGTGGCCTGCTGCTGTTCAGTTGCGCCTACCTGGGCTTCGGCCTGTTGTCGAAGAACATCGCCGAGCAGCGCTTCCATGCCGCCCTCAATGCCCGGCAGATCCAGGTCACCCAGTTGCGCGCGGTGCCCATGCCGTTCAATACCCTGCTCTGGCGGGTGATCGCCAAGACCCCGGAGGGCGACTACTACGAAGGCGTCAGCGGGCTGTTCGACGAGGATCCGCCGGAGTGGCAGCGCCAGCCGCTGAACCTGGCGGCGGGCAGGGTGCTGGAGGGCGTGCCGCTGCATGAACGCCTGCGCTGGTTCACCGGTGACTGGCTGCGCTATGACGTGGTGGGTGATGCGCTGGTGGTGAGTGACCTGCGCATGGGGATTCCGGGGAACTACACCTTCCGTTTCCGCATGGCGGGTTGCGACGGGCAGGGGCACTGGCTGCCGGAGACGCCGACGGCATGGCCGGGGGCCGGGGTCGATTCGATCCGCGACAGTGAGGCGCTGGGATTGATCTTCAAGCGCATCGTCGAGCAGCAACCGCCATTGCCGTTGGCGCAATGGAGCCAGACATACCTGGCCGGGCCGGCGCCGGCGGCCGGGTGTGGCCTGGGGGATTGAGGGCTCATACATCTCATCGATCTGAGCGGGTGAACCCGCTCTCACAGAACAACACATAACTCAGTGATTTAGCAGGGACGGCGTGGGAGCGGATTCATCCGCGATTGGGCGCGAAGCGGCCACAAAACCGGTATCCCAGGTGTGTCAGGAAAACTTGGGACTCAGGTTTTACGACGGCTTCGCCGCCGATCGCGGATGAATCCGCTCCCACGCCGACTGCGGTGCACTTGCTGGAACTGTCAATCCGCCAGCCCGACATCCCCACTGAAAGCCGTCTGCAAGTCCCGCTCCGGAATCTCCCACACCACCAGCTTCGGCGGCGTCTGCACGAAGGCCGGGCTGGTGAAATAGGCCTTGGCCGCACCGGAGAACTCGCCGCCGTCCTTGGCGAAGTTGCCCACCGGGGCCGCCAGCGCCTGCTGCAGGAACCCGGCGAAGTTCGAGTTGCGCGAGAACGAGGTGCCGATCAGCGCCACGTTGGGCAGGTTGTCGTCGCCAAACAGGTCGTCGAGGCTGTCTGCGCTCGCGTCGGCATCTGGCGTGTGCTCGCTGAGGGTCGAGGCGGCCACCCGTTCCTCGCTCGGTTGCAGGTGTTGCGGCAGCCAGTCCAGGCCGGCCAGGCGCACCAGGTCTCCGGGACGCGCTGCCAGCGCACCCTGGCTGACATCGAAGGTGCGGGTCGGCGTGGCCTGGAAGCCCAGGCTGGCGATCTTCCCAGCGATGGCCTGGGCGGCGGCACGGGCCCCGGTTTCGCTCCAGTGGGTATCGAGGCGCAGGAACGCGTCGGCACCCAGGGGTTGCAGGGCAGGGGCCAGGTCCAGCACCGCGACACCCGCACCTTGCAACAGCGCCGTCCAGTCCCGTACCCGCGCTTCCAGGCTGGCCGGACGCGGCAGGTCGCACAACTGGCTGGCGGCGATGCGGCTCTTGTCCGGCACCACGCTGACCAGCAATTCGATACCACGCTGCTTGAGCCGGTCTCGCAGGGCAACCACCGCGGCCGCCTTGGCCGCCCCATTGTCCGCGGCATGCCGGTTCAGCTTCAGCTCATCGCTGATGAACAACCAGTCCGGGCAGCCCTCGCGCACCCGCGGCCCGGTATCGCCGAGCAGCAGCCAGCTGCCAGCGCGTTCCAGTTGCGCGGCATGCTCCGGCAACGGCGCCTTGGCCAGTTCCTTGGCGATGCGGTGGGTGATCTCGCCTTCCAGCACCTGGTCGTTGGACAGCGCCTTGCCCGGCAGCAGCGCAAGCTTGCCGCTGAACAGCAGCCAGCCACAGGACAGCAGCCCGGCAGCGAGAAAGGCGGCGAGGGTGACGCCCGCCAGCGGGCTGGTACGCAGGGCGATGTCGCTGGGCGGTGTCGGCGCCGTGGACGGCGGTGGGGTCGTGGTCGTCATCAGAACTGGAAGTACAGGAAGGGCACGGCATCACGGCTGGCGATCAGGGAGAACGCCAGGAGGAAACCGGCCACGGGCCAGAGGGCAGCCAGCACCGCGTACAGCGCGCTGTGACCGAAACGTTGTTCGAGACGCACCTGGTACAACGGCGCGATGACGCAGAACACCCCCAGCGCCGCCGCCAGGGCATGCACCGGCCGCACGCTGGCCGCCAGCGCCTCGCCCAAGGCGAAGCCATGCAGGCCGAACTGGCCGCCGTACATGGCCAGGGCGGTGGCGAAGTCCGGGGCGCGGAACAGGGTCCAGGCCAGGCACACGAACAGCAGGGTCAGGGTGTGTGACAGGGCCTTGGGAATGGTCGGCAGGCTGGAGCGGTTCCAGGCCCGGTCGACGCACAGCGCCACGCCATGGGCGGCGCCCCAGAGCAGGTAGTTCCAGCTGTCGCCGCCGTGCCAGAGGCCGGCGATGGCCATGGTCAGGAACAGGTTGCGATAGGTGTTCCAGGTGCCGAAGCGGTTACCGCCCAGGGCGATGTACAGGTAGTCGCGCAGCCAGCTGGACAGCGACAGGTGCCAGCGCCGCCAGAAATCCTGGATGCTGCTGGCCAGGTAAGGCCGGTTGAAGTTTTCCGGGAAGTGGAAGCCCAGCATCAGGCCCAGGCCGATGGCCATGGCGCTGTAGCCGGCGAAGTCGAAGAACAGCTGCAGCGAGTAGGCCAGGCAGCCCAGCCAGGCATCGAGGAACGACGGCTGGTCGAGGTGGAAGGCGATGTCCACCAAGGGCGACAGGGTGTCGGCCACCAGCACCTTCATGCACATGCCGATCATGAAGCGCCGCGGGCCGAGGGAGAAATTCTGCCGGTTGAAGTAGCGCTCGTTCAGTTCGCGACGCACCCAGTCGTAGCGGATGATCGGCCCGGCGATGGAGTGGCCGAACATCGAGATGTAGGTGGCGAAGTTCACCAGGCTGCGCTCCACCGGCACGGTATGCCGGTGCACGTCCACCAGGTAGGAGATCGCCTGCAGCACGATGAACGACAGCCCCGCCGGCAGCGCCACGCGCTGCCACTCCAGCGGCAGGTAGCCGTAGTGGGTGATCAGCTCGCTGTAGGTGGCGGTGAGGATATTGGCGTACTTGTACCAGCACAGCACCAGGGTGTTGAACACGATCAGCGCCGCCAGCAGGCGCAGCCGCCCGCGGCCGTCCTCGCGGCTGCGGTCCACCAGCAGGCCGCCGGCCCAGGCGATCACCGTGAGCACCACGTGCAGCAGCAGGAACAGCGGGCTCAGCCAGCCATAGAACAGCCAGCTGCCCAGCAGCAGCACGACGTTGCGTCCGCGCGCCGGGCTCAATGCATAGACCAGCATGAACAGCGGCAGGAACAGCGTGAGGAACTCCAGCGAGGCGAAAACCATGGTGCGGCGGACGTCCTGTCAGTTGGCCAAGGTGTCGGTGGTGCTCAGCAGGCGCGGACCTTCGGCACCGGGCAGGAGCATGACGCTGTAGCGCTCGCCCGCCTTCAGTTCGCCCAGGTCCAGCGGGTTGCCGACGTTGGCATTGGCGCACACCAGTTGCACCGACAGCTTCACCGGGTTGATCGAACGACGCTGCACGCTGCCGTCGGCGGCGTCCTTGAACAGGTCGGCGTTGCGTCCGGCCGGGCGCAGCGCGGCGCCCTGGCAGGCCGGGTCGAGGCTGACGAAGGCCAGCGAGGCCTTCAGCGCGTTGAAGTCGTCCGGTTGCTCGCGCACCACGCGTTGGGCGATCTTGCCGCCGTCATCGAAGGCGAACACCGTGGCGAACTCGCCCGGCGCCACCTGCAGGTCCAGCGCGGCGTTCTGCCCGCCGCGCGAGAGGGTGCCCTTGATCGCCTTGTTGGCCGGTACCGGCAGGTAGTCGGAGACCTGGCGGGCGTCGTTCAGGTCGAGGCTGGCCTTGGAGCCGCTGGCTTCCATCTTCAGCACGCCGGGGGCGACATTGACGAAGCGCAGGAACGCCGAGTCCTCGCTGGGCCCGGTGGGGTACAGCGCGACCTCGGCGCTGGCAGCAGAGGCCAGGGCCAGCAGGGGCAGGGCGATCAGCCCGCGCAGCCGGCTCATTTCTTCGCTCCCTGGACCGCCGGGGTTTTCACCAAGGCATCGGTGATCGCCTTGCTCCAGCTGGCGTAGCCCATGGAGGTGAAGTGCTGGCCGTCGATGGTGGCCCACTGGCCTTGCTTGGCGAACGCCAGGGAATCGATGTAGTCACACGGCGCGACGTTGCTGGCGAGGAACTTCGAGGTCATCTCGACACGGGCGTAGGTCTTGCCGTACTTGCCGCCTTCGGTGCCCCAGCCAGGGCCGACCCACACGCACTTGGCGCCGCTTTCCTTGATCGCCTTGGTCAGGGCGGTGGTCTGCTGCCAGGCCCAGGTCTTGGGGAAGGCCGGCTTCTTGTAGTCGGCCATGGTGTCGCCCATGACCACGACCACCAGGTCCGCCTTGTCGGCGGCCACCAGCTGGCCGACCGGCTGGGTGGTGGCCTTGTTGCCCAGGACCACGGCCTTGTCCTTGCCGCGGCGTTCGGCGCCGCCGCATTCGCCGGGAACGACCTTGGTCCAGTCGCCGGCCTTGGAGCCGCAGACGCCGAGGGTATGCACCTGCGCGCCTTGCTGGACCATGTTGTCGTGCAGGCTCTTGATCAGGTAGTCCGGTGTTGCCAGGTGGCTATCGCCGATCATCAGGATCGTCAAGCCAGCGAGTAGGGAAGCAGCCATGTAGAAATCTCCTTGTCTGGCTTAATTCGAATAGGGGGAACGGTAAGGACTGACGGGCAGGGGCATGGCCCCGCCGGCGTCGTCGAACAGGTAGCGCAGGTACAGGCCGCCGGCGAACTGGCGGTAGTCACGGGCGTTGTCCATGCCCAGGCTACCGCCGAAGAAGAAGCCGTCGCCGAGACGATATTCTCCGCTGGCGCCCAGTGAGTAACCGATGCCGGTCTTGCTCTGTGATTCGTAACGGGTGTTGATGCTGGTGCCGAAGCTGTCGGCAATGTCTGCGATCGCCTCCAGGTAGGCTTGGCCGCCACCTTTGCGCAGGTAAGGTGCGCTCTCCTGCTCGATGTGCTGCATTCCCACCGAGCTTTGAATCTGATAACTCCAGTTCGCTCCGCGCTGGGCCCAGCTGAAAGGCACGCCGATGGAGAAGAAGTTCTGCGGGCTGAAATAGCCGCCGTTGCCGTAGGTGTAGAAGCTCTGGTTGTCGGCGTAGCTCGATGCCGAGAGGCTCAGGCCACCGGTAAGGCGGGCATCCTCGTTGCTGAACAGGTACCAGTAGATGCCGCTGCCCAATTCGGCGCGCTCGTTGTCCTCGACGTGATGCCCCACCAGCTTGGCCCAGCCGGCATAGGCATAGGCACCGAAGCGCTGGTTGTCGTAGCTGACCTGCCCACGCAGGCCGTTGGCGGTGACACCACCCCATTGCACGCCGGTACGGGCATCGCGCGCGCCGGCGAACGAGACCAGGCTGTCGACCACCGATCGCCGCGACAGATTGAGGCTGTAGCGCCAGTTGCTGTTGTCGCTGAACGGGCGGTCAAGGCTGATACCACCCACCAGGTTGGTGTAGCGGAAGCCCATCGGGCTGGTGCCCAGGTCGGTCTTGAGGCCCAGCGACGGCATTTCATAAGCCAGGGCAAGACCCACTCCCTGGTCTTTTTGTGAGCCAACGCTCTCGCCGATATCGTCGATAGCGTTCAACTGCTCTTCCAGGGTTGGCAGGGCGAGGATGGATTCGACCTGGGATGCGGTGAAACCGCCGAAGCGGCTGTACCCCGAATCGTCCACATCCAGCCCGCCGGCGTTCAACGAGACCGGCGTCACCCGCACGGCCATGCGGTCGTCGCCGACAGGAAAGCTGATCTCAAGCGGTGTCTGCACGTCGGTGATCCGGCTCAGTCCCGACTCGCCGTTGTTGCTGCGCAAGGTCACACCCTGCTTGATCTGCGGGCTGCGCGCCTCTTGCACGCTGCTCAGTGCGGTCTCGATGGCCGCCCGCGGATCCGGGTTGACCACGGCGCGCTCCGGCTCTTCCACTGCGTCTGTGCGGCGTCGTTGCCTCGGCTCGTCGTCGCGGCTGGCCAGCAGTACCGGCTCGTCGAACGGCTCGGGCTCGCGTACCTGGCTGGCGGCGGCGCGGCGCTTGCCCTGGACCCGGGCCGGCTCGGGAATCTCGTTCAACGCCATGTCGCCCAGGCGCGAGACCTTGCGCTGGCCGGGCTGGCCGACGAAGGGGTTGGCGGCGATGGCCTGGCCGAACGGGTTGTCGACGTAAGTTTCCTTCGGCGCCTGCAGGGCCAGGGCCTGGGCATAGAGTTCCTGGGCCCGGGCCAGCTTGCCGCGGTCCTTGTACCAGCCCGCCGCAGTGGTCAGCACCTGCGGGTTTTCCGGGGCCAGTTGCAGGCCGCGCTCGATGGCGGCTTGCGCCTTGGCGCCCTGGCCGTTCTGCTGGTAGGCCAGGGCCGCGCCCATCTGCACTTCGGGGTTGTCGCCCTGGCTGGCCAGCAACGGCTGGTAGAGGTCCACGGCCTTCTGCGGGTTGCGGTTGGCAAGGTACATGCTCGCCAGCGAAGCCACCGCCTGGGCATCGTCCGGGCGCTGGGCCAGGGCCGGGGCGAGGGTGTCGTAGGCTGCGACCAGGTCGCCTTTTTCCCGCAGCAGGTCGGCCTGGCGCACGGTGTACTGGAACAGCAGGTCGTCGTAGCTGCGTTGCTCGACGCTGGACAGCGGCAGGCTCCGGGTATCTCGCAGGATCTGGCTGACCTGCAGGTCGTCGCCGGCCTTGAGCAGCGCGCCGCCATAGGCGATGCGCAGCGCCGGGCTCGGCTTGGCGCTCTGGGCGATGGCGTTGCGCAACAGGGCAACCGCGCGGTCGATGTAGCCGATGTCGATATAGGCACCGGCCAGCGCGGCATACAGGTCCGGGCTGCCGGTGACGCCGCCCTCGGCGCGTTGCAACAGGTTCGCCGCCTGCGTGCGTTTGCCCTGCTTGGCCAGTGCCGAGGCCTGGCTGGCCAACTGGCGCAGCTCGATTTCGTCGGCGAGGTTGCGCATGGGGGCGGTGCGCTGGCTGGCGGGAATCCGTCCGAGCAGTTGTCCTGCCTTCGACCACTGCTGCTGGCGGCTGGCGAACAGCGCACCGGCATACAGGGCGTCGAGGTTGTTCGGGTTGGCCTGGACCAGCTCGTCCATTGTCTGCCGGGCCTTGTTCGGTACGTCGGTCTTGACGTAGAGCTCGGCGAGGTCGGAGCGCGTCCAGGGGTTCTGCGGGTCGTTGCGCACCGCGTCTTCCAGGGCCTTGCGTGCGCCTTGCAGGTCGCCACGGCGCTCGGCCTCCTTGGCCTGGCCCACGGCGATGGCCGCGTGCAGGCGGCCGATGTCGCCCAGGCGCTCGCGCTGGACATCGCTGAGGTTGTCGACCAGGCGCTGGGCCTCGCCGAGCTTGCCGCTCTGGGCCAGCACGCCGACCAGGCCGCGCAGGCCGTCCGGATGCCCGGCATCCAGGCCAAGGGCCTGGCGGTAGGTGCTTTCGGCCCGTTCGAACTGGCCCTCGGCAGCCTGCAGGTCGGCGAGGTTCAGGTGCGCCTGGACTTCCCGCGGATTGCTGGCAATGGCCTTTTGCAGGAGTTCACGGGCTTTTTGTGGATCGTTGGCTTCGCGGGCCGCAGCGGCCTCGTCGAGGAGGGTCCAGTAGCGGTTGCTTTGCAAGGCGGCCTGCCAGCGGCTGCCACCGCCGGCCTTGAGCGCCTGGCGGAACAGCGCATCGGCATCGGCCAGGCGCTTCTGGCGCTGGCGCACCAGACCCAGGCCGCCGAGGGCGTCGGCATCCTGTGCTGCTTCGCGCAGGCGGCTCTGGAAGGCCGCTTCGGCGCTTTTCAGCTCGCCGCCTTCGAGGGCCTTGAAGCCCCGTTGCAGGTGCGGGTTCTGCTGGTAGCTGGATTGCGCCTGGCGTTGGCCGGTACGCATCTGCTCGCGGATTTCCTCGTCATCCGGGTAGACCTTGAGGTAGTCCTCGAACAGGACCATGTCGGCCTTGCTCCCGCCCAGCCACGACAGGCCCTGGCGCCAGGCTTCCACGGCCTGGCTGCCGATTGCCGGGTCATCGCGGAACGAGGCCAGCCGCCGCAGGCCGTCGGCGCGGGTGCTTTCATTGCTCAGCAGCAGCTTGGCCAAGGCCAGATTGGCCCGGCGGTTGTCGCCTTCCTGGCGCAGCAGGCGCTCCAGGCCCTGGCGCGCTTCCTGCCAGCCGCCCTCGGTGTAGCCGAGGACGCTATAGAACTCCAGGGCGAGATCGCCTTGCGGAACCTTGCCGTCGAACAGTTCGCGGTAATTGTCCACGGCCTTTTGGGCTTCGCCGGATTCCACCTCGACCCGCGCCTGGTTCAGGCGCTCGCCACTGGCGTCGCCGTGCAGGCGGATTTCCTGGTCCAGCAGCAGGGCCTGGCGCGAGTCCGGGTGGGCGCTCTGCAACTGTTGCAGGTAGCGCCTGGCAACGTCGGGGCGATTGCCGTCCAGCTCGATCAGGCCAAGGTTATAGATGGCGTCGGCCTGCTGCGGATCGATCAGCAGCAGCTTGCGCCAGGCCTCGCTGGCCCGCGCATTGTCCTTGCGCGCCTGCCAGTACTGGCCCTGTTCGAGCAGGGCCTTGCCGTTGTCGCTCAGTTCGGCGTGGACGCCGTTGTGGATCAGCGCGGCCAGCAGGCCGACGGCTAGGGTTTGGCGGCGCGAGCGCATGAAGTCTCCCAGAGAGGTTGCAGCTTCCCGTCGGCGAGGAAGCGGTAGTGCTCATCCATGTAGCCAAGGGCGAACAGGCTGAGGACCACGTCGTAGTAAGGCGGTTGGCGTTGCTGTACGGCAGCCGGGCTGAAACTCTGCGCCATCAGGCTGTCGACCCGTGCGCGCTGTTGCTCCACCAGCCAGGGTTGCTGACGGGCCTTGAGGTACGGCAGCAGGGCCGCGGAGAAACCGTAGGGACCGTCGCCGGTGCTGGTGTTGCTTTTTACCTGGACCTTTTCCGGCGGCGTGCCCTGGGTCGCCACGCCCTGGGACATGCCGTAGAGGCTGTCGAGGATGGGCTTGGCCAGTGGCTCGCTGGTGGGCGTGATGCCGGCCCACAGGTAGGTGCGGATGGCGTCGTAGCTGCCCAGCTCGCCCTTGACCGGATCGACCACGAACAGCCCGGTGCCGGGACCGGTGCCGCGATAGCCGACCCAGTCGGCGATATAGCCGTTGTGGCTGCCGTTCTTCATCAGGGTCGCAGTGGCCTTGGCGATCTCGTTCCATGGCCCTTGTGGATCGGCCAGGGCCATGCGCCGCAATACCGGCACCGGCAGGTAGCTGGGGTTGAGGTGCCAGAAGTGATCGGGCTTGGCGAAACCCTGGGCGCCGGGCAGGAGCATCTTGCCCAGCCCCGGCAGGTCGGCGACCTCCCGGGCCTTGATGTTGTCCAGCAGCAGGGTCGCTTCCTTGGCGTAGCTGTCGTCCTTCCACAGGCGCGCGGCTTCGAACAGGGCGTAGGCGAACCACAGGTCGGCGTCGGAGGCCGAATTGGTGTCCAGCAGGCGCCACTGGCCCTTGTCGTCCTTGCCCCACCACCAGCCTGGCAGGTTGTTGCCGATGTCGCTGCCGGCCAGGTTGTTCCTGGCCCAGGCCCACAGACGGTCGAAGTTGTTGCGGTCGTTGGCCACCAGGGCGAAGAACATGCCGTAGGACTGACCTTCGGACGAGCTGTGCAACTGTGGCGTGCTGGCATCCAGCACCCGACCATCGGGCTGGATGAAGTGCTGGGTGAAGTTCTGCCACAGCGGCCAGTCGCTGACGCCGCAAGCGTCGGCGGCCTGGCCGGTGGCGGGCAGCACGCAGGCGGCCAGCGCGGCGCCCAGCAGGGTGGCTTTCATCGGGGCCATGGGGTCATTCGTCCTTGAGGCGGCGTCGGGCGACCGCGCGCAGCGAGAAGTAGGCGGCCAGGCTGACCAGGGCGATGCCCGCGACGGTCAGGCCGAGCAGCAGGAGCACGTGGCGCGAGAGCATCCACTGCAGGTATTTGAACGGACCGAGATGGCCGACGTAATACGACTCTTCGGCCACCAGCGACTGGATGTTGCGGCCCTTGACCATCACCAGGCTGCCTTGCAGGGCCTGGGTATACGCCTCGCCGCCGATCAGGGCGTCGGTGATCTCGCCCAGTTGCTGCGGCTGCGGGCTGCTCAACAGGACCACGCTGCGCCCGGGCTTGAGCGGAGACTCGAAACCGCTGACCCAGGACGCGCCGTTGTCGCTCACCAGGGTCAGGGCGCCGCGGGCCTTGCGCAGGTTGGCCACCGGGTCCGGGCTGATCCACTCGCGCAGGCGCAGCGGCAGGTCGGAAAACTCGACGTAGCGCTTGTTGTCCACGGTCTTGCTCGGCAGGTGCTCGGCCCATGCCTCCAGCAGCGGCTGGTTGGCGCCGGAGGCGAGGACCAGCAGGTCCTTGTCGGCCAGCGCCGCGACGCCGTCTGCCTGGGCCACGGTGACCGCGGTAGCCGGGTAGCCGGTGGATTCGCCGAAGCGGCCGAGCACCGTCAGGTAGGCATTCCAGTCCGCCGCACCGGCGCCGTCCGGGAGGATCACCGCAGTCTGCGACAGGTCGGCCAGGCGGGTGAAGGGGAAGCCACTGTCCTTGAACACACCGAGGTTGGGCATCGCCATGTAGTGCTGGTAACCACTCAGGTCGAGGGTCGAGTCCGGGTCGATGGCGCCGCGCATGTTGTCGATGATGATGTCGTTGCATTCGCCTTGCTTGACGTAGTCGTACATGTAGCGGAACTGCAGGCGCGACTGCAGGGCCACGGCGTCCAGCGGCAGGCGCATGCTGACCTCGCGGGCCAGGCTGTCGTCGGTCTTCAGCGCTGCCAGCAGGCTCTGCGCGGCACCCATGCTCTGGATCGACGGCAGGTTCATCGAGTGGATGAAGCGGTCGTTGAAGCTGACCAGCAGCGACGAATTGCTTGAGACCTGTTGCGGCGTGTAGCGGTACTTGAGGTTCAGGCGGGCGCCGTCTTCGCGCCAGTTGAACAGGTCTGGCGGCAGGCGCACCGGCACGGTGATCGTCGCCGGGGCGTAGCCGGAGACACCGAGCTCGCGCGGCTGGATCAGTTCGCCCAGGCGTACCGGGCGATCGGTGGGCAGCCAGTTCGGCGCGTCGTAGGGCTTGCGCGGGACGAGGATGTCCACGGCGTCGACCTGCACGCTCTGCCCGGACAGGTTGCGGCTGCCCACCACCAGCGCAGTGGCGGCGCGCTTGATCTCGTCGCTGTTGCGGCCGGCGATCACCAGCAGCTTGCCGAAACGGTCGTTGGGGTTGCTGACGATGGCCAGGGTCGGGCCCTGTACCGCTGGCAGATCAAGGCCGTCCAGGTGGCTGGCCGCGTCGCTGTTGACCAGGACGATGCCGTTGCCCTTGGCCGGCAGTTGCTGGAGCTCGGTGGAGAAGCGCGCACCGCGGTAGCTGGCGAGTGCGCCGAGCCACGACGACACGGCGCCGGCGGCCTCCAGCACGGTGTTGTCCGGCGCTGCGGCGAACACGAAGGGCAGGGCCAGGGCGCGACGGTCGCGGCGGTCGAAGAACGGCAAGGGCAGGGCGGCGAGGTCGTTGGGCAGCTCGACCTGGGCGACCTGGATGCTCAGTTGGCTGTCGCTGCTGATCTTGGCCCACAGGCTGGAATGTGCCGGGTCTTCGCACTGCATGCTGTAGTGCCCGATCAGCTGCACGCTCAGGCGGTTGAACTCGGTGATCAGGTACGGCGGGATCTCCAGCGTATGCTTCTGCACCGTTCCTGCGGTTTCCTTTGGCAGCGGCAGGCTGCCGGCTACCTCGTCGTTGATCATGATGTTGATCTGCGACAGCTCGCTGAGCAGTGCGGGCGAGTAGCTGTATTGCAGGGTCAGCTGGGCGCCGGTCACCACCTCGTCGGCACGCATGTCGAAGTTGACCGTGTCGCTCGACTCGGTACCGCGCAGGCCCATGGTGTAGTCCTTGCCCAGCTCCTTGAAACTCATGCGGTAGCCCGGCGCGTCACTGTTCGCAGCGCTCGCGAGCGGTGCGGTTTCATCGGCGCCGGCCTGTCCCAGGCTGCCCAGCAGCAGCGCGCAGGCCAGCACGGCGCGGGAGCGGCGCAGCGAGTTCACGTTTTCGCCGAGGAGCGCGGTGACAGTCATTGGGTTTCCATTGCAGGTTCGAGGGTCGGGTTGTCGGTCTTGCGGAAGTAGTGGCGATGACGCAGGGCCGCCAGGCTGGCCTTGGCCAGGTCAGCCATGCCGCGCAGGCCGACCTTGCTGACGTTGCGCAGGCCGACCAGGGGCGAGTCGAGGGTGTGGCTGCCCCAGGACGAGGCCCAGGTGTCGGCGCGGGAGAAGGTCAGGCGGACCATGTCGCTCTGCTGGCGCAGGGTCATCTCGCGGAAACGCATGCCCGCGGTATTGCCCCGGGCGAACATCACCCGTGCCGGCAGTACGCAGGCCTGGCCCTGGCGGTGCAGGGTCACGTCCAGCTCCATGTGCCTGTCCAGGCTGACGCCTTCCGGCAGCTTCACGCCGATGCCGCTCTGCGAGAAGTCGAGGGTGTGGCAGTCGATCTGGCGGCCGTCCGGCAGGCTCAGGCGCACCGGCAGTTCGGCGTGTACCCGAGGCTCGGTGCGGACCTGGCGCGATTCACTGGCAACCGCCATGGCGGTGCTGCTCATGATGACGTTGTAGACCGTCCAGCCGAGGTTGATGAAGATGGTCAGCATGGCCGAGGAATCAGCGGTGAACAGCTGTACGACGCCGCAGCCGATGCCGATCAGGTTGAGCATCAGCAGCACGATGTAGGGACGGGCCAGCTTCCAGTCGAAGTAGTCCTTTTCGATGATCCCGCCCTTGTCGGTGACGTTGAAGCCGCCGACCTTGGGGTTGATCAGGGCCACCAGCACCGGGCGCATGATGTACCAGGCCAGCACCGAGTCGTACACCTCGTTCCAGAACGACTGGCGGAAGCGCCCCTGGATCCGTGAGTTGGTCAGGTTGGCGTGGATGATGTGCGGCAGCACGTAGGCGGTGATCATCATCGCCGAGGCCTGGAAGATCTGCGCGCCGAAGAGCAGGTAGGCCAGTGGCGCGGTGAGGAACACCAGGCGAGGCAAGCCGTAGAAGAAGTGCATCATCGCGTTGACGTAGCAGATCCGCTGGCCAAGGCTCAGGCCCTTGCCCAGCAGCGGGTTGTCGGTGCGGAAGATCTGCGCCATGCCCCGTGCCCAGCGGATCCGCTGGTTGATATGCCGCGACAGGCTTTCGGTGGCCAGGCCCGCTGCCTGGGGAATGGCCAGGTAGGCGGTGTTGTAGCCCTTGCGGCTGAGCTTGAGGGCGGTATGGGCGTCCTCGGTCACGGTTTCCACCGCCACGCCGCCGACTTCCAGCAGGTGGGTACGACGGATCACCGCGCAGGAGCCGCAGAAGAAGGTGGCGTTCCACAGGTCGTTGCCGTCCTGGATCAGGCCGTAGAACAGCTCGCCTTCGTTGGGCACCGAGCGGAAAGTGTCGAGGTTCTTCTCGAACGGGTCGGGGGAGAAGAAGAAGTGCGGCGTCTGCAGCAGCGACAGCTTCGGGTCCTTGAGGAACCAGCCCATGGCCACTTGCAGGAAGGAACGGGTCGGCACGTGGTCGGCGTCGAAGATCGCGATGAATTCACCGTCGGTGACCTTCAGCGCTTCGTTGAGGTTGCCGGCCTTGGCGTGACGGTTGTTGTCGCGAACGATGTAGTTGACCCCAATCTGCCGGGAGAACTCGCGAAACTCCTCGCGGCGGCCATCGTCGAGCACATGGATACGCAGCTTGTCCCGCGGCCAGTCCATCGCCTGGGCCGCCAGCACGGTAAGTTTGACGATGCTCAACTCTTCGTTGTAGGTCGGCACGAACACATCCACCACCGGCCACTCCTGCGGCGGCTGGGTGAGGATCTGCGGCCTGCGCTGGAGTGGCCAGGCGGTCTGCAGGTAGCCGAAGGCAAGGATGATCAGCGAGTAGGTCTCGGCGGCTACCAGGCCGTAGCCGAAGAACATGTCCAGGCCGTTGTCGAAGTCCAGGGTGTCGGTCAGGCGCCAGTACACGTAGCGCAGGGTAGCGATCAGCGACATGCCGATCATCGCCAGCGCCGCCAGGCGGCCGGGCACCCGGCGCAGCATCAGCACCAGCCCGATGCACAGGCAGGCGAAGCCGATCTGTGGCATCAGCTCCAATGGCGTGGTGACCACCGCCGCCAAAAGCGCCAGGCCCAGCAGCGTCGCGGCGATCTTCAGGCTGCGCTTGATGCCTTGCGGCAACTGTTCCATGCGGGCGAACCAGGCTTGCGCCCGCGCTCCCCTGGACGTCGGCAGGACCGGCGTCGGTTTGAGTTGGGCGGTCATGAGGCGCTGGTTTCTTCGCGGTGCTGCTCGATTCGTTGGGCCAGGTCGGCGGCGATGCCGCGCAATGCCTGGCAGGCGGGGCTGTCGACCGTTTGCTGGAAGGGGTCGCGGTCGAAGGCGAGGGCTTCGCCGAGCTGGTGGTCAAGCGGTACGGCGGCGAGCCATTGGCTGCCCAGTTTCTCCCGCAGCACCTCGTTCATGTCCTGGCTCAGCGGGTTGCGCGCATCCACCTGGTTGACCAGGAAGGAGCACTGGCCGCCAGGCAGCGGGGCCAGCCAGCTTTGCAGCTTGTCGAGGACGAGATAGGACGCGGCGTCGGCCAGGGTCACGGCGACAACCTGGTCGGCCAGGGACAGGACCTGATGCAGCCACGGCGAGGCGCCGCTGGCGGTATCGATCAGCAGCAGGTCGTCCTTGCCCAGCTCCAGGTCGGCCAGTTGCTCCATCAGGTACGCCGGATTGCTCACCAGTTGCGCCTCGAAGGCGCGCAGGTCGGCGGCATTGCTCGGACCGAAGGGCAGGCAGTCGATGCCGCTGGCGCTGTGACAGAGCACGTCGCTCCAGCCCAGCTCCTGCAGGCGCGCCTGATTGATGCCCGCGTTGGCACGGGGCAGTTGCAGGTGGCTGACCAGGGCGTTCTGCGCATCCAGGTCGAGGACCAGGGTGCGCCCGGCGGGGCGCTTGAGCAGTTTGCCGAGGGCGGCGACCAGGGTGGTCTTGCCGACGCCACCCTTGGCCGAGAGCACGACGATCACCCGGGCTTGCGGGCGTCGCGCCGATTGCGCGCGCAGGGCACGGTCGAGGGCGCGGCGGTTGTGTTCTTCAGCCTGGGCACGGCGTTCGCGGGCAAGGGCCTGGAGGCGTTCGCCGAGGGATCCACTGGGCGCTTCCACGGGAGATGCGACAGCGGCGGCAAGCGGCGCTGGAGCGGGAAGCGGGGCACTGGGTGCCGGCGCGGCAACGGTTACGGACGGACGCTTGAGCTCGACCAGGTTCCTTGCAACAGCCTTCACTGGCGGATTCGACTCGGCAGGGGTCGCTGCCGGCTCGAAGTACTCGAATTCAGTGTTTATTTCCTTATAACTGTCAGCACTTGCTCCGAATCGGTGGAACAAATTTCCAATATCGTCTGCTTGACTCATATATGTACTTCCAGCCTACGGCTATCTGGACTACAGAAGGGCAGATCAGGACTTCCAAGTGCGTAAGGGTGTGATATCAAAATGATTGTGTCAATAAATTGTGTATTTAAGGTTGCTGTCGCGGGACGCGCGGACAACAAAAATAAAGCGCCGATTTTTTGACTTTATTCTGAACCGCTCTAACCCGGCCTATGTCCATGGCTTCGGCTGGAAATCTGAAAAATTGAGGAGGACGCAGGGTTTCCCCTACAGGATTTTCAGGGCTTGGTCCTGAGGCCTTGTAGGAAAAAGCGTACAGAGGATATCAAGATTTCCTACAGTTTGCGCAAAGAGCCGCTTGTTACCGGTCGGATCGCCGGGGCGGGAACGCGGATTCGTAGGAGCTGGCTTGCCTGCGAAGGACCGTGAAACGGTCCCGGTTCCAGATCTCCAGTCGGGAGATAGCATTGGCCTGGCTTTGGAACGGGAACCGGGACCGCTGCGCGGTCCTTCGCAGGCAAGCCAGCTCTCATAGAACAACACATAACTTATTGATTTAGCAGGGACGGCGTGGGAGCGGATTCATCCGCGATTGGGCGCGAAGCGGCCATAAAACCTGTATCCGCAGTGTGTCAG
>JAIRVG010000053.1 GCA_031253995.1 Paucimonas sp. | reverse complement strand
GGGCGGATGCCCGAGTTGAACATGGCCGATTCCAGGAAGATCTGACCGTCGGTGATCGAGATCACGTTGGTCGGAACGAACGCGGAAACGTCGCCAGCCTGGGTTTCGATGATCGGCAGTGCGGTCAGGGAACCGGTCTTGCCAGTTACAGCGCCGTTGGTGAACTTCTCGACGTACTCTTCGGAAACGCGCGATGCACGCTCCAGCAGACGGGAGTGGAGATAGAACACGTCACCTGGGTACGCTTCACGTCCTGGTGGACGGCGCAGCAGCAGGGAGATCTGACGGTAGGCAACGGCCTGCTTGGACAGGTCGTCGTAGACGATCAGCGCGTCTTCGCCGCGGTCACGGAAGAACTCGCCCATGGTGCAACCGGCGTATGGCGCCAGGAATTGCAGTGCGGCGGATTCCGAGGCACTGGCAACGACCACGATGGTGTTGGCCAGGGCGCCGTTTTCTTCCAGCTTGCGAACGATGTTGGCAACGGTGGAACGCTTCTGGCCGACAGCAACATAAACGCAGAAGATACCGGAGTCCTTCTGGTTGATGATGGCGTCGATGGCCATGGCGGTCTTGCCGATCTGACGGTCACCGATGATCAGCTCGCGCTGACCACGGCCGACAGGGATCATGGCGTCGACGGACTTGTAGCCAGTCTGTACAGGCTGGTCTACCGACTTACGCCAGATCACGCCTGGAGCAACTTTCTCGACCGCGTCGGTCTCGGTGTTGCCCAGAGGACCTTTGCCGTCGATCGGGTTGCCCAGTGCGTCGACGACGCGACCCAGCAGTTCCTTACCAACCGGAACTTCGAGGATGCGACCGGTGCACTTGGCGCTCATGCCTTCGGCGAGGGTGTCGTAGGCGCCCAGTACTACCGCACCAACGGAGTCTTGCTCCAGGTTGAGGGCCATACCGTAGACGCCGCCTGGAAACTCGATCATTTCGCCGTACATAGCGTCGGCCAGACCGTGAATCCGCACGATGCCGTCAGAAACGCTGACGACAGTACCTTCGTTGCGGGCTTGGGAGGCTACATCGAGTTTCTCGATGCGGCCCTTGATGATTTCACTAATTTCGGAAGGATTGAGTTGCTGCATTGCTCTGCTGCCCCTTCAAACTCAAGATTTCAATGCTTCGGCCAGTTTCGCGAGCTTGCCGCGAACCGAGCCATCGATTACCAGGTCGCCGGCGCGGATCACGACACCACCGATAAGGGAGGCGTCCTCCGTCGCATGCAGGCGCACTTCCCGGCTGAGCCGTGCACTGAGAACCTTGGCGAGTTTGTCTTGCTGTTCTTGGTTCAACGCAAAAGCACTGGTGACTTCCACGTCCACGGATTTCTCTTGTTCGGCCTTGTACAGGTCGAACAGAGCCGAAATCTCCGGCAACAGCTGGAGACGGTCGTTTTCCGCGGCAACATGAATGAAATTCTGTGCCTGTGCATCGAACTTGTCACCGCACACGTCGATAAACGCGGCGGCCTTGTCTGCGCTCGTCAGTCGCGGGGCCTTGAGCAGGCGCTGCATGGTGTCGTCTTGCGACACCGCAGCAGCCAGGCCGAGCATGGCTGACCAATTGGCCAGTTGCTGATGGGCCTGGGCGTGCTCGAAGGCAGCCTTAGCGTAAGGTCGGGCCAACGTGGTCAGTTCTGCCATGATCGCCCTCGCTTAAATTTCAGCGGCCAGTTTGTTAACCAGCTCCGCATGCGCGTTTTGATCGATAGTGGCGCCAAGGATCTTTTCAGCACCGCCAACGGCCAGGCTACCCACTTGGGCGCGCAGCGCGTCTTTGACGCTGTTAATTTCCTGCTCGATCTCGGCTTGAGCCTGGGCCTTCACACGGTCAGCTTCGACGCGGGCCTGATCACGGGCCTCTTCGACGATCTGCGCACCGCGCTTCTTGGCTTGCTCAATGATTTCGGCTGCCTGAGCTTTCGCTTCGCGCAGTTGCTGACCCGCTTTGTCTTGGGCCAGCTCCAGGTCGCGAGCTGCTCGGTTGGCAGCGTCCAGTCCGTCCGCGATCTTCTTTTGACGCTCTTGCAGAGCCGCGATGACCGGAGGCCACACGAACTTCATGCAGAACAGCACAAAGATGAAGAAGGCAACAGACTGGCCAATCAGGGTTGCATTAATGTTCACGCCAACACCTCGCTCGGTCTTTGTCCATCAGGTCCAACCACTCGAAAAATCGAGTGATCAGCCAGCGATTTGACCAACGAAGGGGTTCGCGAAGGTGAAGAACAGAGCGATACCAACACCGATCATGGTTACGGCGTCGAGCAGACCGGCAACGATGAACATTTTAACTTGCAGCATTGGAACCATCTCTGGCTGGCGAGCAGCGCCTTCCAGGAACTTGCCGCCCAGCAGGCCGAAACCAATGGCGGTACCCAGAGCACCCAGGCCGATCAGCAGAGCAACAGCGATAGCGGTAAGACCAACTACAGTTTCCATCTTTCCTCCCGACTTTTACGTCGTATTGGTTAGGTTTTTTTAGTTTGAAGCGGTAAAACAAAATCGTTTCGTACAACGATGCCCTTGCGGACTTTTTCGACCCTCTCTCACACCGACAAGAGGGTCATCAGACACGCCAGGCGGTCTTAATGGTTATCTTCGTGAGCCATCGACAGGTAGACGATGGTGAGCATCATGAAGATGAATGCTTGCAGGGTGATGATCAGGATGTGGAACACCGCCCACGCCCATTGCAGCACGATACCCAGGCCGCTGAGCCACAGCAGGCCGGCGCCGAACATCACCGCGATCAGGATGAACACCAGCTCGCCGGCGTACATGTTGCCGAACAGACGCAGGGCCAGCGAGATCGGCTTGGCGATCAGGGTCACGAATTCCAGCAGGAAGTTGACCGGAATCAGCAGGATCTGCACGAAGATGTTCTTGCTGCCGAACGGATGCAGGGTCAGCTCGCCGAGGAAGCCGCCCAGGCCCTTGACCTTGATGCTGTAGAAGATGATCAGGGCGAACACGCAGAAGGCCATGGCCAGCGTGGCGTTCGGGTCAGTGGTGGATACGGCGCGGAACGGGATGTGGTGGTCGCCGGAGATCCATACCGCCAGCTGAGGAATCCAGTCCACCGGTACCAGGTCGATGGCGTTCATCAGGAACACCCAGACGAAGATGGTCAGGGCCAGCGGGGCAATGACGTTGCTACGCCCGTGGAAGGAGTCCTTCACGCTGCCGTGGACGAACTCGACCAGCACTTCGACGAAGTTCTGCAGACCGCCGGGCAGGCCGGAAGTCGCTTTTTTCGCCGCTGCGCGGAACAGGAGGATGAAGATCAGGCCCAGGCCGAACGACCAACCCAGGGTGTCCACGTGGAACGCCCAGAAGCCCATCGCCTTGGCTTCTGCTGCGGAGTGGGCAAAGCCCCAGCCGCCGTCTGGAAGTTGACCGAAGGTCAGGTTCTGCAAGTGGTGCTGGATATAGCCCGAAGCCGTTGTTTCTGCCATGTTTGCCTCAAACGCCCTAAGGTCTCGAAAGTCTTGTTTTCATCAGCAGGGGCGCGAACCAGCTGACCAGTTGGGTCAGCAAGAAGACGCCGAATACTGCTAATGGCGCCAATGGCTTCACTCCTGCGAACGTCAGTGCGAACAGCACCGCCGTCAAAATCAATTTGCCCGCCTCGCCTGCGTAAAACGACTTGACGATGGCTTGCGCTGCCCTGGCCCCGGTGAACCTGAAGGCCTTCCAGGCGAAATACACGTTCGGTAGCCAGGCGATCAGCCCTCCGCAGAGGCCTGAATATCCGCTGACTGTCCCGCGCCACTGCCACAAAGCCAAAGCTGCCAACAGAAACACGACACATTGGGCCAGCAGTACCGGGAAAACCGCCCAGCGATGGAAAGGCAAGCGGTTTGGCGTGCGGGTTTCCATCAAAACTGCTCCCCTGAAGTCGGCCAACCAGTCAACTATGACTTGGCATAATTTGTGCCGACAAAATGCGCGCAGAGTATAGGGGCGGTTTAACCCCTATTCAACTGCCGGGTAGTGATTTCCGACTGCGCGCTACATAGGGAATTGTTTCAGCGGATGTGGGCAAGAACGCCCTGTAACTCATCTAACGAGTTGTAGCGAATTACCAGTTGACCCTTGCCCTTATTACCGTGACGGATCTGTACAGACGAGCCCAAACGCTCGGCCAGACGCTGTTCCAGGCGGGTAATATCCGGATCAGGTTTGGCCGGTTCGACCGGCTCAGGTTTGCCATTGAGCCACTGGCGAACCAAGGCTTCGGTCTGACGAACGGTCATACCTTGTGCGACAACGTGTCGCGCCCCGTCGACCTGCTGTTCTTCAGGCAATCCGAGCAGCGCCCGGGCATGCCCCATCTCCAGGTCGCCATGGGACAGCATGGTCTTGATGACTTCCGGCAAGGAGATCAGGCGCAGCAGGTTGGCCACGGTGACCCGCGACTTGCCGACGGCATCGGCTACCTGTTGCTGGGTCAGGTGGAATTCGGTCTGCAGGCGCTGCAGGGCGATGGCTTCCTCGACCGGGTTGAGGTCTTCGCGCTGGATGTTCTCGATCAGCGCCATGGCGATGGCGGCTTCATCGGGCACGTCGCGGACCATTGCCGGGATAGTGTCCAGGCCTGCCAGTTGCGTCGCGCGCCAGCGGCGTTCACCGGCGATGATCTCGTAGCGCTCTCCGTCGATCGGGCGAACCACGATCGGTTGCATGACGCCCTGGCCCTTGATCGATTGCGCCAGCTCTTCCAGCGCCTGCGGGTCCATGTCCCGACGTGGCTGGTACTTGCCGCGCTGGATCAGCTCCACGGGCAGGTGTTGCAGTTCTTTCTTGTCGACCTTTACAGCCTGCTCTTCGAGCGCGCTGACGGTCGGACCACTCAACAGTGCATCCAACCCACGTCCGAGACCCCGTTTCTTGACGGCCATGCGGATTCCTTAAGTTGTCTGTGCAGTGCGAGTTTGACGGCGCTGGCGGCGATGCAGTTCGCCAGCCAGGGCCAGGTAGGCCAGGGCGCCGCGTGATTGCTTGTCGTAGGCCAGTGCCGGCATGCCGAAACTCGGTGCCTCGGCCAGACGGATGTTGCGCGGGATCACGGTGTCGTAGAGCTGCTCGCCGAAGTGTTCCTTGAGCTGCACCGAGACGTCGTTGTTCAGGCTCAGGCGCGGATCGTACATGGTCCGCAGCAGGCCTTCGATCTTCAGCTCCGGGTTCAGCCGGGCGGCGATGCGCTTGATGTTATCCACAAGGTCGCTGAGCCCTTCCAGTGCGTAGTACTCGCACTGCATCGGGATGATCACGCCATCGGACGCGACCAGTGCGTTGAGGGTCAGCATCGACAGCGAGGGCGGGCAGTCGATGAGGATGTAGTCATAGCTCTCGCGGATCGGCGCCAGCGCGTTGCGCAGGCGGCTCTCCTTCATCTGCATTTCCAGCAGGACCACCTCGGCGGCGGTCAGGTCACGGTTGGCCGGCAGCAGTTGATAACCGCCGTGCTCGGAAATGTGCATGGCCTGGGCCAGGTCGCATTCGCCGATCAGCAGATCGTAGACCGAGTGTTCCAGGACATGTTTATCCACACCACTGCCCATGGTGGCGTTGCCCTGCGGATCGAGGTCGATCAACAGCACGCGGCGCTTGGTCGCAACCAGCGATGCCGCGAGATTGATACAGGTGGTGGTTTTACCCACACCCCCCTTCTGGTTCGCGATCGCGAATACCTTAGCCATTCTTGCTTGTGTTCCCAGTCATGCCGTGCGGCGCAGTATCAGCAGATGGCGCTGGCCTTGGCAACCGGGTACGGTCAAGGCCTGCTCGCTATCCACTTTGAAATCTGCCGGCAATGCTACCAGCTCGTCGGCCGGATGCAGTCCTTTCATTGCCAGCCACTGTGTCTGGGTGTCCCCCAGGTGCCGCGTCCAGCTGGTGAAGTTTTCCATGCTGCTGAAAGCACGGGAGATGATCCCGGTGAACGGCTGCGCAGGCTGGAACTCCTCCACCCGCTTGTGGATAACCGTCAGGTTGTCCAGTTTCAGCTCCAGTTTCACCTGGGTCAGGAAGCGGGTTTTCTTGCCATTGCTGTCGAGCACCGTGACCTGCTTGTCCGGATGCAGGATAGACAATGGAATGCCCGGCATGCCACCGCCACTACCGACATCGAGCCAGCGCGGGCTGTGGATGAATTCCATCACGCTCAGGCTGTCCAGCAGATGGCGGGACACCATCTCGTCCGGATCGCGCACGGCGGTGAGGTTGTAGGCCTTGTTCCATTTGATCAGCAGCGCCAGGTAGGCGAGCAGCTGTTCCTGTTGCGCGGCGCTCAGCTCAAGACCGAGCTGGCGCGCACCTGTGGACAACTCTTCGGCGTGTTTTGCAGTGACCAGTGAACTCAAGCGGTTTGCTCCAGACCGCGGCCAGCGCCGCGTTTTTTCAGGTGAATCAGCAACAGGGAGATCGCCGCCGGGGTCACGCCGGGAATACGCGACGCCTGGCCCAGGGTCTCGGGCCGGGTCTGGCCGAGCTTGCCCTGGATTTCCTTGGACAGCCCGGAGATCGAAGCGTAGTCGATGTCCTCCGGCAGGCGGGTATCTTCGCTGGCGCGCAGGCGAGCGATTTCTTCCTGTTGCCGGTCGATGTAGCCGGCGTACTTGGTCTTGATCTCGACCTGTTCGGCGACCTGCTCGCTGGCATCGCTGCCGCCGGTCACTTCCACCAGGCCGGCGTAGTCGATTTCCGGCCGGCTCAACAGGTTGAGCAGGTTGTATTCATGGGCCAGCGGGGTACCGAAACGTTCGGCGACCGCGTCGCCCTGCTCGGTGCCCGGGCGTACCCAAGTGGATTTCAGGCGCTGTTCCTCGCGTTCGATGCCTTCGCGCTTGGCACTGAAGGCCGCCCAGCGCGCGTCATCCACCAGACCCAGCTCGCGACCTTTCTCGGTCAGGCGCAGGTCGGCGTTGTCCTCGCGCAGGATCAGCCGGTATTCGGCGCGCGAGGTGAACATGCGGTACGGCTCCTGGGTGCCAAGGGTGATCAGGTCGTCGACCAGCACGCCGATGTACGCCTCGTCGCGACGCGGGCACCAGCTTTCGCGGCCCTGCGCACGCAGCGCGGCGTTGGTTCCGGCGAGCAGGCCCTGGGCGCCGGCTTCTTCGTAGCCGGTGGTGCCGTTGATCTGGCCGGCGAAGAACAGGCCGCCGATGACCTTGGTTTCCAGGCTGTACTTCAGGTCGCGCGGATCGAAGTAGTCGTATTCGATGGCGTAGCCCGGGCGAACGATGTGGGCGTTCTCCATGCCGCGGATCGAACGGACGATCTCCAGCTGCACGTCGAACGGCAGGGATGTGGATATCCCGTTCGGGTACAGCTCATGGGTGGTCAGGCCTTCCGGCTCGATGAACACCTGGTGGCTTTCCTTGTCGGCGAAGCGATGGATCTTGTCCTCGATCGACGGGCAATACCGCGGGCCGATGCCCTCGATCACGCCGGAGTACATCGGCGAACGATCCAGGTTGGAAGCAATGATCTCGTGGGTCCGCGCGTTGGTGTGGGTAATCCAGCAACTGACCTGGCGCGGGTGCATCTCTTTCGAGCCCATGAACGACATCACCGGGATCGGCGTATCGCCTGGCTGTTCGGACATGACCGAGAAGTCCACGGAACGGCCGTCGATCCGCGGCGGCGTGCCGGTCTTCAGGCGACCGACGCGCAGCGGCAATTCACGCAGGCGGTGCGCCAGGGCGATCGCGGGCGGATCACCGGCGCGGCCGCCGGAATAGTTCTGCAGACCGATGTGGATAAGTCCGGCGAGGAAGGTGCCGGTGGTCAGGACCACGGAGTCGGCGAAGAAGCGCAGACCCATCTGGGTGACCACGCCGCGGACCTGGTCCTGCTCGACGATCAGGTCGTCGCAGGACTGCTGGAATATCCACAGGTTGGGCTGGTTTTCCAGGATCTCGCGGACCACCGCCTTGTAGATGGCGCGGTCGGCCTGGGCGCGGGTGGCGCGTACGGCCGGGCCCTTGCGGTTGTTCAACACGCGGAACTGGATGCCGCTCTTGTCGGTGGCCAGCGCCATCGCGCCGCCGAGCGCATCGATTTCCTTGACCAGATGGCTCTTGCCAATGCCACCGATGGCCGGGTTGCAGCTCATGTGCCCGAGGGTTTCCACGTTATGGGTCAGCAGCAGGGTTTTCACGCCCATGCGTGCTGATGCAAGCGCAGCCTCGGTACCGGCATGGCCGCCGCCGATGACGATCACTTCAAAACGGGAAGGGAAATCCACCACGCACCTCGTGCCTGTTTCGGGAATTAGAAAGGGATAGCTGCCAAGTATAGGGAATACCGCCCTCCTAAAGGAACCTTTTGCACAAAATTTAACCAACCTGTGGATGAATGGCCGGCAATAGAAATAACGAAAGAGAAATTTATAAAAGCTTTGTTTTTATGTTTATTCTTAGTGCCCCACCTATCTGTGGATAAACCTCCACAGCCCTTGTTATTCAATATGTACAGAGATTCATAACCCTGTTACTCAGTGGCCATGAGGGGTATGGATAAGCGCCTTGAACCTGTGGATTAAATCGGTGTTTACCCACAGGCGGGTTTATCTCCAGCCCTGAAGGCCACTTATCAACGGAGCTGAAGGCGGGTTTTCCACAGGGCTTATTCCACCAATCTGTGGACGAGCGGGCAGGCGAAAGCACCGGAGCCAGGCCGGAGGTTTCGTCTGTGGAAAAGAGAGAGTGATGCGAGATATGACAACCGAGCCTGTCAGATCAGGCCCGGTTGTGGATAAGAACGCTTACTTGCCGATGCAGAAGCTGGAGAAGATGCGACCCAGGAGGTCGTCGGAACTGAATGCGCCGGTTATTTCACCCAGCGCCTGCTGCGCCTGGCGCAAATCTTCGGCCAGCAGCTCGCCAGCGCCGGCCAGGGTCAGTTGTTCACGTCCGTGTTCGAGGCTGGCGCTGGCGTGGCGCAGGGCCTCCAGGTGACGCCGGCGGGCGCTGAAGCCGCTTTCTGCGGTCTGTTCATAACCCATGCAGGCCTTCAGATGTTCGCGCAGCAGGTCCAGGCCCATGTCCGGCGCCTTGGCGCTCAGGGTGATGGTGACGTGGCCATCCTCGCTCTGTTCCATGCCGATGGATTCGCCGGTGAGGTCGGCCTTGTTGCGAATCAGGGTGACCTTGTCCGGCCGCGGGCGCTGGTCGAGGAACTCCGGCCACAGGGCGAACGGATCGCTGGCCTCCAGCGCCGTGGCGTCCACCACCAGAAGCACCCGGTCCGCCTCGCCGATCGCCTTCAGCGCGCGTTCCACGCCGATCTTTTCCACATGGTCCTCGGTGTCGCGCAGCCCCGCGGTGTCGACGACGTGCAGCGGCATCCCGTCGATGTGGATATGTTCGCGGAGGATGTCCCGGGTGGTGCCGGCGATATCGGTGACGATCGCCGCCTCGCGTCCGGCCAGCATGTTCAGCAGGCTGGATTTGCCGGCATTCGGCCGTCCGGCGATAACCACGGTCATGCCGTCGCGCAACAGGGCGCCCTGCCCGGCTTCGCGCATCACGCCAGCCAGATCCTCGCGCACGCCGTCGAGCATCCCCAGCACGTGGCCATCGGCGAGGAAGTCGATTTCTTCCTCGGGGAAGTCAATCGCCGCCTCTACGTAGATGCGCAGGCTGATCAGGCGTTCGGTAAGGTTATCCACACGCCGGGAAAACTCGCCCTGCAGCGAGCGCAAGGCATTGCGCGCGGCCTGGGCGGAGCTGGCTTCGATCAGGTCGGCGATGGCTTCGGCCTGGGCCAGGTCGAGCTTGTCGTTGAGGAAGGCGCGTTCGCTGAATTCCCCCGGCCGGGCCAGGCGGCAACCGAGTTGTACACAGCGCTGCAGGAGCATGTCCAGGACCACCGGGCCGCCATGGCCCTGCAGCTCCAGGACATCTTCCCCGGTGAACGAATTCGGACCCGGGAAGAACAGGGCGATGCCTTCGTCGAGAACCAGCCCGTCCTCGCTGCGGAACGGACCGTAATGGGCGTGCCGCGGCGTCAGGCTGCGGCCAGTGATGGCCTGCCCGGCCTGGCTCGCCAGTGGCCCGGAGATACGAACAATGCCGACACCGCCGCGGCCCTGGGCGGTGGCGATGGCGGTGATGGTTTCGCGGCGGGAATTCATGTGATGGCCTCGAACAAAAACGTCAGATAGCAAAACGCCCCACGAATGGGGCGTTTATCCACAGATTAGCTGGCTAATCCGTCAGGCTGCGGCCTTCTTGGTCGCGGCCTCGATCTTGCGGGTGATGTACCACTGCTGTGCGATGGACAGGCAGTTGTTCACAACCCAGTACAGCACCAGACCAGCTGGGAACCACAGGAAGAAGAAGGTGAAGATGATCGGCATCAGCTTCATCACCTTGGCCTGCATCGGATCCGGCGGGGTCGGGTTCAGCTGCTGCTGGATGAACATGGTCGCGCCCATGATGATCGGCAGGATGAAGAACGGATCCTTGATCGACAGGTCGGTGATCCAGAACATCCACGGCGCCTGGCGCATTTCCACGCTTTCCAGGAGTACCCAGTACAGCGAGAGGAAGACCGGCATCTGCACCAGGATCGGCAGGCAGCCGCCCAGCGGGTTGATCTTCTCTTTCTTGTACAGCTCCATCATCGCCTGGGACATCTTCTGGCGATCGTCACCGAACTGTTCTTTCAGCTGGGCCAGGCGCGGAGCCACAGCACGCATGCGCGCCATCGACTTGTAGCTGGCGGCGGACAGCGGGAAGAACAGGCCCTTGATCAGCATGGTCAGGACGATGATCGACCAGCCCCAGTTGCCGAGCAGGGTGTGGATATGTTGCAGCAACCAGAAGATCGGCTGTGCAATGAACCAAAGGATGCCGTAGTCGACGGTCAGTTCCAGTCCTGGGGACAACTCCTTCAGGTTGCTCTGGATCTTCGGACCGGCATACAGCATGGCGCTTGCCTGGCCCTGGGTACCCGGGGCGATGTTCATCACCGGGCCCTGGTAGCTGATGACGTAGTTGCCCTGCTGGTCCTTGCGGGTTTCAACCAGGTTGTTCTGCGACTTTTCCGGAATCCAGGCGGTTACGAAGTAGTGCTGCAGCCAGGCGATCCAGCCACCGTTCACGGTTTCGTTCAGCTTGCCCTTGTCCATGTCCTTCATGGACACCTTTTTGTAAGGCTCGGAACTTGTCCACAGGGCTGCACCCAGGTAGGTGGCGGTGCCGGTGGCAGTCGAGGACGACGGGTCGGAGCTGGCGTCGCGGCGCAGCTGGCCGTACATGGCGCCGGCCCACGGCTGCTCGCTCTGGTTATCCACAAGGTGGGTAACGGTGAGGTCGTATTCGCCGCGCTTCAGGGTGAAGCGCTTGGTGTAGTTGACACCATCACTGCTGAATTTCAGGTCGACGACCAGTTGGTCCTGGCCATCAGCCAGTTGATAACTTTTCTGCTCGGCGGAATACAGCGGGCGACCGGTCGGGCTCGAATCCGGTGCACGGCTGCCGATCAGGCCGCTCTGGGCCAGATAGACACGTTCGCCACCGTTGTCGAACAACTGGAACGGAATTTCCGGATGGTCCTGGCGACGCGGGTATTTCGGCAGGGTCAGCTGCACGATGTCGCCACCGGTTGGATCGATAGCCAGATCGAGCACATCGGTCTTGACCCGGATCAGATCCTTGCTGACAGCAACCGGCGCGGCTTCCACTGGATTATTGGCGGCGCCACCGAGGGTTGGCACATCGGCGGCAGCAGTGCCGTTGGTGTCCGGCAAGGCGGGTACGGCATTGCTGGCGGCAACATTCTGAGTCGGCAAGGCAGCCTGGCCGTAGTCCTGGTTCCATTTGAGGACCATGACATAGGACACGATTGCCAGGGCGGCGATCAGGATCGTGCGTTTAATATCCATGATTACTCGGCTATCGAAGAAGTACGGGAAGATGGAACTGGCGGAACCGGATCAAAGCCGCCTGCGTTCCAGGGATGACAACGACCCAGCCGACGAACGGTCAGCCACCCGCCACGCAAAAGACCATGTGTTTCGATGGCTTCATACGCATAGCAGGAGCAACTTGGGTAGAAACGGCAGTGACTGGCCATCAAAGGGCTGATGGCATAACGGTAAAACTGGATCGGAACGAGTGCCAGTTTACGCATCTGGACGGTCCACCCCTGCAGAGTCGGTCTTGACCTCTGGAGAGGGCCGACTACGAGCGAGGCGCTTCCAGAGCTTGCCAAAATGTTGGTGCAATTCCGGGTTTTCTACATCGCCAAGGCCTTTGCGCGCGACGATCACAATGTCCCAGCCAACCAGTATTTCCTGGTGGCGACGAAACGAATCGCGCATCAAACGCTTCAAGCGATTGCGCTGAACGGAAAGCTTGACTGCCTTCTTGCCGATCACCAGACCCAGGCGGGGGTGATCCAGGCCGTTCTCGCGGGCAAGGAGCAACAGACTCTTGCCGGGCACTTTGCCTGATGGAGAGTCAAAGACCGCTTTGAAGTGTCGGGGTGTCAGTAGACGTTTTTCCCGACTGAAGTCCTGACTCACCACCGGTGCCGAAAAATCAAACTGCCAGGCGCTTACGGCCTTTGGCACGACGGCGGGACAGTACGGCACGGCCGTTCTTGGTGGCCATACGAGCACGGAAACCGTGAGTGCGAGCGCGCTTGATGGTGCTTGGTTGGAAAGTACGTTTCATGGCGTGTTACCTGGTTCGTGACAACGGGCCGGAATGGCCCCCGTTTTAAGAGACCGGCGATTCTAGAGAAAGCAAGTCCGTAGGTCAATTTCCAACCAGCTTTTCCTTATAGAGAGCGATGGAGGGTGAAATCGTCGCGCTTCGTCGATCCTTGCCTGGGCAGAAGGAACATCGCGGTTAAACATAGAAAAAAAGAAGAGAGGTATTTAAAGCTTTTTTGAAGAACTTATAGATCTTAGGTCGAGGATTTCTGTGGATAGATCCACACAGGCCACGTTTTACATGATGTACAGAGATTTGAAAGGCTGTCGGGAAACGGTGCTTTGCTTGTGCCGCAGCGGCGGAAAAGCGGTGGATAAAATAGGCACTTATCAACAGACGAGTTTTCCACAGGGTTGGACCCAGGGTTGTGCATAGCGCTCATGGGCGGTTATCCACAGAGCTTATTCACACCTCGTGGAGTGCATTTCGGGCAGTAAATGACTGATTTATCGCCTCTCTTGGGCGTCCTGCGTGTGGATAAGTGGGCGGGTGCCCGGTACAATGGCGGCTTGTTTTTGCCTCACCGGCCCTCACCGGCTTTCACACTCAGGGGATATCCGTGTCAGTGGAACTTTGGCAGCAGTGCGTAGAGCTTCTGCGCGACGAACTGCCTACCCAGCAATTCAATACCTGGATCCGTCCGCTACAAGTCGAAGCCGAAGGCGACGAGTTGCGCGTCTACGCGCCCAACCGCTTCGTGCTCGACTGGGTCAATGAAAAGTACCTGGGCCGCTTGCTCGAACTGCTGGGCGAACACGGCAACGGTACCGCCCCCGCGCTTTCCTTATTAATAGGCAGCCGTCGCAGCTCGGCACCGCGCGCGGCACCGAATGCGCCGCTGGCAGCCGCCGTTGCGGCATCCCATGCCCAGGCCGCCGCCAAGGCTGCCCAGGCGCCTGCACCGAGCGAGCCAGTCAGCACTGCACCGGCCGCTGCGGTCGTCGAGGCGCAAGTAGAAGTAGCGCCCTCGCGGGACAGCTTCGACGCCATGGGCGGTGATGCACCGGCCAGCGCTCCGGTCGCGGCCAATGGTCGTACGGAACAGCGGACCGTGCAGGTCGAAGGTGCGCTCAAGCACACCAGCTACCTGAACCGTACCTTCACCTTCGAGAACTTCGTCGAAGGTAAGTCCAACCAGCTGGCCCGCGCTGCGGCGTGGCAGGTGGCGGACAACCCGAAGCACGGCTATAACCCGCTGTTCCTCTATGGCGGTGTCGGTCTGGGTAAGACTCACTTGATGCACGCTGTGGGTAACCACTTGCTCAAGAAGAATCCGAACGCCAAGGTCGTCTACCTGCACTCCGAGCGCTTCGTCGCCGACATGGTCAAGGCGCTGCAGCTGAACGCGATCAACGAGTTCAAGCGCTTCTACCGCTCGGTAGACGCCCTGCTGATCGACGACATCCAGTTCTTCGCCCGCAAGGAACGTTCCCAGGAAGAGTTTTTCCACACCTTCAACGCCCTGCTCGAAGGCGGCCAGCAGGTGATCCTCACCAGCGACCGTTATCCGAAGGAGATCGAAGGCCTGGAAGAGCGCCTGAAATCGCGCTTCGGCTGGGGTCTGACCGTTGCAGTCGAGCCACCGGAGCTGGAAACCCGCGTGGCGATCCTGATGAAGAAGGCCGACCAGGCCAAGGTCGAGCTGCCGCACGACGCGGCGTTCTTCATCGCCCAGCGCATCCGTTCCAACGTCCGCGAACTCGAAGGCGCGCTGAAACGGGTGATCGCTCACTCGCACTTCATGGGCCGTGACATCACCATCGAGCTGATTCGCGAGTCGCTGAAGGACCTGCTGGCGCTGCAGGACAAGCTGGTCAGTGTGGATAACATCCAGCGCACCGTCGCCGAGTACTACAAGATCAAGATTTCCGATCTGCTGTCCAAGCGTCGTTCGCGTTCGGTGGCCCGTCCTCGCCAGGTCGCCATGGCCTTGTCGAAAGAGCTCACCAACCACAGTCTGCCGGAGATCGGCGACGTATTCGGTGGCCGTGACCACACTACCGTGCTGCACGCCTGCCGCAAGATCAATGAACTCAAGGAATCCGACGCGGATATCCGCGAGGATTACAAGAACCTGCTGCGTACCCTGACGACCTGATGTCAGCGCAGCTATTTAAGGCAAGGGACTAGACCATGCATTTCACCATTCAACGCGAAGCCCTGTTGAAACCCCTGCAACTGGTCGCAGGCGTCGTCGAGCGCCGCCAGACCTTGCCGGTATTGTCCAACGTGCTCCTGGTGGTCCAGGGTCAGCAGCTGTCGCTGACCGGTACCGACCTGGAAGTGGAACTGGTGGGTCGCGTCCAGCTGGAAGAGCCAGCTGAACCGGGCGAGATCACCGTACCAGCGCGCAAGCTGATGGATATCTGCAAAAGCCTGCCGAACGACGCGCTGATCGACATCAAGGTCGACGAGCAGAAGCTCCTGGTAAAAGCCGGGCGCAGCCGTTTTACCCTGTCGACCCTGCCGGCCAATGACTTCCCGACCGTGGAAGAAGGCCCGGGCTCGCTGACCTGCACCCTGGAGCAGAGCCGCCTGCGTCGCCTGATCGAACGCACCAGCTTCGCCATGGCCCAGCAGGACGTGCGCTACTACCTGAACGGCATGCTGCTGGAAGTATCCACAGGCACCCTGCGTGCAGTCGCTACCGACGGTCACCGCCTGGCCATGTGCTCGATGAGTGCCGACATCGGCCAGGCCGATCGTCACCAGGTCATCGTGCCGCGCAAGGGTATTCTTGAGCTGGCGCGCCTGCTCACCGAGCCGGACGGCACCGTCAGCATCGTTCTCGGCCAGCACCACATCCGTGCGACCACTGGCGAATTCACCTTCACCTCCAAGCTGGTTGACGGCAAGTTCCCTGACTACGAGCGCGTTCTGCCGAAGGGCGGCGACAAGCTGGTACTGGGCGATCGCCAGGCACTTCGCGAGGCGTTCAGCCGTACTGCGATCCTATCCAACGAGAAGTACCGCGGTATCCGTCTGCAACTGGCCGCCGGTCAGCTGAAGATTCAGGCCAACAACCCTGAGCAGGAAGAAGCGGAAGAGGAAATCAGCGTCGACTACAACGGCGGTTCGCTGGAAATCGGCTTCAACGTCAGCTACCTGCTGGACGTGCTGGGCGTCATGACTACCGAGCAGGTTCGTCTGATCCTGTCCGATTCCAACAGCAGTGCCCTGCTGCAGGAAGCGGGCAATGACGACTCCTCCTATGTCGTCATGCCGATGCGTCTGTAATCTTTCCAGACAATTCTAGATGTCCCTAAGTCGTGTCTCTGTCACCGCGGTGCGCAACCTGCACCCGGTGACCTTCTCCCCCTCCCCGCGTATCAACATCCTCTACGGTGACAACGGCAGTGGCAAAACCAGCGTGCTGGAAGCCATTCATCTGTTGGGGTTGGCGCGCTCCTTCCGCAGCACCCGTTTGAATCCAGTGATTCAGTACGAGCAACCCACCTGCACTGTGTTTGGTCAGGTGGCGTTGGGCGATGGTGCCAGTAGCAACCTGGGTGTTTCCCGGGAACGCCAGGGAGATTTCACCATTCGAATCGACGGGCAGAACGCCCGCGGTACCGCGCAACTGGCGGAAATACTGCCGTTACAGTTGATCAATCCGGACAGTTTCCGCCTGCTGGAAGGTGCGCCGAAGATCCGCCGACAGTTCCTCGATTGGGGAGTGTTCCACGTGGAACCTCGTTTCATGGGGACCTGGCAGCGATTGCAGAAGGCGCTGCGGCAGAGAAACTCATGGCTGCGACATGGTACACTTGACGCTATTTCGCAAGCGGCCTGGGACCGGGAATTGTCTCTGGCCAGCGCTGAAATCGACGAATATCGCCGTAATTACATCAAAGCGTTGAAGCCTGTCTTCGAGCAAATCCTCAGCGAATTGCTGCAGCTCGAAGGACTGACCCTCAGTTATTACCGTGGGTGGGACAAGGACCGGGAGCTGACTGATGTGCTCGCGGCCTCTCTTCAACGCGACCAGCAGATGGGACATACCCAGGCTGGTCCGCAACGCGCCGACTTGCGCCTCCGACTGGGCGCCAATAATGCCGCGGACATCTTGTCCCGCGGTCAGCAGAAGCTGGTGGTCTGCGCGCTGCGTATCGCCCAAGGACACCTGGTCAGCCAGGCGCGCCGCGGTCAGTGTATTTACCTGGTGGATGACTTGCCGTCCGAGCTGGACGAGCAGCACCGTCGTGCGCTATGCCGCTTGCTGGAAGACTTACGCTGCCAGGTGTTCATCACTTGCGTAGACCACGAATTACTGAGGGAAGGCTGGCACACGGATACGCCAGTTGCTCTGTTCCACGTGGAACAGGGCCGTATCACCCAGACCCACGTCCATCGGGAGTGAAGGCATGAGCGAAAATCAAACGTACGATTCCTCCAGCATCAAGGTGCTGAAAGGGCTGGATGCCGTACGCAAACGTCCCGGTATGTACATTGGCGACACCGATGATGGTAGCGGCCTGCACCACATGGTGTTCGAGGTGGTCGACAACTCGATCGACGAAGCCCTCGCCGGCCATTGCGACGACATCACCGTAATCATCCACCCGGACGAATCCATCACTGTGCGCGACAACGGTCGCGGCATTCCGGTCGATGTGCATAAAGAGGAAGGGGTTTCCGCGGCAGAGGTCATCATGACCGTTCTCCACGCCGGCGGTAAATTCGACGACAACTCCTACAAGGTTTCCGGCGGTCTGCACGGCGTGGGTGTTTCGGTGGTAAACGCTCTTTCCGAAGAGCTGACCCTGACCGTTCGTCGTAGCGGCAAGATCTGGGAACAGGTCTACGTTCACGGTGTTCCACAAGCGCCGATGAAGATCGTTGGCGAAAGCGAAACCACCGGTACCCAGATTCACTTCAAGCCTTCGGCTGAAACCTTCAAGAACATCCACTTCAGCTGGGACATCCTGGCCAAGCGGATTCGTGAACTGTCCTTCCTCAACTCCGGCGTCGGCATCCTGCTGAAGGACGAGCGCAGCGGCAAGGACGAGTTCTTCCGCTACGAAGGTGGTCTGCGTGCGTTCGTTGAATACCTGAACACCAACAAGACTGCGGTGAACCAGGTCTTCCATTTCAGCGTCCAGCGTGACGATGGCGTGGGCGTCGAGATCGCCCTGCAGTGGAACGACAGCTTCAACGAAAACCTGCTGTGCTTCACCAACAACATTCCGCAGCGCGATGGCGGTACCCACCTGGTGGGCTTCCGTTCGGCGCTGACCCGCAACCTGAACAACTACATCGAGCAGGAAGGCCTGGCCAAGAAGAACAAGGTCGCGACCACCGGTGACGATGCCCGTGAAGGCCTGACCGCGATCATCTCGGTCAAGGTACCGGATCCGAAGTTCAGCTCGCAGACCAAGGACAAGCTGGTTTCATCCGAGGTGAAGACCGCGGTGGAACAGGAGATGGGCAAGTACTTCTCCGACTTCCTCCTGGAAAACCCGAACGAAGCCAAGGCCGTTGTCGGCAAGATGATCGACGCCGCCCGTGCCCGTGAAGCAGCCCGTAAAGCGCGGGAAATGACCCGTCGCAAAGGCGCGCTGGATATCGCCGGCCTGCCGGGCAAACTGGCGGACTGCCAGGAGAAGGACCCTGCCTTCTCCGAACTGTACCTGGTGGAGGGTGACTCCGCGGGTGGCTCGGCCAAGCAAGGCCGTAACCGCAAGACCCAGGCAATCCTGCCGTTGAAGGGCAAGATCCTCAACGTCGAGAAAGCCCGCTTCGACAAGATGATCTCGTCGCAGGAAGTCGGCACCCTGATCACCGCGCTGGGCTGCGGTATCGGTCGCGAAGAGTACAACATCGAGAAGCTGCGCTATCACAACATCATCATCATGACCGATGCTGACGTCGACGGTTCGCACATCCGTACCCTGCTGCTGACCTTCTTCTTCCGTCAGCTGCCCGAGCTGGTCGAGCGTGGCTACATCTACATCGCCCAGCCGCCGCTGTACAAGGTCAAGAAGGGCAAGCAGGAGCAGTACATCAAGGACGACGAGGCCATGGAAGAATACATGACCCAGTCGGCCCTCGAAGACGCGGCCCTGTACCTGAGCGAGTCGGCCCCGGCGATTTCCGGCCCGGCGCTGGAAACCCTGGTCAACGAGTTCCGCTCGGTGATGAAGACCCTCAAGCGCCTGTCGCGTCTTTATCCACAGGAGCTGACCGAGCACCTGCTGTACCTGCCCGCGGTTTCCCTGGAGCAACTGTCCGACCACGGCAAGATGCAGGAATGGCTGGGCAAGTTCCAGGAACGCCTGACCGTCAGCGAGAAGTCCGGCCTGTTGTACAAGGCCAGCCTGCGTGAAGACCGCGAGCGCAACATCTGGCTGCCGGAAGTGGAAATCACCTCCCACGGCCTGGCCAGCTACGTGACCTTCAACCGCGACTTCTTCGGCAGCAACGACTACCGCACCGTGACGGCACTCGGCGCGCAACTCGCCTCGTTGCTGGAAGACGGTGCGTACGTTCAGCGCGGTGAGCGCAAGAAGGCGATCAACGAGTTCAAGGAAGGCCTTGACTGGCTGATGGCGGAAAGCACCAAGCGTCACACCATCCAGCGATACAAAGGGCTGGGTGAGATGAACCCGGACCAGCTGTGGGAAACCACCATGGACCCGACCGTGCGCCGCATGCTCAAGGTGACCATCGAAGATGCGATCGCTGCCGATCAGATCTTCAACACCCTGATGGGTGACGCGGTGGAACCTCGCCGCGAGTTCATCGAAAGCAACGCGCTGTCGGTGGCTAACCTGGACTTCTGATCCGGGATCCAACGCTCAATGAAAAGGCCAACCCTGCAGAGGGTTGGCCTTTTTTATTTGCCTTCTTCCAGGCACCCAGGGTCCACAAAATCTAATGTTCCACGTGAAACACTAGAGGCCGAGTTCCTTCAGGCGTCGATACAGCGTGCGCTCACTCAGCCCCAAGTGTTTCGCCAATTCGCTACGCGACCCCTCGAAGCTTTCCAGGGCATGGGCCAATCGCCCCCGTTCATCCTGCCCGCCCCGTCGCTGCGCAACACTGGCGCCCTCCCCGCCAATCTCTGGCGGCAGATGTTCCACCCGGATCACCCCGTCATCAGCGAACAGCTGCGCCCGTTCGAGAACATTGCGCAGTTCGCGGATGTTGCCCGGGAAGCTATAGGCCTGCAGAAGATTCAGGGCTTGCTTGTCGATCCTTGGCGCGGCGGAACCGGCAATCCGTTGCAGCAAGGTCTCGATCAGCAACGGCAAGTCTTCGACACGCTCCCTCAGGGATGGCAAGCGAATAGGAAAGCCGCTGATGCGGTAGTAGAGGTCTTCGCGGAAGGTCCCCGCCACAGCCATCTCGCGAAGGGGTTTGTGCGTGGCACAGACCAGGCGGAAATCCGAGTGCACGGTACGCAGGCTGCCCACCGGACGGAAACTCCCCGACTCGATCAGGCGCAGCAACTTGACCTGCATCGCCAGCGGCACCTCGCCGATCTCGTCGAGGAACAGCGTGCCGCCATGAGCCGCTTCCGCCAGTCCGGTCTTGCGCTGCAGGGCACCGGTGAACGCGCCCTTCTCATAGCCGAACAACTCGCTTTCGAACAGCGATTCGGTCAGCCCGGTACAGTCCACCACCACCAGCGGACCCTCGGCGCGCGGACTGCCCAGGTGCAGGGCGCGGGCAAAGAGTTCCTTGCCGGTCCCCGACTCGCCTTGCAGCAACACCGGAATCTGCGCCGGTGCTGCCCGCCGCAATCCCTCCAGGGCAACCTTGAACGCCGCGGAGCGCCCCACCAGACCATTCTGTTGCGGCTGTGCGGACGCCAGGGTAATGCGGTTCATCCGTTCGACGAAGGCGATCACCAGCCCGTGCTCATCGAGGATCGGCCGCAGTTCCACGTCCACATGTTCCGGTCCGCGCGGCGTGTGGTGCACATGCAACATGCGTTCGGCGACCCGGCTCTCCCGCGCCTTGCGCATCGGACACACCTCGCCAGCCTGGTCGCAGGGCACGGCGTAGTGATGAGAGACGCGATGACATTTGGCACCCACCGCGCCATCGCCGAACTGCCGCTGGTAGGCGCCATTGGCGGCAAGGATGTTGTAGTTGGTATCGAGCACGATCGAGGGCTGCTGATCGTGTTCGAGATAGGACACCAGCGCCTGGATGGCGGGGTGGGAGATAGGAATCATGGCTACACCTGGCAGAACTCGCAGCGAGCTTAACCGAAGACCCCTGCACTGCCAAAGACTGCCAAGGTCTGCCACCGACCTGCCATCCGCTGCGGCAGTCGTTATCTGCCAGATGAGCCAGACTCAATGAAACCGGGCGCTTTCAAGCCAAACGACGGTGGCATGCATCTTGAAAAACACCGGCAACGACTGATTGGCGAGCCTGCGTGCAAGGCGCCAGCCTGACCCCCGGAGAATGGGCAATGATCATTGGCGACAACCTCTATGTGGAGGCGCTGTTCGACAGCAGCACCTGGACCATCAGCTACCTGGTAATGGACAACCAGACCCGGCATTGCGCCCTGATCGACAGTGTCCTCGACTACGACCCCAAGTCCGGCCGCACCGACACCGCCAGCGCCGACCGGCTGATCGCCCGGGTGCGTGACCTGGGCGCCAGCGTGCAGTGGATACTGGAAACCCATGTACATGCCGACCACCTGTCCGCAGCGGCCTACCTGAAGCAGGCCCTCGGCGGGCAACTGGCGATCGGCAGCCGGATCACCCAGGTGCAGAAGACCTTCGGCACCCTGTTCAATGCCGGCCCCGGCTTCGCCCGCGATGGCAGCCAGTTCGATGTGCTGCTGGATGACGAAAGCACCTTCGCCATTGGCAATCTCCGCGCCCGTGCCTGGAACACCCCCGGCCATACCCCGGCGTGCATGACCTACCTGATCGAAGCCGCAGGCCAGACCATCGCCTTCGTCGGCGACACCCTGTTCATGCCCGACTACGGCACAGCCCGCTGCGACTTCCCCGGCGCCGACGCCCGCACCCTGTTCCGCTCGATCCAGCGCATCCTCGCCCTGCCCGCCTCGACCCGCCTGTTCATGTGCCACGACTACCTGCCCGGTGGCCGCGAGCTGCGCTACATGACCACCGTGGAAGAGCAGCGCGCCAGCAATATCCACATCCGCGAAGGCACCCGCGAGGACGACTTCGTCGCCATGCGCCAGGCCCGCGACGCCACCCTGGAGATGCCGGTGCTGATGCTGCCGTCGGTGCAGATCAACATGCGCAGCGGCCAGTTTCCCGAGCCCGAGGACAACGGCGTGAGCTACCTGAAGATTCCGCTCAACGCCCTCTGAGTCGCCGCCGTACCCAACATTATTAGAAAGGATGTACCCATGCCTGCCGCCCCCTCCTCCGCCATCCGCCGTGAGGCGGATCATCACTCCGTGCTCGTCATCGGCGCCGGTGCCGCCGGGATTGCCGTCGCCTCCAGCCTGCTGGCGCGTGATCGCTCGCTGGACATCGCCCTGGTTGATCCCGCCGACGTGCATTACTACCAACCCGGCTGGACCATGGTCGGCGGCGGTATCTTCAAGGCCGCCAGCACGGCCCGCACCATGGCCGCGACCGTTCCCGCCGGGGTTCGCTGGATCAAGGCGGCGGTGAGCCGCTTCGAGCCTGAAACGCAGCGGGTGATGCTCGCGGATGGTCGCCGGGTGAGTTATCAACAACTGATCGTCTGCCCTGGTCTCACGCTCGACTGGGCCGCCATCGAGGGATTGGAAGAAACCCTCGGCCGCAACGGCGTGACCTCCAACTACCGCTACGACCTGGCGCCCTACACCTGGGAGCTGGTGCAGAACCTGCGCCAAGGCCGCGCGCTGTTCACCCAGCCGCCGATGCCGATCAAGTGCGCCGGCGCGCCGCAGAAGGCCATGTACCTGTCCTGCGACCACTGGCTGCGCAACGGCCGGATCGGCCAGGTCCGCGCCCACTTCTTCAACGCTGGCGCCGTGCTGTTCGGCGTTGCCGACTATGTGACGGCGCTGATGGAATATGTCGACCGCTACGCCATCGAGCTCAACTACGTCCACCGCCTGGTGGCTGTCGATGGCCCGAACCGGCGCGCCACCTTCATCCGCACCCTGCCCGATGGAAGCACGGAGACCGTGGTGGAAGCATTCGACATGCTGCATGTGGTGCCGCCGCAGGTGGCGCCGGAGGTGATCCGCAACAGCCCGCTGGCCGATGCCGGGGGCTGGCTGGATGTCGATTCGGCGACCCTGCGCCACCGTACCTTCGCCAACATCCACGGCCTGGGTGACGTGCTCAACACCGGCAACGCCAAGACCGCCGCCGCTGCACGCAAGCAGGCCCCGGTGGTGGCGAACAATGTGCTGACGGCCCTGGGCCGCCTGTCGAAGGTCATGGCGTATGACGGCTATGGTTCCTGCCCGCTGACCGTCGCCCGCGGCAAGATCGTCCTCGCCGAGTTCACCTACGGCGGCAAGCTGGCGCCGAGCTTCCCCGCCTGGCTGCTCGATGGCCGCAAGGCAACTCGCCTGGCCTGGCTGCTGAAGGCGCGGGTACTGCCGCCGCTGTACTGGCGCGGGATGCTCAAGGGACGGGAATGGCTGGCCAAACCGATGCAAGAGGTACGCTCGTGATGGATCACGATCTGCTGGGTGGCGGGCTGGGTGCCATTGTCGGCATGATCCTGGCGCTGACGGGGGCCGGCGGCGGCATCCTGGCCGTGCCGCTGTTGGTGTTCGGCCTGGGGCTGAGCATGGTCGAGGCGGCACCGATCGGGTTGCTGGCGGTGGGGCTGGCGGCTGCGCTCGGGGCGATCCTCGGCTGGCGTCAGGGGCTGGTGCGTTACCGTGCGGCGTTCTTCATCGCCGCGCTCGGCCTGTTGATGGCGCCGTTCGGCCTGTGGCTGGCGCATCGCCTGCCCAATGCACCGCTGGCGCTGGGTTTCTCCGTGGTGCTGGTCTATGCCTGCGCGCGGATGTTGCTCAAGGCCTGCCGCGAATTGCGCGGCGAGTCACCCTGTGCCAACCGCAAGCTGCAACCCTGCGTGCTCAATCCGTTGCAGGGCCGCCTGCGCTGGACCCTGCCCTGCGCCCGTGCCCTGGCGTTTACCGGCATGCTCAGCGGATTGCTGTCGGGTTTGCTCGGGGTCGGCGGTGGCTTCGTGATCATTCCTGCGCTGGGGCGTTACACCAACCTCGACATGAAGAGCATGGTCGCCACTTCGCTGGCAGTCATCGCCCTGGTCTCCACCGGCAGCGTGCTGACCGCCAGCCTCAGTGGGGTCATGCACTGGGCGGTGGGGGCACCCTTCGCCATCGGTTCCCTGGTCGGGCTGCTCGGTGGCCGCCAGGTCGCCCATCATCTGGCCGGGCCGCGCCTGCAGCAGGCGTTCGCCGTGGTCGGGATCGGCGCGGCATTGCTGCTGGCGGGTAACACCCTACTCGGCCAGTAGTTCGGCCTGTTCCTCCGCACACAGCGCCAGCAGGTAATCCCACACCACCCGTAAACGCACCGACTTGTGCAACTCCCGGCGAGTGCTGATCCAGTAGCTGCGCTGGATCGTCTCGCTGGGCAGGATGCGCACCAGCTGCGGATCATGACGGGCCATGTAGTTGGGCAGCACGGCGATGCCCAGCCCCGCCCGCGCGGCATGCTGCTGGGCGATCACGCTGGTGCTGCGGAACACCACGTTCGGCGCGCGACAGAAGCTGTGCAGGAACAGCAGTTCCTGGCTGAACAACAGGTCGTCGACATAGCCGATCCAGCTATGCCGGGCCAGGTCCTCGCGGCTGTTCAGCGCCGGTGCCCGCGCCAGGTAGCCGCGGCTGGCGTACAGCGCCAGGCGGTAGTCGGTGAGCTTGCGGGTGATCAGCAGGTCGGCGTGGGGCCGTTCCAGGTGGATGCTGATTTCCGCCTCGCGGTTGATGATGCTGACGAAGCGCGGCACGGCCACCAGTTCCACTTCCAGCCCCGGATAACGCTCGAACAGCCCGCTCAGGCGCGGGGTGAAGAAGACGATGCCGATACCCTCGGTGACTCCCAGGCGGATCTTGCCCAGCGGGGTGATGGCCTGGGTGATCTCTTCCTGCGCCAGCAGCGCGACGTTCTCCATCGCCTCCGCATGCTTGAGCAGGGCCTGCCCGGACGGCGTCAGCTCGTAGCCCTGGGCATGCTGGACGAACAGCGCGGTGCCCAGGCTCTGCTCGATATTCTCGATATGCCGGGCCACGGTGCTGTGGGTGGTGTTGAGGCGCTTGGCCGCCGTGAGCAGGCGCCCGCTGCGCTGGAGTTCGAGAAAAAACCGCAGATCATTCCAGTCGAACATGCTGTTCCCGTTGATCACTGGTGAGGCCGGCGTTGCGTTAAAACGCACAGCGGTTGAGTGAAATCTCTCGTTTTCATCTCGAAAGTAATCAACAACACTGGAGGAAGACAAGAATAAAAATCAGGCGCGAGGTTTGAAATGCCATCAGCCGATCCGTCCTACGACTACGTCATCGTCGGTGCCGGCCCTGCCGGTTGCCTCCTGGCCAACCGCCTGTCCGCCGACCCGTCCTGTCGCGTCGCCCTGCTCGAAGCCGGCGGGCGCGACAACTACCCCTGGATTCACATTCCGGTGGGCTACCTCTACTGCATCGGCAACCCGCGCACCGACTGGTGCTTCAAGACCGAGAACCAGCCCGGCCTCAATGGCCGCAGCCTGGGTTATCCCCGGGGCAAGGTGCTGGGCGGCTGCTCGTCGATCAACGGCATGATCTACATGCGCGGCCAGTCTGGCGACTACGACCGCTGGGCCGACGAAGGCAATCCCGGCTGGGCCTGGAAGGACGTGCTGCCGCTGTTCAAGGCCAGCGAACGGCACTTCGCCGGCAGCGCGGAATTCCACGGTGGCGAGGGTGAATGGCGGGTCGAGCAGCAGCGCTATTCCTGGGCGATCCTCGATGCCTTCCGTGAGGCAGCAGCGCAGCAGGGCATCGCCAGCGTCGACGACTTCAACGGCGGCGACAACCAGGGCTGTGGCTACTTCCAGGTCAACCAGAAGTCTGGCGTACGCTGGAACGCGTCCAAGGCCTTCCTGCGGCCGATCGCCAACCGCCCCAACCTCGATGTGCTGACCGGCGTCGAAGTGGACCGGGTGGTGCTGGAGAACGGTCGTGCGGTGGCGGTCAGGGCACGCTGGCAAGGCCAGTGGCAGGCCTTCGCCGCGCGCCGGGAGATCCTGCTGTGCGCCGGCTCCGTCGGTTCGCCAGGCATCCTACAGCGTTCCGGCATCGGCCCGCGGCCACTGCTGGAGCGCCTGGGCATCGGCGTGCAGCACGAACTGCCGGGTGTCGGCGGCAACCTGCAGGATCACCTGCAACTGCGCCTGATCTACCAGGTGGACAACGTGCGCACCCTCAACCAGGTGGCCAACAGCCTGGTCGGCAAAATGGGCATGGGCCTGCGCTACCTCTACGACCGCAGCGGTCCGCTGGCCATGGCGCCGAGCCAGTTGGGCGCCTTCGTGCGCTCCGGCCCGGAACAGCCCTCGCCGAACCTGCAATACCACGTGCAGCCGCTGTCGCTGGATCGCTTCGGCGAGCCGCTGCACCGCTTCGCCGCCTTCACCGCCTCGGTGTGCAACCTGCGTCCGGTCAGCCGCGGGCGTGTGGATATCCGCTCCGCCGATCCGTCGGTGGCGCCTGTGATCGACCCCAACTATCTCAGCGATGCCCAGGACCTCAGGGTCGCCGCCCAGGCCATCCGCATCACCCGCGCCATCGTCGGCTCCCCTGCCCTCGCGCCGTTCTCGCCACGGGAATACCTGCCGGGCGCGGCGCTGAACACCGAGGAAGAATTGCAGAAGGCGGCCGGCGAGATCGGCACCACCATCTTCCACCCCGCCGGAACCTGCCGCATGGGCAACGGTCCGCTGGATGTGGTGGATGCGCAGCTGCGCGTGCACGGCATCCCCGGCCTGCGGGTCGCGGATGCCTCGATCATGCCGAACATAGTGTCCGGCAATACCTGTTCCCCCACCTTGATGATCGCGGAGAAGGCCGCGCAACTCATCCTCCAGGGCCATGAAGCCGCTGGCAACCGCAGTGACCGAGCAACGATAACGACGCCCTGAACCCGGGGCGGCGCGCAACAGCGACACCGGCAGCAGTCGACCGGTGTCGACAGTGGAAAAAAACAATAATCACTGTGTCCCCACAAGGGGCCGAGAGGACAGCACGATGTCGGACACCCTCCAGCAACAGGGCGCGACCGCGACGGCAGGCAGCCGCCGCGAAGAGCGCAAGATCATTTTCGCGTCATCCCTCGGGACGGTTTTCGAGTGGTATGACTTTTTTCTCTACGGGGCCCTGGCCGCGGTCATCAGCAAGCAGTTCTTCGCCGGGGTCAACGACACCACGGCGTTCATCTTCGCGCTGATGGCGTTCGCCGCCGGCTTCCTGGTCCGTCCCTTCGGTGCGCTGGTGTTCGGCCGCCTGGGGGACATGATCGGCCGCAAGTACACCTTCCTGGTCACCATCGTGCTGATGGGCCTGTCGACCTTCGCCGTCGGCCTGCTGCCCACCTACGCCAGCATCGGCATTGCCGCACCGATCATCCTGGTGGTGCTGCGCATGCTCCAGGGCCTGGCCCTGGGCGGTGAGTACGGCGGTGCGGCCACCTACGTGGCGGAGCATGCGCCGCCCGGCAAGCGCGGCTTCCATACCGGCTTCATCCAGTCCACTGCCACCCTCGGCCTGCTGCTGTCGCTGCTCGTGGTGCTGGGCAGCCGCTATATCAGCGGCGACCAGTTCGAGACCTGGGGCTGGCGCCTGCCCTTCCTGCTGTCCATCGTGCTGCTGGCGATCTCCACCTGGATTCGCATGAGCATGCACGAGTCGCCGGCCTTCGTGAAAATGAAGGCCCAGGGCAAGGTCAGCAAGTCGCCGATCCGCGAGTCGTTCACCTCCTGGCCCAACCTCAAGGTGGTGCTCACTGCGCTGTTCAGCATCAATGCCGGGCAAGCGGTGACCTTCTACACCGCGCAGTTCTACGTGCTGTTCTTCATGACCCAGATGCTCAAGATGGACCCGGCCCAGGCCAATACCCTGCTGATCATCAGCGTGGTGATCGGCGCGCCGTTCTTCGTCTTCTTCGGCTGGCTGTCGGACCGTATCGGGCGCAAGCCGATCCTGATGCTCGGCCTGCTCCTGGCCACCGTGCTGTACTTCCCGCTGTTCAAGGCGCTGAGTCATTACGCCAACCCGCAGATCGACGCCGCCAGCCGCCAGTCGCCCATCGTGGTGATGGCCGATCCGTCCGCCTGCACCTTCCAGTTCGACCCTGTGGGTAAAGCCCGTTTCGACAGCCCGTGCGACAAGGTCAAGACCTTCCTGGTCAAGCAGGGCCTGCCGTACAGCTCGCAGTCGCTGCCAGCCGGCAGTGCGGTGGCGGTGACCATCGGCGAGCAGCGTATCGACGGCTTCGACGAAGCGGCCATGCGTGCGGCCATCGAGAAAGCCGGCTACCCGGCCAAGGCCGAGGCCGCCAACGTGAACGAGCCGATGGTGGTGTTGCTGATCGTGGTGATGATCCTGATCGCCACCATGACCTACGGCCCGCTGGCGGCAGTGATGGTCGAGCTGTTCCCCACCCGCATCCGCTACACCTCCATGTCCCTGCCCTATCACATCGGCAACGGCTGGTTCGGTGGCTTCCTGCCCACGGTGTCGTTCGCCCTGGTGGTGTACACCGGCGATATCTTCTACGGGCTCTGGTATCCGGTGCTGATCACCGGCGTCAGCCTGGTGGTCGGGCTGTTCTGCCTGAAAGAAACCCGTGATGTGGATATCGACAAGGTCTGAGAAATTCCAGGCACAAAAAAACCGGCTTAAAAGCCGGTTTTTTAATTCCGCGGAAAAAACTTATGCACGATTTACATGAAGCGGTCATACACAGAAATATGTAGACAGATTAATGACTTAGCTCGGTTTTAAGGAAGTGATCCAATTATTGTCAACAAGTTATCCACAGAACGCTCAGGCGGCGGAGGACGTTTCGCTGGAAGCGGCTTGCGCTGGCAGCGAACCCATCTCGCGCTGGGTCTTTTCGTTCCACGCGGCAGCACGATCGTTGAGCTCGGCGATGGCCCGAGGACCGCTGCCTTCTGCCCACATCGGCTCGCCAATCACCACCTCGATGGTGCCGGCGCGCTTGCCCCAGCCTTCCTTCGGCCAGTACTTGCCGGCGTTGTGGGCAATCGGCAGCACCGGCAGGTCGGCGTTCACCGCCAGCGCCGCGCCGCTGCGCGAGAACTTGCCGATCTGGCCGAAGGGCACGCGGGTGCCTTCCGGGAAGATCAGTACCCAGGTGTGTTCCTTGAGCAGCTTGTCGCCCTTGCTGGCGACCTGCTTGAGGGCGACCTTGGGGTTGTCGCGGTCAATGGCGATGGGCCGAAGCATGGCCATCGCCCAGCCGAAGAACGGCACGTACAGCAGTTCGCGCTTGAGCACCTGGCTCAAGGGCTGGAAATAGGCGGAGAGGAAGAAGGTCTCCCAGGTGCTCTGGTGGTTGGACACGATCACGCAAGGGCGCTCGGGGATGTGCTCGGCGCCGGTCACCTTGACCTTGATGCCGAGGAACAGCCGCACCAGCACCAGCGCGAAACGGCACCAGTACACGTTGATGAAGCGATAGCGGAGCCGGAAAGGCAGGAAAGGCGCGACAAAGAAACTCAGCGAGCACCAGAGCAGCGCACTGGTCCCCAGCAGCACATAGAAGAGTGCAATTCTGATCGCCTGCAGGATCGACATAGCGGCTTGTACCGTTGCGGGGAGCACCCGCCTTAGCAAGAACGCGCCCGTGAAGGCGGGCGCGCTATTTGTGGATAAGTTGCCTGGCGAGGGTGGCCAGGTCGTCGAAAACCAGTGTATCCGGGGGCACGCCCTTGGCGAGGGTCTTTTCTCCCTTGCCGGTGCGCACCAGAACCGGTTGTGCATCGACGGCCCGCGCGGCCTCCAGGTCACCCGGACTGTCGCCGACGAACCACACGCCGGTCAGTTCGACACCGTAATGCCCGGCGATCTGGCGCAGCATCCCGGGCTTGGGCTTGCGGCAATCGCAGCCATCGTCCGGCCCGTGCGGGCAGTGGACGATCAGCCCGACCTCGCCGCCCAGTCCGCCCACCAGCTCGCGCAGGCGGGCGTGCATGGCGTCGAGGGTGGCCAGCGGGTAGTAGCCGCGGGCGATGCCGGACTGGTTGGTGGCGACCGCCACCGTCCAGCCGGCCTGGCTCAACTGCGCGATGGCCTCGATCGAGCCGGGAATCGGAATCCACTCTTCCAGCGACTTGATGTAGGCGTCGGAGTCCTGGTTGATCACTCCGTCACGATCGAGAATCAGCAGTTTCAAGGCTTACCCCAGCAGCGAGATGTCGGCCACGCCCAGGAACAGGCCGCGCAGGCGGCTGAGCAGGGCATAACGGTTGGCACGCACGTTGGCGTCCTCGGCATTGACCATCACCGCTTCGAAGAACGCGTCCACCGGCTCGCGCAGGGCGGCCAGGCGTGCCAGCGACTCGGTGTACTGGCGCTGCGCGGCCATCGGCTGCACGGCCTGGTCGGCCTGCTGGATCGCCGAGTACAGGGAGAACTCGTTGGCGTTGTCGAAGTACTTCGGCTCGACGTGAGTGGCGATGGTGCCTTCGGCCTTGCCCAGCAGGTTCGACACGCGCTTGTTCACCGCGGCCAGGGCAGCGGCTTCCGGCAGCTTGCGGAACGACTGCACGGCCTGCACGCGCTGGTCGAAGTCCAGGGCGGAGCCCGGCTTCAGGGCACGTACCGACAGGTAGGTGGCGACGTCGATGCCTTCGTCCTCGTAGCGAGCACGCAGGCGGTCGAAGACGAACTCCAGGACCTGCTCGGCAAGGCCAGCGGCCTTGACCTTGGCGCCGAACTGCTTGACGGCGAACTCCACCGCTTCGGTCAGGTCGAGGTCCAGTTGCTTCTCGATCAGGATGCGCAGCACGCCCAGGGCCGCGCGACGCAGTGCGTACGGGTCCTTGCTGCCGGTTGGCAGCATGCCGATGCCGAAGATACCCACCAGGGTGTCGAGCTTGTCGGCGATGGCCACGGCCGCGCCGGTCAGGGTCGATGGCAGTTCTGCACCGGCACCGCGCGGCATGTACTGCTCGTTCAGGGCCAGGGCGACGTCTTCCGGCTCGCCGTCGTTGAGGGCGTAGTAGTAGCCGGCAACGCCTTGCATCTCAGGGAATTCGCCGACCATCTCGGTGGCCAGGTCGCACTTGGACAGCAGGCCGGCGCGAGCTGCGCGAGTGGCGTCGCCGCCGATCTTGCCGGCGATGAACGCGGCCAGCTTGCCGACGCGCTCGGCCTTCTCGAAGACGCTGCCCAGCTGGGCCTGGAACACCACGTTCTGCAGGCGCTCGTTGAAGCTTTCCAGCGGCTGCTTCTTGTCCTGCTTGAAGAAGAACTCGGCGTCGGTCAGGCGTGGACGCACGACCTTCTCGTTGCCTTCGATGATCTGCTTCGGATCGCGGCTCTCGACGTTGGCCACGGTGATGAAGCGCGGCAGCAGCTTGCCGTCGACGTCCAGCAGGCAGAAGTACTTCTGGTTGTCCTGCATGGTGGTGATCAGGGCTTCCTGCGGCACGTCGAGGAAGCGTTCCTCGAACGAGCACACCAGCGGCACCGGCCACTCGACCAGCGCGGTCACCTCGTCCAGCAGCGCCGGCGGCACGATGGCGGTGCCTTCCTGCTGCAGGGCCAGTTCGGCGGTGCGCTTGCTGATCAGCTCGCGACGCTCGGCGAAGTCGGCCAGGACATAGGCCTTGCGCAGGTCTTCCTGGTAGTTGGCCGGGGCGCTGATGCGCACGTTTTCCGGGTGGTGGAAGCGGTGGCCGCGGGATTCGCGACCAGCGGTCTGGGCGAGGATGGTGCAGTCGACCACCTCGTCACCGAGCAGCATCACCAGCCACTGGGTCGGACGCACGAACTCTTCCTTGCGGGCGCCCCAGCGCATGCGCTTGGGAATCGGCAGGTCGTTCAGCGAATCTTCGACGATGGTCGGCAGCAGGCTGGCAGTGGCCTTGCCCGGGATGTGCTGGGAGAAGCGCAGTTTCGGACCGCTCTGGTCGATGTCCGACAGCTCCACGCCACACTTCTTGGCGAAGCCCAGGGCGGCCTGGGTCGGGTTGCCTTCGGCGTCGAAGGCGGCCTGGCGGGGCGGGCCGTCGACGTTGATGCTGCGGTCTGGCTGCTGGGTGTCCAGGTTGCGGATCAGCACGGCCAGGCGGCGCGGCGCGGCGAACACCTGCTTGTCGCTGTAGTTCAGGCCGGCGGCCTGCAGGCCTTTTTCAATGCCGGCGAGGAAGGCGTCGCCGAGGGTGGCGAGGGCTTTCGGTGGCAGTTCTTCGGTGCCCAGTTCTACCAGGAAATCTTGAGCACTCATTCCGCAGCCTCCAGCTTGGCCAACACTTCGTCACGCAATTCGGGGGTCGCCATCGGGAAGCCGAGACGGGCACGGGCCTGCAGGTAGCTCTGGGCAACGGCCCGGGCCAGGGTGCGCACGCGCAGGATGTAGCGCTGGCGCTCGGTTACCGAGATGGCGCGGCGGGCGTCCAGCAGGTTGAAGGTGTGCGAGGCCTTGAGGACCATTTCGTAGGTCGGCAGCGGCAGTTCCAGCTCGATCAGGCGGTTCGCTTCGCTTTCGTAGAAGTCGAACAGTTCGAACAGCTTCTCGACGTTGGCGTGCTCGAAGTTGTAGGTCGACTGCTCCACTTCGTTCTGGTGGAACACGTCGCCGTAGGTGACCTTGCCGAACGGACCGTCGGTCCAGACCAGGTCATACACCGAGTCGACACCCTGCAGGTACATGGCCAGGCGTTCCAGGCCATAGGTGATTTCGCCGGTGACCGGCAGGCACTCGATGCCGCCGACCTGCTGGAAGTAGGTGAACTGGGTGACTTCCATGCCGTTGAGCCAGATTTCCCAACCCAGGCCCCAGGCGCCGAGGGTCGGCGATTCCCAGTTGTCCTCGACGAAACGGACGTCGTGGACCAGCGGGTCCAGGCCGATGGCCTTCAGCGAGCCCAGGTACAGCTCCTGGAAGTTCGCCGGGTTCGGCTTCAGGACCACCTGGAACTGGTAGTAGTGCTGCAGGCGGTTGGGGTTTTCGCCGTAGCGACCGTCGCCAGGACGGCGGCTTGGCTGGACATAGGCGGCGTTCCAGGTTTCAGGGCCTACGGCGCGCAGAAACGTGGCGGTATGAAAAGTGCCGGCGCCCACTTCCATATCGTAGGGCTGAAGCACCACACAACCTTGCTCGGCCCAGTACTGCTGGAGCGCGAGGATCAAGTCTTGGAAGGTACGCACGGCTGGCGTAGGCTGGCTCACGAAATTCACCTGTTTCTAGGGCTGCGAATATAAAGAGCGGGAGTATAACCCGATTCGCCCCGGCCTCTACCCATGGTGCTTTATGCCACGATGCTTTTGGTGTACCGACGATCCGCTGTACCAGGCTTATCACGACGAGGAGTGGGGGACGCCGCAACGCGACCCGGGGCAGCTATTCGAGATGCTTTTGCTCGAAGGGTTCCAGGCCGGTCTTTCGTGGATCACCGTATTGAAGAAACGCGCGCGTTATCGCGAGGTCATGTTCGGCTTCGATCCCCATCGGCTGGCGCAGATGAGCGACGAGGAAATCGAGGAACGCATGCTCGATCCGGGCATCATCCGCAACCGTCTCAAGCTCAATGCCGCACGGCGCAATGCCCGGGCCTGGCTGGCGCTGGAAGACCCGGCGAGCTTGTTGTGGTCGTTCGTGGGCGGCGAGCCCAAGGTCAACCACTTCACCGCCCGCGGCGAGGTGCCGGCGGTGACCGACGAGGCCAAGGCCATGAGCAAGGCCCTGCAGAAAGCCGGCTTCACCTTCGTCGGCCCGACCATCTGCTACGCCTTCATGCAGGCCACCGGCATGGTCATGGACCACACCACCGATTGCGATCGATACGCCGCCCTGCTGCGCTGACGGTTACAATGCCCGGCTTGTGTATGGAGGAACCTGCCTGTGGATAAATTCAAGGGCGCCTTGATGGTCGGGGCGTTGCGGTTGTTTGCCAAGCTGCCCTGGGGCGCGGTGCAGCGGGTTGGCGCGGCGATTGGCTGGATCATGTGGAAGATCCCCAACAGCTCCCGCGAAGTGGTGCGCATCAACCTGGCCAAGTGTTTCCCGGAGATGGATCCGGTCGAGCGCGAGCAACTGGTGGGGCGCAGCCTGATGGATATCGGCAAGTCCTTCACCGAAAGCGCCTGCGCCTGGATCTGGCCGGCGCAGCGGTCCATCGACCTGGTGCGTGAAGTCGAGGGGCTGGACGTGCTGAAGGACGCCCTGGCCTCGGGCAAGGGCGTGGTCGGCATCACCAGCCACCTGGGCAACTGGGAAGTGCTCAACCACTTCTATTGCAGCCAGTGCAAACCGATCATCTTCTACCGCCCGCCGAAGCTGAAGGCGGTGGATGACCTGCTGCGCGAGCAGCGGGTGCAACTGGGCAATCGCGTGGCGCCGTCGACCAAGGAAGGCATCCTCAGCATCATCAAGGAGGTGCGCAAGGGTGGCCAGGTGGGGATTCCGGCGGATCCGGAGCCGGCGGAGTCGGCGGGGATCTTCGTGCCGTTTCTCGGGACCAGGGCGCTGACCAGCAAGTTCGTGCCGAACATGCTGGCCGGTGGCAAGGCGGTGGGGGTGTTCCTGCATGCGCTGCGCTTGCCGGATGGCAGTGGCTTCAAGGTGATCCTCGAAGCGGCGCCGGAGGCGATGTACAGCACGGATACCGAGACGTCGGCGGCGGCGATGAGCCAGGTGGTGGAGAAGTATGTGCGGGCGTATCCGAGCCAGTACATGTGGAGCATGAAGCGCTTCAAGAAGCGGCCGGCTGGAGAGGCTCGCTGGTATTGAGGGCCCTATCGCTGGCAAGCCAGCTCCTACAGGTATTGCGTGCGCCGCGAACCCTGTGGGAGCTGGCTTGCCAGCGATGAATTCAACTCAGTTCCCGGCTTTATCCAGCTTCTTCAGGAACACCGCCATTTCCTTCTCGGCCTGCTTGTCCCCATGGGCCTGAGCCGCCGCAATCCCCCGCTCCCAGGCATCCCGCGCGTTCACCAGGTCTCCCTGCTGCTGCCAGGCCTTGCCCAACAACTTCCACGCCGCCGAATACTTCGGGTCCAGCTCCACACACCGAGCCAGATGCACCGCCGCCTCCGCCCCATTCCCCTCGTCCAGCCACGACTTGCCCAGGCCAAACCTCAAAAGGGCGTTATCCACACCCTTGGCCAGCATCTTTTCCAGCGACTCGCGCATCACGCCACTCCTTTCAGAAGAACGTCAGGCCAACGTGGAACAACTTCTCCACGTCACGGATGTACTTTTTATCCACAACGAAGAGGATCACGTGGTCGCCGCTCTGGATCACCGTGTCGTCGTGGGCGATCAGCACTTCCTCGTCGCGGATGATCGCGCCGATGGTGGTGCCCTGCGGCAGGTTGATGTCCTCGATGGCCTTGCCCACCACCTTGCTCGACTTCGAGTCACCGTGGGCAATCGCCTCGATGGCCTCCGCCGCGCCCCGGCGCAACGAGTGCACGCTGACGATATCGCCACGCCGCACATGCGCCAGCAGGGTGCCGATGGTCGCCAGCTGCGGGCTGATGGCGATATCGATCTCGCCACCCTGCACCAGGTCGACATAGGCCGGGTTGTTGATGATGGTCATCACCTTGCGCGCGCCGAGGCGCTTGGCCAGCAGCGAAGACATGATGTTGGCCTCGTCGTCGTTGGTCAGGGCCAGGAAGATGTCGGCGTCGGCGATGTTCTCTTCCAGCAGCAGGTCGCGGTCCGAGGCGCTGCCCTGCAGCACCACGGTGCTGTCGAGGGTGTCCGACAGATAGCGGCAACGCGCCGGGCTCATCTCGATGATCTTCACCTGGTAGCGGCTCTCGATGGCCTCGGCCAGGCGCTCGCCGATCTGCCCGCCGCCGGCGATGACCACGCGCTTGTTGGTCTCGTCGAGACGGCGCAGCTCACCCATCACCGCACGGATATGGGCCTTGGCGGCGATGAAGAAGACCTCGTCGTCGGCCTCGATCACCGTGTCGCCCTGGGGCAGGATCGGCCGGTCGCGACGGAAGATCGCCGCCACCCGGGTATCCACGTTGGGCATGTGCGCCCGGATCTGCCGCAGCTGCTGGCCCACCAGCGGTCCGCCGTAGTAGGCCTTGACCGCCACCAGCTGGGCCTTGCCCTCGGCGAAGTCGATCACCTGCAGGGCGCCGGGGTGCTCGATCAGGCGCTTGATGTAGTGGGTCACCACCTGCTCCGGGCTGATCAGCACGTCCACCGGAATGGCTTCGTTGTCGAACAGGCCGGCGCGGGTCAGGTAGGCCGACTCGCGCACCCGGGCGATCTTGGTCGGGGTGTGGAACAGGGTGTGGGCCACCTGGCAGGCGACCATGTTGGTCTCGTCGCTGTTGGTCACCGCCACCAGCATGTCGGCGTCGTCGGCGCCGGCCTGGCGCAGGATGGTCGGGAACGAGCCGCGGCCCTGGACGGTGCGGATGTCGAGACGGTCGCCCAGGTCACGCAGGCGGTCGCCATCGGTGTCCACCACGGTGATGTCGTTGGCTTCGCTGGCCAGGTGTTCGGCCAGTGTGCCGCCGACCTGCCCCGCGCCAAGGATGATGATCTTCATCCGCTGTCCCCTTCCCTAATTCCTGTTAGCCGCGCGAGGCGGCGATCTTGATCAGCTTGGCGTAGTAGAACCCGTCGTGGCCGCCTTCCTGGGCGAGCAGCTGGCGACCGTGGGGCTGGCGGATGCCGGCGTCGGTGGCCAGGTCCAGCTCACGGGCGCCAGGGGTGCGGGCGAGGAAGGCCGCGATCACCTCGGTGTTTTCCGTGGGCAGGGTCGAGCAGGTGGCGTAGAGCAGCATGCCGCCCACTTCCAGGGTCGGCCACAGGGCGTCGAGCAGTTCGCCCTGGAGGCTGGCGAGGGCGGCGATATCGTCGGCCTGGCGGGTCAGCTTGATGTCCGGATGGCGGCGGATCACGCCGGTGGCCGAGCACGGGGCGTCGAGCAGGATGCGCTGGAAGGTCTTGCCGTCCCACCAGTTGGCGGTGTCGCGGGCGTCGCAGGCGATCAGCTGGGCGTCGAGGCCGAGGCGGTCGAGATTCTCGCGGACCCGGGTCAGGCGCTTGGCTTCCAGGTCGATGGCGACCATGCCGGCCAGCTTCGGCTCGGCTTCCAGCAGGTGGCAGGTCTTGCCGCCGGGGGCGCAGCAGGCGTCCAGCACCCGTTGACCGGGGGCCAGTTCCAGCAGGTCGGCGGCCAGTTGCGCGGCTTCGTCCTGGACGCTGATCCAGCCTTGCTCGAAGCCCGGCAGGTTGCGCACGTCGCAGGCTTCGGCGAGGAGGATGCCGTCGCGGCTGAACTGGCACGGCGCGGCCTCGATGCCGGCTTCACGCAGCAGGTCGAGGTAGGCGTCGCGGCTGTGATGGCGGCGGTTGACCCGCAGGATCATCGGCGGATGGGCATTGTTGGCGGCGCAGATGGCTTCCCACTGTTCCGGCCAGAAGGCCTTCAGCGACTTCTGCAGCCAGCGCGGGTGGGCGGTGCGCACCACCGGGTCGCGTTCCATCTCGGCCAGCAGGTCGTTGCCCTCGCGCTGGGCGCGGCGCAGCACGGCGTTGAGCAATCCCTTGGCCCAAGGCTTCTTCAGCTTGTCGGCGCAGCCCACGGTCTCGCCGATGGCGGCATGCTCCGGGACGCGGGTGTAGAACAGCTGGTACAGGCCCACCAGCAGCAGAGCCTGGACATCGGCATCGGCCGCCTTGAACGGCTTCTGCAACAGGCGCTCGGCCAGCGCCGACAGGCGTGGCTGCCAGCGCGCGGTGCCGAAGGCGAGGTCCTGGGTCAGGCCGCGGTCGCGGACCTCGACCTTGTCCAGTTGCGCCGGCAGCGAACTGTTCAGCGAGGCCTTGCCGCTGAGCACGGCGGCCAGGGCACGGGCGGCGGCCAGACGCGGGTTCATTGGCCGAGCACCGTGCCAGGGGTGAATTTCTCGCGACGGCTGTTGAACAGGTCGCTGAAGTTCAGCGCCTTGCCACCGGGCAGTTGCAGGCGGGTCAGGCACAGCGCGCCTTGGCCACAGGAGACGATCAGGCCGTCCTTGCTCGCGGAGAGGATTTCACCCGGCGCGCCCTTGCCCTCGGCGAGGGTCGCGGCCAGCACCTTCAGGGCTTCGCCGCCGAGCGTGCTGTGGCAGATCGGCCACGGATTGAAGGCACGCACCAGGCGCTCCAGCTCGACCGCCGGACGGTTCCAGTCGATGCGCGCTTCGTCCTTGTTCAGCTTGTGTGCATAAGTTGCCAGGGCGTCGTCCTGCACTTCGCCGTGCAGGGTGCCGGCGTCGAGGCCTGCAATGGCCTCCAGTACGGCAGGCGGGCCGAGTTCGGCGAGGCGGTCGTGCAGGCTGCCGCCGGTGTCTTCGGCGCTGATCGGCGTGCTCACCTTGAGCAGCATCGGGCCGGTGTCGAGACCAGCCTCCATGCGCATCACGGTGACGCCGCTCTCGGCATCCCCCGCTTCCACCGCGCGCTGGATCGGCGCGGCCCCGCGCCAGCGTGGCAGCAGCGAGGCGTGGCTGTTGATGCAGCCGTGTTTCGGAATATCCAGCACCACCTGCGGCAGGATCAGGCCGTAGGCCACCACCACCATCAGGTCCGGCTGCAGCGCGGCCAGTTCGGCCTGTGCCTCGGGGTTGCGCAGGGTCGGCGGTTGCAGCACCGGGATGCCGTTATCCACAGCCAGTTGCTTGACCGGGCTCGGCATCAGCTTCTGCCCGCGCCCGGCCGGACGGTCCGGCTGGGTGTAGACGGCGATGATTTCGTGCTGGCTGGCCAGCAGGGCCTTGAGGTGTTCGGCGGCGAACTCGGGGGTGCCCGCGAAGACGATGCGCATGCAGTTCTCGCTTAAAAGAAAAAGGCTTGCCGGAGCAAGCCTTCTGGAGTGAGGTGGATCAAGCTTGCTGGCGGTGCTGCTTTTCCAGCTTCTTCTTGATGCGGTCGCGTTTGAGGTTCGACAGGTAGTCGACGAACAGCTTGCCGTTGAGGTGATCGCACTCGTGCTGGATGCACACGGCGAGCAGGCCCTCGGCGATCAGTTCGAACGGCTTGCCGTCGCGGTCCAGGGCCTTGACCCGGACCTGCAGCGGACGGTCGACGTTCTCGTAGAACCCCGGGACCGACAGGCAGCCTTCCTGGTACTGGCCCATGTCGCGGGTCAGCTCTTCCAGCTCGGGGTTGATGAACACCCGCGGCTCGCTGCGATCTTCGCTGAGGTCCATGACCACCACGCGCTTGTGCACGTTGACCTGGGTGGCGGCGAGGCCGATGCCGGGGGCTTCGTACATGGTTTCGAACATGTCATCCACCAACTGGCGGATGGCGTCGTCGACTTCCGTCACCGGTTTGGCGATGGTGCGAAGGCGCGAGTCCGGGAATTCGAGGATGTTCAGAATGGCCATAGGCGTATGAGCTGCACTGTGCGATGTGTGACAAACATGAACGCACATAATAAAGGTAATCGGCGCATTCGGCACCTGTGAAAAGGTCGGCTAGGGTTGAAAAACCGGCTGTCGACGGCTCTTCGGAGGAGAGTTGTCAAAGCATTATCAACAGAGTTATCCACAGGTTGTAACGGGTGGACGCTCGCCGAAAGATCAAGGATGGTCGTATGTCTTGCGCTGAATTTCCCACCTGCCCGCCCGCCGAACTGGAGGCACGCCTGCGTCTGCAGCAGTTGCCCGAGATCGGTCCGCGGCGCTTCGTGAAACTGATCCAGGCCTTCGGTTCGGCATCTGCCGCGCTCAGTGCGCCGGCCTCCGCGTGGGTGGCGCTGGGTCTGCCGCAGTCGGCCTGCGATGCCCGGCGCAGTGCCGGGGTGCGTGACGGCGCGGCGGCTGCGATGCGCTGGCTAGAGCGTCCGGGTCAGCATTTGCTGATGTGGGACGATCCCGCCTACCCCGCCCTGCTCGCGGAAATCCCCGACCCGCCGCCCCTCCTTTTCGTCGCTGGCGACGCTGCGCTTGTGGATAAACCGCAGCTGGCGATCGTCGGCAGCCGGCGTGCCACGCCACCCGCGTTGGGCACCGCAGCGGCGTTTTCCCGCAGCCTGGCGCGGGCCGGTTTCGTCATCACCAGCGGTCTTGCGGTGGGTATCGACGGCGCTGCGCACCAGGCCGCTATCGATGCCGGCGGAGCCACCATCGGCGTGCTCGGCACCGGGCTGGAAAAACTTTATCCACAGCGGCACCGCGCGCTGGCACGGAGCATGCTGGAAAAGGGCAGTGCGCTGGTTTCCGAGTTTCCGCTGGACGCGGGTCCCTTGCCGGGAAACTTCCCCCGGCGCAACCGGATCATCAGCGGCCTTTCCCTGGGTGTGCTGGTGGTGGAAGCCAGCCTCGCCAGCGGCTCGCTGATCACCGCGAAACTGGCGGCGGAACAGGGGCGCGAGGTGTATGCCATTCCCGGGTCCATCCACCATCCCGGGGCCAAGGGCTGCCACCAGCTGATCCGCGATGGCGCGTTGCTGGTGGAAAGCATCGAACCGATCCTCGACAGCCTGCGGGGCTGGCAGAACCTGGCGCCGGCGCCTGTGGATAAACCGGCCCATCCGCTGGTCGCCCTGCTGCTTGCTGCGCCGCAGACCAGCGAAAGCCTCGCCATCAGCAGTGGCCAGCCATTGGCCAAGGTGCTGGCGGCCTTGACCGAGCTGGAGCTGGACGGGCTAGTCTGCAATCAAGCGGGACGTTGGTTTGCCCGCCCTGCCTAAGTAAACTGCGCATCAGCCTTGAAGCGGAGTGAAACGAAAATGGTGAACAGTTGGCGTGCGCAACAAGCCGCGCGGGAAATCCGGGCCGGAGCGGTGATTGCCTATCCGACCGAAGCGGTCTGGGGCCTGGGCTGTGACCCATGGAACGAAGAAGCGGTGGATCGCCTGTTGGCGCTTAAGTCGCGTTCGGTGAACAAGGGGCTGATCCTGATCGCCGACAACATTCGTCAGTTCGACTTCCTGTTCGAAGACTTCCCGGACCTTTGGCTCGACCGCATGGCCAGCACCTGGCCGGGCCCGAACACCTGGCTGGTGCCGCACCAGGGGATGCTGCCGGAGTGGATCACCGGGGTGCATGACACCGTGGCGCTGCGGGTCAGCGATCATCCGCTGGTGCGCGACCTGTGTTCGCTGGTGGGGCCGCTGGTGTCCACCTCGGCCAACCCGGCCGGGCGTCCGGCGGCTAAGAGCCGGTTGCGGGTGGAACAGTATTTCCACGGGCAGCTGGATCTGGTGCTGGGTGGGGCGCTGGGTGGGCGGAAGAATCCGAGTGTGATTCGGGATCTGGCCAGTGGTGAGGTGGTTCGAGCTGGGTAATTTGGAGTGGGGCTGATGGCCTCATCGCTGGCAAGCCAGCTCCCACAGGGTAAGCAATACCTGTGGGAGCTGGCTTGCCAGCGATGAGGCCATCGGCCCCACCACAAGAAATCAGGGAATCAGAACAGTCGACCCCACCGTCTTCCTCGCCGACAACTCGCTCTGCGCCTTCGCCGCCTCCGCCAGCGGATAGCGCTGCTGGATATCCACCTTCACCTTGCCACTGGCAATCATCCCGAACAGCTCGTTGGCCATCGCCTGGGTGTTCTCGGCATTGTTGGCATAGCTCGCCAGGGTCGGCCGGGTGACATACAGCGAACCCTTCTGCGCCAGGATCCCCAGGTTCACCCCGCTCACCGCACCGGACGCATTGCCGAAGCTGACCATCAGCCCGCGCGGCGCCAGGCAGTCCAGGGAGGTCAGCCAGGTATCCTGCCCCACGCCGTCGTACACCACCGGGCATTTCTTGCCGTCGGTCAGTTCCAGCACCCGCTGCGCCACGTCTTCACGGCTGTAGTCGATGGTCGCCCAGGCCCCCAGCGCCTTGGCGCGCTCGGCCTTTTCCGCTGAACTCACGGTGCCGATCAGCTTCGCGCCCAGGGCCTTGGCCCATTGGCACGCCAGCGACCCGACCCCGCCCGCCGCCGCATGGAACAGGATGATCTCGCCCGGCTGCACGTCGTAGGTCTGGCGCAGCAGGTACTGCACGGTCAGGCCCTTGAGCATCACCGCCGCGGCATCCTCGAAGCTGATGTCCTGCGGCAGCGACACCAGGTTGGCCGCCGGCAGTTCATGCACTTCGCTGTATGCACCCAGCGGGCCACCGGCATAGGCCACGCGGTCACCGGCCTTGAAGCGGGTCACGCCCTCGCCCACCGCCTCCACCACCCCGGCACCCTCGGTGCCCAGGCCGGACGGCAGCGACGGCGGCGCGTACAGCCCGCCACGGAAATAGGTGTCGATGAAATTCAGACCGATGGCGTGGTTGCGCACACGCACATTGCCCGCCGCGGGCGCCTTGGGTTCGAACTCGACCAGGGTCAGGACCTCGGGGCCGCCATGCTGGCTGAACTGGATACGCTTGGCCATCTGCACTCTCCTGAGCATCGGGGAAAGGGCCTATCGGACGCCTTTTGCTTGACCGCCGTCAACACCGGGGGGCACATGCACGGTGGTATGCTGTGCGCCGAATTTTCCGCCAAGCCCGCTTCAAGGTGACCTGATGACTAGCCGCACCGAGGCCGTGAAAGCCTACCTGCTCGACCTGCAAGACCGGATTTGCGCCGCCCTGGAAAACGAAGACGGCGGCGCACGTTTCGTCGAGGACGCCTGGACCCGCGAAGCCGGTGGCGGCGGCCGTACCCGGGTGATCGGCGACGGCAAGGTCATCGAGAAAGGCGGCGTCAACTTCTCCCACGTCTTCGGCAGCGGCCTGCCGCCATCCGCCAGCGCCCACCGTCCGGAACTGGCCGGCCGTGGCTTCGAAGCCCTTGGCGTGTCGCTGGTGATCCACCCGCACAACCCGCACGTGCCCACCTCCCACGCCAACGTGCGCTTCTTCATCGCCGAGAAGGAAGGCGAGGAAGCGGTCTGGTGGTTCGGCGGCGGCTTCGACCTCACGCCCTACTACGGCAACGAAGAAGACTGCATCCACTGGCACCGCGTCGCCGAGCAGGCCTGCGCGCCGTTCGGTGCCGATGTCTACCCGCGCTACAAGGCCTGGTGCGACCGCTACTTCCACCTCAAGCACCGTGGCGAGCCGCGCGGTATCGGTGGCCTGTTCTTCGACGACCTGAACGAGTGGGACTTCGACACCTGCTTCGCCTTCATCCGCGCCATCGGCGACGCCTACATCGACGCCTACCTGCCCATCGTCCAGCGCCGCAAGGCCGAGGCGTACACCGCCGAGCAGCGCGAATTCCAGGAATACCGTCGCGGCCGCTACGTCGAGTTCAACCTGGTCTACGACCGCGGCACCCTGTTCGGCCTGCAGTCCGGCGGGCGTACCGAGTCGATCCTCATGTCGCTGCCGCCGCAGGTGCGCTGGGGCTACGACTGGAAGGCTGCGCCTGGCAGTGCCGAAGCGCGGCTGACCGAATACTTCCTGACGGATCGCGACTGGCTCGGTCTGGACAAGGCCGTACACTGAGCCCATTGTGCTCACCCCGTCTGACCCAGGAAGCGCGTGAATGGACCAGTATGTTGTATTCGGCAATCCCATCGGCCACAGCAAGTCGCCGTTGATCCACCGGTTGTTCGCCGCCCAGACCGGCGAAACACTGGAATACGACACCCTGCTGGCCCCGCTGGACGACTTCACCGCTTGTGCCCAGGGCTTCTTCAAACAAGGCCTGGGTGCCAACGTCACCGTGCCGTTCAAGGAAGAAGCCTTCCGCATGGTCGACAGCCTGACCCCCCGCGCCCAGCGCGCCGGGGCGGTGAACACCCTCACCCGCCTCGACGATGGCCGCCTGCAGGGCGACAACACCGATGGTGCTGGCCTGGTCCGTGACCTCACCGTGAATGCCGGCGTGGAAATGGCGGGCAAGCGCATCCTCCTGCTGGGTGCTGGCGGTGCGGTACGTGGTGTGCTCGAACCGCTGCTGGCGCACAAGCCAGCATCGCTGGTGATTGCCAACCGTACCGTGGAAAAAGCCGAGCACCTGGCCCGCGAATTCGCCGACCTCGGCCCGGTCGCGGCCAGTGGCTTCAGCTGGCTGAAAGAGCCGGTGGACCTGATCATCAACGCCACCTCGGCGAGCCTCGCTGGTGAGCTGCCGCCGATTGACCCGGGGCTGATCCAGCCGGGGCAGACCGTGTGCTACGACATGATGTACGGCAAGGAGCCGACGCCGTTCTGCGTCTGGGCCCGCGAGCACGGTGCGGTGCAAGTGCTGGATGGGTTGGGGATGCTGGCCGAGCAAGCGGCGGAGGCGTTCTTCATCTGGCGTGGCGTGCGTCCGGAGACGGCGCCGGTGCTGGCGGAGCTGCGGCGGCAATTGGCGCGGGGGTAATTCATCGGGCTCTTGCGGCCAGAAAAAACCACACCCCGCGCCACGATCAGTTATAGGTCGCGACGACCTGTTTCGATTCGGTTTTTCCACACACCGGGTCCTTGACGATCAACAGGATGCTGACAGTGCCGCTCGACCCTGCAACTTCAGTGGTGGCTTTGCTATCTCCGGCCCTGAAGTTGGTAGGGTCGTTTCCCCAGGCGAACTCGATCTTTCCGCCTGGCGTCGTGGAACCGCTGGCGTCGATAGTTACCAGGTTGTCCGTTCGGCTGCTTGTGGTGTTTATGATTATTGCCTTTCGCTTGGCGGGCCCATGTGCGTAATCACCCCTCGCTAAACCCAATTTATAAAAACCCATGGCGTACTGGCCGGTAGTTGCGGAAGGTACGGGGTTTTGAGGCACCTCGTCGCCATTCCTCGTATATACCTCCCAGTCTTTGTGGGTCTGAAAGCACCGCTCTGGTGCGTTGTTTTCGGCATAAGAACCGGTGCAATAAGAGACAGTCATGGCAAGGATGGAGACGATTGAAAGCATTCCCGGTTTCATATTTCAGAGCTCCTGAGTACCAGTGAACTCGAACGAAAACACAGCTGCTCGATGGATATTCACGCTAAATCAAGAGTTGCCTGTGAACAACTGATAGAAATATCAGTTGTGAAACCCGATGAATGAACTACCAGGAAGCCTTGCGCGGACCTGTGGGAGCGGGTGAACCCGCTCCCACAGGTTTCGCTATCAGATCAGCACACTCTGCGTCGACTTCGCCGAGGCGACGACCAGAAATGCCTTGGCGATCCGCATGTACAACAGTGACTCACCGAGCATTTCCTGATGACGCTTCTTGGCGGGCTCGGGAAGCCCCGAGGCGGCGGCGATGGCTTTCATGACGAACTCCTCGGCCTTGAGGATCGCTTCTTCGTGCGATACGCCGGGAGTGATGTAGGCATAGGGTGGATCGGGGACGAGTTTCTTCATGATCAGTTCTCCAGGGGTAGATAACGGGGAACTGCCAACGCCGCTGTCAAACGGTTGGGTGGCAGCTGTGCATGGGTTGACAGACCAAGGACCCCTGGAGCCCCGGCGCACCGTGAGGTGCCCACACGCACAGCTGCCATAAGCAACTGCGGCACAGGGGATTCAGAGGCGGTCTGTCAAAACCGGTCGTTGATTTGGCAACGACGGACGAAGACTAGGCAGCGTTTCCCCACTACGCAACAGCTGATAAGCCGGCGGAGTATGCTTGGGAAATTGCCTACAAGAAAGCCGGAAATCGGTGAATTTCGTAGCCTGATGCGACCTTGCAGGCTACTTTTTTGCAAATCATGGCTCGGAGGTGAAGGTGATCATCTTCGACTCCCTGACCAAGCACCTGGGATCAAGCACGGTCAGCAGTATGCCGCCGGTGGTTCCCGGTCGGCCTGCCATGGATGAGATCTTGCTATCCGCCGCGGTGAAGCTTTTTGGATTCTCACCCCATGCAAATGACGTTTCTCCACTGGGTGAAGTGGTGGAACTGGCATCGAGGTAGATCATGCCGTCCTTCTGGGTTTCCTTGACGACAATATTGATGGGTTTTCTTTTGCTGGAATCCTGGTCGAAACAGAAATCGGGGGTTGTTGAGGCGTGCGCAGAAAGTTGAGTGAAAAGAATCAGGCATGCACCCAGGGAAATCGTTTTGCTATTCATCAGTCTGGCTCCTTTCAGGGCGTCACTATCCGGACTTGTTCGGAGGCGGACACCCCGCATACCGGATCTGACACGTGAAGCTGGATATTTTTATAACTTCCCGAAGAACCTTGCCTGCTGGAGTATTGGGCAGCGCTGGAGACAATGTCGCTTTTTCCCCAGGCAAATTTCTTCTGCCCACTGGGTGTCGTCGAAGCACTGGCGTCGGCGATGATGTTATCTCCGGATACGCTCTGGCTTATCCTGATATTCACGTTTTTCCTTTTTGGTAGGCCTTCATCGGCTTCTGCCTTGGCTTCGTAGTATTTATCTTCACCCACTTCCTCTATATCAGGAAGTGGAGGAATTTCATCACCGTAGGCCTGGTATCGACGGTAGTCGTCTTCTGTCTGAAAGCATAAAGCGGGCGCCGCGGCTTGCGCGCCGGTGCTGAAACTGACCAATGCAATCAAGCCTATTGCTGGCAGCCAGTGAGTATGCAGATTCATGATGGTTCTTCCTTGGTTATTTGCGAAGAGCGAACGAAGACCAAGCTGTCCGTGTTATCCACGCTAAAACCAGGTGCACGGATGCGCAACTGACAAAACTATCAGTTGCACTCCCGCAAAATTGAGCTACCGCCCCACAGCAAGTTTTTCATTTTACTTCTGCGACGAGTCGCTTCGTGCCTTTGACTTTGCACACCGGGTCCCACACGTTAACCTCGATACTGACGTGACCTGGACTACCTACTTGTGTGGACGCCTTGCTATCTGTCTTGCTGAAGGTATAGGGGGAGTTTTCCCAGGCATACATGATTTCCCCGCTAGGCGTTTTCGATGAGCTGGCATCGAAGGTGAGTATTCCGTTTTCGATGTGGTAGGTGTAGTTGATGACAACGTCATTCCTTCTCAACTTGCCGCCGCTATCGATAAATTCCTGTAGTTCATCGGCGGGGAAGTCTTCCGGTGCCGCATATTGCGGTTTTTCACCGTACATGTAATACAACTTGTAATCTATGGATTTTTTGAAACATCGCCCCGGCTGCTTATCATCGTCTCCGTTTGCAGCGCCTTGAATGAGCAACAGGGCACACGCGCAAGTTAAAGAAATCTTCCTGATATCCATTACCAACCCCTCCGGGCGAAGCATGGGCGAAGTAAATCCTGAACTGTTCGCAACCGATGCTAGGACCAGGGAACGGAAAGGCGCAACTGACAGAATTGTCAGTTGCAGACATGAATTTATTGAACTACCGAAGTTTCATTCTTCGAAATGAATCGGACACCGTTCCATGCCTTCCAACTTCTGCAACTCCTCCACCACCTGCGGCCGCGCCCGGCGCAGGGTCAGCCCGCCGCCCTGGCGGCGCAAGCGCCGTGCCTCCTGATGGAGCATCTCCACCCCTGAATAGTCGATGAAGTTGATCTGCCGCGCGTCGATCACCACGTTCAGCGCATTGCAGCGTTGCAGGCGCACTTGCAGGTAGTGGCTGGCGCCGAAGAAGATCGAGCCGCCGACCCGCAACACATCCATTTCCCCTTCCCGCACCTGCTGCACGCGGGGCTGCGAGGTGCGCTTGAGGTAGAAGAACAGCGAGGCCAGCACCCCGGCGTAGATCGCCGTCTGCAACTCCAGCAGCAGGGTGGCGCAGAAGGTCAGGGTCATCACCACGAATTCCGGGCGGCTGACCCGGTACAGCGCGCGGATCGCCCGGTGATCCACCAGGCCCCAGCAGATCAGCAGGATGCTGCCAGCCATGGCGGGAATCGGGATATGCGCGATCAACTTCGCGCCAGCGACGGCGAACAGCGCCACCCACAACGCAGAGAACACCCCGGCCAGCGGCGATTGCGCGCCGGCGTCGTAGCTCAGCCCGGAACGGGTGAACGAGCCCGAGGACAGGTAGCCGGAGAACCAGGCGCCGACCATGTTGGACAGGCCCTGGGCGCGGATTTCCTGGTTGGCGTCGATCAGCTGTTCGGAGCGGATCGACAGCGAGCGGGCAATCGACAGGCTGGTGACCAGGCCCAGCATGCCCACCGCCACGGCGCCGGGCAGCAGGCGCAGGACCAGTTCCAGGTCCCACAGGGGCACCGGGCTCAGGGGCGGCAGCTTGCCGGTGAAAGCGGGTACTAGGGCGACATGGCCGAACATCGCGGGCCAGAAATACGCCAGCAGGGTGGTGCCCAGCAGACTTATCAACAGGGCCGGCCAGCGCGGGCGCAGCAGCTTGATGGCCAGGCCCAGCGCCAGGGTGGCGAGGCCCAGCAGCAGCGACGGCCAGTCCAGCTCGCCGGCATGCTGGAGCAGGCTTTCCAGGGTCTTCAGCGCCGTGGCCTGGCTCTCCAGGTCGAGGCCCATCAGGCTTGGCAGTTGGCCTAGGGCGATGACCACCGCGGCGCCGCAGGTGAAGCCGATCACGACGGAATGGGAGACGAAGTTCACCAGCGCGCCGAAGCGCAGCATGCCCAGCAGCCACTGGAATACGCCGCCGAGGAAGGTCAGCAGCAGGACCAGGGTGATGTAGTCGCCGCTGCCCGGCACCGCCATCGGGCTGATAGCGGCGTAGAGGACGATGGAGATGGCGGCGGTGGGGCCGCAGATCAGGTGCCAGGACGAGCCCCAGAGGCAGGCGATCAGCACCGGGACGATGGCGGCGTAGAGCCCGTATTCGGCGGGCAGGCCGGCGATCAGGGCGTAGGCGATGGATTGCGGCAGGGCGAGGATGGCCCCGCTCAGGCCCACCAGCAGGTCGCGGCGGACGCTGGTGCGGTTCTGCCGGGGCAGCCAGCGCAGGAAGGGCAGGAATCTGTCGCGGTCGGGCCAGGGCATCGGGTCGCTCTTTACCGGTGAGGCTGTCAAGGGTGCGGGGTCTGGTGCGCTACCGCAAGTTCCCTCTCATGGAACAGCACATGACTTATTGATTTAGCGGGGACCTGTGGGAGCGGGTTCACCCGCGATTGCGGTGGTGAATTCACTATCGCAATCGCGGGTAAACCCGCTCCCACAGGGTCTGCGTCAAGCTCTCTACTTGTGTTCCTCCCACACGGGTGGGTTACAGCCGGGCCTTCACCGCCGCCAGGGCGTCGCCGCCGTCGCGGGTGCTGACGCCTTGCAGCCAGCCATCGAGCAGCGCCGGGTTGGAGCGGATCCAGGCTTTGGCGGCATCGTCGTAGCTCATCTTGTTATCCACGACATTGGCCATGATGGTGTTTTCCATGCCCTGGCTGAAGCTCAGGTTGGCGAGCAGTTTCGCCGCGTTCGGGCAGGCCTGTGCATAACCCTTGCGGGTCAGGGTGTAGACGCTGCCGCTGCTGCCGAACCACTGCTCGCCACCGGTGAGGTAGCGCATCTTCAGCTGCACATTCATCGGGTGCGGGGTCCAGCCGAGGAACACGATCGGCTTGTCGCGTTTCACCGCCCGCTGCACCTGGGCCAGCATCGCCTGTTCGCTGGATTCCACCAGCTTCCAGCCGCCAAGGTTGAACTCGTTCTTGTCGATGATCGACTGCAACGACAGGTTGGCCGGGGCCCCTGAGCCGATGCCGTAGATCTTGCGGTCGAACTCGCCGGCGCGTTTCTGCAGGTCGGCGAAGTCCTTCACGCCGGACTCCCACACCGCCTCCGGCACCGCCAGGGTGAACTCGGTGCCTTCGAGGTTGCGCGCCAGCTGGTCGACGTCGCCGTTGGCCACGAACTTGTCGTGGAAGCCCTGCTGCGCCGGCATCCAGTTGCCGAGGAAGGCGTCGACCAGGCCGTCCTTGAGGCCGCCGTAGATGATCGGCACGGCCAGCGAATCGATCCGTGTCTGGTAGCCGGCGCCTTCCAGCAGGAAGCGCGCGACCGCATTGGTGGCGGCGATATCGCTCCAGCCCGGATCGGCCATCCTGACCATCTCGCATTTGCTGTCCTCGGCCTGCGCGGCGCCGACAGCGAGGGTAAGAACAACCGCGACAACGTTTGTGGATAACCCTTTCATGCTGCGTTCCTCGAATGATTAGCGGGCAGGTTGTGGATAACGCGCCTTGCGCTCCAGGTCGTCGAGATCGATGTGGTTGCGCATGTACTGCTGACTGGCATCGACCAGGGGCTGGTGATCCCAGCTCTTCAGCGTGCCGGTGGCAAGGGCTGCGGCGACGAAACGGCGGCGGCGCTGGCTGGCCAGCACCTGCTCGCGCAGTTGCGGGATGTTCCAGCGCTGACGGCACTCGGCAAGCAATGCCGCGACAAGATCGGCATGCCGTGGACGTTCGGCGAGGTTGTCGAGCTCCTGCGGATCGGCCTCCACATCGTAGAGCAGGCAGGGATCGTCCTCGCTGTAGATGAACTTGTAGGCCCCGCGGCGGATCATCATCAGCGGGCTGATGGTGCCCTCGGCCATGTATTCGCCGATCACCTCGTCGTGCCCGCCCTCCCCGTTCAGGTGGCCGAGCAGCGAGCGGCCGTCCAGCGGCAGGTTGGCTTCGACGCTGCCGCCGGCCAGCTCCACCAGGGTCGGCAGCAGGTCGCAGGTGGACACCGAGGCGCTGACCCGCCTGGCGCCGAACTGCCCCGGCGCATGGATCAGCAGCGGCACCCGGGCGGACATCTCGAACCAGTGCATCTTGTACCAGAGCCCGCGCTCGCCAAGCATGTCGCCGTGGTCACCGGAGAAGACGATCAGGGTGTCGTCGGCCAGGTCGGTTTCTTCCAGCGTCTGCAGGAGCTTGCCGATGTTGGCGTCGATGTAGCTGCAGGCGCCGAAGTAGGCGCGTCGGGCATCGCGGACCTTATCCACAGGCAGCGGCTTGTCCCACAGGTCGTAGACCTTGAGCAGGCGTTGGGAGTGCGGGTCCAGCTCGCGCTGGGCGAAGGGCAGCTTCGGCAGGGGGATCTCGTCGTCGCTGTACAGGTCCCAGAACGCCTTGGGAATGGTGTACGGGTCGTGGGGGTGGGTCATCGACACGGTGAGGCAGAACGGCTGCTCACTGCCCTCGCGGACATGGTCGTAGAGGTATTGCTGCGCCTTGAACACCACCTCCTCGTCGAAATCCAGCTGGTTGGTGCGCACGCAAGGCCCGGCCTGCAGCACCGAGGACATGTTGTGGTACCAGCTCGGGCGCTCGTCCGCGGCGTCCCAGTTCACCGCCCAGCCGTAGTCGGCCGGGTAGATGTCGCTGGTCAGGCGTTCTTCGTAGCCGTGCAGCTGGTCCGGGCCGCAGAAGTGCATCTTGCCCGACAGCGCCGTGCGGTAGCCGAGGCGGCGCAGGTAGTGGGCGTAGGTGGGAATGTCGGCGGGGAAATCGGCGGCGTTGTCGTAGGCGCCGATCTTGCTCGGCAACTGGCCGCTGACCAGGGTGAAACGCGACGGCGCACACAGCGGGCTGTTGCAGTAGGCGGAATCGAACACCACGGCCTCGGCGGCCAGGCGGCTCAGGTGGGGCATGCGGATCGGCGACGGCGCGTAGATCGGCAGCAACGGCGCGGCCATCTGGTCGGCCATGATGAAGAGGATGTTCTTGCGTTTCATAAGGTCACGGCATTCCATCGTCAGGCATTATGGGATACGGCTGTGGATAAGCCTGTTCCTCAACCGAAACCGGGTAAAGCCCGTGGGCGACAATGACTAGGATTAGCTGAGCTTATGTTTGAAGCACTGGAGGGCATGTCCCTGGACGTGTTGCGTGTGTTCGAGGCCGCAGCGCGTCATCACAGTTTCACCGCGGCGGCGGTCGAGCTGGGCACTACCCAGCCGGCGGTCAGCCAGCAGATCAAGCGCCTGGAAGAGCAGCTCGGCGCGCGCCTGTTCGACCGCATCTACCGCGGGATAGAGCTGACCGAGGCCGGTGTACTGCTGTACGAGCAAGTACACATGGGCATGCTCAATCTCGACGATGGCGTGTCCCAGGTGGCCGGGCGCGGCCAGCATGAAGTGCTGCGGGTGGCTACGGATTTCGCCTTCGCTGCGTACTGGCTGATGCCCCGATTGCAGCGTTTCCACCAGGCCAATCCACGGGTCGATGTGAGCCTGGTCACCAGCGAGCGCAGCCACGCCATGCTGCGTCCGGACATCGATGTGGCGGTGCTGTTCGGCGACGGGCGCTTCCGCCAGGGTGAGGCGCAGTGGCTCTTCGACGAAGAGGTTTTCCCGGTTTGCAGCCCGCGTTTGCTGGGGGAAAGGGCGTTGCCGCTGACGCCTGCGAGCCTTGCCGAACTGCCGTTGCTGCACTTGCGAGGGGAGTCGGCGAGTCGCTGGTTCGACTGGAGCGGTGTGTTTCGCGAGCTGGGGCTGGCCAGTCCGCCGACGTCCGGGCCGCTGCGTTTCGACAATTACACCTTGCTGATCCAGGCCGCCATCGCAGGACAAGGCGTGGCCATCGGCTGGCGCCACCTGGTCGACGCCCTGCTCGATCAAGGCCTGCTGTGCCAGCCCCTGAATACATCAATTCGTTCTGCCAAGGGATACTATGTGGTACGTCCGCCGCGCAAGCGGCGCAACGTACTGATCGAGCGATTCGTCGAGTGGTTGACGGAAGAACAGGCGGGACAGCTCGTATAGACTGCGGCGCAGCGAGTTGTCGATTTCAGGAGTTCAGCGGTGGATAGGATCAAGGGCTATCACGCCCACGTGTATTACGACGAGAGCACGTTCGAGCAGGCGCAGGCGTTGTGCGAGGAGACGGCCAAGCTGTTTCCGGTGACCATGGGCCGCATGCACCGCAAGCCGGTGGGGCCGCATCCGGACTGGAGCTGCCAACTGGCCTTCGGGCCGGAACTGATCGGGGTGGTGTTGCCGTGGCTGGCGTTGTATCGGAAGGGATTGGTGGTGTTCCTGCATCCGCTGACCGGGGATGAACTGGCGGATCACCGGGACCATGCGATCTGGATGGGGGATGTCAGGCCGCTGGATCTGTCGATCTTCGAATGATCTTCAGGCGGGTAGAGAGCCCTGTTGGGAGCGGGTGAACCCGCTCCCAACAGGGTCGGAGGCGTTCTTAGGCCTTGCGTGCGCCGCGCACGCCTTCGGCCAGGGCCGAGCACAGCGCCAGGACGTTATCCACAGCCTGCTCCGGGCTCGCCGCGGTAGCGATCTTGTCCACCAGCGCCGATCCCACCACCACGCCTTCCGCCAACCGCGCGATCGCCGCGGCCTGCTCCGGCGTACGGATCCCGAAACCAACGCTCACCGGCAAGTCGGTGTGCCGACGCAGACGCGCCACGGCCTCGCTCACATGCTCGGTGGTCGCCGAGCCGGCACCGGTCACGCCCGCCACCGACACGTAGTAGACGAAGCCCGAACTGCGCTCCAGCACCCGCGGCAGACGCGCGTCATCGGTGGTCGGGGTGGTCAGGCGGATGAAGTCGATGCCCGCAGCCTGGGCCGGGGTCGCCAGCTCGGCGTCGTGCTCCGGCGGCAGGTCGACGATGATCAGGCCATCGACGCCGGCTTCATTGGCCTCGACCACGAACTTCGCCACGCCAAAGCGATGGATCGGGTTGTAGTAGCCCATCAGCACGATCGGCGTGGTCTGGTTGTCCACACGGAATTCGCGAACCATCTGCAGGGTCTTGGCCAGGGTCTGGCCGGCATCCAGGGCGCGCAGGGTCGCCAGCTGGATCGCCACGCCATCGGCCATCGGATCGGTGAACGGCATGCCCAGCTCGATCACGTCGGCACCGGCCGCCGGCAGGCCCTTGAGGATCTTCAGCGAGGCATCGTAGCCCGGGTCGCCAGCGGTGATGAAGGTCACCAGGGCGGCACGCCCTTCCTGCTTCAGCTCGGAAAAACGCTGTTCGAGACGGCTCATGCCTGCTTCTCCTGCTCTGCGGTCGCGGCCATATGGCTCATTACGGTTTGCATGTCTTTGTCGCCGCGCCCGGACAGGCAGATCACCATCAGGTGGTCCTTGGGCAGGGTCGGTGCGCGCTTGATGGCTTCGGCCAGGGCGTGGGAGCTTTCCAGCGCCGGGATGATGCCTTCCAGGCGGCAGCAGGTGTGGAACGCGCCGAGGGCTTCGTCGTCGGTGATGCTCACGTATTCGACGCGCTTGATCTCGTGCAACCAGGCGTGCTCGGGGCCGATGCCCGGGTAGTCGAGGCCGGCGGAAATCGAGTGGGCGTCGGTGATCTGGCCGTCGTCGTCCTGCAGCAGGTAGGTGCGGTTGCCGTGCAGCACACCCGGCACGCCGCCGTTGAGGCTGGCGGCATGCTTGTCGGTGTCGACGCCATGGCCGCCGGCTTCGACGCCGATGATCTGCACGCTGGTGTCATCGAGGAAGTCGTGGAACAGGCCCATGGCGTTGGAGCCGCCGCCGACGCAGGCGATCAGGCTGTCCGGCAGGCGGCCTTCCTTCTCGTGCAGCTGGGCGCGGGTTTCCTTGCCGATGATCGACTGGAAGTCGCGGACCATCGCCGGGTATGGGTGCGGGCCGGCCACGGTGCCGATCAGGTAGAAGGTGTCGTCGACGTTGGTTACCCAGTCGCGCAGGGCTTCGTTCATCGCGTCCTTGAGGGTGCCGGTGCCGGCGGTGACCGGGACGATCTCGGCGCCCAGCAGCTTCATGCGGAACACGTTGGCCTGCTGGCGCTCGATGTCGGTGGCGCCCATGTAGATCACGCAGGGCAGGCCGAAGCGGGCGGCGACGGTGGCGGTGGCCACGCCGTGCATGCCGGCGCCGGTCTCGGCGATCAGGCGTTTCTTGCCCATGCGCTTGGCCAGCAGGACCTGGCCGATGCAGTTGTTCACCTTGTGCGCGCCGGTGTGGTTCAGTTCTTCACGCTTGAAGAAGATCTTCGCGCCGCCGCAGTGCTCGGTCAGGCGCTCGGCGAAGTACAGCGGGTTCGGGCGGCCGATGTAGTCGCGCTGGAAGTAGGCCAGCTGTTCGAGGAATTCCGGGTCGGCCTTGGCCGCTTCGTATTCGCGGGCCAGGTCGAGCACCAGTGGCATCAGGGTTTCGGCGACGTAGCGGCCGCCGAAGGCGCCGAACAGGCCGTTGGCGTCGGGGCCGCTGCGAAGGTTGGTCTGGGTCATGGGTCGCTCCGGTAAGAAGGATTGTTCTGACAATGGGCCTACTCTAACCACGACAGGCCCCGCTGAAAACCGATAAGATCGCCGCAACCCGTCAGGAAAACTCACACGTCATGTCTCGTGAACTGCCCCCGCTGAATGCCCTTCGCGCCTTCGAGGTGACTGCCCGCCTGGGCAGTGTCAGCCAGGCGGCCGAGCAACTGCACGTGACCCACGGCGCGGTGAGCCGGCAGTTGAAGGCGCTGGAAAGCCATCTTGGGGTCAGCCTGTTCGTCAAGGACGGGCGCGGCCTCAAACTCACAGATGCCGGCCTGCGCCTGCGGGAAGTCAGCGGCGAGGCCTTCGAGCGCCTGCGCGTGGTGTGCGCCGAGCTGAGCCAGAGCGGTGCGGATGCGCCGTTCGTCCTCGGCTGCTCGGGCAGCCTGCTGGCGCGCTGGTTCATTCCCAGGTTGGGCCGCCTTAACGCCGACCTGCCCGACCTGCGCCTGCACCTGTCGGCCGGCGAAGGCGACCTCGACCCGCGCCGTCCGGGGCTGGATGCGCTGCTGGTGTTCGCCGAGCCGCCGTGGCCGGCGGACATGGAGGTGCATGTGCTGGCGCAGGAATGCGTGGGGCCGGTGCTCAGCCCGCACTTCGCCGGCTTCGAGCGCCTGCGGGACAAACCGGCCAGCGCCCTGCTCGACGAAGCGCTGCTGCACACCACCTCGCGGCCGCAGGCCTGGCCGGACTGGGCACGGCAACAGGGCATCGAGCCTGGCGCCTTGCGTTACGGGCAGGGATTCGAGCATCTGTACTACTTGCTGGAAGCGGCCGGGGCCGGCCTGGGCGTGGCGATCGCGCCGCAACCGCTGGTGGCCGACGATCTGCGCAGCGGACGCCTGGCGGCGCCCTGGGGCTTCAGCCCCACCGAGGCATCACTGGCGCTGTGGGTGCCGCGACGCGCCGCAGACGGGCGCGCCGAGCAATTGGCGGGATGGTTGCGCACAGAGCTGGCGCAACAGGGCGATCAGTCGCCGCGCTTGCACATCAGGTAGGCGGCCAGCAGGCCGAGGGCGCCGATGGCCACGCCGGCGGTGGTCCAAGGGTGTTGCTGGGCATAGTCGCGGGTGGCCAGGCTGGTCTCGCGGGTGCGGGTCTTCACCTCTTCATAGGCATCGCCGAGCAGGTCGCGGGAATGGCGCAGGGCATTCTCGGCGCTGCTGCGCAGGGCCTTCATGGTTTTGCGCGATTCGTCCGAGGCATCGTCTTTCAGGCTCTCCAGGGATTTCAGCAGGCTTTCGATTTCCGCTTCCATGCTTTGCAGCGAGGCTTTGCGTAGCGAGCTATTGGCCATGGTGACTCTCCTTCAGGGTTGAGTGAGGTGTGTAGGTTCCGACTCCGGGCCGTCTGGAAAGTGCAGTGCGATCGAACGTTTAGCGCGATGGCGACCTCAGAGGTAAAACGGCCCGGCGCTGCTAGGCTCAATGCGCACATTCCAGAAGGAGAACAGCGATGTCCGATCATCACACCTACAAGAAGATCGAGCTTGTCGGCTCGTCCCCCACCAGCATCGAGGATGCGATCAACAATGCCCTGGCCGAAGCCGGCAAGAGCATCAAGCACCTGGAATGGTTCGAGGTGGTGGACACCCGCGGGCATATCCGCGACAACAAGGCGGCGCATTTCCAGGTAACCCTGAAAGTCGGGTTCCGCATCGCCAACAGCTGAATCAGCGGCAAGCTGCAAGTTTCAAGCTGCAAGAAAAGCGGGGGGTCGTGGATTGCTTCTTCTTGTCGCTTGCAGCTTGAAGCTTGCAGCTGCCTATTTTGGTCCAACAAGGAGAGCGATCAATGAAGCAGGTGATTCTGGCGGTAGCACTGATGGGTCTGGCTGGTGGCGCGTTTGCGGCCGGCAAGCCGTGTGAAGAGCTGAAGAGCGAGATTGCGGCGAAGCTGGATGCCAAGGGTGTGCAGCATTATTCGCTGGAGGTGGTGGACAAGGGGGCTGCCGCTGGCGGGCATGTGGTGGGGACGTGTGAGGGCGGGACCAAGGAAATCGTCTACAAGCGCGGTTGAGCCTGGGGCCGCGCTGCGGCCCTTCGCTTTTTTCGTAGGAGAGTGGCTTGCCCGCGAAGGACCGCAACGCGGTCCCCGAACTCAACTGTTCAACACGGTCTGCGCCATCAACTCATACGACCGCAGCCGATCAGCATGCTCATACAGGTCCGAGGTGAAGATCAGCTCATCCGCTCCGGTCTGCTCCAGCAACACCTCCAGCTTGGCCTTCACCTTCGCCGGACTGCCGATCATCGCCAGGCCGAGGAAATCGCCCACCGCCTCGCGCTCATGGGGCAGCCACAGCCCGTTCATGCTCTCCACCGGCGGCTGCTGCATCAGGCTCTGGCCGCGCATCAGCGCGAGAATGCGCTGGTAAACCGAGGTCGCCAGGTACTCCGCCTTCTCGTCCGTTTCCGCCACCACCATCGGCACTCCCAGCATCACATACGGCGCATCGAGCACCGCCGACGGCTTGAAGTGATTGCGATAGACCCGGATCGCCTCATGCATGAAGCGCGGTGCGAAGTGCGAGGCGAAGGCATAGGGCAGACCGAGCTGGCCGGCCAGCTGGGCACTGAACAGGCTGGAACCCAGCAGCCAGATCGGCACCTCGGTGCCATGCCCCGGCACGGCGATCACTTTCTGATCCGGGGTGCGCGGGCCGAGGTAGCGCATCAGTTCCAGCACGTCGTCCGGGAAATCATCGGCACTGCCGGAACGCTCGCGGCGCAGGGCGCGGGCGGTCATCTGATCGGAACCGGGGGCACGGCCCAGGCCGAGTTCGATGCGGCCGGGATAGAGGCTGGCCAGGGTGCCGAACTGCTCGGCGATCACCAGCGGCGCATGGTTGGGCAGCATCACCCCGCCCGAGCCGAGGCGGATGGTCGAGGTGCCGCCCGCCAGGTAACCCAGCAGCACCGACGTGGCCGAACTGGCGATGCCGTCCATGTTGTGGTGCTCGGCCACCCAGAAACGGTGGTAACCGAAGCGTTCTGCATGTTGCGCCAGGTCCAGCGAGTTGCGCAGGGCCTGCGCCGGGCCGCCGTCCTGGCGCACCGGCACCAGGTCGAGGGTGGAAATCTTGATGTCCGCGAGTCGCTTCATGGGTTCTCCAGGGCAAACGGAAGCCGCCAGAACGGGCAGCCTGATGTTGCTTCTGTGGGGGCACTTGCCGGGGAATCAATGCCCGAGGCGACAAACCGGCTGAACTTGCCCGCAGGCCGGGCCTCTGAAATCAGGAACGGCGCCCACCGCGCCGGCAACCCGAGGAGGCATCATGAAAAAGACAGCATCGGCTCACTGGGAAGGCGGTTTGAAGGATGGCAAGGGCCATATTTCCACGGAGAGCGGCGCGCTGAAGCAGATCCCCTATGGCTTCAACACCCGTTTCGAAGGCACGCCGGGCAGCAACCCGGAAGAACTGATCGGCGCCGCCCACGCCGGCTGTTTCTCCATGGCCCTGTCGATGATCCTCGGTGAGGCCGGCCTCAAGCCCGACAGCATCGACACCACGGCCGAAGTGACCCTGGACAAGCAGCCCGACGGCTTCGCCATCACTGCCGTGCACCTCATCCTCAAGGCCAAGGTACCCGGCGCCAGCGACCAGCAGTTCCAGGAACTGGCCAACAAGGCCAAGGCCGGTTGCCCAGTGTCGAAAGTGCTCAACGCCACGATCACCCTGGACGCCACGCTGCAGTCGTGATCGGTTGGTAGCAGAACCATGGCATGCTCCTCCGGTCCAACGTTTGTTGGCTGAAGTGCTCTTGCCACGAGGAAACTGCTCATGATCCGTATTGCAATCGCTGTCCTGGCTTCGACGTTCGCCGTCAGTGCTTTCGCCGCGCCCAAGCCGTGCGAGGAATTGAAGGCTGAAATCGAAGCCAAGATCCAGGCCCGCGGGGTGACGTCCTACACCCTGGAAATCGTGCCCAACAGCGAAGTCCACGACCAGAACATGGTCGTGGGCAGCTGTGAAGGCGGCACCAAGAAGATCATCTACCAGCGCAACGACCGCTGACTCACGGGATGCAGTGGGTCAACCGCTCTTCGGCCAGCACCCTGCGCTCGGCGTCGTACAGCCGGGCGTTGGGCTGGTTGGCCACGGCCCGGGCTTCCAGGCGATAGCGCTGGCCGGCCTTGAAGCCGTCGTACTCTACCGTCAGGTAGCAGGTGCGCTCGGTCGGGTCGGTATTGAAGCCCCCGGCGCTCTGCAACTCGTAGTCGAAGCGCACCACCAGTTCGTGCTTGCCAGGCGTTACCTGGAAGAAGCGACCGTCGGTGAGGCGCTTGCCGTCGAGGGCTTCGGCCATGACCAGCTTGCCGGGGGTGATGGTGTAGAAGTCGACCCAGGCCTGTTTCTGGTCGAACGGGGGCATGGGGCTGGCGCAGGCGCCCAGGGTACTGAAAGCGAGCAACATCGCTGGCTGGCGCATGAGGGTCTCCGCAGGCAGGCGATATAAAGACCAAGCATAGCGCCATTAGTCGCCATCAGGTGCGCTGGCAGCCAGCCGGCAGGCCACGGCCCACCACCTTGCTCTGTTCGTCATAGAGTTTTGCCCAGGGACGGAAGCCGATGCTGCCGGTTTCCAGGCGGTAGCGCTGGCCGGCGCTGAAGTCGGCGAACTTCAGGTTGAGCTGGCAATCGCGCCACAGTGGCTCGCTGACCGGGCCGATATTGCTCGGATCGACCGGGAACAGGTAGCGCACGGTGAGCTGGTGGTTGCCGGGTGGCACCTGGAAATAGCGGGTGTCGGCCCAGGCGCGTTCGTCGACTTCGACGGCGTGCAGGGTCTGGTCCTGGCCGGGGGCAAGGTCGACCCAGGCCTGGGACGGGTCCGGATCGGGCAGGCCGGCACAGCCGGCGAGCGCCAGCAGGGTGCTGGCGGCGAGCATCGTTCGCATGGCAAAACTCCGGGCGGGCAGGATAGTCTTGAAGCGAAACGGACTTGAGCGAGACCACCCCACGCATGATTCGAATTCTTCTTCTGCTGCGCTCAAGCTCCGGGGCACTCGACCGCGTTTTCAGGGTGTTTGTTCCCGTCCTCCTGCTCGGCCTGCTGAACGGTTGCAGCAGCCTCGGCTATTACAGCCAGCTCGGCGAAGGCCAGTTGCAACTGCTGCGGGCGCGCACGCCGGTGGCGCAGGTGATCGCCGATCCGGCCACGGATGCCACGCTGCGCGGTCATCTTGAGCAGTCGCAGCGGGCGCGGGTGTTCGCCAGTGAGCAGCTGAAGCTGCCGGACAACCGCAGCTACCGGGTGTATGCCGATATCGGCCGGCCCTACGTGGTGTGGAATGTGTTCGCCACACCGGAGTTTTCCCTCGATCCGCTCACCCACTGTTTCCCCATCGCCGGCTGCGTGGCCTATCGCGGCTACTACAGCCAGGGCGGCGCGCGGGGCGAGGCGGCGGTGCGCAAGCTGGAGGGGATGGATGTGTATATCGGCGGGGTCGAGGCCTATTCGACCCTGGGCTGGTTCGACGATCCGATCCTCAATTCCATGGTGGGCTGGGGCGACGAGCGCCTGGCCACGGTGATCTTCCACGAGCTGGCGCACCAGCGGTTCTATGTGAAGGACGACACGGCATTCAACGAGTCCTTCGCCACCTTCGTCGAGCAGGAAGGCACCCGGCAGTGGCGGGCGTTTCGTGGCTTGCCGGCGCAGACGGTGGCGAGCGGCAAGCAGCGCGAACAGTTCGTGGCGCTGGTGCTGGCGACACGGGAGCGGCTCAAGGCGTTGTATGCGCGGCCTTTGACGGTGGAGGCGATGCGTGTGGAGAAGCAGGCGGAGTTCGAGCGGATGCGCCGGGAATATCGGCGGCTGCGCGATGGTGAATGGAGCGGGGTCGGGCGTTTCGATGCTTGGGTCTACTCGCCGATGAACAATGCCAAGCTGTTGCCGTTCGGGCTGTATGACCAGTGGGTGCCGGCGTTCGCGGCGTTGTTTGCCGAGGTGGGTGGGGACTGGGAGCGGTTTTATCGGCGGGTGGAGGAAGTGGGATCGCTGCCGATCCAGGAGCGGCAGCGACTGTTGAATCGCATCGCTGGCAAGCCAGCTCCCACAGGGTTCTGAGTCGCCACCCTCCCTGCTAAATCAATGATTTATGTGGTGTTCTATGAGAGCTCCCACAGGATGGACTGCCCCCCAAAAGTTGGACAGTTTCAGCTAGCGGCCTGGGCCCTGTAATCGACAGGGCTCAGGCCATCGAGTCTTAGCTTGATGCGGTCATGGTTGTAGTACCAAATGTACTCATCCAGACCTGCCTTCAACTCCTCAATGCTCTCAAATCGGTTCAAGTAGAAAAACTCAGACTTGAGCGTGCCGAAGAAGCTTTCCATAGCAGCGTTATCCAGGCAATTGCCTTTACGAGACATGCTCTGCTTTACGCCCCGTTCTTCGAGTTTTTCGCGGTATTGGCGCTGTTGATATTGCCACCCCTGGTCAGAGTGCAGCACCAGCTTGGGGTTCTCTCCCAAGCAGCCAAGGGCTTTGTCCAACATGTTTCCGACCAGGTCATAGCTGGGTCGATGAGCAATCTCATAAGCCACGATCTCGCTGTTGTACAAGTCCATCACGGGCGAGAGATAGAGCTTATGCTGGCCCACCTTGAATTCGGTCACATCCGTTACCCAACTCTGGTTGGGGCGCTGCGCGGTGAATTTTCGCTCCAGCAAGTTCGGAGCAATCTTGCCAACCGTCCCCCGATAGGAACGGTACTTTTTGGGACGCACAAGCGACTTCAAGCCTTCCTCCGCCATTAAGCGCTCAATGACCTTCTTGTTGACCACGACTCCTCTGCTCCTGATAGCCAGCGCTATCCGACGATATCCATAAAGCCCTTTTTCCTTGTGATAAATTTCCCGCACCAGTTCTCTCAGGGCCGCATCCTTGTCTGGTTCCTGATGACGGCGGACCTGGTAGTAAAAGGTGTTACGCGGCAGCTCGATCATGGCCAGAAGGCCAGACAAGGGAAATCGGTCTTTGAGCTTGCAGACGATCAGCGTTTTTTCGCTTGCCTTCGCTCCTTCTCCTGCTCCAGAGCCTTTAACTCCTTTAGGACAGCGTTCTCCATGCGCAGGTACTCAAGCTCTGCCATGAGCTGTTCTCGTGGCTTGAGCGCATCGTCGAGGTCGGTAGGTTTAACGGGCTTGATTTTCTTGGTCACGTCGACAGGCTTTCGTTTAGTGGCTACAGGGGCTTCAACAACGCCACTGTAGTACTGATGCTCCCAGATGCCTACTTGAGAGGACTGGCCCAGGCCGAAATGCGCTGCCGTCTGGCGCAGGGAGAGATGGTGCTCGCGCATGTACCGCACGACCTTGCGCTTGAAGTCAGGGCTGTGGCGCTGGCTGCGAGGCAGAGCGCTGGCGCTAGAGTGGGCACGAAAGCTCGCGACCCAACGTCTCAGCAGGCTGAAATCGATACCGAAATGCTGCGCCACCTTTCGGAAACCATCGGTTCCTTCTAGATACGCGGTGATGGCGCTGAGCTTGAACTGCTCGGTGTACTTGCTCATGAGTCCCCCAAGGGTTGGATTGGTGTCCAACTTCTTGGGGGCAGTCCACCTTCCCTGCTAATTCAGTGCATGCGGACATTGTGGGAGCTGGCTTGCCAGCGATGAGGCCCTCGAGTCTTACTGGACGGCGGCGAACGCCTCGGCCACCTGCTGCAGGTTGTCCGGACGCAGGCCCGACATGCACACCCGGCCGCTGTCGATCAGGTACACGCCGAACTCGTCACGCAGGCGACGCACCTGGGCAACGCTGAAGCCGGTGTAGCTGAACATGCCGCGCTGGCTGAGGAAGAACGAGAAGTCCTGGCCCGGCAGCAGCACCGCCAGTGCATCCACCAGCCCCTGGCGCATGTCCAGGATACGCAGGCGCATCTGCTCCACTTCCTCGGCCCACTGGGCATTCAGGCCGGCATCGTTGAGCACGGTCGCCACCAACTGCGCGCCGAACGCGGGCGGGCTGGAGTAGTTGCGGCGCACGGTGGCCTTGAGCTGGCCCAGCACGCTGGCCTGGGTCTCGGCGTCGTCGCAGACCACCGACAGGCCCCCTACCCGCTCGCCGTACAGCGAGAAGATCTTCGAGAAGGAGTTGCTGACCAGGCACGGCACGCCGGCACGGGCCGCTTCGCGAATGGCGAAGGCGTCGTCCGCCAGGCCGCCGCCGAAGCCCTGGTAGGCGATGTCGAGGAACGGGATCAGGTTGCGCGCCTTGACCACCTCGATCACCTGTTGCCACTGAGCGTGGGTCAGGTCGACGCCGGTGGGGTTGTGGCAGCACGGATGGAGCAGGACGATGCTGTTGGCCGCCAGGGTGTTCAGGCTGGCGAGCATGCCGTCGAAGTCGACGCCGCGGGTGGTCGGGTCGAAGTACGGGTAGGTGTGCACCTTGAAGCCGGCGCCTTCGAAGATCGCGCGGTGGTTGTCCCAGGTCGGATTGCTGACCCAGACCTCGGACTCAGGGAAGTAGCGCTTGAGGAAGTCGGCACCGACCTTCAGCGCGCCGGAGCCGCCGACGGTTTGCACGGTGGCGACGCGGCCGTCGGTGACGGCCGGATGATCGGCGCCGAACAGCAGGTTCTGGATCGCCTGGCGGTAGCCGGCCAGGCCTTCCATCGGCAGGTACAGCGAGGCTTCGTGAGGCTTGTCGGCCAGGCGCTTCTCGGCCTCGCCCACGGCGGCCAGTTGCGGTACCACGCCGGCGGCGTCGTAATACAGGCCGATGCTCAGGTTGACCTTGTTGCTACGCGGATCGGTCTTGAACGTCTCCATCAGGGACAGGATCGGGTCACCAGCATAGGCATCGACATGTTTGAACACAGCGCACAACTCCTTGGGAGAGGATCAATCGAACAAAGTGTGTCGAGGATACCCGGAGTGGCGGCCAAGGAACATGCCCTTGGTGCAAGGGTTTTGTGCATGACTGCATGAATCGAAGAAGCCCACAGGGTGCCGTGTCAGGCCAGGGATTGCAGTTGCTCCCATTCCTCCGCCGTCACGCTCACCCCTTCCCTGTCCGACTTCGCCCGCTCCTTGAACCGCCGCTCTCCCGGCATCCTGGTCACCCCCACCGCCTCCATCTGCCCCACCAGCTCCCGGCTACGCTCGGCAAAGCGCTCGCCCTGGGCCAGGCGCGGGTCGATGACGATCAGCAACTGCCCGGTCCACGGCGTCTTCGCCCCCGGGTGCTTCGACCAGTCGAACTCGAAGGAGAAATTCCCGCCGGTCAAGGCCGCCGCCAGCAGTTCCACCATCATCGACAGCGCCGAGCCCTTGTGCCCACCGAACGGCAACAGCGCACCACCGTCGAGGATCGCCGCCGGATCACAGGTCGGCCTGCCCTGCCGATCCACCCCCATGCCCTCCGCCAGCAACTGCCCCTTGCGCGCGGCGATCTGCACGTCGCCATGGGCAATGGCACTGGTGGCCATGTCGAAGACGATCGGCGCCCCGCCGGCGCACGGCGCGGCAAAGGCGATGGGATTGGTGCCGAACAACGGCCGTTGCGCGCCCTCGGGCACCACGCAGGTCATGCTGTTGACCACACTCAAGGCCACCAGCCCTTCATCGGCGAACGGCTCGACATCCGGCCACAACGCCGCGAAATGATGGGAATTGTGGATCGCCAGCACCGCGATCCCGGCACTGCGCGCCTTGCTCACCAACAACGCGCGGGCCGCTGCCAGCGCCGGCTGGGCAAAACCGCCAGCGGCATCGACACTGACATAGCCGCTGGCCACATCCCGCACCACAGGCTCGGCACGGCCATCCACCCAGCCACTGGCCAGGGTCGAGACATACCCGGGAATGCGAAACACCCCATGGCTGTGGGCACCATCGCGCTGGGCGCTGGCGCAGTTGTGGGCCAGCACGGCGGCCACCGCCTCGCTGCAGCCATGGCGAACGAAGATACGCTGCAACAGGCTCGCCAGTTCGGCGAACGGAATCTGTCTGGCAGGTGCGGACATCTGAAGCTCCCTTGTTGGAATTGGAGTGGAACCAGCGACAGCAATGAACGAGACTTTCCCTCCATGACAGCAAACTGTCAAATATTGACTTGATGACAGAAAACATTCATTTTCTGCGTCCAGTACCACCACCGACGAGATCCGCTGTGAGCCAAACGATCAAGCAACGCCTGGAAAACAGCCTGCATGACGCCTCGGCCTCGGGTCGCAAGATCGCCAGCCATATGCTCGCCCACCTCACCGACCTGCCCTTCGAGACCTCCGCCAGCCTGGCGCAGCAGATCGGCGTCAGCGAGTCCAGCGTCGGCCGCTTCTGCCGGGCCCTCGGCTACGAGCACCTCAAGGCGCTGAAACAGGACCTCAAGGACGACCTCGGTGACGGTCCGTGGCTGGTGGGCGATCGACTGCAAGAATTCCGCCAACAGCCCGGAGAAGACGGCGAAGGCCGCAGCCTGGAGCTGGAAATCGCCGCGCTGGTGCGGGTCCACGAGTACCGCCGCAGCGCCGAGTGGGACCGCGTCGCCCAGCGCCTGGCCGAGCGCCCGCGGGTGTTCGTCGCCGGTTTCCAGACCGAACGCGGCATCGCCCTGGGCATGACCCACCTGCTGCAGTACCTGCGCGACGGCGTGCAGGCGGTAGACGGCAGCGCCGGGCATTTCGGCGAGGTGCTGCTGGGCGATCCCGAGCGCTGCGCCCTGGTGGTCTTCGAAGCCCGCCGCTACTCGCGCCACGCCCAGCTCCTGTGTCGCAAGGCACGGGAAGCGGGCATCCCGGTAACACTGGTTACCGACACCTTCTGTGACTGGGCCGATGCCAACGCCGACGAGGTGTTCCGCATCCCCACCCAGTTCAACCTGTTCTGGGAGTCCACCGCGACGATGCTGTCGTGGGTCAACCTGATGGCCAACGATGTCTGCAAGAGACTCGGGCCTGAGGTTGAAAAGCGCCTGGATGCAACTGCCGCCCTGCACAACGAGTTCGTTGGCTATACCTCAACGACAAAAACCCTGGCCTGAGCCGTAGAGGAACCTTTCCATGCATTGCGACACCCTCATTCTCGGCGCCGGCATCGTCGGCGTCAGTACCGCCCTGCACTTGCAGGCGCGTGGCCGCAAGGTCGTGCTGATCGACCGCGACGAGCCCGGCAGCGGCACCAGCCATGGCAACGCCGGGCTGATCGAACGCTCCAGCGTGATCCCCTACGCCTTCCCCCGCGAGCTGAAAAAGCTCGCCCGCTACAGCCTCAACCGCCAGTCCGACGTGCGTTTCAGCTGGCGCCACCTGCCCAGGATCGCGCCCTGGCTGCTGAGCTACTGGCGCAACTCCGCGCCGGCACCGCTGGCCGAGGCAACCCAGGCCATGCTGCCGCTGGTGCAGCGCTGCGTGGAAGAACATGACGTGCTGGTCGAAGCCGCCGGTGCCCAGGCGCTGATCAAGGCCAATGGCTGGATCGAGGTGTACCGCGACGACGCCGCCTTCGCCGGCGCCAAGGCCGAAGCCGAGGCCGTGCGCAGCTACGGGCTGGCCTTCGAGATCCTCGACCGCCAGCAGTTGCAGGCCCGCGAAGGCGACCTGGGACACAGCGTGGTGGGCGGCATCCACTGGCTCGACCCGAAGACCGTGAGCAATCCCGGCGCATTGGTACGTGCCTACGCCGCCCTGTTCGTCCGGCGTGGCGGCCAGTTCATCCATGGCGACGCCCGCAGCCTGCGCCAGATCGCAGGTGAGTGGCAGGTGGACAGCCGCCGCGGCCCGATCACGGCCAGGGAAGCGGTGATCGCCCTCGGCCCGCAGGCCGCGGAGGTGTTCAAGCCGCTGGGCTACCGCATTCCGCTGGAGATCAAGCGCGGCTACCACATGCACTTCCAGGCCCGGCCCGGCGCGCAGTTGCAGCATTCGCTGTGTGATGTCCAGGCAGGTTTCGTGCTGGCGCCGATGGACCAGGGCATCCGCCTGACCACCGGCATCGAGTTCGCCGCCAGTGGCGATCCGGTCAACGAGATCCAGCTAAGGCGCTGCGAAGCAGTGGCGCGCACCCTGTTCCCCCTGGGCGAGCGCCTCGACAAGGCGCCCTGGCTGGGCCGCCGCCCATGCCTGCCGGACATGCGTCCGGTGATCGGGCCAGCCAGCCGGCATCCGGGCCTGTGGTTCAACTTCGGTCATGCCCACCATGGGCTTACGCTGGGCCCGGTGAGCGGGCGGTTGCTGGCGGAGATGATGAACGGCGAGACCACCTTCACCGATCCGGCGCCGTACAGCGCCGAGCGCTTCAGCTGATACACCACGGCCCCTGTGGAAGCGGGTTCAACCGCTCCCACAGGGGCCGTGGTGTTTGTTCAGTCTTCCAGTGGCTTGGGAGGCGGCAATGGTTTCGCCGGCTTGGCCGGTTTTGCCGCTTCGCCCGGCTTGCCGCCCTTGCCCGCCTTGGCTTCGGCCACCGGCACGGGTTCAGGGGCAGTGATGGCCTTCTCTTCCGCCGGCAACTGATCCACCGCAGCGAAGATCTGCGCCATGTCCAGCTTGCCCTCGTTGGCGATCGGGTGCTGGCTGCCGTCCTTGCCCACCAGGGTCACCTGGGTGCCGTTCTGCGCGCCGCGGCTGACCTGGCGGATCAGGGCCATGGTGGTCTGCTGTTCCAGGTTCTTGTCTTCCCGTTTGCCGACCATGCCGGCGATGCTGTACAGCACCAGGTTGCGCTCCTTGAACCCCGCCTGGTTCGCCGGGTCCTTGAGGGCCTCGTTGATCCCGCGCAATACCGGGTCTGCAGAAGTGGGAGCGATGACCACCAGCGGACGGGCCTTGCCCAGTTCCTGGTCCAGGGGTTTGTCATCGGCGAACAGCGGACCGGCGATGGCCAGCAGGACGGCTAGGGTCAGGGACCGGGCGAGCATGTGTTTCTCCTTTTTCAATCCTCGTAACAATGACTACAGACCTCCAGGAAAGATCCGAAGGGCAGAGCCTAAACGACTGCAAGTGCCTGATGCCCGGGACAAAGGTAACTTTCGGTGTCAGACCTGGGAAAATTCCTACTGTTAGAGAGGAGGATAGCTGATGGATGCCAGGGTGCCCTGCCTGAAGGTCGACTCGGACCTTGAGAACACGCGGGATCTCGTCAGAACAACCCCATCTGCCGATCCACCAGCCCGGCGAAGTCATCCCCCACGAACGGCAGGATGGCATCCGCCACCGGCTGCAGTTGCTTGTCCAGGTAATGCTGGTAGTCGATCGGATTGCGCCGATTTTCCAGCGGCTCCGGCCCGCCGGTGGTGATCATGTAGCTGATCCAGCCACCGCGGTGATACTGCCGCGGTCGTCCCAGGCTGTCGTTGTACTCATCCGCCAGGCGTGCCGCGCGGACATGGGGCGGGACGTTGCGCTGGTATTCGTCCAGCGGCCGGCGCAGGCGCTTGCGGTACACCAGCAACTCGTCCAGCTCCCCCGCCAGGGTGCGCTGGACATAGTCGCGGACGAACTCGCGGTACGGCTCGCGCTGGAAGATCCGCTGGTACAGCGCCTGCTGGAATTCCCGGGCCAGTGGCGACCAGTCGGTGCGCACGCTTTCCAGGCCCTTGTAGACCATCTCCTCGCTGCCGTCGGCGCGTCGCACCAACCCGGCGTAGCGCTTCTTGCTGCCCTCCTCGGCGCCGCGGATGGTCGGCATCAGGAAGCGCCGGTAGTGGGTCTCGTACTGCAACTCCAGGGCGCTTTCCAGCCCGTACTCAACCCGCAGGTGCTCGCGCCACCACTGGTTGACCCCGGCCACCAGCTCGCGGCCGATTCGGTCGGCCTCGTGCCCGTCATGGGCACCCTTGAGCCAGACGAAGGTGGAGTCGGTGTCGCCATAGATCACCGTGTAGCCCCGGACCTCGATCAACTGGCGGGTGCGCTGCATGATTTCATGCCCGCGCAGGGTGATGGACGAAGCCAGGCGCGGGTCGAAGAAGCGGCAGCCGCTGGAGCCGAGCACGCCGTAGAAGGCGTTCATGATGATCGTCAGCGCCTGCGACAGCGGCGCGTTGCCGTCACGCTTGGCCGCCTCGCGGTTCTGCCACACCCGCTCGACGATGGACGGCAGGCAGTGCCGGGTCCGGGAGAATCGCGCCTCGCGAAAACCCGGTACCGAATGCGCGTCATCCGGCTCGCGCAGGCCTTCCACCAGGCCCACCGGGTCGATCAGGAACGAGCGGATGATCGACGGGTACAGGCTCTTGTAGTCCAGCACCAGCACCGACTCGTACAGCCCCGGCCGCGAATCCATGACGAACCCGCCCGGGCTGGCCTCGCCCTCGCGCCCGCCCAGGTTCGGCGCGACGAAACCGAGGCGGTGCATCGCCGGGATGTACAGGTGACAGAACGCCGCCACCGACCCGCCGCTGCGATCCGCCGGCAGGCCGGTGACCGTGGCCCGCTCCAGGAGGAAGTCCATCAGCCGGGTCTGGGCGAAGATCCGCGTGACCAGTTCGCAGTCCTTGAGGTTGTAGCGCGCCAGCGCCGGGCGGTCCTCGGCGAACATGCGGTTGATCTCGTCCATGCGCTGGTACGGCGTGTCGATCGCCTTGCCTTCGCCGAGCAGGGTCTGGGCCACGTACTCCAGGCTGAACGAAGGGAAACTCCAGGTTGCCGAGCGCAGCGCCTCGATGCCGTCGATGATCAGGCGTCCGGCCGCACCGGCGAAGAAGTGCGTGCGACTGCCGTGCTCGCGCCATTCCATGGGCTGGGCGTCGCGCCCCAGCAGCAGCGGCACGTTCAGGCGCTGGCTGTGTTCGTGAAGGACGCGCAGGTCGAACTGCACCAGGTTCCAGCCGATGATCGCATCCGGGTCGTGCTCGGCCAGCCAGGCGTTGAGGCGCTGCAGCAACTCGGCACGGCTGGCGCACCAGGCCAGGTCGAAGTCGATGCCGCTGCTGTCGCCGTTGGCCGGGCCGAGCATGAACACCTGGCGCTGGCCGCAGCCTTCCAGGGCGATGGAATACAGCTCGCCGCGCTCGCTGGTCTCGATATCCAGAGACACCAGCTTCAGCCGCGGGCGGTAGTCGTTGGCCGGTTTCAACTGGGCCTCGACGTACACGCCGTCCGCGTCCGGGTGGCCGCCAAAGGTCACCGGGGCGGTGATGAAGCGTTCCATCAGGTAGCGTTCCGGCGGACGGATATCGGCCTCCAGCACCTCGATGCCGGCGCCGCGCAGGCGCTTGTCCAGCTGGATCAGCTGGCGCTGCTGCCGGCAGTACAGGCCGAGCACCGGTTCATGCCGGAAGTCCTGCAAGGCCAGCGGACGCAGCTCGACGTCGCGCTCGCCGCGCAGCAGTTCGCGGACCCGCGCTTCGTAGCGTGCGGGGATGAAGGCCACCGAGGTCTGCGCCGGCAGGCGCACCCGCCGCGGGCCGGCATCGGTGGCCAGCCAGAACTCCACCTCGGTGCCCTGGGGCGTATCCCGCCAGTGACGGGTCAGGACGAAGCCCTGCTGTAGCTGCACCGCGGTGTCCTCGTCGTGGCCGGCAAAAGGGAACGGATTCTACCCGAGCGCCGCGGCCGGCGCGCATCTTATCGGTGTGACGGCGCGACGGGTTTCGGCGCGCCCGGCATCCCGCTAGAATGCCCGGCCACGGAGATCCTTCACTCACTATGGACAGTGCCAGATACCATGAATTGCGCCTCAGCCCTACCCCGACCGCAAGCCGCCGGGCAAAAGGATCAACACCGTGCGTTGTGATCGTCTGCTTCCTTCACTGTTGTGTCTTGTGCCCTTGACGGCGCTGGCCGTCGAGCCCGTGGTCATCGACCCCCACGCCGACCTGCTGTACCGCCAGGCCCTGCCCCTGCTGGAGAAGGCCGAGGCCCAGGGCAACGCCCTGCCCCTGGACGCGGCGCCCAACGACCAGGAACTGATCCGCAAGGTCCAGGCCCTCGACCAGACCCTGCAACCGGCGGTGGCCCTGCTGCAGCGCGCCTCGCTGCTGCGTCATCCGGTGGCCGAGTACCGCCTTGCCCTGCACTACATCACCGACCTGCCGGCCGACCAGATCGCCGCCGAGGCCTGCCCGCTGCTGCACTCCAGCCTGGCCCAGGGCTTTGCCCCGGCGGCGCTGGAGGTGGTCAACTGGTGCCCGGACCTGCGCGACAAGGCCGAATACCGCCAGGCCCTGGAGCAAGTCCCGGCGCGCAGCTCCCTGTATGCCGGCTACTACCCGCAACCGGCGGTGCGCCTGCTGTGCCTGCGCGAACGCCCGCAAGGCCTGGCCATGCAATGGGGCCGCCAGGGCGACTTCCAGGCCGAGGTCTATCGCCTGCTGGCCGGGCTCGATCCGGTGCAGCGCAGCAGCTACGTGCAGAAGGCGGTGGAGATCAATGGTTGCCAGGCGGTGCAGCGGCAAGTAGTCACCCGCCCGTAAAACACGACGCGGACCCGCTCCCGGGTCCGCGTCGTGCTTCATAGAGCAAGATTGTTCAAGGCCACCCGTGCAGCGCTCAGGCATGCTGGATAACCCTCCCCCACCACGCTGTCGCTCATGTCCGCATCCCTCGCCCGAACTGCTTATCTCCAGGGTTCCATCGCCTGCATCCCGCTGTCCCTGGCCGTCGCGCCCTGGGGCCTGCTGGCCGGTTCGATGGCCATCGAAGCCAACCTCACGCCCCTCGAAGGCCAGGGCCTGTCGGCGATCGTCTTCGCCGGCGCCGCGCAACTGGTGGCCATCGGCATGCTCAAGGGCGGCGCCAACCTGTTCTCGATCCTGCTCACCACCCTGCTGCTGACCTCCCAGCACCTGCTCTACGGCCTGTCGATGCGCCCGGTGCTGTCCGAACTGCCGGCCCGCTGGCGCCTGACCCTGGGCTTCCTGATGACCGACGAATTCTTCGCCCTGGTCAGCCAGTACGACCGCGCCCAGTTCAACCGCTGGTACGCCTTCGGCGTCGGCTTCACCTTCTACCTGGCGTGGAACCTGTTCACCCTGGCCGGCATCATCCTCGGCCAGAACATCCCGCACCTGGACAAGCTGGGCCTGGACTTTTCCATCGCCGCCACCTTCGTCGCCCTGATCGCGCCCACCGTGCGCAACCTGCCCACCGTGGTCTGCGTGGCCGTGGCGCTGTTCTGCTCGGTGCTGTTCAGCTACTGGAAATGGGAAACCGCACTGGTCGCCGCCGGCCTGCTGGGCATGGGCGCCGGCTTCATCTGTCAGAAACTCTGGGGGGCCCGCTGATGGTCTTCGTGCTGATCTTCGCCATGGGCCTGCTGGTGTTCCTCAACCGCTACGCCTTCCTCGAACCGCGCCTGCCGCTGCGCCTGAGCTCCAATGCGCGGCAGTTCCTCGGCTTTGCCGTGCCGGGCATGCTCACCGCGATCTGCGGGCCGATCGTGTTCCTCCCCGAACACCAGTTGAACCTGAGCCCGGCCAACCCTTACCTGCTGGGTTCGCTGCTGGCCGTGGGGCTGGTACTCTGGACGCGCAATGTCCTGCTCAGCATGCTGCTGAGCATGGGCTTCTTCTTCGTCTATCGCTGGTGGCTGAACGGTTCGCCATGACACACGCTCCACGGGAACAGACCCACTTCTGGCAGGCACCGGCGCTGGACAACCTCGAACTGCTCCAGGCCCGCTACTTCCAGCAACGCTTCGCGCCCCACGTGCACGAGGGCTATTCCATCGTCGCCATCGAGGCCGGCGCGCAGTGCTTCTGGCACCGCGGCGCCGACCACCTGGCGCCGGTGGGCAGCGTGGTGCTGATCAACCCGGATGAACTGCACACCGGCTCCCGTGCCCATGAAAGCGGCTGGAGCTACCGCGGCTGCTACCCGGACGTGGCGCACATGACCGACGTGCTCGACGAGCTGGAACTCAACCCCGGCGGCACCCCGAGCTTCGCCAGCAGCGTGCTGCAGGACCCGGTGGTGTTCCGCGCCCTGCTCGGCCTGCACCACAGCGCGCAGCACGGCGCCAGCGCCCTGGAACAGCAATCGGCCTGGCGCGAGGCGGCCCTGCTGCTGATGCAGCGCCATGCGCGGATCCGCGATCCCCGCGAGCCGGGCCACGAACCCCTGGCCGTGGCCCGCGCCCGCGAGCTGCTGGACGCGCGCCTGGACTGCCCGCCTTCTCTGGAGGAACTGGCCGCGGCGGTGCACCTGTCGCCGTTCTACTTCGCCCGGGTGTTCCGCCAGGCCACCGGCCTGCCGCCCCATGCCTGGCTCAAGCATCGCCGCCTGGCCCGGGCGCGGACCCTGTTGCGCCATGGCTACCTGCCGTTCAACGTGGCGGTGGACCTCGGTTTCGCCGACCAGAGCCACCTCAATCGCCAGTTCAAGCAGGCGTTCGGCGTCACCCCCGGCGAGTACCGCCGCGCCTGTGCCGAACCCGCGCCGACAGTCTCCGTTCGATAACCGAACACAACCCGGTTTTCACCCCTCAAGCGGTCACATGCCCTCTCCGATAGCAGTGGCAACCCGCCCGATTCGACAAGTGGCGGGACTGACAATCGAGGAGTTGTGCCCGCATGCTTGCCGACCTGAAGATCCGCACCGGAATGTTCTGGGTGCTCTGCCTGTTCAGCCTGACCCTGCTGTTCTCCACCTTCAACGCCTGGCGCGGCGCCGTGGGCAGCGACGTCCAGATCGGTGAACTGGACCGAACCGCGCACCAGTCCGACCGGCTGAACAACGCCCTGCTGATGGCGATCCGTTCCAGCGCCAACGTGTCCTCGGGCTTTATCGAACAGCAAGGCGGGCACCTGGACAGCGCCAAGGGCCGCCTGACCCGCTCGGAAGAACTGATCGAGGCCAGCCGCCTGCTGGTCGAGGAATTCGTCGCTGCCGTCGACGACCCAGCCCTCAAGCCCACCGCCGAAGAGCTGCAACGCACCTTCAAGGCCTATTCCGTGGCCATCGCCGGGCAGCGCCAGGCGACGCTGGAAAACTCCCTCGACCATTACTTCGCGGTCAATGTCGACGCCGGCAATGCCATGGGTCGCTTGCAGGCCTTGCGCCAGGAGCTGGTCAAGGCCTTGGGCGAACGCGGCCAGCAGATCATGGCCGAGTCGGCGCGCCGCCTGCAGGCCGCACAGTGGCTGAGCCTGGCACTGCTCGCCACCACCCTGCTGCTGGCGGCGCTGTGCTGGGGCTTTATCCAGCAGCGCGTGCTGCGTCCGTTGCGCGAGGCCGGACGGCATTTCCAGCGGATCGCCGGGGGCGACCTGAGCGAGCCGGTGCAGGTGCCAAGCAGCAACGAGATCGGCCAGCTGTTCGCCGAGTTGCAGCGCATGCAGCACAGCCAGCGCGACACCCTGGGCCGCATCAGTGCCTGTGCCGGGCAACTGACCGAGGCCGCCGGGCTGCTCAACGGCGTGACCGAGCAGAGCGCGGACAGCCTGCGCCGCCAGGACGAGGAACTGGAACAGGCGGCCACCGCCGTTACCGAGATGACCACTGCGGTGGAAGAAGTGGCGCGCAATGCGGTGTCCACCTCCCAGGCGGCCGGTGAATCCAATCGCCTGGCCGAGCAGAGCCGGCGCCAGGTCAGCGACACCCTCGACGGCACCCAGGCCATGGCCGGTGAAGTCCAGGCGGGCAGCGAGCGCCTGCAGTTGCTGGCGGGTGAGATCCGCGATATCGGCAAGGTGCTGGAGGTGATCCGCGCCGTGTCGGAGCAGACCAACCTGCTGGCGCTCAATGCCGCCATCGAGGCGGCCCGTGCCGGGGAGGCCGGGCGTGGTTTCGCCGTGGTCGCCGACGAGGTGCGTACCCTTGCCTACCGCACCCAGCAATCGACCCAGGATATCGAGCAGATGATCGGCAGCGTGCAGCACGGCACCGAGGCGGCGGTCAGTTCCATGCATGCCAGCGCCGAACGGGCGCGTGAGGCGCTGGACAGCACCCAGGCCTCGGAACAGGTGTTGCAGGGGATCTATGCTGCCATCGGGCAGATCAACGAGCGCAACCTGGTGATCGCCAGCGCTGCCGAGGAACAGGCCCAGGTGGCGCGGGAGGTGGACCGCAACCTGCTGAATATCCGTGCGCTGTCGGCCGGGTCGGCGCAGGGCGCGGAACAGACCCGGGTGCAGAGCCGGGCGTTGTCGGGGTTGGCGGCGGAGTTGTCGGAGCTGGTGGGGCGCTTCCGCGTCTGAGCGCGGAACTCGCTGTTGCGCAGAGAACCGCGATCGTGGGAGCGGATTCATCCGCGATCGGCGGCGCAGCCGTCGTAAAACCTGAGTCCCAAGTTATCCTGACACACCGCAGATACAGGTTTTATGGCCGCTTCGCGCCCAATCGCGGATGAATCCGCTCCCACGCCGCCCCCGCTAAATCAATGAGTCATGTCCTGTTCCAGGAGAGCGGGACCGCCGGCATGGACAATCCTCCTCAAAACCCGGAAGCTTCCCGCTTTTCCCCCGAGCCCCGCCCCGAATGCCCGTCGTCACCCAGTACCTCACCGCCCCCGAAGAACCACTGCACAGCCAGCTCATGCAACTGGTGGTAGACACCTTCAGCGACCTCAGCGCCACCGCCCTGCCGCCGAGCAATCCGCTGTACAACCTCTACCAGTACGGCCTCGGCTTCGAAGTGCACCTGTACCTCCAGGCACTGGGCGGCACGCGCCTGCCGGTGGGCCTGGTGCTGGCCTGCGAGGACGAGGATCCGCAGCGCCTGGCCGGGTTCGCGCTGTACCTGCCGATCGAGGGCGAGCCCCAGTCCTGCGCGCTGGCCTACATGGCGGTGCGCCAGGACCTGCGCCGCCGCGGGATCGGCCGGGCCTTGCTCGACGACGTGCGCCAGCGCCATCCGCGCATCGAACTGGCCTGCGGCCAGAACCGCGTGCCGTGCTTCGAGGCGCTGGGCCTCAAGGTGGTCGGCGCCCGTGGCCCGCAGGTGCTGATGGCCACCGATGCACCCGCCGGTGAGGCCGAGCTGGCCGTTCTGGACGTGACGCCGATCTTCCGCACGGTGGAGATCCAGCAGATCCACAGCTACCTGCTCAAGCAGCATGGGCGCAAGGCGATGATCGAGGCGGAAAGGAAGCGCGACAGGCACCTGGATGAGCTGACCCGACACGCGGCGGCGTTCGCCCGGGAACGGGTCGGGGAATGGCGGGTGCGGGGGGTGCGGGTGGTTTGATGGACCGTGTCAGGGGTGACGGGTGCTTGCCTTGAGCCCCCAATCAAGCGAAACGCTACCGTCCGGCGGCAACCCCGGAATTATTGAACTTCCCCCCAGTCCACCGTTCAGGTAGCGCCGGCAGTCCGTGCCGGGCACCTTCGCCGGATGGGTCCCACCATGGCCAGCCTGTGGCAAGCACTCTGCCTGAGCATCATCCTCGTTCTCGTACCCTTTGCCACCGCCGCCGACAACCCCGTCGCGGCCAAGGCCGAGGACAAGGCCGAAGCCCTGGAACACGCAGTCGCCACCCAGACCACCCCGGCCCCCGCCGAGAAACTCACCCCCACCGAAGCCAAGGCCGTCGATCCCAACGGCGCCGCCGCCCTCGACGACACCCTGACCTGCCTGGCCCGCACCATCTACTGGGAAGCCAAGGGCGCCAGCGCCGAGGACATGCAGGCGGTGGCCAACGTGGTGCTCAACCGGGTCGGTCACGACGGTTTCCCCGACAGCGTCTGCGCCGTGGTCAAGGAAGGTTCGGACCGCCATGCCTGCCAGTTCTCCTGGTGGTGCGACGGCCGCAGCGACCAGATCAAGGAAGACGAACCCTACCTCGCCGCCAAGGAAATCGCCCGCAAGACCCTCAATCGCCAGCTCCCCGACAACACCCGTGGGGCCCTCTACTTCCACCACCGCCAGGTCTCTCCCGCCTGGTCGAAGACCTTCGCGAGAACCGCGCAGACCAGCAAATTCTTCTTCTACAAGCCGCAAAATGGTGCCGCACGCTGAAGTGCGGCGGGAACCCTGACCGCGTTCTGCCAGACAAACACGACAGGCGCGGGCCAATCTGGCTACCATGCACGCTGTCATCACCCCCAATCCACCGGGGACACCGGCCGGGCCATGAGCGCGGACCCGCCGGATTCACTGCACGACCACGCCGGCCAGCCATCCGCCCCGTGGCGCCAGATCCAGGGAGATTCAAATGCGCGTCCGTTCCTCCATGCTGTCGCTTGCCCTCGTCTGCCTGGGCTCGCTGCTCGCCAGTCAGGCCCAGGCCAGCGAAGAAACCCGACTGATCGATTCGATCAACGCCTACCGCAACCAGTCCCAGGCCTGCGCCAACCAGGCCTCGCTGGAACTGCCGCCACTGGCCAGCGATCCGCGCCTGGTGCTGTCGGCCACCAGCATGGGTGACCTGCAACAGCAACTGGCCCGGGTCGCCTATCCCATGGTCAATGTCCAGGCCATCAGCCTGTCCGGCCCGCGCGACGCGGCAGCGGCCATGCAGGCGATCCGCGAGAGCTTCTGCCAGGTGGTCCTCGACCCGCAGTTCGTCGATATCGGCGTCAGCCGCGAAGATCGCGAATGGCGCATCGTCGTCGCCCGGCCGCTGCTCAGCGCACGACTCGGCGACTGGCAGAGCGAAGGCCGCAACCTGCTCGAAGCGATCAACACCGCCCGCGCCCAGTCACGCCAGTGCGGTAGCCAGCAGATGAGCGCCACCACCCCGCTGAGCTGGAACGACACCCTCGCCGGCGCCGCCCAGGGGCACAGCCGGGCCATGGCCAACCAGAACTTCTTCGATCATGTCGACCGCGACGGCCGCACTCCCGGCGATCGAGCCGAACTGGCCGGCTACAGCGGCACGCGCATCGCCGAGAACATCGCCGCCGGCCTCGACAGCCCGCGCAAGGTAATCGACGGCTGGCTGGCCAGCCCCGGCCATTGCGCCAACCTGATGAATCCGCAACTGCGCGAACTCGGCGCAGCCTATGCCACCGACCCGAAAAGCGATGCCGGCATCTACTGGACCGCGCTGTTCGGCACGCCGTGAGCTATTGAAAACCTTTCAGGTACTCCCGTACGGACAGGCCCCAACCCTCGGCCGAACGGGGTACCTGATATTTTTGTCAGTTAACGAAAAAACCTGCGCAGGGCACTCTAGCGACATGGACCACTCCATGGAGCACCCGACATGCAGGATCAGAACCCGGGCATCGCCCTGCCCACGCTGCCCAAGGGCGGTGGTGCCATCCAGAGCATCGGCGGCGGCTGGGGCGAGCTGGGCATCTCCGGTGCGGCGTCGCTCGACCTGCCCCTGCCCGTGTCCCCGGGCCGCGGCTTCGCGCCGGCACTGACCCTCAACTACCGCAGCACGGTGAGCAACGGCCTGTTCGGCATGGGCTGGAGCCTGTCCCACGGCTGCGTCGCCCGGCGCACCAGCAAGGGCGTGCCGCGCTACGACGACGATGACGTGATCCTCGGCCCCGACGGCACGGTCTGGCTGCCCGAGCGCGATGCCAATGGCGACCTGCTGGTCAGCGAGGTGGACGACTACCGTGGCCTGGCCCTGGACCGCAGCTACCAGGTGATCCGCCATCATCCCCGCGTCGAAGGGGCCTTCTCGCGCCTCGAACGCTGGCGCCCGACCCCCGACGATCCGGGGTTCTGGCTGGTCCATGGCGCCGACGGCAGCCTGCATCTGTACGGGCGCAACCCTTCCTCGCGCAGCACCGACCCGGACGATCCACGGCGGGTGGGCGAGTGGCTGCTGGAAGAAAGCCTCAACCCCCACGGCGAACACATCCTCTACCAGTACAAGGGCGAAGACCTGGCCGGGCTGGCGCCGGACGAGCCGCGGGACTTCCGCGCCCAGTGCTACCTGTGCCGGGTCTGCTACGGCAATGCCGGCGCCCACCCCTGGCTGTACCTGTGGCAACCCGAGACGGTGGCCGCGGTGGACTGGCACTTCGAGTTGCTGCTGGACTACGGCGAACGCAGCACCGGCCTCGACGAAAAACCCGGCTACGCCGAAGACCATCCCTGGCCACTGCGCAGCGACCCCCACAGCTCCTTCGCCTACGGCTTCGAACTGGGCAACCTGCGCCTGTGCCAGCAGGCCCTGATGTTCCACCGCTTCGCCGACCTTGGCGAGGCCCCGGTGCTGGTGCGCCGCCTGTTGCTGGAATACCAGGCCAGCGAGCTGTCCTACAACCAGTTGGTGGCGGCCCACAGCCAGGCCTGGGCCGCCGACGGGCGCCGCAGCAGCCTGCCGCCACTGAGCTTCGCCTACGCGCCCTTCGACGCCGGGGCGCCCCGCACCTTCAGCGAATTCCCCGCCCTGCCCGGCCTCAACGACGGCGAGCTGTACCAGCTGGTCGACCTCTACGGCGAAGGCGTGCCCGGCATCCTCCACCGCAACGACAAGGCCTGGTACTACCGCGAGCCCCTGCGCGACGAGCACCCGGACAGCAACGCTGGCGATGCCCCCAATGACCGGGTCACCTATGGCGACTGGGCCCTGCTGCCACGCATCCCCGTGGCCGACGGCAATCGCCCCCTGCGTCAGTCGCTGCAGGACCTGACCGGTGACGGCCGCCTTGAGTGGAGCATCAGCGCCCCGGGCCTGAACGGTTTCTTCACCCTCGACCCGGACCGCGAGTGGTCCGCCTTCGTGCCCTTCGCCGCGGTCGCCGCCGAAGCCCTGCACCCGCTGGCGCAACTGGCCGACCTCAGCGGCGCCGGGCTCCTCGACCTGGTGCTGATCGGTCCACGCAGCGTGCGCCTGTACGCCAACCGTCGCGAGCAGGGGCATGCCGCGCCGGTGGAGGTCGCGCACGCTGCCGACGCGCTGCCGGTGATCGGCGACAGCCGCGCCGAGCTGGTGGCCTTCAGCGATATCCTCGGCAGCGGCCAGCAGCACCTGGTGCGCATCCGCCACGACGAAGTGCGCTGCTGGCCGAACCTCGGCCACGGCCGCTTCGGCAAGGGCTTTCGCTTCGCCAGCCTGCCCTTCGCCCACGACGCATTCGACGCCAGCCGGGTGCGCCTGGCCGACCTCGACGGCTCCGGCGCCAGCGACCTGCTGTACCTGGAAAGCGACGGCGCGCGGATCTTCATGAACCGCTGCGGCTTCGGCCTGCAGGCGCCGCAGTTGCAACCCTGGCCCGACGGCGTGCGCTACGACCGCCTGTGCCAGGTCAGCGCCGCCGACCTGCAGGGCCTGGGCTGCGCCAGCCTGGTGCTGACGGTGCCGCACATGACCCCGCGGCACTGGCGCCTGGACTTCGTCACGCACAAGCCTTACCTGCTGATGCGTACCGACAACCACATGGGCGCCATCGGCACCGTGGAATACCGCGGCTCCGGCCAGGAATGGCTGGACGAGAAACAGGAGCTGCGCCAGGCCGGCCGCCCGGCCATCAGCCACCTGCCGATGACCCTGCACCTGGTGACGCGGCAGACCCGGCTCGACGAGGTCACCGGCAACCTGCTGGTGCAGCGCCTGCGCTACCGGCGCGGCCACTACGACCGCCACGAGCGCGAGCTGCGCGGCTTCGGCCTGTTGCTGCAAACCGACAGCGAAAGCGCGCGGGGCGACGAAGATGTGCACTTCACCGCGCCGCTCCTGAGCAAGACCTGGTTCCACACCGGCCAGTACCCGGCGCCCCCGCGGGACGACTTCTTCGGGGACCAAGAAGCGGCCGTGCCCGGTCCCGACCTGCTGGCCCTGTTCGACGCAGGCAGCGGCCTCGACCAAATCGTCGAGGCCCCCGACGAACAACGCCTGCGCGCCCTGGCCCACGCCCTCATCGGCTCGCCCATCCGCAGCGAGCGCTACGGCCTCGACGACAGCGCACAACAGGCCGTGCCCTACAGCGTGGAACAGCACCGCTACCTGGTCCGCGAACTGGCCCCGGCCGGCGCCCACCAGCCCTACGCACGCATGCTGCCGCTGCCCCTGGAAAGCATGACGCTGGACTACGAGCGCCAGGCCGACGATCCCCGTTGCCAGCACAGCGTCAACCTCAGCCACGATGCCTACGGCCAGCTGACCCATGGCGTGGTCATCCACTGCGCCCGGCGCCGCCAGGCCAGCGACCCGCCGCCGTTCGACAGCGAGCACGAACAGACCTGGTGGCGCGACGCCCACGACGAGGCCCAGTACGACAGCTACCTCAACGAAACCCGCGCCCAGGTCATCCACCTCGACCATCCGCAAGGCTGGCGCCTCGGCCTGCCCTGGCGCCAGCGCAACAATGCCCTGGTGCTGCCCCGTGCCGCACTGCCGGCACGGCAGATCAGCTACGAGCACCTCAGTGGCCCGGAAAGTCCGCTGCACGCCGAGGCCGAGCGGGTGCTGACCGGCCAGACCGTACAGCGCTACCAGGCACCCGACACCGCCCCCCGCCAAGACCTGCCCGATGGCGAGGGCAGCTTCGAGGCCCTGCCCGGCTTCCTCGAAAGCGCCGAACTCAACGAACAGGCGCTGCAGGCCTACGAGCGGGTGATGAGCCGCGACGAACTGCGCGAGAAACTTGTCGCCCTGCACTACGAGCCCATGGCCGCCTTTCTCCCGGAACAGCCGGAGCTGGAGCTATGGGCCATCCGCCAGGGCTTCACCAGCTTCGCCCCGGGCAGCGTCTTCCACCGCACCCTGAGCGTGCGCGAAACCCGCAGCCACGGCGTGACCGCGATACGCGACGACCGCTATCACTGCCAGGTGACGCGGGTCATCCTGGCGGACGGCTGCCAGACCACCGCCGACCTCGACTACCACTGCCTGCAGCCACGGCGCGTCACCGATCCCAACCAGAACATCCAGGAAGCCCTGTACGACGGCTTCGGCCGCGTGCTGGCGAGCAGTTTCCACGGCACCGAGAACGACGAACCGGCCGGCTTCGCCCCGCTGGACGAGTACCAGCGCGACAGCGAGGACCTGGCCAGCGCCATCGCCGACCCCGCCGCCGCCCTGCAGAACGCCGCCAGCGCCTGCTACTACGACGCCTTCAGCTGGATGCAGGCGCCGGAAACGCGCCAGCCGGTGCACAGCGCGGTGCTCCAGGCCGACCGCTACCCCGGCGATCCCGACCTGCAGATCCGCATCGCCCTGAGCAGCAGCGACGGCTTTGGCCGCGCCCTGCAAAGCAAGCAGAAGGTCGAGCCGGGCCTGGCCTACGCGGTCGACGACAATGGCGAGTTGCGCCTGGAAGACGGCCAGCCGGTGCAGGTGGAGGCCGCCGAGCGCTGGCGGGTCAGCGAGCGCGTCGAATACAACAACAAGGGTCTGGCGGTGCGGGTCTACCGGCCCTACTTCGCCGAACGCTGGCGCTACATCAACGATGCCTCGTTCCGCCTGTTCGGCTACAACGACCAGCAGTTCTACGACCCGCTGGGCCGCGAGGTGCGGGTACTCACCGCCAAGGGCTACCTGCGCCGCCAGCGTTACCTGGCGTGGTACAGCATCAGCGAGGACGAGAACGACACCTGGGAGGAAGTCGAAGGTGACAAGGGCTAGCGCGCTGCATCGGCATACGCCGACGCTGGCGGTGCGCGATGCGCGCGGCCTGGCGCTGCGCCAGGTTGCCTATTGCCGGAGCGGATCGGAGCAGGCGGCGCGGCGGGTGATCCTGGCCAGGCATGACATCGCAGGCCAGTTGCGCCAGCAGTGGGATCCACGCCTGTTCGAGATGCTGGAGCAGGACAGCGCCGTGGCGCCGAACCAGCACGCGCTGACATCGCTGTCCGACAGGCCGCTGTTCGGTGACAGCAGCGATGCCGGCTGGCAACTGATGCTGCCGGGCGATGCCGGCCAGGTGGCGGAACGCTGGGACACCCGGGGCAGTCACTGGCACACGCGTTTCGACGAACGCCTGCGGCCGCTGCGGATCGAGGAAAGCGCTACGGGACAACCGGTGCGCGTCAGCACAAGCTTCACCTACGCCAATGAAGCAGGTCTGAACCGCCGTGGCCGGCTGGTACGGCAGGATGACGAAGCCGGCAGCCGGTGGGTCGACAGCTACGCGCTGACCGGCCAGGTGCGCGGTGAAACCCGGCATTTCCTCGCGGCGCTGGATCTGCCGGACTGGCCGGAGGCCGTGCTGGAACCGGGGGACGGAGCCAGTACCACCTATGTCCATGGCCCGTTACAGGAGGTCCTGGCGCAGACGGATGCGCTGGGCAACCGGCAATCCTTTCACTTCAACCTGAGCGGAGAACTCAAAAGCCTCTTGCTGCTGTTGGAAGACAGCACGGAACATCTACTGCTCACCGATGCCTGCTACAACGCCTTCGGCCAGATCGAATCCCAGACTGCCGGCAACGGCGTGCTCAGCCACTGCGAGTACGAGCCAGCCACCGGACGCCTGTCCCGGCTCTCCGCGAGCCGCCCCGGACGCGCCATGCTGCAAGACCTGCGGTACGACTACGACCCGGTCGGCAACGTGCTGAAGATCGAAGACCACAGCCAACCGGTCAGCCACTTCGCCAACCAGCGCGTCGACCCGGTCAGTACCTTCTCCTACGACTCCCTGTATCAACTGACCGACGCCACCGGCCGCGAAGCCCTGGGTGCGCTGATCGGCCCGCAACTGCCGGAGCTGGCGCCGAATCCCGGCGACACCAGCCGGCTGCTCAACTACCGCCAGCATTACGAATACGACGCCAGCGGCAACCTGCTGGAGCTGCGGCATGTCGGCCAGCAGTCCTACACCCGGACCCTTGACGTCGCAGACCACAGCAACCACGCCGTACCCGCCCCCGGCGACCCGGTGGGCGCCTTCGACGCGAACGGCAACCTGCTCGAACTCGCTGCCGGCCAGCCACTGCACTGGAACGCCCGCAACCAGTTGCACCGCACCCGCCAGGTCGCTCGCGAGGAGGGCATGGATGACGAGGAGCACTACCGCTATGGCAGTGACGGCCTGCGGCTGCGCAAGGTCTCCACGCGCCTTGTCGCCGGCCGCCTGCAGTTCAACGAAACCCGTTACCTGCCCGGCCTGGAACGGCATACCCGGCAAGGCGAGTCCTTCGCCGTGATCGTCACCCAGGCCGGCCGCTGCGCCGTACGCTGCCTGCTCTGGAGTGAAGGCCCGCCCGGGGACATCGCCACTCCGCAGATGCGCTACAGCCTCGATGACCTGCACGACAGCAGCGGGCTGGAACTGGATGATGCGGCGAACATCATCAGCCACGAAGGCTACTACCCCTTCGGCGGCACCGCGTGGTGGGCGGCACATTCGGCAATCGAAGCCCGCTACAAGACCCGCCGCTATTCAGGCAAGGAACGCGACGGCGCCGGACTTTACTACTACGGCCTGCGCTACTACGCGCCGTGGCTGATGCGCTGGATCAATCCGGATCCGGCGGGGGATATCGACGGGCTCAACCACTATCGGTTCGTCGGCAACAACCCGGTGACGCAACGGGATGACCAGGGGCTGATGAACACGTCGAAACAGCCGGAACGTCCCGGCGAGGCCGAACGCCTGGCGTTCATCGCCGAGCACTTTACCCACGAATGGTCCCTGGCGGAGGACATGCAAGAGGATCCGGGAATCCCGCTTCCAAGTCCCTATGAGCTGGACTCGAGGTACGAGCCTCGGAAGCACGAAGTCAACACATTCCTGAACAAGTTCAAACCACGCAAATGGACATTCAAGTTCAATCAAAAGGAAACCAGGACCGACCAGTTCTTTGCCAGCGACGTCGCCTTGGTGCAGGCGAGAATGGTTGCCGAACGCTTCGGCTTTGTCGGCGAACGCCCCACCGTGATCAAGCACAAATCGGTCATCAACTATGAAACCCTGGAGGTACTGAGCAGGCTGGAGAACGGTTCGGAGGAAATGAAGACCGATTTCCTGAAGGACACACCCAATGGCAAGTTAACTGCCCACATCATCGAGGCGCTCGGTATGACGGCGCTGAGCGTGACCCTGAAAGACCAGGAATGGGACGAAGAAAACCCCGACGAGCTGCTCGAGGCATCCATTGTGATCCAGCTGGAGGCAAAGACCAGCCCGACCGTGACGGAGGCGCCTGCAATCGTCATGGACATCGCACCGGGCTCACCACGCTCACCTGTTGCCGCACGCGTTGTTGCGCGTCGTCACTCGCTTTGAAAGGGCTGCGCCGTGGGCCGACGGGTACATGAACAGACGCCGGAACTGTCGTGTATCGACAGCCGTGGCAACCAGGTCCGCCAGGTGGCTTACCACCGGGCCGATGGGCAACAGGCGCGACGCCTGATCCTGTAGTGCTCTTCAGGGCCTCATCGCTGGCAAGCCAGCTCCCACAGGGTTTGTGTTGACCAGGAAATCCATGCTCGACGCGCTCACTGTGGGAGCTGGCTTGCCAGCGATTAGGCCCTCGGCAACTTCGGTGACGCGCGGATGGACGCGGTGCTCGGCTCGCTGGATGGCAGACCAGCCTGAAGCTGGAAGGCCTGGACCGGCATCTGCGCTTGATCGAGAGCTACAAGAAGCTGCATGCGGCCAGGGCGGCCAGGGCCTGATCCTGTAGTGCTCTTCAGGGCCTCATCGCTGGCAAG
>JAIRVG010000044.1 GCA_031253995.1 Paucimonas sp. | reverse complement strand
TGATCGGGGTTTACGTTGTCCAGCCAAGATAGTGGAAGTCGCCCACCGATGCAAAACACCAAGCTCTTGCTAACCAGCCTCACCCTCGTGGGACTGCTCGCACTCGCCGGTTGCTCGTTCCCCGGGGTTTACAAAATCGACATCCAGCAGGGCAATGTCGTAACGCAGGACATGATAGACCAATTGCGCCCCGGAATGACCCGTCGGCAAGTAAGGTTTATCATGGGCAACCCACTGATCCAGGACACCTTCCACACCAATCGCTGGGACTATCTGTACAGCCTGCAGCCCGGTGGCGGTGAGCGTCAGCAGGAACGCATCAGCATCTTCTTCAACGAGAACGACCAACTGGCCAGCCTGTCCGGCGACTTCATGCCAGGCGTGAGCCGCGACCAGGAAATTCTCGGCCGCGACGGTGACACCTCCGTCAGCCAGCCAGAGCAACAGCAGGTTCAGCCGGTCAAGCAAGACAAACCTGCCCGTCCAGGTTCGCTGGAAGACAAGATCCAGCGCGACGTCGATACCATCGAAGTCATGCCTGTCCCGGTCCAGGAACCACTGCGCACCGAGTAACGTCGGACCACGCAATAAAAAGCCCGAACATGTTCGGGCTTTTTTGTGTCCGTCAGGCCAGGATCAGCCGTTGAGCTGCTTGGCACGCTGGCAGAACGCATCGACCAGGGTATTCGCCGCCTGGTTGAACAGCGGCCCCAAGGTCGCCTTCACCAGCGCGCCGGAATACTCGAACGACAGGTCCAGGCTGATCTTGCAGGCCTTGTCGCCCAGCGGCTTGAACACCCAGAGGCCGTGCAACTGACTGAACGGTCCCTCCTCCAGATTCATCTCGATCGAATGTCCCGGCACCAGCACATTACTGGTAACGAAATGCTGGCTGATGCCGCCCTTCGCCACCTCGACCTTCGCGCGCATGTGGGTCTCGCTCTCTTCCAGCACCGTGCTGCCCGAACACCAGGGCAAGAATTCCGGATAGCGCTTCACGTCATTGACCAGATCGTAAAGTGCCTGAGCAGGGTAAGGCAGCAGGGCCGACCGTTGAATATGGGTAGTCATCCAGGCGTCATGTCCAAAACCGAGTGAAAAATGAAGCGGCGACACTAGAACAAAGAATAGGACGCCTAGCAACTGACCGATTGCCACATAGCAAGCGACAACAGCTTCATTGCAAGAATCCGCGCATTGTCCGGGATTCATCCCGATGGCTCAAGCACACCGGACCCCGTAGCCGGCGACGCGACGACTGCCTATAATGCCGCCCCTATGGCCAAACAAAAGAAACATCCGACAGGGACCATCGCGCAGAACAAGAAAGCGCGACACGATTACTTCATCGAACACAAATTCGAGGCCGGACTGGTCCTGTCCGGTTGGGAAGTAAAAAGCCTGCGTGCCGGCAAGGCTCACCTGGTAGACAGCTACGTGCTGCTCAAGGACGGTGAAGCCTGGCTGATGGGCAGCCACATCACCCCGCTGACGACCGCCAGTACCCACGTCATCGCCGACCCGACCCGCACCCGCAAGCTGCTGCTCAACCGCCGCGAGCTGGAGCGTCTGTTCGTTGGCGTGCAGCAGAAGGGTTATACCTGCGTCGCGTTGTCCATGTACTGGAGCAAGCACTTGATCAAGTGCGAGATTGCCCTGGGCAAGGGCAAGAAGGAATACGACAAGCGCGATACCCAGCGCGAGCGGGATTCCGATCGCGAGCTGCAGCGTGCGGTGCGCAACAAGGGGCGGGAAGACTAGTTCTTCGGGGCCCCTGATGGCCCTATCGCTGGCAAGCCAGCTCCCACAGGTTCGGCGGCGCACGCGGTCACTGTGGGAGCTGGCTTGCCAGCGATGAGGCCATCAGCAACAACACAAAGTCAGCGCCCCTTGCGCCGCTCCGCCCGCGCCACCCGCTGCACCTCCTGCCGCACCTCCTCCAACACCTCCTGCACATACAGAATGTGCCGGCTCGACACCTCACGCGCATCCTGCGCACGCCCTTCGACGATTGCCAGGTACAGGTCGCGGTGCTGGCTGATCAGCATGTCGCGGGTTTCCGCACGCTGCTTGTACATGCCGCCAATGTTGGTCACCACATTGCGCTTGAGCAGGTCGAACAGTCCGCGGATGGTATGCAGCAACACCGCGTTATGGCTGGCCTCGGCGATCGCCAGATGGAACCGCGCATCGGCGGCGCCCTCCTCGGCCCGGCTCACCTCGTCGCTGCGGGTGTAGCAGTCCTGCAAGGTATCGAACGCCGCCTTGAGCCGCTCGCGATCGACATCGGTGGCGCGCATCGCCGCGTAGTAGGCGCATGACGCTTCCAGGGTATGGCGAAACTCCAGCAGGTCGCGCTGGGCCTCAGGATTGCTTTCGAGCAGTTGCAGCAAGGGATCGCTGAAGGTCGTGCCCAGCGACTCAACCACATAGTTGCCGCCACCCTGGCGACTGACCAGCATGCCCTTGGCCACGAGTTTCTGGATCGCCTCGCGCAGCGACGGTCGGGAAACCCCGAACTGTTCGGCCAGCACCCGCTCCGCCGGCAACCGCTCGCCGGCGGTCAAGGTACCCTCAAGAATCATCCCTTCCAGCCGCTCGACGATATCGTCGGACAAACGGCGCTGGCGGACCTGATCGAAAACCATCACGTGCTCTCCACAATCCCGAGTCAGTTCGGGGCCGCCTATTCTGGCGCATCCAGCCCTTCGCCACACCCATCAGTTGGCAAGTTTCCTTACCACTCAGTCAGCGCCTTCCTACGTCCTTCGACGAAAGTTTTGCGGGGACAAATTGACACACCCACAACGAGGCTTTTAACCTAGCGCCTCGACATTGTAAATTGGTATTACCAATTAACCAATGCCAGTGCCTTACCAACAACAATTAGGGGCCATCCCACATGCAAACCTGGCAACAACTCTATAGTCCGCTTGGTAGTCTCGGCCTGTCCGCGCTGGCGGCGGTCATTCCAATCGTGTTCTTCTTCCTGGCGCTGGCCGTGTTCCGCATGAAGGGACATATCGCGGGCAGCATCACCCTGGCCCTGTCGATCCTGGTGGCGATCTTCGCTTTCCAGATGCCTGCCGACATGGCGTTCGCCGCTGCCGGCTACGGTTTTGCCTATGGTCTGTGGCCCATCGCCTGGATCATCGTCGCCGCGGTGTTCCTCTACAAACTGACGGTCAAGAGCGGCCAGTTCGAAGTGATCCGCAGCTCGGTGCTGTCGATCACCGATGACCAGCGCCTGCAGGTCCTGCTGATCGGCTTCTGCTTCGGCGCCTTCCTGGAAGGTGCGGCCGGTTTCGGTGCGCCGGTTGCCATTACCGCCGCCCTGCTCGTCGGCCTCGGCTTCAACCCGCTGTACGCCGCCGGCCTGTGCCTGATCGCCAACACCGCGCCGGTGGCCTTCGGCGCCCTGGGCATCCCGATCATCGTGGCCGGCCAGGTCACCGGCATCGACGCCTTCCACATCGGCGCCATGACCGGTCGCCAACTGCCACTGCTGTCGCTGTTCGTGCCATTCTGGCTGGTGTTCATGATGGACGGCCTGAAAGGCGTGAAGGAGACCTGGCCTGCCGCCCTGGTCGCCGGCCTGAGCTTCGCCGTCACCCAGTACTTCACTTCGAACTTCATCGGCCCTGAGCTGCCGGACATCACCTCGGCCCTGGCCTCGCTGATTTCCCTGACCCTGTTCCTCAAGGTCTGGCAGCCGAAGAACTCCTTCACCACCGCTACCGCCAGCGTCGGCGCCGCCGTGGTCAAGGGTGGCAGCCAGCCGACCCCGTACAGCCTGGGCGAGATCTTCAAGGCCTGGTCGCCGTTCCTGATCCTTACCGTGCTGGTCACCATCTGGACCCTGAAACCGTTCAAGGCAGCCTTCGCCAGCGGCGGCGCCATGTACAACTGGGTATTCAACTTCGCCATCCCGCACCTGGACCAGCTGGTGATCAAGACCGCACCGATCGTCGCCAACCCGACGCCGATCCCGGCGGTGTTCAAGCTCGACCCGATTTCCGCCACCGGCACCGCGATCTTCCTGTCCGCGCTGATCTCGATGGTGGTCCTGAAGATCAACTTCAAAACTGGTCTGACCACTTTGAAGGAGACCTTCTACGAGCTGCGCTGGCCGATCCTGTCCATCGGCATGGTCCTGGCCTTCGCCTTCGTCACCAACTACTCGGGCATGTCCTCGACCATGGCCCTGGTCCTGGCCGGCACCGGCGCCGCGTTCCCGTTCTTCTCGCCGTTCCTCGGCTGGCTGGGCGTGTTCCTGACCGGTTCGGACACCTCGTCCAACGCCCTGTTCAGCTCGCTGCAGGCCACCACCGCCCACCAGATCGGGGTCAACGACACCCTGCTGGTCGCGGCCAACACCAGCGGCGGCGTGACCGGCAAGATGATCTCGCCACAATCCATCGCCGTGGCCTGCGCCGCCACCGGCCTGGTCGGCAAGGAATCGGACCTGTTCCGCTTCACCCTCAAGCACAGCCTGTTCTTCGCCACCATCGTCGGCCTGATCACCCTGATCCAGGCGTATTGGCTGACCGGCATGCTGGTTCACTAAAGTGACAGGGGCCGGGCGCTTTTCCCAAGCGCCCGGCAGTTGCCTTCTCACACAAATAGTTGCGAGATCCCATGATCATTTCTGCCTCCACCGACTATCGCGCCGCGGCCCAACGCAAGCTGCCGCCGTTCCTGTTCCACTACGCCGACGGTGGCGCCTACGCCGAGCACACCCTTCGTCACAACGTCGAAGACCTGGCCGGCATCGCCCTGCGCCAGCGCGTGCTGAAGAACATGTCCGAGCTGAGTCTCGAAACGCAGTTGTTCAACGAGAAGCTGAGCATGCCCGTGGCCCTGGCCCCGGTCGGCCTCACCGGCATGTACGCCCGGCGCGGCGAAGTGCAGGCCGCGCGTGCGGCGGCGGCGAAAGGCATTCCCTTCACCATGTCCACGGTGTCGGTGTGCCCGATCGAGGAAGTCGCGCCGGCCATCGACCGGCCGATGTGGTTCCAGCTCTACGTCCTGAAGGACCGCGGCTTCATGCGCAATGCCCTGGAACGGGCCAAGGCCGCCGGTGTCACCACCCTGGTGTTCACCGTCGACATGCCGGTCCCCGGCGCCCGCTACCGCGACGCCCACTCCGGCATGAGCGGCCCGAACGCGCCGCTGCGTCGCGTCTGGCAAGCCATGACCCACCCGCAATGGGCCCTGGACGTCGGCCTGCTGGGCCGCCCCCACGACCTTGGCAACATTTCCAAATACCGTGGCAACCCCACCGGCCTGGCCGACTACATCGGCTGGCTGGGAGCCAACTTCGACCCGTCCATCTCCTGGAAAGACCTGGAGTGGATTCGTGAATTCTGGGATGGCCCGATGGTCATCAAGGGCATCCTCGACCCCGAGGATGCCAAGGACGCGGTGAAATTCGGCGCCGACGGCATCGTCGTCTCCAACCACGGCGGCCGCCAGCTCGACGGCGTGCTGTCCAGCGCCCGCGCCCTGCCCGCCATCGCCGACGCGGTGAAGGGCGACCTGAAGATCCTCGCCGACTCCGGCATCCGCAGCGGCCTGGACGTGGTGCGCATGATTGCCCTCGGCGCCGACACCGTGCTGATCGGCCGCGCCTTCCTCTACGCCCTGGCCACCCACGGCGAAGCCGGGGTGAAGAACCTGCTGGAGCTGTTCGAGAAGGAAATGCGCGTGGCCATGGTGCTAACCGGTGCCAAGTCGATCAGCGAGATCACCCGCGACTCGCTGGTCCGCGAACTGGGCGCCTGAGCGCGCCCGCCTCACCCTACCGCCTGATTGACCGGGGCACGCGGCGCGCCAGACGCCGTGGCCCCGCGAGGAGACTGCATGAGCCTGCCCGCCGCGTTCCTGCGCGATGCCGAGCGCCTGATCCCCGCCGACCGCCGCTTCGACGACGCCACCTCGACCCTCGCCTTCGGCACCGACGCCAGCTTCTACCGGCTGATTCCCAAGCTGGTGGTGCGCGTCGAATCCGAAGACGAAGTGGTCGGGCTGATCCAGCTCGCCCAGCGCGATCGAGTCCCGGTGACCTTCCGCGCCGCCGGCACCAGCCTGTCCGGCCAGGCCATCAGCGACTCGGTGCTGATCGTCCTCGGCGACAACTGGAACGGCCGCGAAATCCGCGGCCAGGGCGAGCAGATCCGCCTGCAGCCCGGCGTTATCGGCGCCCAGGCCAACGCCTGGCTGGCGCCGTTCGGGCGCAAGATCGGGCCCGACCCGGCCTCGATCAACGCCTGCAAGATCGGCGGCATCGTCGCCAACAACGCCAGCGGCATGTGCTGCGGCACCGCGCAGAACACCTATCACACCCTGGCCGGCCTGCGCCTGGTGCTGGCCGACGGCACGCGACTGGACAGCGAGGACCCGGCCAGCGTGGCCGCCTTCCAAAGCAGCCACGCCGACCTGCTGCAGGAACTCGCCCGCCTCGGCCGCGAAACCCGCGCCAACACCGCGCTGGCCGAGCGCATCCGGCACAAGTACCGGCTGAAGAACACCACCGGCCTGTCGCTGAATGCACTGGTGGACTACGACCAGCCGCTCGACATCCTGCAACACCTGCTGGTGGGTTCCGAAGGCACCCTGGGCTTTATCAGCGCGGTGACCTACGACACCGTTCCCGACCACCCGCACAAGGCCTCGGCGCTGATCGTCTTCCCTACCGTGGAAAGCTGCTGCCGCGCGGTGACCGTGCTCAAGCAGCAACCGGTCTCCGCCGTGGAACTGCTGGACCGCCGCAGCCTGCGCTCGGTGCAGGACAAGCCGGGCATGCCGGCGTGGGTCAAAGGCCTGTCGGACAATGCCTGCGCCCTGCTCATCGAATCCCGCGCCGCCAGCCAGACGTTGCTGCACGAACAACTGGCGCAGATCATGGCGTCCATCGCCGAGTTTCCGCTGGAGCAGAAGGTCGATTTCAGCGAGGACCCGGCGGTCTACAACCTGCTATGGAAAATTCGCAAGGACACCTTCCCGGCAGTCGGCGCAGTGCGTCAGACCGGGACCACGGTGATCATCGAAGATGTCACCTTCCCGGTCGAGCAACTGGCCGAGGGCGTCAATCGCCTGATCCAGCTGTTCGACAAGCACCGCTATGACGAGGCGATCATTTTCGGCCATGCGCTGGAAGGCAACCTGCACTTCGTCTTCACCCAGGGCTTCAACAGCGCCGCGGAAGTCGCTCGCTACCAGGCCTTCATGGACGACGTGGCGCAACTGGTGGCGGTGGAGTTCGGCGGCTCGCTGAAGGCCGAGCACGGCACCGGGCGCAACATGGCGCCCTTCGTCGAGCTGGAATGGGGCCGGGATGCCTACGAGCTGATGTGGAAGCTCAAGCGCCTGCTCGATCCCAACGGCATCCTCAACCCGGACGTGGTGCTCAGCGAAGACCCGGATATCCATCTGAAAAACCTGAAACCGCTGCCGGCCGCCGACGAGATCGTCGACAAGTGCATCGAGTGCGGTTTCTGCGAGCCGGTGTGCCCATCCAAGGGACTGACCCTGAGCCCGCGCCAGCGCATCGTCATGTGGCGCGATATCCAGGCGAGGAAACGCGCCGGCGAAGACACCTCGGCCCTGGAGCGCGACTATCAATACCAGGGCATCGACACCTGCGCCGCCACCGGGCTGTGCGCGCAACGCTGCCCGGTGGGCATCAACACCGGCGAGCTGGTGAAGAAGCTGCGCGGCCGGGCGGCCCATCACGGCAAGACCGCCGACTGGCTGGCGGAGAATTTCCATACCGCACTGAGTGGTGCACGCCTGACGTTGCGCGTCGCCAATGGTGCGCGCCGGCTGCTTGGCGCACCGCGTCTGAGGCAGATCAGCCGGTCGCTGAGCAAGGTCAGCAACGGTCGCTTGCCGCAGTGGACGCCCGCCATGCCGCAACCGCTGAAGAACCCGGTCGCCAGCATCGCCGCCAACGACGCCCGGCCACGGGTGGTCTACCTGGCCGCCTGCGTGTCGCGGGTCATGGGCCCTGCTGCGGGTGACCGCGAGCAGATCTCGCTGCTGGACAAGACCCGGGGCCTGCTGGAGAAAGCCGGCTACCAGGTGGTCTTCCCGGAGAACCAGGACAGCCTCTGCTGCGGCCAGCCCTTCGCCTCCAAGGGCTACGCCGAACAGGCCGAGCACAAGCGCCAGGAACTGATCGGCGCCTTGCTGCATGCCAGCCGTGGCGGGCTCGATCCGATCTACTGCGACACCAGCCCGTGCACCCTGCGTCTGGTGCAGGACCTGGCGGAAACCCGTCTCGACCTGTACGACCCGGTGCGCTTCATCCGCACCCATCTGCTGGACAAGCTGGAGTTCACCCCGCAGGACGCACCGATCGCCGTACACGTGACCTGCAGCACCCAGCACCTGGGCGAAAGCCAGGCGCTGATCGACCTGGCGCGCCTGTGCAGCAAGCAGGTGGTGATCCCGGAAGGCATCCACTGCTGCGGCTTCGCCGGCGACAAGGGCTTCACCACGCCGGAGCTCAACGCCCACTCGCTGCGGAGCCTGAAGGACGCGGTGCAGTACTGCGAGGAAGGCATCTCCACCAGCCGCACCTGCGAGATCGGCCTGTCGACCCATGCCGGGATCGATTACCACGGGCTGGTCTACCTGGTGGACCGGGTAACCCGTGCGCGGGCAATCTGAGACACGTCCGACGACCGGTTGGGAAACAAGCCAACCGGTCACGATATTCCTCTGAACTCCCTGGCGAATGGCGCAGTCCACCCTTCAGGCCCGACGCTTCCCCGGGCCACTCTTTCAGCCAAGGAGATTCACATGAAGCGTACTGCGATTACCGGACTGTTCATGGCCGCCACATTGCTTGCCTCCCCTGTGTTCGCGGCGGATGACCTGTGCACCGCCAACCTGCAGAAGATCGACGATCAGCTGGCCAGTCTCGGCGCCACTTCCGAAGACCTGGTCAACTCGGTCAAGGAGCAGGCCGCCGATGCGCGGGCCGCGAAAACCGCCGGCAACGACAAGGACTGCATCGCCCTCACCACCAAGGCACTGCAAGACCTGCAGAACACCACCAAGGGTGGTGGCAGCGAGTGAGCCAGAGCGTCCGGGCGATGGTGTACGTCGCCCGGATGATGGCGTATACTCCGCCCTACGCGCTTGAGAAAGCGCCAGCTTAGCGTTGAAAATGGGGCCGATTAGGATTCGACGCCGGTCACGAAACTCTAGGTGCATGCCGAGTTGGTAACAGAACTCGTAAATCCACTGTTGCAACTTTCTATAGTTGCCAATGACGAAACCTTCGAGGGTTACGCTCTCGCTGCGTAAGCAGCCGAGCCCGCCCTTCTGGTAGCTTCGGCTCCAGCAATCATCAGGGGATGCCTGTAAACCCGAAATGATTGTCATACAGAACAGGATCGCCGTGCAGTACGTTGTGGACGAAGCGGCTAAAACTTACACAACTCGTCCAAAGCACCCTGCCCGTCGGGCGGCTGCGGATTAACTCAATAGACACGGCTAAGCATGTAGTACCGACAGCGGAGTACTGGCGGACGGGGGTTCAAATCCCCCCGGTTCCACCAAACAAACAGAAAAAGACGTCCACGGACGTCTTTTTTTGTGCCTGAATGGGCTGTTTTGCAAGAGAAGCCCTCCGTCAGGATCGAGGCTGATGCGGATCGACTTTCGATGACTCATCTGCAAGCGGGCGACCGTCGTCCGAAAACGTCTCATAACCAGTGCCACTGGTATTAGGGCGACACAGATATCCCGTTTCCTGCCAAGCCCCTCCGCTGCATCTCAGCTCTCTGCCGTTAGCACAGATAAGAGCTCCCTCGGAGTAGCTATTCCCTGCATGTGTACATGACATGCTGTTCATCCTTTGGCTATTGTCGCCGCCTTGCCATCAAGGCAGCTGGCCATCAACAGCTAAGCACAGGAAAATGTAGCGGTCTAACCACCCAGGGAAATGACAGCTTTATGACGGCTCTTCGGGTAAAGCACGCACAGAGCTAATTCCTCCCGCCGACCCGGCCCCGCCAGCATGCGTCCCGCCAAGCCCTTCCTGGCTTTCATACAAATTGTGTCAATCGAATCAAGAGATCGTACAACGATATCTTGTCGCCCATAGTAACCAAGCAACCACACCGCTTTAACCGCTCAGAAAACGCGGCTTATTCCACTCCTATTCTGAACAAAGGAAGCTCATACCGAAATAATGTTGTACGACGACACACAACATGCCATCCTTGCCTTGAAACAATTTGTCTCAAATCGCTCTGCCAGCGCCGGGACAAGCATTCGCACCTCTAAAAATAACTCCAGGTGATCCATGAAAATAAAAGGCATCCGTTGGTGGATGGTCAGCCTTGTCACGGCTGGGCTCGTCGTCAACTACCTCGCCCGCAACACCCTCTCGGTGGCTGCCCCCACCCTGATGACCGACCTTTCCATCACCACCGAGCAATACGCCAAGATCGTCGCCGCCTGGCAGTTCTGCTATGCGCTGATGCAGCCCATCGCCGGCTGGCTGATCGACTTCATTGGCACCAAGATGGGCTTCGCCGTGTTCGCCCTGGCCTGGTCGGCCGCCTGCGCTGGCGCCGCCATGGCGACGGGTTGGCAAAGCCTGGCGTTCATGCGCGGGCTGTTGGGGATGACCGAAGCCGCCGGCCTGCCTGCCGGGGTCAAGGCCACCACCGAGTGGTTCCCGGCCAAGGAACGCTCGGTCGCGATCGGCTGGTTCAACATCGGTTCGTCGTTCGGCGCCCTGCTCGCTCCGCCCCTGGTGGTGTGGGCGATCCTGCACAGCGGCTGGCAACTGGCGTTTGTCCTGGTCGGGGTGGCGGGCATCGTCTGGACCCTGCTGTGGATGTGGCTGTACAAGCACCCGCGCGACCAGAAACGCCTGAGCGATGAAGAACGCGAGCACATCCTGTCCGGCCAGGAAGCCCACTTCAAACAGGAAAAACGCGAGAAAGGCGCCTGGAAAAAGATCTTCAAGACCCGCAATTTCTACGCGATCGCCTCGGCGCGCATCCTTTCCGAGCCGGCCTGGCAGACCTTCAACGCCTGGATCCCGCTGTACCTGATGACCGAACGGCACATGAACATCAAGGAAGTGGCGATGTTCGCCTGGCTGCCGTTCCTGGCCGCCGACATCGGCTGCGTGCTCGGCGGCTACCTGAGCCCGTTCTTCCATCGTCACTTCAAGGTGTCGCTGTTCACCTCGCGCAAGCTGGTCCTGCTGTTCGGCGCCAGCTGCATGATCGGCCCGGCCTGCATCGGCCTGGTGGAAAGTCCGTACACCGCGATCCTGCTGCTGTGCATCGGCGGCTTCGCCCACCAGACCCTGTCCGGCGCGCTGTATTCGATCACCTCCGACTCGTTCACCCGCGACCAGGTCGCCACCGCCACCGGCATGGGCGGCATGTGCGGGTATCTCGGGGCGACCGTGTTCACCCTGGCCTTCGGTATCCTCGTCACGCAGATCGGCTACAGCCCGCTGTTCGTGGTGCTGGCGGCGTTCGATGTGGTGGCTGCGGTGCTGGTGTGGAAGGTGGCGAAGGAAGTGGTCGCAACACCGGCCGCAAAACCGGCAGCCAACGCCGGGGGCCATGAAGCAATCGCCTGATCCCGCAAAAGACAAGGGCCGCAATCGCGGCCCTTTTTATTGCTCAACGCGGCCCCTGTGGGAGCTGGCTTGCCAGCTCCCACACAGTCCCCGCTAATCCAATGAGTTATGTTTTGTTCTGCGGAAGCGTCAGGCTGGCTGGTATTGCAGCCTGAACCCGAGGCTCGCCTCCTCTCCCTGCTGCAACAGATGCAAGCCCGGCCGCCCCGGCAGATGATGGGCATTGACCGGATGGCTCACCGGCTCCACGCAGAAGAACGGCTTGTCCTGCGGGCAGAACAACAGCATGTAGTCGGCCCCGGTGGCCTGGCACTCCAGCCGATAACCCGGCTGCTCGATCACGCAATCACCCGTCCAGCCACTGAACGCATGATCCACCTGCCGCTCCGGCAACGCCGCAAGCGCCGGGAAAGCCCAGTCCTCGGGAATGTCTGTCTCGTACGACGGCAAGCCGCCCTCCTCCGCCAACCACACCCGACGCGCCGCAGCCCGCAAACGGGTCTGCGGATGACGCGGGAAATACGGATGCAACCCCAACCCGTACCAGTTGGCCTTGTCGTCCAGATTGGTCACATGCAGGTCCAGGTTCAGGCAGCCCTCGTACAGGTGTATGTCCAGGGTCGCCTGGTAGGCGAACGGCCATTCGCTGTCGAGGGTCAGGCGCACCCGCCGCTCGCTGTGATGATCCACCTGCCAGGGCTGTTGCCAGGCACTGCCGTGGATCGGATAAGGATCATGATCGGTATTCGGGGCCAGCGCCTGCCAGTCATCGGGACGCTCGAAGCCGCCCCCGGCGATGCGGTTGGACCAGGGCAGCAACGGGTAGCAGCCCAGCCGCCGCGGCGTCCCCGCAGCCTTGGCCTCTTCGTCGGCATGGCGCAGCAGCGCCTCCCCGGTCGCCCGCACCTCCCAGTTGACCAGGCTGCCGCCCAGTTCGGGGGCGATGCTGAGTCGGGTCAGGCGATCCTGCAGATACAACTCGGATAAGGCCATCGAAGGCTCCTGTGGATAAAGGTCTCAGCCGCTCTTGCGCCAGGTGAGCAGGACGATGCCCGCCACCACCACCGCGCCGCCAAGCAGTTGCAGGCCACTCAGTTGCTGGTCGAGCAAGGCCCAGCCCAGCAGCAGGGTGGCGATGGGTTCGATATTCATCACCGGTGCGTTCTGCGCCATGTTCAGCCTTGGCACGCAGACGAACAGCAGGGTGAAGGCCACGCCGTAGAGCACCACCAGGCTCGCCAGCGCCAGCCAGCCAGTGCCGCTGGCGGGCGCCGACAAGCCGGACGGCATCACCCCACTCATGCCGGCGACCAGCATGCTGGAGAAGACGATGACCAGGGTCAGCAGGCTGCGCACCGGCCCGCGCAGGGCGGCCAGCTTGTGATCGGTGATCCACAGCGCGCAGGCGAAGGCGCAGGCGGCGCAGAAGGCCAGGCTGACGCCAAGGGTCCAGTGCGGGTTGGCCGCGCCGCTGTCGGCCAGGCGTGCCGGGACGTCCAGGGCCAGCACCAGGCCGCAGAGAATCAGGCCCATGAACAGTACGGTGCGGCCGGTGGGACGGGGTCCGCCCAAGGCCCAGCTCAGCAGCGCCAGCAACATCGGAAAGGTGTTGCCCACCAGCAAGGCGAGCGCCACCGGAATCCGTGCCACGGCCGAATACAGGCACAGGCTCTGGGTGGCGATCAGCAGTCCGAGCAACAGTTGCCAGCGCAGTGCCCCGGCCGGAACGGCCAGTGGCTGGCGTTGCCAGGCCAGCAAGCCGGCGAGAACCAGCAAGGTGATTCCGGAGCGACACAGGATCGCCAGCAATACGCCGGTGCCGTCATCGAAAGCGAAGCGCGCGGCGATGTGGTTGCCGGCGAAGGAACAGGCCAGCAGCGCGAGAAGTGCGATTGCCAGTTTGCGCGGGAAGAGCGCGGGTGCAGCGGAGGGAACAGCCATTTGCAGAGTCCGTTCGGTTAGCGTTCTGGGGCCGCATTGCGGCCCCCTGGTTCTTACAGAACCACGCTAGGCAGCCAGAGAGAAATTGCAGGAATGTAAGTCACCGCCATCAGCACCAGGAACAGCGCCAGGTAGAACGGCAGCAGCGCCTTCACCGTGGACTCGATGGACACCTTGCCGATGGCCGACCCCACGAACAGCACCGCCCCCACCGGTGGCGTGATCAGACCGATACCCAGGTTCACCAGCATGATCATGCCGAAGTGCACCGGGTCGACACCGATGCCGTTGATCACCGGCAGCAGGATCGGCGTCAGGATCAGGATCAGCGGCGCCATGTCCATCACCGTGCCCAGCAGCAGCAACATGAAGTTGATGCACATCAGGATCACGTAGCGGTTGTCCGACAGGGTCAGGAACGCCGTGGTGATCTTCGACGGGATCTGCATCAGGGTCATGACATAGCCGAAGCTCGCCGCAAAGCCGATCAGGATCATCACGATGGAAATGGTCCGCACCGTGCGATGCATCAGCTTGGGCAGGTCGCGCCACTTGTAGTCGCGGTAGATGAACATGGTCACGAAGAACGACCAGACCACCGCTACCGCCGCCGATTCGGTCGCGGTGAACACGCCCGAAAGGATGCCGCCGAGGATGATGACCATGGCCATCAGGCCCCAGAGCGCCTCACCGGCGATCTTCAGTGCCTGGCGCAGCGGGATCACTTCGCCCTTGGGGTAGTTGCGCTTCTTGGCGAAGATCAGGCACAGGCCCATCATCACCGCGCTGAGCAGCAGCCCGGGCATGACCCCGGCCATGAACAGCGAGGCAATCGACACCGTACCGCCAGCCGCCAGCGAGTAGAGCACCGAGTTATGGCTGGGTGGCGTCAGAAGCGCCTGCACCGAGCCACTGACGGTTACCGCCGTGGAGAACTCCCGCGGATAGCCCTTGCGCTCCATCTCGGGAATCAGCACCGAACCCACCGAAGCGGTATCCGCCACCGACGACCCGGAAATCGCGCCGAAGAAGGTCGAGGCCATGATGTTGACCAGCGACAGCCCGCCGCGGACGAAGCCCACCAGCACCCCGGCGAACGCCACCAGGCGCCGGGACATGCCGCCCTCGGCCATGATCGCGCCGGCCAGGACGAAGAACGGAATGGCCAGCAGGGAGAACTTGTTCACCCCGCTGGCGACCTGGATCATCATCGCCTGCAGCGGGATGTCGATCCACCAGGCGCCCACCAGCGCCGCCAGGCCCAGGGCGTAGGCCACCGGCATGCCAAGAAGAATGAGCAGGATGAAACTGCCCAGGAGAATGAAGGCATCCATTTATGCAGCTCCTTCGCTTTCTTCCACCAGGTCGAAACGCACCGCCTTGCGGTGGCTTTGATCGCCCAGGATGAGTTTTTCCAGTACGAAGCTCAGGGTCAGCACCCCACCGAGAGGGATCGGCGCATAGGTCATGCCCACCCGGATGCTGGGCAACGTCGCCAGATACTGGTTCCAGGTGGTGACGCACAGCTTGAAGCCGTACCAGGTCATGAACAGGCAGACCAGGACCATCAGCAGTTGCACCAGCACACCGATCATTCGCCGCAGCTGCGGGCTCAGGCGGTCGGTGACCATGGCCACGGCCATGTGCGCGCCGGCGCGGTAGCTGGCGGCGGCACCGACGAAGGTGAACAGCACCATCAGCAGGATCGACACCGGCTCCGGCCAGCTGGAGCCGGTCCCGAGCACGTAGCGGGCGAAGATGCCCCAGGGAATGATCAGCGACATGGTCAGGATCGACAGGCCGGCGACCCAGATACAAGCGCGGTACAGCACGTCGTTCAGGCGCAGGAAGAACGATTTCATAGGCATCACCAAAGCGGCCGCGCGGTACGGGCCGCGCGACCAGGGTCGATGTGGAAGGGATTACTGAACGGCGTCGATACGCTTCATCAGGTCGGCGTATTGCGCGCCGTACTTCTCGCGTACCGGGGCAGTGGCGTCGTAGAAGGGCTTCTTGTCGACGACGATGAACTCGACACCGGCGGCCTTGAGCTTCTCTTCGCTGGCGGCCGACTTGGCGTCCCACAGCGCGCGCTCTTCGAACTGCGCCTCGCGGGCGACCTTCTTCACCAGCGCCTGCTGGTCCGGGGTCAGCTTGTTCCAGGTGGTCTTGGACATCACCACCGGCTCCGGCAGGATCAGGTGGCTGGTCTGGGTGAAGTACTTGGCGCTCTGGAAGTGGTTGTGTTCCAGCAAGGTCGGCGGGTTGTTCTCGGCGCCGTCGATCACGCCAGTCTGCAGGGCGCTGAAGATCTCGCCGGTGTCCATGGCGATGCCGTTGCCGCCCATGGCGTTCATCATGTCGAGGAACAGCGGGTTGCCCTGCACGCGGATCTTCATGCCCTTGAGATCTTCCAGCGAGCGCACCGGCTTCTTGGTGTAGAGGCTGCGGGTACCGCCATCCATCCAGGCCAGGGCGACCAGGTTGAATTCGGAATTGGTGATCTTGTCGAGGATTTCCTGGCCGATCTCCCCGTCGATGACCTTGCGCATATGCTCATGGTCGCGGAACACGAACGGCATGTTGAACACGTTCACATCCGGTACTACCGGGCCGACGATCCCCAGGCTGACCCGGGCCATCTGCACGGCGCCGATCTGCGCCTGCTCGATCACCTCTTTCTCGGAACCGAGTACGCCGCCGGCGAACATCTTGAAGGTGATTTCGCCGTTGGTGGCCTGTTCCAGTTTCTTGCCCATGTTCTGCTCGGCGACCACGGTCGGGTAGCCGGCCGGGTGCACGTCGGCGAACTTGATGTCCAGCGCGAAGGCGGATGCAGAGAAGACGAAAGGAAGCGCGGCGAGAAGCAGCTTGCGTTTGAAGGTCATGATGAAGCTCCGTGTTTTGTTGTTATTCGGCTTGGCTCGTATGACTGCGTTGTCCAGCGGTGAGGCGTTCAGGTGCGCGAAGCGGGCTCCTCCAGGCCTTTGACGCCGGGGTTCAGGGCGAATACGCCGCCGGCCAGGGGCTGATCGGAAAGATCACCTGCCGGGCGGATCGAGGTGACGAACAGGGTGTCGAGTCCGGCGCCACCAAAGGCGCACATCGCCGGTTTCTTCACCGGCACTTCCAGCGAGCGGTCGAGGCGCCCGTCAGGGGTGAAACGGTGGATCAATCCGGCATCGTTGCCGCAGATCCAGTAGCAACCGTCCTCGTCGATGGCGGCGCCGTCAGGGCGACCGGGATGCTCGTGCATATCGACGAACACCCGCTGGTTGTGCGGCGTGGCGGTGTCGATGTCGTAGTCGAAGACCCAGATGGTCTGCACGCTCGGGTGCGAGTCGGAGAGGTACATGCGCGTGCCGTCCGGGCTGAAGGCCAGGCCGTTGGGCACCAGCATGCCGTCGAGCTGCTGGTGCAGGCGCCCTTCGCCGTCGTGCCGGTACAGCGCGCCGACCGGAACGCCCTGCTGCATGTCCATCAGCATGGTGCCGGCCCAGAAGCGTCCCTGGCGGTCGCAGCGCCCGTCGTTGAAGCGCATGCCGTCACGGGCATGGTTTACCGGGCTGAGCAGGCGGCTGTCGAGGCGGCCGTCGGCCGTGGCGGTCACCTGGAAGATCCCGCTCTCCATGCCCGCCACCCAGCCGTCGCCGGAGCGGGCGATGCAGGCGAGCATCTCGTCGCCCTGCCAGACCTGGTGCGCGCCATCCGCCGCACGCCAGCGATGCAGCTGGCGCGCCGGGATGTCAGCCCAGTACAGGGCCTGTTCGCCGGCGTGCCACACCGGGCTTTCGCCGGTAGCGTTGCGGGCGTCGACGATCAGTTCGCAATTCATGGGCTTGCCTCCTGGCGCGCGGGATCAGTTGAAAGGGCCAGCTGCGACGAAGGCGCCGCCCTGGTAGACCATGGAAGGATCGTCGGCGGCCGGCGCCGGCTGGGCTTCCACCTGGGCGCGGAACACTTCGGAGCTGTCCTTGGGCTCGTAGCCCAGGTGCTCGGCGTAGCGGTTGTCCCACCAGACGGTGCGGTTGTCGGAGGCGCCGTAGACGATGGTGTGGCCGACGTCCGCGGTGGTCAGGCCGCGCTGGATCAGCTGGGTCAGGTCGTCGTAGCTCAGCCAGGTGCAGAGCATGCGCGGGTTCTGTGGCTGGTCGAAGGACGAGCCGATGCGGATGCTGACGGTCTCGATGCCGTAGCGGTCGAAGTAGAAGCTGGCCACATCCTCGCCGTAGCACTTGGACAGGCCGTAGTAGCTGTCGGGACGGCGCGGCGAACGGGCGTCGATGCGCTCGTCCTGGCGGTAGAAACCGATGGTGTGGTTGGAGCTGGCGAAGATGATGCGCTTGACCCCGTGCTTGCGCGCGGCCTCGTAGATATGGAACACGCCGCAGATGTTGGGGCCGAGGATGTCTTCGAAGGAATGCTCGGTGGACACGCCGCCGAAGTGGAGGATGGCGTCGACGCCTTCCACCAGGGCATGCACCGCCGCCTTGTCGGCGAGGTCGCAGGTCACGACTTCTTCGTGGGGGCCTGCTGCTGGAGCCATGGGGCTGATATCGGACAGGCGCAGAACCTCGGTGAAGCCTTGCAGGCGCTCGCGGAGGATCTTGCCCAGGCCGCCTGCGGCTCCGGTGAGCAGCAGGCGATTGAACGGAGTTGTGGTCATGGCCGGCTCTGTCTTGTTATTGGTTGTTGTAGGTTGTCGTACGACTAAACCGATTATCGACAGCGTTTCCCGCGCTTGTCAACGTAAAACCCACCCGACGGCAAGGCCGATGCGCGACCTCGCCCCCGGATGTCCGACCCGGTGTTACAGCAGGGACAGCGGATAGTTGAAGATCAGGCGGTTCTCGTCGAACTCGTTGTTGCTGTAGTCGCGACGGATGCTGGAGTTGCGCCAGCGGATGCTCAGGTTCTTGAAGGTGCCGCTCTGGATCACGTAGGCCAGTTCGGATTCACGCACCCATTCCTTGCCGTCGGTGGTTGCGCCGGAGTGCACGTCCTTGCCGCTGATGTAGCGGTTCATCAGGGTCAGGCCGGGAATGCCGACGCCGGCGAAGTTGAAGTCATGACGGACTTGCCAGGAGCGTTCCTCGGAATTGTCGAAGCTGGAGTTGTAGCTGTCGTTGGCCAGGGTGCCGCCGCTGGTGCCGTTGACCCGCATCCAGGTGTTGCCGTCGACGCGCTGCAGGCCCAGGTAGAAGGTGCTGCTGCCGTACTTGGCGGAGAACATGCCCGAGTAGGTCTTGTTGTCGAGCTGGCCGGCGCGGGCGGCGCCATCGTCGTCGCCATGGAAGTAGCCGAGGTTGGCGCCCAGGGTCCAGTCGCCCAGCGGCTGCAGGTGGCTGACCTGCAGGTACTGCTGCTCGTAGACGTCCTTCAGCACTGCGTTCCACAGGCCGAACAGCGTGCGGTCCTGGTTGAACTTGTATTCGCCGCCGACGAAGTTGAAGCGATCCGATACCCCGGAGCCGTAGCTCATGTCTTCCATGCTCGCGTCGTTGCGCGGGCTGTTGCCGCGGAACTGGCCGCCGTAGAGGGTCAGCCCGGCGATTTCGTTGGAGGTGACCTGGCCACCGCGGAAGGTCTGCGGCAGGGAGCGGCCGTCGTCCGAGCGCAGGATCGGCAGCACCGGCATCCACTCGCCGACCTTCAGCTCGGTCTTGGAGATGCGCATCTTGCCCGCCACCGCCAGGCGCCCGTAGTCGTCGGCCGGACGCCCGTCGTCATGGCGCGGCAACAGTGCCGTGCCGTAGGTGCCGCCACCGCCATCCAGCTTCACCGACCACAGCCCCAGCACATCGGCGCCAAAGCCCACCGTGCCTTCGGTAAAGCCGGAGCGGGCATCGAGGATGAAGCTCTGGGTCCACTCCTCGGCCTTGCTCTGCGGGTTGGTGGGGTTGGTGAAGTTGCGGTTGATATAGAAGTTGCGCAGGCCGAGGGTGGCCTTCGAGTCCTCGATGAAACCGGCGGCAGCGCTGGTGCCTGGCAGGCTGGCGAGCAGCCCGGTGCCGATGAGGGTGAGCGGAAGGGTGTGGCGGATTTTCATTGTTGTTGTGCTCCCGAGGGTGTGGCAATCCGCCCGTTGGCAGGCGCAGGCGCGCCGCGACAGGAACGGAGGTCTGTCATCAGGCCCGTTGAGGGCCAGGAATGAATGCTTGGGGTCGGGGCGTCAGGCGCCCGAAGACATAGCCGGCGAGCCGAAGGGGCTGGCGGGAGAAATGAACAGGCGCGAGCGGAGTGCGGGTGATGTCGACATGGGCAGATTCACTATTTGTAATTTTTGTTGTGTGTTGTCGTACAACGTGTCGAATTATTAGCGAGGGGAGTCTGGGCTGTCAACGGTGTGAATCGTGGGAGGACCAATGAATTGGCCACAATTTGCGGGATTCGGTCAGGAAGGGCTCTAGTTCGGAGGCCGGATGAGTTGAGCTGGGAGGTACTACGACAAGCGGTCGAAAGCTCGACACGGACCCTGTGGGAACGGGTGGCAGCTGTACGTGGGTTGACAGACCGAGGCAAGGTATCCCGGCGCGCACGAGTGCGCCCCACGTACAGCCGCCATAACACGGAACCGCAGCAAAGAGCTGTGGCTGGTGAAATCGTATCGCCGGCAACGCCAGCGCTCATGGAAAAACACATAACTCATTGAGTTAGCGGGGACAGTGTGGGAGCGGGTTTACCCGCGATTACGGTGCTGAATTCACTACCGCTATCGCGGGTGAACCCGCTCCCACAGGCCCCTGCTAACTCAATGAGTCTTGTGTTGTTCCACCCTCGGTCAGTTTCTCGGCAATTCCCCTCAGCATCGACTCGGCCAGTGCCTGCCCTGCTTCCAGGGTGTGCTGGGTGGCCCAGAGCATGCCGGCCAGGTGCTTGTCCTTGACGACGTCGCAAGCCTGGAGATTGAGTTCGAAAGCGGAACGAAGAAGGACCACGAGATGGGCCATGGCTTCTTCCACATCGGCACCAGCGCAGACGGCGAAGAGTGGAGGATGGTGGCCGTCGCATGCGGCGAACGGGGTGTGGACGGTTAACGCACGAGGCGTTGGAACGGGTGGATCGGGTACGATTTTTTTCATAGCTGATCTCTGCTGGTTGAAAAACTGTCTCCCGAGTTGCTGTCAAACAATCAGGTGGCAGCTGTACGTGGGTTGACAGACCGAGAGCAGAGAAACCCGGCGCGCAAAGATGCGCCCACACGTACAGCCGCCATAACTCAGAGGCCGGTGCTTGAAGGTAGATCTGCTGTCGGCCTGTCAAAGCCGGTCGTCAAACCTCGACGACGGAGGCAAGACTAGGCAGCGATTCCCCAGCACGCAACGACTGAAAGGCCGCGGGAGTATGCTTGGGAAATTGCCTACATAGAAGCCGGAAATGGATGAAGTTTCGTAGCTGTTTATGGCAGGACAGGCATCGAATTGACAGGCTTCGAATTGATGGTGCGGCTGCTGGCCTTATCGCCAGCGCTCATGGCCCCCACACAAGGCACTGATTAACAGGGACGGCGCACTTGGGGTCGATTTCTCTGCGCAACAGCGCAGCCCATCATCAGCCTGTAACCACCCTGCCCTACCCTGTTCATCCCCCAGAATCCCCCGAAGACCAACAATGAATCTGGCCCCCGACAGCGCCCGCCATTCCTTCATGATCCGCTCCGAGAACATGAGCACCGACGAATTCGGCGCCCTGTTCACGCGGATGTTCGGCGACCTCTACGCCGGCTTGCCGCGCCCGGATCGGCAGGTCGCCATCGCCGGCGTCTACGGCCGATACGACGGCGTGAGCTTTCGCAACCTGAGCTTTCGCGGCGACTTCCTCACCGGCCTGCCCGACGCCGACGACGAGATCACCTTCGTCTTCCCCACCGCCGGCCACATCGTGTTCAACCAGGCCAGCGAAACCGTGGGAACACCACGGATCGCCCTGGCAGTGGAAAAGACTTCGGTGAAATCCGTGGGCTTCATGGACGGCCATTCCCAGTACGGCATGTCGATCCGCCGCTCGCTGTTCACCCGCCGCCTGTCGACCCTGCTGGGCAAGCCGATCATCCACCCGGTGCGCTTCCGCCCGGTGGTGGACCTGGGCACCGACGCCTTCCAGGGCATCAAGGCCATTGTCGGCATGGCCACCGGCAGCGATTTCGACCAGTTGATGAACACCAGCTCGCTGATGCCCAGCCGTGTTCAGGAGATGCTGGTGGATTCGGTGCTGGATATCTGGCCACACACCTACAGCGACGAACTCAAACGCCCGGAAAAACTGATCGCGCCGCGCCATGTGAAGCTGGCCGTGGAATACCTGCATGAGCACCCTGATGCCCTGGTCAGCGGCAGCGAACTGGCCGAGCTGACCCATATCAGCCTGCGTGCCTTGCAGGATGGCTTCCGCCGCTTCGTGGGAACCTCCATCGTCGCCTATCAGCGCCAGGTGCGCCTGCAACGGGCCTACGATGTGCTCAAGCAGGGCACATCCCAATCCATCAGCGAAATTGCCCTGGCCCTGGGCTTCAGCAATGTCGGAAGGTTCTGTCAGTACTTCCAGAACGCCTATGGCATCAGCCCCGCCGATCTGCGCCGGCAGGGCTGAACAACGCGATCAGAATGCGTAGCTGGCCTTCAGGTTGCCGCTGGCACCATGGCTGTCACCGCCACCGATCACACCGACTTCCGCCCCCACGCTGAAAGCGCCCAGACCGGCGTTGAGGCTGAAGGCCCCACTGAACTGGTCACGACTGTCGAACGCCGCGCGCTGTTCGATATCCAGCCCGAGCAGATGGCCCTGGCTGTCGACTTGGTGATCGCCCAGCGCGTGCTCGTAGCCGACCTCCAGCGCCGGCGTCAGTTGCCAGCCAGCGCCCAGCCCCACCGGTGCGAAGGACGCCTTGAGGTTGGCCACGGCACTGCGCCGGGTTTCCTTGATCCCATCCACCTCCAGCGCCAGCTCGCTGCCTTTTTCCTGGAAGCCATCGAGGTCGAGATGGCTGACCCGCACACCCAGGCTCGGCTCCAGGATCACGCCGGACAGCGGCAGGCGATAACCCAAGGCCAGGCTGGCGCCGGTCAGGGTTCCGTCGGTGTCGCCCTTGGCCGTGCCCAGGCCGCCGCCGAGTTCGCGCTTGCTGTCGTAGTCGAGACGACCGCCGCTCACACCGGCTTCGAGGAAAAGCCCACGCTCCAGCGTCTCGAAGGCGAAACGGCCGCCGGCCTTGAGGAAGGTCAGGTCGGTATCCACGTCACCGCTGGCCGCACCGACGCTGCCACGGCTGTAGCCGATGCCGGCATGGGCGCTGAGCTGTTCGCTGAAGCGCTGGGTAAGGCCGACCATCATGCCCTGGGTGTGCTCGTTGCTGCTCGCGGCACGGGACGAACCATCGGTGCCCTGGTAACCCGCCAGTGCGGTGGTCCAGAGGCGGTACTGGCCGATCTTCAGGTCGGTGCCACTGGCGAACGGCGCGGCGGCCCTGTCCAGCAGAGCGCCCTGGCGCAGCAGGTAGCTGGCGGCATCGGCATGCACCTGGCCGCCCACGGTGGCTTCGACGCCGCCCAGGGTGCCGGCGTCGATGGCCGATTGCAGGTAGTAGTTGTACGCGGTGTAGTCGCCGGACAGGCTGCTGTTCTGCAGCTCCGACAACAGTTGCGCACCCGACGCGGCGTTGCCCAGCAGGCCGGCGGTGCCCGGCAGGCTGTTGTAGAACACCATCTTGCCGCGCAGTACGTAGAGGGTTTCCTGGGACAGGCCGAGGCCTTCCTTGAGGTAGTTGTCCATGCTGCCGTACTCGGCGGTCACTTCGTCGAGGCCGGCCTGCAGGTAGCTGGCCTGCACACCCAGCAGCGGCGCGTAGATCGCCGCCATGCTCGACGGCATCGCGGCCAGGGTGGCGGCGACACGGGCGGCGGTGTAGTCGTTGGTGGCCAGGTAGTTTTCCATGATCGTGGTGCTGTCCACGCCGGCGATGCTCAGCAGCACGGCGGCGGTCCAGCCGGTGCGGTCCTTGCCCGCGGTGCAGTGGAACAGCGCGGCACCATCGGCGGCGGCCAGTTCGTTGAACAGCACGCTGAACTGGCTGCGCATGCCGGCGTCGCTGACGAAGGCACGGTTGGTCTCTTCCATCATGGCCACGGCCTGGGCGGCGCTGGTGAAGGAGATGTTGGTGACGTTGGAGCCGGAGGTGGTGCTGCCGATGATGTCGATGTTCTGGTATTCGGCGCCAGTCGGCAGGGTGTCCGGGGTGGCGGCGATCTCGCTCGGGGTACGCAGGTCGTAGACGTTGCTGATGCCCAGGCTGTCGAGCACCGCCAGGTCGGTGCCTTGCGGGGTCAGGGCGTTGGAACGGTAGAACACGCCGGAACGCAGGGTGCCGTCGTTGGCGGCGGTGTAGGCGCTGGTGGTCCCGGCGATATCGCGGAAGTTGTCGATGCCAACCAGCCGCGGGGTGTCGAGGGTATCGGTCGCGGCAGCGTGGGCGGCGATGGACAGGCTGAGGGCAGACAGGGAAAACAGAACACGGAGCAGCACGGCACAAGCCTCTTTGAGCGGGATGAGGCGGCTACTATTGTCAGGCTTGTGTGAGCAAATATTACAGAATGCCGCTGCGGAAAAATCACGGCGTGATCTGTCCGCAGCGTGCGTTTTCTGTCCGTAGCGGCTAGCTGAACTGCGCGATCAGCCAGTCCTTCAGACGGAGAAACGCCGGATCGTCGGCCTTTTCCTCCTTGAAGATCAGGTAATGCACCGTGTCGGCGAACACCAGTTCCTCGCTGACCGGCCGCACCAGTCGCCCGTCCCGCAACAGATCGCCGACCAGGTGTTCCCAGCCCAGCGCCACCCCCTGACCGTCCAGGGCCATCTGCATGAGCAGGACCAGGTCGTTGCTGCTGAAGCGCTGCCGGTGCTCGGCCAACGGGACCTGTGCGCCGTGGGACTGCATGGCGAACCACACGTCCCAGTCCACCTGCTCGGACAACTGCGAGCGGCCATAGGGATTCAGGTCGAGCAGCACGGCGTCGCGCACGCCTTCCAGGGTACGCACCTCAGGGTGGGCCTCCAGGTAACGCGGCGAACACACCGGGTAGATCACCTCATGGAACAGCGGAACCCTCAGGTAACCGGGACGCAGGTCGAAGATCTTGGTGATGTAGAGGTCCGGCTCGCTGCCCGGCTCCATCGCGAGGAAATGCTGGGTGGTGATGACGTTGACGTCGATATCGGGGTTGGCCGCGAAGAAATCCTTCATCCGCCGCGCCAGCCACAACCCGGAAAACGCCGGCGAGCAGCATAGGGTCAGGCTGCACTTGTCGCTCTGCTCGCGGCGGATTCGCTCGGTGACCTGGGAGATGTTGAGCAAGGACAGTTGCGCCGCATCGAACAGTGTCGTGCCGGCGGCCGTCAGGATGACTTCGCGCCCCGTGCGGATGAACAGCTCGGTGCCCAGGTACAGCTCCAGGTCGCGGATCTGCCGGCTGATCGCCGCCTGGGTCACGCACAGCGCCTCGGCGGCGCGGGTGAAGTTGCGGTACTTGGCCGCCGCGACGAAGGAGCGCATGGCCTTGAACGACGGCATGGCGATAAGCGACTGGTCGGGCGGTGCGTTTCTAGCCATAACAAAAACTGCCTGGTTTCTCGAAATAAAAGTCGATTCTGCGGGTTCTGGGCGGGCCCTACACTCTATCGCACGATAAAGACGGATGCGCCTGTCATCCAGCACTGCGCGACAACACAACGAGAAGGAGTCGACATGGCCTTTCAAACGGGGCGGGAAGCGTTCATCCAGGGCGCTCGCGCGCTGCTGCCGCTGATCCCGGGGGTGGTTCCGTTCGGCCTGGTCACCGGGGTCATGGCGATCAAGATGGGCATGACCCCGACCATGGCCATCGGCATGACCCTGCTGTTCTACTCCGGCTCGGCGCAGATGGTGGCCCTGCAACTTATCCACAGCGGTGTGCTGCCGGTGGCGATCGTGGCCACGGCGCTGATCATCAACCTGCGCTTCGTCATGTACAGCGCCTCGCTGGCGCCGCACCTGCATCAATTGCCGCGACGCTGGACCTGGCCGATGTCCTACATGCTTTCCGACCAGTCCTACGCGCTGTGCACCCTGAAGCTTTCCGCCGGGGAGCTGGGGCGTTTCGGCTACCAGTACTATGCCGGCACGGCGGTGCTGATGTGGCTGGCGTGGAATCTCTCGGTGGCGGCCGGTGTTTACCTCGGTGGGAGCATTCCGGAGAGCTGGTCGCTGGGCTTTGCCATTCCATTGTCGTTCCTGGCCCTGCTGGTACCGGGTATTCGCAGCATGCCGGCACTGGTCGCGGCCATCGTCGGCGGCAGCATTGCCGTGCTGGCGGTGGACCTGCCCTACAACCTTGGCCTGGTGACGGCGTCCATCGGTGGGGTCATTGCCGGGGTGAGCGCGGAGAACCTGCGGAAAAAACCCTCGGAAACGGCCTTCCAGGCTGAAGGAGAACGCCAATGAGCGACCTGGCCTTGTGGTGCCTGTTCCTGGTGATCGGCCTCGGCACGTTCGCCATCCGCCTGTCCTTCATCGAGCTGTACGGCAACCTGCGGGTACCGCCGGTGGTGAGCCGGGCGCTGGCCTACGTGCCGGCCAGCGTGCTGGCCGCGCTGGTGCTGCCGGCGGTGGTGTATCCGGAGGGGCATGGTGATTTCGTGATCGGCAACCCACAGATCCCGGCGGCGCTGCTTGCTGCGGTGGTGGCCTGGAAGACCCGCAATACCGTGCTGACGCTGGTGGTGGGGATGGGGGCGTTGTGGGGATTGAAGATGGTCATGGGCTGACTGCACTGGCCTCATCGCTGGCAAGCCAGCTCCCACAGGGATCACCTCAGGCCTGAGCCTTGCACTGAACATGTGGGAGCTGGCTTGCCAGCGATGAGGCCCTCGACGTTTTCAGATCGCACCAGTTTGGCGCCGGCATCCGCCCCAAAATCACACAACCCACCCACCGCGAAAAATCCTCACCACCCCGCAACCCCTTTCCCAGGGCCCCTCGCGCAATAATCTGACCACTTGGCCATGTTTTTGCTTTGCAAGCTGCTCAACACATTCCTCCCCGAGCAGCCTCATGTCCGACTCTCCCCTGCGCCTGGAACTACGCGCCATCACCAAGCGCTACCCCGGCACCCTGGCCAACGATCGTGTCGACCTGCGCATCGCCGCCGGTGAAATCCATGCCCTGCTCGGCGAGAACGGCGCGGGCAAGAGCACCCTGATGAAGATCATCTACGGCGTCACCGCGCCCGACTCCGGCCAGGTGCTGTGGGAAGGCCAGGCGGTACGGGTCGAGGACCCGGCCCAGGCCCGCGCCCTGGGCATCGGCATGGTATTCCAGCACTTCTCGCTGTTCGAGACCCTGACCGTGGCCGAGAACATCGCCCTGGCCCTGGGCCGCGAAGCCGGTACGCCGAAGCAACTGGCGCCACGCATCCGCGAGGTGTCGCAACGCTATGGCATGGGCCTGGAACCGGAGCGCCTGGTGCACAGCCTGTCCATCGGCGAGCGCCAGCGCGTGGAGATCGTGCGCTGCCTGATGCAGGACATCCGCCTGCTGATCCTTGACGAACCGACCTCGGTCCTCACCCCGCAAGAGGTCGACGAACTCTTCGTCACCCTGCGCGCGCTCGCCGCCGAGGGCTGCAGCATCCTGTTCATCAGCCACAAGCTCAACGAGGTCCGCGCCCTGTGCCACGGCGCCACGGTGCTGCGCGGCGGCCGGGTGTCCGGTGCCTGCGTGCCGGCCGAATGCAGCGACCTGCAACTGGCGCGGCTGATGGTCGGCGACGCCGAAGGCCTGGAAGCCAGCTATCCCAAGAGCGCCGGCGGCCTGCCACGGCTGCGTATCGATGACCTGAGCTGGCGCAACAACGACCCGTTCGGCACCTCCTTCGAGCACCTGCGCCTGGAAGTACGCAGCGGCGAGATCGTCGGCATCGCCGGGGTCGCCGGCAATGGCCAGGACGAACTGCTGGCCCTGCTCAGCGGCGAGACCCGCCTGCCCGCCAGCGAACGCGAGCGCATCACCCTCGACACCCAGCCCATGGCCCACCTCTACCCGGACGCCCGCCGCGCCCTCGGCCTGGCCTTCGTGCCGGCTGAACGCCTCGGCCACGGCGCGGTGCCGGACATGAGCCTGGCCGACAACGCCCTGCTCACCGCCTTCCAGCAAGGCCTGGTCAGCCGTGGCCTGATCCGCTCCGGCGAGGTGCTGGCGCTGGCCGAGCGGATCATCCAGCGCTTCGCGGTGAAGACCCCGGACGCGCAGGCCAGGGCCCGCAGCCTGTCGGGCGGCAACCTGCAGAAGTTCATCCTCGGCCGCGAGATCCTGCAAAACCCGAAACTGCTGGTGGCCGCCCACCCGACCTGGGGCGTCGATGTCGGCGCGGCGGCGGCGATCCATCGCGCGCTGATTGCCCTGCGCGACGCAGGCGCGGCGATCCTGGTGATCTCCGAAGACCTCGACGAGCTGTTCCAGATCAGCGACCGCATCGGCGCCCTTTGCAGCGGGCGCCTGTCGCCGCTCAAGGCCACCGCCCAGACCCATACCGTGGAGGTCGGCCGCTGGATGGCCGGCCAGTTCGACACCGCGCAAGACGCCGCCTGACGAGAAGCCATCATGCTGTTATCCCTCGAACCCCGTACCCAGCAGTCCCGCGCCATGCTCCTGCTGTCGCCACTGCTCGCCGGCCTGCTGACCCTGGTCAGTGGCGCACTGTTGTTCGCCGCGCTCGGCCATGATCCGCTGCAGACCTTCCATACCCTGCTGATCGAACCGGTCAGCGATTTCTACGGCGTCTCCGAGCTGTTGCTCAAGGCCCTGCCGATCCTGCTCTGTGCCCTCGGCCTGGCGGTGGCCTACCAGGCGCGCATCTGGAACATCGGTGCCGAAGGCCAGTTACTGATGGGTGCCCTGGCCGGCAGCGCCGTGGCGCTCGCCGTCATCGACTGGGAAAGCCGCTGGGCGCTGGTCTGGGTGCTGCTTGCCGGCATCCTCGCCGGTGCCTTGTGGGGTGGGTTGGCGGCGTGGTTGCGCACACGCTTCAACGCCAACGAGATCCTCACCACCATCATGCTCAACTACATCGCCCTGAACCTGCTGCTGTACTTCGTCCACGGCCCGCTCAAGGACCCGGACGGCTTCAGCTTCCCGCAGTCGGCGATGTTCGGTGACGCCAGCCGCCTGCCGGCGCTGTTCGAGGACGGGCGCGTGCATGTCGGCCTGGCCTTCGTGCTGCTGGCCCTGGTGGCGGTGTGGGTGCTGCTGCACAAGAGCTTCCTCGGCTTCCAGATCAAGGTGCTCGGCCTCGACTCGCGCGCCGCCGGCTTTGTCGGCTTTCGCGAGAAACGCCTGGTCTGGCTGGCCCTGTTGCTGAGTGGCGGGCTGGCGGGGCTGGCCGGGGTCAGCGAAGTCAGCGGGCCGATCGGCCAGCTGGTGCCGCAGGTGTCGCCGGGCTACGGCTACGCGGCGATCACCGTGGCCTTTCTCGGACGCCTGAACCCGCTCGGCATCCTCGCTGCGGGCCTCTTGATGTCGCTGCTCTACCTGGGCGGCGAGAACGCGCAGATGAACCTCAACCTGCCGCAGTCACTGACCCAGCTGTTCCAGGGAATGATGCTGTTCTACCTGCTTGCCTGCGACGTGCTGATCCTCTACCGGCCACGCCTGAACCTGAACTGGCGGCGCCGCGCCGCGCTGCCTGAAACCGCCAGCGCCTGATGCCATCACTTACCTTTTCTTCGTTGACCTGCCGCCCGTGGCGCGCAGTCTGAGGCTTCGACCATGGATCTCGATCTGCTGAGCAATATCCTCTACGCCATGGTGCGCTGCGGCACCCCGTTGTTGCTGGTCGCCCTGGGCGAACTGGTGTGCGAGAAGAGCGGCGTACTCAACCTCGGCCAGGAAGGCATGATGCTGTTCGGCGCGGCGGTGGGCTTCATCACCGCCTTCGCCACCGGCAGCCTGTGGCTCGGCGTGCTGCTGGCCTGCCTGGCCGGGATGCTGCTGGCGGCGCTGTTCGCCCTGGCGGCGCTCGGCTGCCAGGCCAACCAGGTGGCCACCGGGCTGGCCCTGACCATCTTTGGCGTGGGGCTGTCGTCGTTCGTCGGCGCGGCCTGGGTCGGCAAGCCGTTGAGCGGCTTCGAGCCAGTGGCGATCCCGCTGCTGAGCGACCTGCCGATCATCGGCCACATGCTGTTCAACCAGGATGTGCTGGTCTACCTGTCCTTCGCCCTGTTCGGCCTGCTTGCCTGGGTGCTGCTGAAAAGCCGCGTCGGCCTGATCCTCCAGGCCGTCGGCGAAAACCCCGACGCTGCCAGCGCCATGGGCCTGCCGGTGTTGCGGGTGCGCACCCTGGCGGTGCTGTTCGGCGGGGCCATGGCGGGGCTGGCAGGGAGCTACCTGTCGCTGGCCTACACGCCGATGTGGGCGGAAAACATGACCGCCGGCCGCGGCTGGATCGCCCTGGCGCTGGTGGTGTTCGCCAGCTGGCGGGTGTTCCGCGTGCTGCTGGGCGCCTGGCTGTTCGGCCTGGCCAGCATTCTGCACCTGGTGGCCCAGGGCATCGGGGTCAGCTTCCCGGCCAACCTGCTGGCGATGCTGCCTTATGTGGCGACGATCCTGGTGCTGGTGGTGCTGTCGCGGGATGCGTTGAAGACGCGGCTGTATGCGCCAGTGTCACTGGGGCAGCCATGGAAAGCGGGCCACTGAACGCGCGCCCCCTGTAGGAGCTGGCTTGCCTGCGAAGGACCGCAGAGCGGTCCCATAAAGGGTACTGGCTGCACCATTTTGGGACCGCTTCGCGGTCCTTCGCAGTGGTTCGTCACACGACAAGCCAGCTCCTACAAACGGCCGAAGGCAGCGCCAGCCTTGCTCCGGCGCCATCGACCCCGATTATTTGCCCACCTGGTCAACTTCTTGCAGTAACCGAAACGCCCGACACGGCCATGACAAAAGACCTATAGGAGCTTTCCCCCGATGCACCAGAAGAAAAGCAAGAACCTGCTCCGCGCCCTCGCCGCCGCCATCGGCCTGAGCAGCGTACTGTCCGCCTCCGCCGCCGACCCGCTGAAGGTCGGCTTCGTCTACATCGGCCCCATCGGCGACCACGGCTGGACCTACCAGCACGAGCAGGGCCGCCAGGCGCTGATCAAGCAGTTCGGTGACAAGGTCGATACCAGCTTCGTCGAGAACGTGCCGGAAGGCGCCGATGCCGAGCGGGTCATTCGCAACATGGCCAAGGGCGGCTACGACCTGGTGTTCGCCACCTCGTTCGGCTACATGAACCCGACGGCCAAGGTCGCCAAACAGTTCCCCAAGGTCACCTTCGAACACGCCACCGGCTACAAGCAGGACAAGAACCTCGGCACCTACCTGGCCACCTCCTATGAAGGCCGCTACGTCGGCGGCTACCTCGCGGCGAAGATGACCAAGACCAGGAAGATCGGCTACGTCGCCTCCTTCCCGATCCCGGAAGTGATCCGCGACATCAACGCCATCCAGCTGGCCCTGGACAAGTACAACCCCGGTACCGAGATCAAGGTGGTGTGGGTCAACTCCTGGTTCGACCCGGGCAAGGAAGCCGATGCCGCCAACGCCCTGATCGACCAGGGCGTCGACGTGATCTTCCAGCACACCGACAGTCCGGCACCGATCCAGACCGCCGAACGCCGCGGCGTGTATGCCATCGGCTATGCCTCGGACATGGCCCACTTCGGTCCCAAGGCGGTGCTGACCTCCATCGTCAACAACTGGGGTCCGCACTACATCAAGAGCGCCCAGGCGGTCATGGACCGCACCTGGAAATCCCAGGACTACTGGGGCGGCCTGGCCGAAGGTACCATCGAACTGCCGATCAGCGACCTGGTGCCCGCCGACGTGAAGAGCGGCGCCGAACAGATCATCGCCAGTATCAAGGACGGCTCGTTCCACCCCTTCACCGGGCCGATCACCGACAAGGACGGCACCGTCAGGATCGCCGCCGGCGCCGTGGCCAGCAATGCCGAGCTGGCGGGCATGAACTACTACGTCAAGGGCATCACTGCCGAGTTGCCGAAATGAGCACCTTGCCCGTCATCGACATCGCCCCTCTCTACCGCGACGACCCTGCCGCCCGCCAGGCCGTGGCCCGGCAGATCGACAGCGCCTGTCGCCAATGGGGGTTCTACTACATCACCGGGCATCCGATCCCGGCCACGCGCATCGCCGAACTGAAGGCCGCCGCCGAGGATTTCTTCGCTCGCCCGGCGGACGAGAAGCTGCGCATCGACATCACCCGCAGCGCCCACCATCGCGGTTACGGTGCCGTCGCCACCGAGCAGCTCGACCCGAACCGGCCGAGCGACCTCAAGGAGACCTTCGACATGGGTTTCCACATGGACGCCGGACACCCCGACGTGCTCGCGGGAAAACCGCTGCGCGGGCCGAATCGCCACCCGGACCTGCCCGGCTGGGAACCCCTGCTGCAGCAGCACTACGAGGACATGCACGCGCTGTCCCTGACCCTGCTGCGGGCCATGGCCCTGGCCCTGGATATCGACGAAGACTTCTTCGACCAGCGCTTCGCCGACCCGATCAGCGTGTTCCGCATGATCCACTACCCGCCCCGGCAGACCGCCAGCAGCGCCGAGCAGCAGGGCGCCGGCGCGCACACCGACTATGGCTGTGTGACCTTGCTCTATCAGGACAGCGCGGGCGGCTTGCAGGTGCGCAGCCTGGACGGCGAATGGATCGACGCGCCGCCGATCGAAGGAAGCTACGTGGTGAACATCGGCGACATGATGGCGCGCTGGAGCAACGACCGTTACAAGTCCACGCCGCACCGGGTGATCAGCCCGCAGGGTCGGGATCGCTACTCGATGCCGTTCTTCGCCGAGCCGCATCCGGATACCCGGATCAGTTGCCTGCCCAACTGCTCCGGCCCGGACAACCCGCCGAAGTACCCGCCGGTGTCGTGCAGTGACTACATGCTGTCGCGGTTTGCCGAGACCTATGCGTATCGGCGGGAGGCGGAGCAGGCCTGATCTCTCATGGAACAACCCATAGGAGCGGGTTTACCCGCTCCCACAGGGTCCGTGTTCTCTACGCGACAGGCTTCAAATCGGCAACGGCCGATCCTGGATCACCTGCTTCATCACCAGCGTCGAACTCAACCGCTGCACGTTCGGCAACCTCGCCAGGTGCTCGTCATACAGCTGCTGGAACGCCGGCAAATCACGGGTGACCACCCGCAACATGTAGTCCGGATCACCGAACAACCGCTGCGCATCGAGAATCTGCGCAATCTCCGGCAGCGCCGCCTCGAACGCCTGCACCGCCTGCTGGTGCCCCTCGCGCAAGGTGACGAAGACGATGGCGGCAAAGTTCAGCCCCAGCTCCGTGGGCGACAGGTAGGCACGGTAGCCCTGGATCACCCCGGACTCCTCCATCGCCCGCACCCGGCGATGGCACGGCGAGAGGCTGAGCCCGACCCGCTCGGCGAGGTCGGTCAGTGATTGCCGGCCATCCCGTTGCAGCTCGGCAAGAATCTTTCGATCAATACGGTCCATCTGGAAGGATCTTCCACCTGACTGGCGAAACGTCAGGATATACGAAAGATAATCCCCGCGACGCTTGCGTACTCTTCTGGGAAGACGTTCAACGGACTATCAGGAGTTTCCAAGTGACTGTCAGCGTATTGGCCGCATTCTGGGCGGTGTCCTTTCTTTTCGTGATCACCCCCGGGGTGGACTGGGCCTACGTGATTTCCGCCGGCATCCGCGGGCGCTGGGTGGTGCCTGCCGTGGCAGGATTGCTGTCCGGGCATCTGCTGGCGACCCTGATCGTCGCCGCTGGCGCCGGTGCGCTGCTGGCCAACAATCCCGCGGCAATGGCCGTGATGACCGTGGTCGGCGCGCTCTACCTGCTGTGGATGGGCGTCAATATGCTGTGGAAACCTGCGGCGCCCGCAGCCAGCGAGCAGAAGTCGGAGTCCTGGGCGAGCTGGGCGATCCGCGGCTTCTGCGTCAGCGGCCTGAACCCCAAGGTGTTCCTGCTGTTCCTCGCCCTGCTGCCGCAGTTCACCGATCCACTGTCGAACTGGCCGGTGGCGACGCAGATCATCGCCCTCGGCCTGCTGCACGCGGTGAGCTGCGCGATCATCTACCTGCTGGTCGGCTACAGCGCCCGCAGCGTGCTGCAGACCCGCCCGGCAGCGGCGAAGAACGTCAGCCGCCTGTCCGGCCTGGCGATGATCACCATCGCCGTGGTGCTGCTGGCAGAGCGCTTGCTGGCCTGAATCAGCCCTCCTTCGACAGGGGCACGCCCGGGCGCGACTTGGGTCCGGCCAGGCCCCACACCAGCAGGCCGAGCACCGGCACGAAAACCACGAAAACGATCCACATCATCTTGCTCTCGGCCCGCGCGGGGCTGCCGATGATGCGCTTGATGGCCCACACCTCCAGCACTGCCAGCAGCACCGCCAGGGTGATCCACAGGTATCCGTGTTCCATAGGCTGTCTCCCGTTTGCATGTTTTCGTTAGGCGAGCCTGGCGCGTCGGGGTTCAGTCGGATTGCGCGGCAGTTGCAAGCGCAACCTTCGCCAGGGCTCTTCGGGAGAAGGCTGCACGTTTCTTCCTTATTAGCCGAATTTGGATCCAAATTAGCCAAACGATTAGAAATGTAAATTATTTGTAATTGTGAAAATTTCGTAACTAGAATCGCGCCAATTTTAAAAGGGAACGATTCTCATGAACAAAAACAGTATCGCCGCCTTGCCTCCACGTCGCCTGCTCGCCTCGGCCATCGGCCTGGCGGTCGCCTCCTCCGCCACCGGTGCGCTGGCCGAGCAGAACAAGCCCGTCGAACTCGACAGCCTCAAGGTCCAGGCCCAGCAGGACCAGGGCTCGCGCACCGAGCAGTCAGCTTCGGCGAAGTACGCCAAGCCGCTGGTGGACGTCCCGCAGACCATCACCGTGGTGCCGCCCAAGCTCATCGAGGAGCAGCAGGCGCTGAGCCTGCGCCAGGTGCTGTCGAACGTTTCCGGGATCACCTTCAACGCCGGTGAAGGCGGCGGCGGCTCCGGCGACAGCATCAACATCCGCGGCTTCTCGGCCAACAGCAATATCCAGATCGACGGCCTGCGCGACAGCGCCCAGACCACCCGCAGCGACACCTTCAACATCGAGCAGGTCGAGGTGATCAAGGGCCCCAACTCGGTGTTCGGCGGCGCCGGCACCACCGGCGGCAGCATCAACGTGATCAGCAAGCAGCCCAAGGACCAGGCCTTCACCCGCCTGGGCGGCAGCATCGGCACCGACAGCTACTACCGCATGACCCTGGACAGCAACCAGCCGCTGGACGGCGTGGGGCATGACAGTGCGTTCCGCATCAACCTCATGGGTCACCAGAACGACGTGGCCGGCCGCGACGAGATCGACCGCGAGCGCTGGGGCATCGCGCCCTCCCTGCGCCTGGGCCTGAGCGAAGACACGCGCCTGACCCTGAGTGCCTTCCATCAGAAGGACGACAACCTGCCGGACTACGGCGTCCCGGCCCTGGACGGCAAGAAACTCGCAGGCGTCGACCGCGAGAGCTACTTCGGCTGGAAGAACCTGGACAAGGAAGAGATCGAACAGAGTTCCTTCACCGCCAACCTGGAACACGACTTCAACGACAACCTGCGCCTGCAGAACCTCACCCGCTACAGCCAGGTGGCGCGCGATACCGTGGTCTCGGCGTCCCACGTCAACACCGTCGGCGTGCCTGCCGGCCGTTACCTGCCCGCCGGGCCACAGGCCTACGGCCGCGACGCCACCACCGAGATGTGGATCAACCAGACCAACCTGATCGGCAACTTCGACGTGCTGGGCATGCGCCACGACGTGGTGGCGGGCGCGGAAATCTCCCGCGAGACCCTCGACCTCAAGACCTACAACCACGGCCTGGGTACCTCGCTGTACCCGAGCACCGGCTATGACCTGAGCAACCCGCCAGGCCACTGGAACGGCCCGGCGCCGAAGACCGTCAGCGGCTACACCGAGACCGAGCTGACCAACAAGGCGCTCTACGTCTTCGACACCATCGCCCTGCACGAGCAATGGGACCTCAACCTCGGCCTGCGCTACGACCGCTTCGAAGGCGAAGCCCATGGCTACTCGGCGAGCCATGTGCGCACCAGCACCTTCGAGTCCAATGACGACAAGGTCAGCGGGCGTGCCGGCCTGGTCTACAAGCCGGCCGAGAACGGCCGCATCTACCTGGCCTGGGGCAACTCGTTCAACCCCTCCGCGGAAAGCCTGGCGTCCAGCGGTGGCGGCCTGAGTGCGACCACCGAGAACGTCGAGCCGGAAAAGAACGAGACCTGGGAACTGGGCACCAAGTGGGAGCTGCTGGACAAGCGCCTGGAACTGGACGCGGCGATCTTCCGCGTGACCAAGGACAACGCCCGGGAAACCATGGCCGACGGCTCGACCCAACTGGCCGGCAAGCAGCGCGTGCAGGGTGTGGAAGTCGGCGTGACCGGGCATGTCACCGAGCATTGGGACGTATTCGCCAACTACACCTTCCTCGACAGCGAGACCCTCAAGGCCGCCGACACCGCCGCCGGCATCGCCCGTGAGGGCCAGGCCCTGGGCAACACGCCGCCGCGCTCGCTGAACCTGTGGACCACCTACCAGTTGCCGGCCGGCTGGACCCTGGGGTATGGCGCGCGTTACGTCAGCGAGCGCAACGTCAGCTCCAGCACCACCGCCAAGCTGCCGGACTACTGGGTGCACAACGCCATGGTTGCCTACAAGGTCAACGAGAACCTGGACCTGCAGCTGAACGTGAACAACCTGTTCGACAAGGACTATGTCGAGCGCGTGCGCCAGCAGAACGGCACGGCGGCACGGTCCTCGGCGATCGAGTACGGGGACGCACGTTCGGCGATCCTGTCGGCGACCTACGCGTTCTGATAGGGAGGCGTCATCGCCGGCAACGCCGGCGATGACGGTCTAGAACCCCAGGCAGATCTTGCCGAAGTGCCGGTTGCTTTCCTGGTACTGGAACGCCTCGACGATCTGCTCCAGCTCGAACACTTTGTCCACCACCGGGCGCAGGCCATTGGCATCGATGGCGCGGATCATCGCCTGCTGCTGCGCCCGGCTGCCCACCAGCACGCCCTGCAGGCGGATCTGCCGCACCAGCGCCTGGACCAGCGGCAACTGCCCGGCAACGCCGGTGAGGATGCCGATCATCGACACATGCCCGCCGATGCGCACCGCCGTCATCGACTGCTCCAGGGTCGCCGGGCCACCCACCTCGATTACATGATCCACGCCACGGTTGTCGGTCAGGGCGCGCACTTTCTCGCCCCACTCCGGCGTGCTGCGGTAGTTGATCACCTCGTCGGCGCCGAGGGTCTTGAGACGTTCCAGCTTCTCGTCGCTGGACGACGTGGCGATCACCGTGGCACCCGCCGCCTTGGCGAACTGCAGGGCGAAGATCGACACGCCACCGGTGCCCTGCACCAGCACCGAATCACCGGGCTTGAGCGAGTCGTCGGCCATCAGCGCACGCCAGGCGGTGAGGCCGGCGGTGGTCAGGGTCGCGGCTTCGGCGTGGCTGTAGCCCTTGGGCGCGCGGGTGAAGGACGTCGCGCGGGCGGTCACCACCTCGCGGGCATAGCCGTCGATGCCGTCGCCGGGCACCGTGGCGAAGCCTTCCACCAGCGGCTGGCCGTCGAGCCAGTCGGGGAAGAAGGTGCTGACCACCCCATCGCCCACGGCGAACTCGCTGACGCCCTCGCCCACCGCGATCACCTCGCCGGCGCCATCGGCCATGGGAATGCGCGGCGCTCTCGGGCCCCACATGCCGCTGACCACGGCGAAGTCGTGATAGTTGAGGGAGTTGGCGTGCAGGCGCACGGTGATCTCCCCGGCCGCCGGGACTGGCGCTTCGCTGCGGCCGACCACGACCTTGTCGTAGCCGCCGCCGGGTTGGACGTAGATGGCCTTGCTCATGCTGTTCCCTCATCGATCCGTTGCGAATGTCGGTGAATTCTTGGTTCGCTATCGGAAAGGGTCAAGTACAGGCGCTTGCAGAATCGACCAAGAGCTCACAATATTGCGACTAATTATCAATTACCCCTCGACCCGCCCATGTCCACCTCCGAAAACGCCGCCCTGCATGTGCTGTACAGCGAACACCACGGCTGGCTGAAGAACTGGCTGCGCGCCCGCCTGGGCAATGCCAGCGACGCCGCCGACCTGGCCCAGGACACCTTCATCCGCGTGCTCAATGCGCGCAACGCCCAGACCATTCGCGAGCCGCGCAGCTACCTGGGCTCCATCGCCCACGCACTGATGGTCGACCGCTTTCGCCGGCGCGCCGTGGAGCAGGCCTACCTCGACGAACTCGCCCTGCGTCCGGAGCAGACCTTCGACTCGCCGGAAACCCGCCTGCTGATCCTGGAGACCCTGGTGGCGGTGGACACCCTGCTGGACGGCCTCGGCGAACGCACGCGCAACATCTTCCTCGCGGTCCAGCTCGAAGGCCTGACCTACACCGCCACCGCCGAACGCCTGGGCGTTTCGCTGAACACGGTGAAGAAGCACCTGGCCCGCGCCATGACCCACTGCCTGCTGCTGACGGACGACTGAAATGACCGCGCCGCTCGACCTGCAGGTCCTCGAAGCCGCCGCCCAGTGGTACGTCCGCCTCAACGCCGGCACGCCCGATCCGCGCCTGTTGCAGTCCTGGCAGCACTGGCTGGAACAGAACCCCGCCCATGCCCGCGCCTGGGCCCGGGTGGAAAAAGTGCAGACGCGCATCGGCCAGCTACCGGCCGAGGTCGCCCTGCCGACCCTCACGGGCCTGCGCGCGCGACGCCGTGCGGTGCTCAAGACCCTGGCCCTGCTGCTCGCCGCCGGCGCCAGCGGCTGGGGCCTGCGCCACAGCGACACGGGCCAGGCCCTGCTGGCCGACGTGCGCACCGGCAAGGGCGAATTGCGCCGCCTGACCCTCGCCGATGGCAGCCAGTTGCAGGTCAATACCGACAGCGCCCTGGATATCCGCTTTGACGCCGGCCAGCGCCTGCTGGTCCTGCACCATGGCGAAATCAGCGTGCAGACCGGCAGCGATGCGCAGGCCAGGCCCTTCCTGGTGCAGACCGGCGAAGGCCAGGTGCGCGCCCTCGGTACGCGCTTCTGCGTATACAGCGCCGATGGCTGCAGCCGCATCAGCGTGCAGCAGCACGCGGTGGAGATCCGCCCCCGAGCCCGGCCCGACACGCTTCTGCGCCTGGACGCCGGGCACAGCGTGCAACTCGACCGCCAGGGCTTCACCGCCGTCGCCGCCATCGCCCCCGGTGCCGATGCCTGGACCCAGGGCATGCTCAGCGTGATCGACTGGCGCCTGGCCGACTTCGTCGTCGAGCTGCGCCGCTACCGGCCTGGCGTGGTGCGCTGCGATGCCAGCGTGGCCGACCTGCGCCTGACCGGCGCCTTCCCCATCGCCGATACCGACACGCTGCTGGACAACCTCAGCACCTCATTGCCGGTCCGCGTGCGCTTCATGACCCGCTACTGGGTGAGCATCGAGGCCGCCTGAAAATATTTTCGCCACAGGGGTGGCCATTTTTCCCCGGCAGAACGGCTACGGAAGTAACCCCGGCCTTGAGCGCCGTCTTCCGCCCCGTCACCGAAAGGAAACACCGCATGCCCCCGTTCCTCCCGCGCGCGCCCCGCTCCCTGCTGCATGCCACCCGCCTGGCGCTGTTCGGCCTGCCGGTGGGCGCCGGCCTGCTGGTCGCCCTGCCCACCCAGGTTGCAGCGCAGACCGCGAGCCAGCAGTTCCAGATCGCCGCGGGCCCGCTGGGCACGGTGCTGAGCCTGTTCGCCACCCGTGCCGGGATCACCCTGTCGTTCGATGCGCGGCAGACCCAGGGTCGGCAGTCGCCGGGGCTGCAGGGCAACTACAGCGTGGAAGACGGCCTGGCGCGCCTGCTCGCCGGCAGCGGGCTGCGGGTCCAGCGCCAGTCCAACGGCGGCTACGTGCTGGTGCCCGGCGGCGACGGCAGCACCGTCGAGCTCGACGCCACCAGCATCGACGGCCAGTCCCTCGGCGAAACCACCGAGCACTCCGGCAGCTACACCACGGGCGCGACCCGCACCGCCACCAAGCTGCCGTTGTCGATCCGCGAGACGCCGCAGTCGGTCACCGTGGTCACCCGCCAGCGCATCGACGACCAGGCGGCCACCACCATCGCCGACGTGTTGCGTACCACCCCGGGGGTGTCCCGGCAGACCTACGACAGCGACCGCAGCGAGTTCTCCAGCCGCGGCCTGGTGATCACCAACTACCAGTTCGATGGGGTCAACAGTGTGTATGACGGGGTCTACGACGAGGGCGTGACCCATGTCGACATGGCCACCTACGACCGCGTCGAGGTGCTCAAGGGCGCTACCGGCCTGATGACCGGCTCGGGCGATCCGTCGGCCACGGTCAACCTGATCCGCAAGAAGCCCACCGCACAGTTCCAGGCCTCGCTGACCGGCAGTGCCGGTTCTTGGGACAACTACCGCGGCGAAGGCGACATCTCCGGTCCGCTGACCGCCAGCGGCAACCTGCGCGGGCGCTTCGTCGGCGCCAGGCAGGACGGAAATGGCTACCAGGACCATTACCAGCAGAAGAAGGACGTGTGGTACGGCATCCTCGAAGCCGACCTGAGCCCGGACACCCTGCTCACGGTGGGCATCGACCAGCAGACCACCACGCCGCGGGGCACCTCCTGGACCGGCAACCCGGTGTTCTTCGCCGATGGCACGCGTACCGACTTCTCGCGCTCGTTCAACCCCGGCGCCGACTGGAGCCGCCGCGACTTCCAGAGCCGCACCTACTTCGCCAGCCTGGAACAGGCCCTGGCCAACGACTGGACGCTGAAGCTCAGCCTCAACCAGATGCAGTCCGACCACGACACCCGCCTGGCCTCGGCCAGCGGCGGCAACCCGGACCGCGCCACGGGCGAAGGCATGTTCTTCTATTGGGGACGCTGGGAAGGCCACCGGGTGCAGAACAACGCCGACCTGAACCTGTCCGGCCCGTTCACCCTGCTGGGGCGCGAGCATGACCTGGTGGTGGGCTTCAACAGCTCGACCTCACGCCAGACCGGCGCCACCTACGACACCAGCCTGTTCGCCATGGTCCCGGGGAGCATCTACGACTGGCGCGGCGACGTCGCCGTGCCGGACTTCCCGAAGAACGGCAAGTACGAGCAGAACAAACGGCAGAACGGCGCCTACGTGGCGACGCGGTTGAAGCCGGTGGATGACCTGTCGGTGATCCTCGGTACCCGGGTCAGCACCTTCAAGTACGACGACAATTACGACTACGACGGCCTCAACCCGAGCTTCCCGGACAGTCAGGCCGGCTACAAGCAGCACGGCGTGGTCACGCCCTATGCCGGCGTGGTGTATGACCTCGACCAGACCTGGTCGGTGTACGCCAGCTACACCACGATCTTCCAGCCGCAGACCTACAAGGACAGCAACGGCGCGACCCTCGATCCGGTGGAAGGCAAGAGCTACGAGACCGGGCTCAAGGCGGCGTTCCTCGGTGGCAAGCTGAATGCCAGCCTGGCGCTGTTCCGCATCGAGCAGGACAACGTCGCGCAGTCGATCGGCACCAACCCGCTGACCAACGAAGGCATCTACGAAGCAATTGAAGGGGCGACCACCAAGGGCGTGGAACTGGAGGTGGCCGGCGAGCCGCTGGAGGGCTGGAATGTCGGTGCCGGCTACACCTATGCCCGTACTCGCGATGCCGACGAGCAGCGCATGTTCGGCTTCCCGATGAGCACCACCAAGCCGGAGCACCTGGTGCGGCTGTTCAGCACCTACCGCCTGCCCGGCGCGCTGGAGCGGGTTACCGTGGGTGGTGGATTGAACTGGCAGAGTGCGTTCTACGGGAAGATCTGGAGCCCGACGGCCAACGACTACACGCTGATCAAGCAAGGCGGCTACACGCTGGTGGACCTGATGGCGCGCTACCAGCACAACGAGCACCTGAGTGTGGCGCTCAATGCCAACAACGTGTTCGACAAGCGCTACCTGAGCGGGCTGGGGAACTTCGACACGACCTGGTATGGCGAACCGCGCAACCTGACGCTGACCACGCGGTGGGATTTCTAGACGCGAACCCCTGACCGCAAGTACGCCGCGATCGGCGTGGGAGCGGATTCATCCGCGATCGGCGGCGAAAGCCGTCGTAAAACCTGAGTCCCAAGTTTTCCTGACACACCCGGGATACCGGTTTTATGGCCGCTTCGCGGCCAATCGCGGATGAGTCCGCTCCCACGCCGTCCGTGCTGATCAATGAGTTATGTGTTGTTCTATGAGCGGGCCACCCACAACGCCCCCGCTAGGACAGCAAATCCCGTAACGCCCGGCAATCCGCCGCATGCCAGTCCGTCAGCTCCGGCCACGGGTTGTCCGGCAGGTTCACCAGCACCGTCCGCGTCCCCGCCGCCCGCCCGCAATCCAGGTCGAAGCGGTAATCCCCCACCATCACCATCTCCGCCGGATCCACCGCCCAGGCTTCGGCCAGCTTCAACAAGCCACCCGGATGCGGCTTCGGCGGCGCTTCGTCACGGCCGAGAATGCTGTCCACCGGGAAGCAGTCCGCCAGGCCGATGGCCTCCAGGGTGACATGCGCCAGCTCGCGGGCATTGCGGGTCAGGATGCCCAGTTGCACACCCCGCCCAGCCAGTTCCCGCACCAGCTCCACCGCGCCCACCGCCGGCTGCGAGGCGATCGCCAGGTCGCGCTCGTGCTCCAGCAGCCAGGCATGCTTGGCCTGCGCTTCTTCCGCCGGCAAGGCGGCCAGGTGGGTGAGGATGTCGTCTTCAGGCGGAATGTTCAGCGCCACGCGGATCGCGGCGAAATCATGCACGGCCACGGTCAGGGTGCCGTCCATGTCGAACACCCAGTGGCGAATCCCGGCGAGACTCATGCCCAGTCCTTCCGATGACGGATCAAGCCTTCCTGGCAAGACGAGGCCACCAGTTGCCCGGCGCGGTTGAAGATGCTGCCACGGGAGAACCCGCGGCCATTGCCGGCCCACGGGCTGTCCATCGCATACAGCAGCCACTCGTCGGCGCGCAGGTTGCCGTGGAACCACAGGGCATGGTCGAGACTGGCGACCTGCATGTCCTTGTGCCAAACCGACTTGCCATGGGGCATCAGCGAGGTGGTCAGCAGGCCGAAGTCCGAGGCGTAGGCGAGCATGTACTTGTGCAGCGCCTGGGAGTCCGGCAGGGTGCCGTCGGCGCGGAACCAGGCGTATTTCACCGGGTCGCCTGGCTTGGGATTGAAGGGGTCGCGCTCGGTGACCGGGCGCACCTCGATAGGCTTGGCGCAGAGGATCTTCTCGCGGATGTGCTCGGGCAGCCTGTCGGCCATGGACCGGGCAATCTCCACTTCCGACGGCAGGTTCTCCGGGCCGACCACGTCGGGCATCTGGCCCTGGTGCTCGAAGCCTTCCTCGTCGTACTGGAACGAAGCGCTGCAGGTGAAGATCGGGTTGCCCTTCTGGATCGCCGTCACCCGCCGGGTGCTGAAGCTGCCGCCATCGCGCACGCGGTCCACCGAGTAGACCACCGGCATGCTGGCATCACCCGGACGCAGGAAGTAGCCATGCAGGGAGTGCACATGACGCGCCTCCTCGACCGTCTGGCTGGCCGCCGACAGCGACTGGCCAAGCACCTGGCCACCGTAGAGCTGGCGGAAGCCCAGGTCCTGGCTACGGCCGCGGAAGAGGTTTTCCTCGATCGCTTCCAGACTCAACAGATCGACCAGATCGTCCAACACATGGCTCATTCGAGATTCTCCAAAGCAAGGCCCAGGCGGCAAATGATACAGGGTTTGCCATTACTGGCCTGTATGTTCGCTGATTCAGCCGCGCAAGGTGGCCTGCCACTGGGCGCGGTCGATGCGGTACAGCACATGGGGACGCAACGGGTCGCCGGGCGCGAGCCTGGGGTGCTCGAAATCACCGGCCGGGTCGGCCCGCATGCCGATGGCCTGCATGACCTTCTGCGACGCCAGGTTGTCGCGGGAGGTGAACGACACCACCTCCTGCAGGCCAAGCTGGGCGAAGGCGCAGCGCAGGCTGGTCCAGGCCGCCTCGCTGGCGAAACCCAGGCCCCAGTGGCGACGGGCCAGGCGCCAGCCGATCTCCACCGCCGGGGCGAAGTCGGCGTCGAAATTGACGTTGAGCAGGCCGGTCATGCCGATGAAGGCACCGGTGTCCTTGCGCTCCAGCGCCCACAGGCCGTAGCCGTATTCGGCGAAATGGCCGCGGATGCGGCCGATCAGGGCGGCGCTCTCCAGCCGGCTCAGCGGCGCGGGAAAGTAGCGCATCACCTGCGGGTCGGCGCACAGTGCGGCGAACTCCTTCAGGTCGTCGTCCTGCCATTGGCGCATTACCAGGCGCGCACTTTCCAGTTCGAGTATCGGCGTCATCGAGGGCTCCACGGTCCTTGGTCTCGCAGTCTACAGCGTAGGCAGGCAATGCTGGCGCTGCCCGCCGGGCAACTGGCAAGATTCCCCGGTGCCCACCGCCGGACCCGCCATGCGCCTGCCCCTTGTTTATCACGACGACTACAGCCCGGAGTTTCCCCCCGGACACCGCTTTCCGATGGACAAGTTCCGCCTGCTCCACGATCACCTGATCGCCAGCGGACTGACCACCGATGCCGAGCTGCAGCGTCCGCAGATCTGCCCCAACGATATCCTCGCCCTGGCCCATGACCGCGCCTATATCGAACGCTACATGAACGGCGATCTGTCCCGCGAGGACCAGCGCCGCCTCGGCCTGCCCTGGAGCGAAGCCCTGGCCCGGCGCACCGTGCGCGCCGTGGGCGGTTCGCTGCTGACCGCCGAGCTGGCCCTGCAGCACGGCATCGCCTGCCACCTGGCCGGCGGTACCCACCACGCCCACTACGATCACCCGGCGGGCTTCTGCATCTTCAACGACCTCGCGGTGATCAGCCGCTACCTGCTGGAAGCCGGCCGGGTGCACCGGGTGCTGATCTTCGACTGCGACGTGCACCAGGGCGACGGCACCGCGCGGATCCTCGAACACACCCCGGAAGCCATCACCGTGTCGCTGCACTGCGAGCAGAACTTCCCCGTGCGCAAGGCCCGCAGCGACTGGGACATCCCGCTGCACCGCGGCATGGGCGATGCCGAGTACCTGAAGGTGGTGGACGACGCCCTGAACTACCTGCTGCCGCTGTACCAGCCCGACCTGGTGCTGTACGACGCCGGGGTCGACGTGCACAAGGACGACGCCCTGGGCTACCTGCAACTCACCGACGAAGGCGTCGCCGCCCGCGATACCTGCGTGCTGCGCCATTGCCTGGGCCGGGATATCCCGGTGGTGGGAGTGATCGGCGGCGGCTACAGCAAGGACCGCGAAGCCCTGGCCCGGCGCCACGGCATCCTCCATCACTGCGCGCAACAGGTGCTGGATTACCCACAATGACTGTGGAACCGCTTGTGGATAACCTGCGGGAAAGCCCGTTTCCCCTCGTAAATCCGGGGCTGCGCGGCACCTGAGCGTTTTTTGTACAGTGCGCTGCGCCTCGGGTAGAATGGCCGGCTCACTTATCCCCAGCCTGCCGCCGCCATGACCGATTCCCGCTCCACCGCCCCCGCCCACGTCGCCATTATCGGAGGCGGTCCCGCCGGCCTGATGGCGGCCGAAGTCCTCAGCCTGGCCGGGGTGCGGGTCGATCTGTACGACGCCATGCCGTCCGTGGGGCGCAAGTTTTTGCTGGCCGGGGTCGGTGGCATGAACATTACCCACTCCGAGCCCAAGCCGGCCTTCATCTCCCGCTATGCCGAGCGCGCCGGCGAAATCGCCGGGCTGCTCGACGACTTCGACGCCGACACCCTGCGCGAATGGATTCATGGCCTGGGGATAAGTACCTTCGTCGGCACTTCCGACCGGGTCTTCCCCACCGACATGAAAGCCGCGCCGCTGCTGCGCGCCTGGCTCAAGCGCCTGCGCGACGCCGGGGTGGTTATCCACACCCGGCACCGTTGGCTGGGCTGGAATGCCGATGGCAGCCTGCGGATCGGTTATCCACAGGGCGAATTGGCAGTGAAGGCCGACGCGGTGGTGCTGGCGCTGGGCGGTGGCAGTTGGGCACGCCTGGGTTCGGACGGGGCGTGGTTGCCATGGCTAGCCGAACGGGCTGTGGATATCGCTCCGTTGCAGGCGTCCAATAGCGGTTTCGAAGTGGCGGCGTGGAGCGATCTGCTCAAGCAGAAGTTTGCCGGGGCGCCGTTGAAGAACATTGCCCTGAGCCTGCCGGGGCATGAACCGCGGCCTGGGGAGTTCGTGCTGACCGAGACCGGGGTGGAAGGCAGCCTGGTGTATGCCTGGTCGGCGCTGATTCGCGAGACCATCAACCGCGAGGGCCGCGCCACGCTGTTGCTGGACCTGTTGCCGAGCAAGCCTGTGGACAAGATTGCGGCCGCCTTGGCCAAGCCTCGCGGGTCGCGGTCGATGGCCAAGCATCTGCATGGGCAGTTGGGGCTGGATGGGGTGAAGGCTTCGTTGCTGCGCGAGCTGACCGAGCCGGAGGTGTTCGCAGATCCGCAGAAACTGGCGGCGGCGATCAAGGCCCTGCCCATTGAGTTGGTGCGGACGCGACCGCTGGATGAGGCGATCAGTACGGCGGGTGGGGTGAAGTTCGAGGCGCTGGATGAGGGGTTGATGCTGAAGCAGGTGCCGGGAGTGTTCTGTGCCGGGGAGATGCTGGACTGGGAGGCGCCGACCGGGGGGTATCTGCTGACGGCCTGCTTTGCCAGTGGCAGGAAGGCGGGGTTGGGGCTGCTGGAGTGGCTGGGCCGCAAGTGATGGGTTGCCGTTACCGGCCTCATCGCGGGTAAACCCGCTCCCACAGGTTTGGCGGTGCACGCAATCTTTGTGGGAGCGGGTTCACCCGCGATGGGCCGCAAAGCGGCCCCAGGAATCTCAGGGCTTGCGCTTTTTCGGCCCGGTATTGAAGGCCGGCACCTTGCGCACCGGCTTGGCCGCCACCGGCGCATCACCGCTGTCCACCCAGCGCCCCAGGTTACCCTTGGCCCCGCCCTGCTTGGGCTTCTTCGGTTTCTTCGGCTTCTTCAGGATCTGCCCGCTGGCATCGGTCACCGGCACCCGGTGATCCGGCTCGAAGCCCGGCTCGTCATGACGCGGCAGGGTCTTGCGGGTCAGGGTCTCGATCGCCGAGAGCAACTGCACTTCATCCGCACAGACCAGCGACAACGCCTCGCCGGTATTCCCCGCCCGGCCGGTCCGGCCAATACGGTGGATATAGTCCTCGGCCACGATCGGCAGATCGAAGTTCACCACCAGCGGCAAATCATCGATATCCAGCCCGCGCGCCGCCACGTCGGTGGCCACCAGGATCTGCACTTCCCGCGCCTTGAAACTGTCCAGCGCGCGCTGACGGGTCGCCTGCGGACGGTCGCCGTGGATGCCATCGGCATTGATGCCCATGCCCACCAGGCGCTCCACCAACTGGTCGACGCCATTGCGGGTCTTGGCGAACACCAGCACCTGGCCCCAGCGCTGCTTGCGCAGCAGGTGGCAGAACAGCTCGGTCTTGCGCTTCTTGTCCACCGTGACGATCCACTGCTTCACGGTGCTGGCGGTGACATTGCGCGGGCTGACCTCGACGCTCAGCGGATCGCTGAGCATCTGCCCGGCCATCAGGCGGATCTCGTCGGAGAAGGTGGCGGAGAACAGCAGGGTCTGGCGCTTCACCGGCAACGCGGCGTAGATCGCTCGCAGCTCTTCGGCGAAACCGAGGTCGAGCATGCGGTCGGCCTCGTCCAGCACCAGGGCCTGGAGCTGGTTGAACTTCACCGCGTTCTGGCGGAACAGGTCGAGCAGGCGGCCCGGGGTCGCCACCAGCAGGTCGATGCCCTTGCGCAGCTTCATCATCTGCGGGTTGATGCTGACCCCGCCATACACCGCGTAGGTGCGCAGCGGCAGGTGCTCGGCGTACTCGCGGATGTTGGCGTGGACCTGCTCGGCCAGTTCACGGGTCGGCACCAGCACCAGCGCGCGCACCGAGTTGCTGGCGACCTGGGCGCCTTCCAGGGTCAGGCGCTGCAGCAGCGGCAGGGCGAAGCCGGCGGTCTTGCCGGTGCCGGTCTGGGCCGCGGCCATCAGGTCGCGGCCGGCCAGCACGGCGGGAATCGCCTGGGCCTGGACCGGCGTCGGGGTGTTGTAGTTCAGGCTTTCGAGGGCGCGCAGCAGCGGTTCGATCAGGCCGAGTTTGGCGAATGTCATGGCAATACCATCAGGGGAAATCGTGCAATGGCGCGGAGTTTACCCTGTTCGCCGACGATCACCGAGTGCCGGACATCTCGCCTTCGATCACCGGAGCCTGCGGCGCCTTGCGCCACTGCGGAATACCGATCAGCACCACCGCGCCGATGATCACCGCCATGGCCAGGCATTCCTCGGCGCCGATGGTTTCGCCGGCGAACAGAATCCCCAGCAGCACCGCCACCGCCGGGTTGACGTAGGCATAGCTGGTGGCCGCCGCCGGACGCACGTGCTTGAGCAGGTACATGTAGGCGCTGAAGGCGATGATCGAACCGAACACCACCAGGTAGGCCAGCGCGCCCCAGCCCGCGGCCGTGGGCATCTGGGTCAGGCGTTCGCCGCTGAAGAAGCTGCCGGCCAGCAGGACCACGCCGCCCACCAGCATTTCCGCGGCACTGGCCATCGGGCCCTGGGGCAACGGCAGGCTCTTGCTCCACACCGAGCCGAAGGCCCAGGACGCCGCTGCGAACAGGATCAGCGCCGCACCCAGCGGGCTGGCCTGCAGGTTAGAGCCGAGGTTGAGCAGGGCGATACCGGCCAGGCCCATGAAGATCCCGGCCCATTCCAGGCGGGTGTTGCGGTGTCCCCAGAGCAGGCCGAACAGCAGGGTGAACAGCGGCACCGTGGCCACCGCCAGCGCTGCCACGCCCGAGGCGACGCCAGCATGCTCGGCCACCGTCACCCCGCCGTTGCCGCAACTGAGCAGCAGGAAACCGATGGCCCCTGCTGCCTTCCATTGCTGCCAGGTCGGCGCCGGCACCCCGCGCCAGCGCAGGAAGCCGTACATCAGTCCCCCGGCGATGATGAAACGGGTGCCCGCCATCAGCATCGGCGGCCAGGACTCCACGCCGATTCGAATGGCCAGGTAGGTAGACCCCCAGACCAGGTACAACGCGATAAAGGCAACGATCAACATCCAGGGAAAACGACGGGAGGCAGGCATGGGGGGCTCGAATCTGAGTAGTTGTAACTTAAAGTTTAAGAAGCTTTACCGGTAAAATTAAGTTTCAAAAAACGCTTATCGAGCACCCTGGCTTTCGAAAGCACGGTTCTTTCGACCCTTTTCCTTTGTTTTAACGAGACTTCGATGGACAAGTACGATCGCATGCTCCTCGCCGCCCTCCTGGAGAACGGCCGCGCCTCCTTCGCCCAGCTGGCGCGCACGGTGAACCTCTCTGCGCCGGCGGTGGCGGAACGGGTGGCGAAGCTGGAAGCCAGCGGCGTGATCACCGGCTACCAGGCCAAGGTCGACATGAGCAAGATCGGCCTGCCGATCCAGTGCGTGATCGAGCTGCGCCTGGCCAGCCACGGCAACCAGCAGGCCTACGAAGCCCTGACGCAGATTCCCCAGCTCACCGAATGCCACCGGGTCACCGGCGATCCCTGCGTGATCATGCAGGCGGCGGTGGGTTCGATGCCGGAGCTGGAAGAGCTGATCAACCGCGTGGCGCAGTTCGGTTTCAGCAAGACCTCGATCATTCTCTCCAGCGCCGTGGAGCGGCGGGTGCCGCTGGGGCAACTGGAGAAAAAGACTAACGGTGCTTGAGCAAGGCCTCGCGGAACTTGGCGGCGGGGACTTTCTGCAGCTTGCACAGGAAGGCGTGGTCGAGCTGCTGCAGGCCGTGGGTGCCACGCAGTTCGCCGACCAGGTGCTGGAGCAGGTTGGCGGCCATTTCCGCATCGGCCATGGCCCGGTGCGCGGTGCCGGTGTCGGGCAGCCCGGCCCAGCGGGTCAGGGTGCCAAGCTTGTGGTTCGGCGCGGCGGGCAGCAGGCGCCGCGACAGCAGCAGCGAACAGGCGAAGGACTGGCTGCGGCTGCGGCCGATGCGGCCCAGTTCGTAGTCCCAGAACTTCTGGTCGAAGGCGGCGTTGTGCGCCAGCAGCGGCGTGCTGCCGACGAATTCGGCGACCTCGTTCATCACCCGGTCGACCGGTGGCGCGCTGCGCAGCATCGCCGTGGTGATGCCGGTGAGCCCGGCGACGAAGGCCGGTACCGGCACGCCGGCGTTCATCAGGCTCTGGTAGCGCTCGACGATGCGCCCCTGTTCCAGCATGACCACCGCCACTTCAGTGGCGCGGCAGCCGGCGCCGGGGGTGATGCCGGTGGTTTCGAAGTCGATGACGGCGATACGTTCCAAGAAAAACCTCAATGCTTGAGCAGAAGCGCGCCTTCGATGGGCACGTAGCGACTGGCGGCGCGGATCAGCGAGTTGGCGGTCAGGCCCGGCACGCCGTAGGCCACCGCCTCGACGCCGTGGCGCTGGATCACCCGTTCCAGGAGCAGGTCGAAATCACCGTCGCCGGAGGCCAGGACCACCTGGTCGACCCGGGCGGCGGCGTCCACCACGTCGAGGGTGATGCCCACGTCCCAGTCGCCCTTGGCCGAGCCGTCGCTGCGCTGGATGTAGGGCTTGAGCTTCACGGTGAAGCCGAGGTTGCGGAGGATCTGCTGGAACTGCTGCTGCTTGCTGTCGCCACGGTCGATGGCATAGGCGAAGGCCTCGACGATCTCGCCGTCACGGCTGACGGCAGACCAGAAGGCGGCGTAGTTGAAATGGCAGCCATAGGCCTGGCGCACGGTGTAGTAGAGGTTCTGGACGTCGACGAACAGCGCGATTTTCTTCACTAAACCCCTCCTTCGAGACCGGGCCTTGGGTGGCAAAGGGGGAAGTATGACGGCCTCATCGCTGGCAAGCCAGCGATAGGGCCCTCAAGAGCAATGAAGATCCTCAGACGTAGTCATCGTCGGAGAAGAACCCACCACCATCATCGCCATAACTGCTGCTGTCATCGGCCACATACCGCTGGCTGTCATCGTTCCATCCACCCTGGTCACTGACCTGGGCCGGCTCTTCCTTGATCACCTCGACGATTTCCTCCGGCTGCGAATTGTGATGGAACAGGCTGCTGATGCCTTGCGCCAGCATCACCCCGCCCGCCACGCCGGCCGCGGTCTGCAGGGCGCCGCCGAGGAAGCTGCTGGCCCCGCCGCGCGCCGGAGCGGCCTGGGCTTGAGGCGGTGGTGCGCCCCAGTTGGACTGCGGTGCCACACCGGGACCATCACGCCAGCCACCACCACTGGACGGCGGCGGCGTTACCGGCTGGCTCGGCGCCGGTCGCGCGCTGGAACCGAAGATGCTCGACAGGAAGCCACCACCGCCCTGCTGTGCAGGCGCCGCAGTTTTGGCCCGGGCCTCGGCCAGTTCGGCCTGGAGCTGGCGGTTCTGCTGGTCGAGACGCTTGAGCGCCGCTTCCTGGACCAGGATCGCCTGGGCCATGTAGTAAGGCGCGACAGCATGCTGCTGAACGAGTCCGGCGATATGCCCCTGGGCCTCGGCATCGCGCGGGGCGCCTTCGGCTTCGGCCTGGCGCAGCCGGGTGAACAGGCCATCGATCAGGTTCCGTTCTTCGTTATTCATGACGCGACCTCTCTGGTGTACGGGTTGCAGCGAACATAGGGACAAGCATCGCCGTTTCAATGCGGGGGCGCATGAAACTTTGTTCAGCTTCGGCCCCTGAGCTAAAGTGAGCGCCTGCTCCGGACTCCGAAATAGACCCATGAATCCCCTCACCGTTCTGCGCGACTCGCTGTACTTCTTCCGCCGCCACCTGGTCAGCATCGCCGGCCTGTGCCTGCCGCTGGTGATCCTCGAAGCCCTCTGCACCCAGCTGCTCTACAGCCAGCTGGGGGAAAACGCCTCGATGGGCTACGGCCTGCTGGTGGGCCTGCTCTTCTACCCGCTCTACAGCGCCGCCCTGATCCTCTACCTCGACGCCCGCAGCGACGGCCACGAACCGCTCAAGCGCAACCTGCTGGCCCGTGCCCTGCAACTGTGGCCATCGTTCGCCCTGCTGGTGATGCTCAGCTCGCTGCTGATCATGGCCGGTATATCGCTGTTCATCCTGCCCGGCATCTGGGTGATGACCAACCTGGTGTTCGCCGAGTACCTGCTGGTGCTGCAAGGCCGCGCGCCGATGGCGGCGATGCGCGAGAGCTTCCAGATGGTCAACGGCAACTTCTGGCGCATCCTCGTCTGCCTGCTCGGGATCATGGCGCCGCTGTGGCTGTTCAACGGCATCACCCTCGGCCTGCTGCCAGAGCAGGTGAACCCGGTCCTGGAACTGCTGGTCAATGTGGTCAACAGCTTCCTGCAGTTGTTCAGCACCGTGGTGCTGTTCCGCCTGTACATGCTGATCAGCGAGTCCACGCCGGCACGCTCCTGAATCCGGGGGCTATGCTCAATCGTCAAACCCGACCAGCCCGAGCCCGATGACCCGACTACTGCGCAACGCCCTGCTGTTCCTCCTGTTGATCGCCGTCCTGCTCTGGCTGCTGGCCTCGCAGGCGGGCTGGCGGCCCGAACCGCTGGAGGAGGTGCCGGTGGCGTGCAGCGGGCCGGGCACGCCCCTGGCGCCCGGCCAGCAGTTGAAGGTGATGACCTGGAACGTGCAGTACCTGGCGGGCAAGCGCTACGTGTTCTGGTACGACGAAGCCCGCGGCGACGACACCCGCCCCACCGAAGAAGACCTCGCCTTCAACCTCGATGAAGTGGCCCGGGTGATTCGCGCCGAACAGCCGGACATCGTCCTGCTCCAGGAGCTGGACAAGGACGCCAAGGCGACGGACTACCAGGACCAGCTCGCCCTGCTCCGCGAACGCCTCGCCGACCTCTATCCCTGCGCCGTGCAGGCCTGGAACTGGAAAGCCGAGTTCGTCCCCGACCGGCATGTCGCCGGCGCCGTCGGCCGCACCCTCGCCACCCTCAGCCGCTACCCGATCCAGCAAGCGCAGCGGGTGCAGTTGCCACGTGAGTCCGACAATGTCCTGAGCCGCCTGCTCGCGCCACAACAAGCGGTGCTGGTCAGCTACCTGCCGCTGCGCGAAGGCGGGCAGTTGGCGGTGCTCAATACGCAACTTGCCCAGCATGTGCCGGGCGACGATGTGCAAGCCCGGCAGGTCCGGGAGCTGGAAAAGCTGGTGGATCAGTTCGAACGCCAGGGCACGCCGTGGCTGTTGGGCGGGGATTTCAACCTGCTGCCGCTGGGGCAATATCGCCGGCTCACGCCCCAGCAGCGCCAGTCGTATTCGGCAGACAGCGAGCTGCACCTGTTATGGGACAAGTACCCGATGATCCCGGCGAATGCCGAGGCCACCGGGGCTGATCGCGGCCAATGGCTGACCCACTTCCCCAACGATCCAGGCCTGGAAGGGCCGGACCGGACCCTGGATTACCTGTTCCACAGTCCGAAGCTGCGTCGGGTGAATGCCCGGGTGGTGCAGCAGGACACCCTGGAGATCTCCGATCATCTGCCGGTGACTGCCCGGTTGTTACTGCCGGAGCCACCTGACGCGTAGGAGCTGGCTTGCCAGCTCCGGCGTCACATCGATCTATCGCGCGGGATCAGTACTGCTGCCCCGGCACCCAGCTGGTCCCCGCCAGCGGCACCCGTGCCATCGCTGCCGCCTCCACGGTCAGCGCCACCAGGTCCTCCGGATCGAGGTTGTGCAGGTGCGACTTGCCACACGCCCGGGCCATGGTCTGCGCTTCCAGCACCAGCACCCGCAGGTAGTTGGCCAGGCGGCGCCCCGCCTCCACCGGATCAAGGCGCTTGGACAGCTCCGGATCCTGGGTGGTGATCCCGGCCGGGTCACGGCCGTTCTGCCAGTCGTCGTAGTAGCCCGCAGCCGAGCCGATCTTCTTCAGCTCCTCGTCCAGACGCGGGTGGTTGTCGCCCAGCGCCACCAGCGCCGCGGTGCCGATGGCCACGGCGTCAGCGCCCAGGGCCATGGCCTTGGCCACGTCGGCGCCATTGCGGATACCGCCGGAGACGATCAACTGCACCTGGCGATGCATGCCCATTTCCTGCAGCGCCTGAACAGCCTGCGGGATGGCCGGCAGGATCGGGATGCCAACGTGTTCGATGAACACTTCCTGGGTCGCGGCCGTACCGCCCTGCATGCCGTCGAGCACGATCACGTCGGCACCGGCCTTCACCGCCAGCTTGACGTCGTAGTAGGGCCGGCTGGCACCGATCTTCACGTAGATCGGCTTCTCCCAGTCGGTGATCTCGCGCAGCTCGGCGATCTTGATCGCCAGGTCGTCCGGGCCGGTCCAGTCCGGGTGACGGCAGGCGCTGCGCTGGTCGACGCCGATCGGCAGGGTGCGCATGCCGGCCACCCGCTCGGTGACCTTCATCCCCAGCAGCATGCCGCCGCCGCCCGGCTTGGCGCCCTGGCCGAGGACGATCTCGATGGCGTCGGCCTTGCGCAGGTCATCCGGGTTCATGCCGTAGCGCGACGGCAGGTACTGGTAGACCAGGTGCTGCGACTGCCCGCGTTCTTCCGGGGTCATGCCGCCGTCGCCGGTGGTGGTGCTGGTGCCGGCGATGGTCGCGCCACGGCCGAGGGCTTCCTTGGCATTGGCCGACAGCGCGCCGAAGCTCATGCCGGCGATGGTCACCGGGATCTTCAGGTGGATCGGCTTCTTCGCGAAGCGGGTGCCGAGGACCACGTCGGTGCCGCATTTCTCGCGATAGCCTTCCAGCGGATAGCGCGACACCGAGGCGCCGAGCAGCAGCAGGTCGTCGAAGTGCGGCAGCTTGCGCTTGGTGCCGCCGCCACGGATGTCATAGATGCCGGTCTCGGCGGCGCGCTGGATTTCCTGGATGGTCAGGCGATCGAAGGTGGCCGATTCGCGCAGCACGGGAGTGTGTTTTTCGCTCATGGGAATGTCCTCGCCGCGGATCAGTACGCGGATGCGTTATCGACTTTGAAGTTGTACAGCTGGCGTGCCGAGCCGTAGCGCTTGAAGCTCGCCGGATCCTCGTCGAAGCCGGCGCGGTTGAGCAGCTCGGTCACTTCGGCGATGTGCTCGGCGCGCATCTCTTTCTCGATGCAGTCCGAGCCCAGCGACTTGACCTCGCCCTTGACGTAGATGCGCGTCTCGTACAACGAGTCGCCCAGGGCATCGCCGGCATCGCCGCACACCACCAGGCGCCCGGCCTGGGCCATGAAGCAGCTCATGTGGCCGATGCTGCCGCCGACCACGATGTCGACGCCCTTCATGGAGATCCCGCAGCGTGCGCCGGCATCGCCCTCGATCACCAGCAGCCCGCCATGGGCGGTGGCGCCGGCAGCCTGGGAGGCGCTGCCCTTGACCCGTACCGAGCCGGACATCATGTTCTCGGCCACGCCGACGCCGACGTTGCCGTGCACGGTGATGCAGGCCTTCTGGTTCATCCCGGCGCAGTAGTAGCCGGCGTGCCCCTGGATATCGATGCTCACGGCCTGGTTCAGGCCGACCGCGAGGTTGTGCTTGCCGTCGGGGTGGGTGACCAGCCATTCGCGGTCCTGCACTTCGCCGTGCAGGGTCTGGTTGAGTTCACGCACCGTGGCGCTGGAAAGGTCGATGGTTTTCATGAAAGGGGCTCCTCAGGCACGTTCCCAGATGTACATGGTGGCGGGTTCGGGCTCCCAGACTTTCGCCTTGTCGATGCCCGGCAGGCTGGCCAGCGCCTGGTATTCGGAGGCCATGGCGACGTAGTCCTCGGTCTCGGCGAGGATCGCCGGCTTGCAGGCGATCGGGTCGCGGATCACGGCGAAGCCGTTGCGGGTGCCGATGGCGAAGGTGAAGAAGCCGTCGAGGTCTTCCAGCGACTTGTCCAGTGCCTCCTTGAGGCTGTCGCCCTGGCGCAGGCGCCAGGTCAGGTAGCCGGCGGCGACCTCGGTGTCGTTGTCGGTCTCGAAGGTGATGCCTTCGCGCTTGAGCTCCTGGCGCAGGCGGAAGTGGTTGGACAGCGAGCCGTTGTGCACCAGGCACAGGTCGGCGCCGGTGGAGAACGGGTGGCTGCCTTCCATGGTCACCGCGCTTTCGGTGGCCATGCGGGTGTGGCCGATGATGTGGCTGCCCTTCATGCCGGCCAGGCCGAAGCGCTCGGAGATTTCCCGGGGCAGGCCCATGCCCTTGAGGATCTCGATGCTCTGGCCGGCGCTCATGATGCGCACGTCCGGGGCGAGCTCGGCGAGGGCGGCGCGCACCGGTTCCTCGGCGCTGTGTGCCTTGAGCACGGCGGCGCTGGCGTTCTGGAACCAGTCCAGGGAGCAGCCGAGGCGGCCTTCCAGCTCGCCCATCAGTTTCTTCCAGTCGTAGCCGACGTCGGTGGCCTGCAGGGTCAGCTTGACCCAGCCGTCGGCCACTTCATCGCCATAGATGGCGAAGCCGGCGCTGTCCGGGCCGCGATCGGTCATGGCTTCGAGCATGGGTTCGAACAGTTTGCCGAGCTGGCCTTCGAGCTCGGGCTTCTTCAGGTAAAGACCTACGATTCCGCACATAAATCAGCGCCTCACGTTGTTCGGCAGCAAGCTGTAAGCGGCAAGCTGCAAGTTGTCCGTGTTGAACGGAGTTTTGGGTACGCCGCGAACTGCTCTTTCTTGCAGCTTGCAGCTTGAAACTTGTGGCTCAGAAGAATTCGGTGTAGCGCTGGATCTCCCAGTCGGAGACATGCCGGCTGTACTCCACCCACTCCATGCGTTTCTGGCGGATGAACTCATCGACGATCTCGGCGCCGAGCACCTCGCGGAACAGCGGGTTTGCGGCCAGGGCGTCGGTAGCTTCCTTGAGCGACTGCGGCAGGGTCTTGATGCCGCGGGCGGCGATTTCTTCGAGGCTGAGGTTGTAGAGGTTCTCGTTGCAGACGAAGCCCGGCTCCAGCTGGCGCTCGATGCCGTCGAGACCGGCGGCGATGATCGCGGCGGTCACCAGGTACGGGTTGCAGCCGGCATCCGGCAGGCGGAATTCGAGACGGCCATAGGGCACGCGGACCATGGCCGAGCGGTTGTTGGAGCCGAAGGCGACGAAGGCCGGCGCCCAGGTGGAACCCGACAGCGAGCGGCCGACGACCAGGCGCTTGTAGGAGTTCACGGTCGGCGCGGCGAAGGCGCACAGGGCCGGGCCATGGGCGAGCAGGCCGGCGGCGAAGTGATAGGCCAGCTTCGACAGGCCCATGCCGCTCGGGTCGCTGGCGTCGTGGAACAGGTTCTTGTTGGTGGCGCTGGCGATCGACAGGTGGAAGTGCATGCCGTTGCCGGCGCGCTTCGGATCGGGCTTGGGCATGAACGAGCAGATCATGCCCATGTCGTTGGCGATCTCGCCGGCAGCCATGCGGAAGAAGGTGAAGCGGTCCGCCGACTCCATGGCATCGCTGTAGGTGTAGTTGATCTCGAACTGGCCGTTGGCGTCCTCGTGGTCGATCTGGTAGATGTCGAAGCCCACCGGCTGCAGGGCTTCGGTCAGGCGTTCGAGGAATTCCCGGGAGCGTGACAGGCCCTTGTAGTCGTAGCAGGGCTTGTCGAGGTTGTCGGAGGCGTCCACCAGTTGCAGCTTGCCGCTGGCATCGCGGCGGAACAGGCTGAACTCGGGTTCCAGGCCGGTGTTGAGGGTCCAGCCCTTGTCCTTCAGGCGCTCTACCTGCTGCTGCAGCACGTAGCGGGTGTCGAAGGGCCAGGGCTCGCCGTTGACGTGACCGATGCAGACGATACGACCATAGCCCGGCTGCCATGGCACCGGGATCAGCGTGGAAAGATCGCCCCGGGCCATGAAGTCGGGACCATGGGGCTCCATGCCCATGCCGCAGATGGCGAAGCCGGCGAACCCGGCCCCGTCTTCGGCCACCGCCTTGAGCCCGGTGACCGGGACGGATTTGGTCTTCGCGGCGCCATGGATATCGACGAACTGGGCCAGCACGTACTTGATGCCGTGCTGTTCGATGATGCGCTGCGTATCAACTGGCAACATGAGTCTTCACTCCTGGAATAAGGCAAGGCGGTCGGAAAAAGGCAGGCGAACAAGGTCGAATCGAGCCAGCACCGTGGTCCGGAAGCGAAGAACGTGGCGTTGAGGGCTGGGCTTGAACATGTAATTCCATCAAGGAAATTTAGTTTCCTGACAGGAATGCAATGCGCTTGCCAGTTTTGAAGACACAGGAAGAAATGGCCCCGGCGTTGCACCGGCCTGCTGTTTATATGGGAAACTCTCTTTCATCCGAGGAAAGTCCCGGCGTCCGCACCCGGCGGCGGGATCTTTTTTGCACTTTCTCAGTGCGAAATTAATTTTCCTGAACCGAAAACAAGCAGGATCGACCGACCGTGACTACCGAGAACCCACCCCGCCTTCGCCTGGAGCAATACCTGGGCATGCAGATCCGCCGCGAGCGCCAGGCGCAGGAATTGAAGCTGGCGGACGTGGCGCGCATCGCCGGGATCAGCCAGGGCATGCTGAGCAAGATCGAGAACGCCCAGGTGTCCACCAGCCTGGATATCCTCAGCCGCCTGTGCGACGTGCTGGGCATGCCCATGTCCAAGCTGTTCAGCCAGTACGACCAGCCGGATGGCAGCGCCATCCTGGTCAAGGGTGGCGAGGGCATGGAGGTGGTGCGCCGCGGCACCGAGAAGGGCCATACCTACCATCTGCTCAACCACACCCGCGGGCCGAAGAAGAATTTCGAGGCGTACATGGTGAGCATGGATGACGCCAGCGAGGAATTCCCCACCTTCGCCCATCCGGGCACCGAGTTCCTGCACCTGCTGGAAGGCGAACTGGTGTACCGGCATGGCAACCAGCTGTACCACATGCAGGCCGGTGACAGCCTGACCTTCGACGGCGATGTGCCCCATGGGCCGGAGCAGCTGGTGCAGGTGCCGATCAAGTTGTTGTCGATCATGAACTATGGGAATGACTGAAGTTCTCTAGTGCCCTTCAGGGCCTCATCGCTGGCAAGCCAGCTCCCACAGGGGTCAGCATCCAGCCTCAGTTTCCAGGTGTGTCATGGGTATCCCTGGACATGGCTGGAATGCATTCACCAGGCTGGCAGAAATCCTTGTAGGAGCTGGCTTGCCAGCGATAGGGCCCTAAGCCCCACCACAAAAATCCCCTACCTTTAGTTTCCTCCCAAGATAAAAATTTTCCCCACAGGCTAGACCTGCACCTTCCTTTCGCCTATAAAAGCGCAAAAGGAATATTTTATTCCCACCAATAAATAATATTCACCGACAAAACACCGCTTCACCGCTGAAATTTCCGCCTTGCGACCGCTGCCGCCACTTCATCCGAGGACCCGAAATGCACCACGCCACCAGCCACTACATCCTCAAGATCAGCTGTCCGGCGACCTCCGGCATCGTCGCGGCGGTCACCACCTACCTGGCGGAAAAGGGCTGCTACATCAGCGAGATGTCGCAGTTCGACGATGACACCAGCGGTCGTTTCTTCATGCGGGCAGTGTTCCGTTTCAACGACAACTTCGAAGGCGACATCGACGAAGTCGAGCAAGGCTTCGACACAGTCGCCCAACGTCTGGACATGGACTGGAGCCTGCACGGCAGCAACCAGCCGATGCGCGTACTGCTGATGGTCAGCAAGTACGACCACTGCCTGGCCGACCTGCTCTACCGCCACCACAAGGGCGAGATGGACATGCAGATCACCGCCATCGTCTCCAACCACCTCGACCTGCGGCCCATGGCCGAGCGCGAGGGCATCCGTTTCATCTACCTGCCGGTGACCAAGGACACCAAGTCCCGACAAGAGTCGGCACTGCTGCAGATCGTCGAGGAAACCGGCACCGAGCTGGTGGTGCTCGCCCGCTACATGCAGATCCTCTCCGATGACCTGTGCAAACAGCTTGCCGGCCGCGCCATCAACATCCACCACTCGTTCCTGCCCGGCTTCAAGGGCGCCAAGCCCTACCACCAGGCCTACGCCCGCGGCGTGAAGCTGATCGGCGCCACCGCCCACTACGTGACCTCGGACCTCGACGAAGGCCCGATCATCGAGCAGGAAGTGCAGCGCGTGGACCATGCCTACCTGGCCGACGACCTGGTCAGCGTGGGCCGCGATACCGAAACCGTGGCCCTGTCCAAGGCGGTGAAATACCACCTTGAGCACCGGGTCTTCCTCAACGGCGACCGTACGGTGATCTTCCGGTGAATACTCCAGCCCCCATCAAGTTGATCGACGGCAAGGCCGCCGCCGCCCGCGTGATCGCGGAAGTGAAGACCCAGGTCGAGGACATGAAGCGCCAGGGCATCGCCCCGGCCCTCACCGTGATCCTCGTCGGCCAGGACCCGGCGAGCCAGGTCTACGTGCGCAACAAGGTACTGCGCGCCGAGGAATGCGGGATCCGCTCCGAGGAACACAAGCTGCCCGCCGACACCAGCGAGGCCACCCTCCTCGCCCTGATCGGCGAGCTGAACGCCGACGCCAGCGTCCACGGCATCCTCGTGCAACTGCCACTGCCGGCCCATATCGATGAAGCCCGCGTGCTCCAGGCCATCGACCCGCGCAAGGACGTCGACGGTTTCCACGCCGAGAACGTCGGCGGCCTCAGCCAGGGCCGCGACGTGCTCACTCCCTGCACCCCCGCCGGCTGCATGCGCCTGCTGGAAGACAGCATGGGCGATCTCGGCGGCAAGCACGCGGTGGTGATCGGTCGCTCCAACATCGTCGGCAAGCCCATGGCCGCCCTGCTGCTCAAGGCCCACTGCACGGTGACCGTGGTCCACTCGCGCAGCGCCAACCTCAAAGAACTGTGCCGCCAGGCGGATATCGTCGTCGCCGCCGTCGGCCGTCCGCGCCTGGTGGACGCCGACTGGCTCAAGCCCGGCGCGGTGGTGATCGATGTCGGCATCAACCGCATCACCGAGGGCGAGCGCTCGCGGCTGGTGGGTGACGTCGACTTCGACAGCGCCCTGCCCAAGGTCGCCGCCATCACCCCGGTTCCCGGCGGCGTGGGTCCGATGACCATCGCCTTCCTGATGAAGAACACCCTGACCGCCGCACGCCTGCAGCAGGAGGCTCCATGCCCTTCAATCTCCTGAAATACGGCCTGAGTTCCGAGTACCCGGCGGAAGTCGACCTGCCACCACCGACCGAGCTGAAAGCGTCCTACGACGTGGTCATCATCGGCGGCGGCGGCCATGGCCTGGCCATCGCCTACTACCTGGCGAAGTACCACGGCGTGACCAATGTCGCGGTCCTGGAAAAGTCCTACCTGGGCGGCGGCAACACCGCGCGCAACACCGCGGTGATCCGTTCCAACTACCTCACCAGCGAGGGCGTGCGCTTCTACATCGAGTCGGTGCGGATGTTCCAGGAGCTGTCCAACGAGTTCGACTTCAACATCATGTACTCCGAGCGCGGCCAGCTGACACTGGCCCACACCGACGCCACGGTGCGCGCCTTCCGCCAGCGCGCGGAGGTGAACAAGCACTTCGGCGGGCGCACCGAGATGATCGACCGCCAGCAGATCCGCGAACTGGTGCCGAGCCTCAACCTCGACCCCGGCCACATCCCGGTGCTCGCCGGCCTCTGGCACATCGACGGCGCCACCGCCCGCCACGACGCCGTGGCCTGGGGCTACGCCAGGCAGGCGGCCAAGCGCGGGGTGGAAATCCACCAGCTCACCGAAGTCCAGGACCTGATCATCGAGGACGGCCGCATCACTGCCGTGAAGACCAACCGCGGCACGGTGAAGTGCGGCTGCGCGGTACAGGCCATCGCCGGCGCCAGCTCGCTGATGCTGAAGAAGGCCGGGATCCGCGCGCCGATCCACACCTACCCGCTGCAAGCCATGGTGACCCAGCCGTTCAAGCCGTTCCTCGATCCGCTGGTGAGTTCCTCGGCCCTGCACTGCTACGTGCAGCAGACCAGCCGTGGCGAGATCGTCTTCGGCGGCGGCTCCGATCCGTACCCGCTGTACAACACCCGCTCGACCCTGGACCTCAAGGAAAGCCTGCTGGCCCACGCCATCGAGATGTTCCCGTTCATGGCCAACGCCAAGCTGATGCGCCAGTGGGCCGGGATCACCGACATGACCCCGGACTACAGCCCGATCATGGGCCTGTCGCCGGTGAAGAACTACTACCTCGATGCCGGCTGGGGCACCTGGGGCTTCAAGTCCACGCCCATCTGCGGCAAGACCATGGCCGAACTGGTGGCCAGCGGCGGCCGCGTGCCGGAGCTGATCAAGCCCTTCGCCCTGGAGCGCTTCAGCACCTTCCAGCAGGTCAACGAAATGGGCGCCACCGCGGCCAGTCACTAAGGGGGAATGCCATGAAGATCATGAATTGCCCGCTCAACGGGCCAAGGAACATCAGCGAGTTCACCTACGGCGGCGAGTTCAAGGTGATGCCCGACCCGGCCACCTGCTCCGACGCCGAATGGGCCGACTACGTGTTCAACAGCGACAACGAGGCCGGCGTGGTCCGCGAGTGGTGGATGCACAACGCGTCCAGCTACTGGTTCCTCGCCGAGCGCCATACGGTCACCGACCAGATCCTGCGCACCTTCGACGCCAAGGAAGTGTTCGCCACGCGGATCGACTTCACCGCCCCCGTCCAGGAGATCGCCGGATGAACCGCCTCCCCGCCCCGATGGGCCTGCTGATCGACCGCGAGCAGCCCCTGCGCTTCAGTTTCGATGGCACCGACTACCAAGGCTTCGCCGGCGACAGCATCGCCAGCGCCCTGCTCGGCAACGGCCGCTGGCTGCTCTCGCGTTCGTTCAAGTACCACCGCCCGCGTGGTCCGCTGACCATGGCCGGGCAGGACGCCAACACCCTGGTGCAACTGCCGGACGAACCCAACGTGCTGGCCGACGCCCAGGCGCTGGACGCCGGCATGCAGGTCAGCGGGCAGAACTACAACGGCTCGCTGGACGGCGACCGGGATGCCTACCTGGGCAAGTTCTCGCGCTTCATGCCGGTGGGTTTCTACTACCGCTCGTTCTTCAAGCCCAAGGGCATGTGGAAGGTCTGGGAGCCGTTGATCCGCAAGAAAGCCGGACTGGGCGTGCTCGACCTGAACTTCAAGCCGCAGTACTACGACAAGGCCTATCTCTTCGTCGATGTGGCGGTCGTCGGCGCCGGTCCTGCCGGTCTCAGCGCCGCCCTCACGGCCGCCAACGCCGGTGCCCGGGTCCTGCTGATCGAACAACAGCCGGTGCTGGGCGGCTCGCTGACCTACGCCCGTTTCGACGCGCAGGGCCAGCGCGCCGAAACCTTGCGCCGCGAACTGCTCGCCGCCGTGCAGGGCCACGCCAATATCCAGGTGCTGACCAAGGCCACCTGCAACGCCTGGTTCACCGACAACTACCTGCCGGTGATCCAGGGCAAGCGGATGTACAAGGTACGGGCCAGGCAATGCATCGTCGCCGCCGGCTCCTTCGACCAGCCGGTGGTGTTCCGCAACAACGACCTGCCGGGTGTGATGCTCACCAGCGCCGCGCAACGCCTGATGAAGCTGTACGCGGTGAAGCCGGGCAACTGCGGCGTGGTGCTGACCGGCAACGATGACGGTTATCTCGCCGCGCTGGACCTGGCTGACCAGGGCGTGCAGGTCGCGGCCCTGGTGGACATGCGTGCCCAGCCGGCCGACGTGGCGCTGAAGGTGGCCCTGGAGAAACGCGGGATTGCGGTGCACCTGGGCAGCACGGTGTACGAAGCCCTGCACGAGAAGGGCATGCGCCATGTGAGTGGCGTGGAGATTCGCCGTATCACCGCCCAGGGCCAGGTGGCCGAGCATGGGCTGACCCTGGCGTGCGACCTGCTGTGCATGTCGGCGGGCTACATGCCGGTCTATCAGTTGCTGTGCCAGGCCGGGGGCAAGCTGGCGTACGACGAGCAGCGCGCCGAGTTCGCCATCAGCGGGCTGCCGGACGGGCTGACCGTGGCAGGCTCGGTGAATGGTCGCCATCGACTGGACAACGTGCTGCTCGATGGCAGCCGCGTGGCCGCTGCCGCCGTGCAGGCGCTGGGCCTGGAGCCGGGCGTGGGTGCTGCCGAGTTCGCCGGCGAGGCGCGGGTCAACTTCGAGTGGCCGATCTTCGCCCACCCCAAAGGCAAGGATTTCGTCGATTTCGACGAAGACCTGCAGGTGCGCGACATCATCAACGCCACCCGCCATGGCTACCGCGACGTGCAGCTGGTCAAGCGCTTCTCCACCGTGGGCATGGGCCCGTCCCAGGGGCGTCATTCGGCGCTGCCGACGGCGCGGCTGGTGGCCCAGGCGACCAAGCGCAGCATCAGCGAAACCGGCGTGACCACGGCGCGCCCGCCGTTCGAGGCGGAGAAGCTGGCGCATGTGGCCGGTCGTGCCTTCGACCCCTACCGCCACACCGCGATGCACAGCCGCCATGTCGCCGCTGGCGCCAAGCTGATGCCCGCCGGCATCTGGCAGCGTCCGGCCTATTACGGCAAGCCGGGTGAACGCGAGCGCTGCATGCAGGACGAAGTGCGCCATGTGCGCGAGAAGGTCGGCCTCATCGACGTCTCCACCCTTGGCGGCCTCGACGTGCGCGGCCCGGATGCCGCCGAACTGCTGGAGCGCATGTACACCATGCCGTTCGCCAAACAGCCGGTGGGGCGTACCCGCTACGGGCTGATGACCAACGAGCATGGCGTGGTGATCGACGACGGCGTGATTGCCCGGCTGGGCGAGCGGCACTTCTACGTGACCGCCACCACCAGCGGCGTCGACCGCATCTACCAGCAGATGCTCAAGTGGAATGCGCAATGGCGCCTGGACGTGGACATCGCCAACGTCACCGCGGCACTGGCGGCGGTGAACGTGGCCGGGCCGCTGTCGCGCAAGGTGATGGAGAGGGTGTGCAGCGACGTGGATCTTTCGGCCGAGGGCTTCCCTTATCTCGGCGTGCGCACCGGCACGGTGGCGGGGATGCCGGCGCGGTTGATGCGCGTGGGCTTCGTGGGCGAACTGGGGTACGAGATCCACGTCCCGGCCCGTCATGGCGGCAAGCTCTGGGATGTGTTGATGGAAGCGGGTGCCACCTTCGGCATTCGGCCGTTCGGCGTGGAGAGCCAGCGCCTGCTGCGTCTGGAAAAAGGCCACGTGATCATCAGCCAGGACACCGACGGCATGACCCACCCCGGCGAGATCGACATGCAATGGGCGATCGGCCGCAAGAAGCCGTTCTTCGTCGGCAAGCGCTCGATCGAGATCCTCGAACGCCAGCCGCTCAAGCGCAAGCTGGTGGGCTTCAGCCTGCCCAAGGGCAGCGCACAGCCGCTGGAAGGACACCTGGTGCTCAGCGGTGCGGACATCAGCGGCAACGTCACCTCCTGCGAGTACTCGGCCACCCTTGGCCAGATCATCGGCCTGGCCTATGCCGGCGCCGACCAGGCCGAACCGGGCACGCGCATTCCGATCCGCGTCGAGGGTGGCGAGGTGGTCCAGGCCACCGTGGTGAAACTGCCGTTCTACGATCCCGACAACCAGCGCCAGGAGCTCTGAGCCATGACCAGTCTCAATCCTATCGAGCGCTGTGCGCTCATCGACCTGACCGATGTGCCACGGGTGGGTTTCCGTGGCGTGGATGCCGCCGCGTGGCTGGGCGAGCGCGGCTACGTGCTGCCCGAGGCGCCCAACCGGGCGGTGCTGTGCGAAGACGGCACCCTGGTGGCGCGGTTGTCGCAGACCGAGTACTTCCTGCTGGGCAGCCTGGCGGATCGTGGACAGCGGATTGCCGACGAAGAGGCTGGCTGGGCCCTGGGCGAGCAGCGCAACTACCTGCTGCCGCGCCAGGACAGCCATGCCTGGTTGCAGCTGTCGGGGCGGCATGTCGCCGAGGTGATGGCCAAGCTCTGTGGCGTCGACCTGCGGGCCGAGGCGTTTCCCGTCGGCAGCGTGGCGCAGACGTCGGTGGCGCGCCTGAACGGGATCGTCATCAATGCCGGGACGGCGGAACTGCCGAGGTTCCACCTGCTCTTCGACCGGGCCTCGCTGGCGTATTTCCAGGCAGCGCTGCTGGATGCGATGGGGGAGTTCGGCGGGGTGCCGGTGAGTATCGATAACCTGCTCGATTGATTTGTAGTTCACACGGGACCTGTGGGAGCGGGTCCCGGTCAAATCGATCAGTCACCACAGGACTCCAGCCATGACCGCCATCGAACCCATGGACTACCGCGTCCCCGCCCTCCAGCGCGGCCTCACCATCCTCGGCCTGTTCAACGCCCGCCAGCGCAGCCTGAGCATGCAGGACATGGCCGAGCACCTGGAGGTCAGTCCATCCGCCGTCTACCGCATCGTCCAGACCCTGGTGGACATGGGCTACCTGCGCAAGGCCGGGCGCAGCGATTTCGAGCTGGGCAGCCGGGTCATCTCCGACGGCTTCGCCTACCTCGCCAGTCGCGACATCGTCGAAATCGCCATGCCCCACCTCAACGACCTGCGCGACCGCACCTCGCTGTCGTGTCACCTGAGCATTCGCGAGCAGACCGACAGCCTCTACGTGTACCGCGCCTTCGCCCCGCAGCGGCTGACCGTCAATATTCCCGTCGGCACGCGCCTGCCCTGCCACGGCACGGCGTTGGGGCGGGTGCTGCTCACCGGCTTGAACGCGACGGAACTGAGTCAGCTGTACCAGCATGTGCGGCTGGACGACTACCCACCGCCGGCGCCCAGGACCTTGCCGGAGCTGCAACAACTGATAGTCGAGGATCGGCAGCGGGGGTGGGTGCTGCACCGCTCGGACTATTCCACCGCGATCGCAGCCGGGGTGCGTGATCACAGTGGCGCGATCACCGCGGCGATCAACCTGTCGGGGCCGGATGCGGTGATGGACACGGCGGTGGCGCAGGAGGCGTTTCTGCAGGCGTTGCTGGGGGCAAGCCGGGAGATATCGGCGGCCTTGGGTTATCGGGATTGATGGGAGGCAAACGCAACAATCTGCCTCAATCTCCGACTACGTCGTAGGCAATTTCCCAAGCACACCTTTCCGGCTTTTCAGCCGTTGCGCTTAGGGGGAAGAGCTGCCTAGTCTTGGCGGGTCGTTGATTTCCAGTGACCGGTTCTGAAGGACCGTGCAAGTTGATTTCCTACCCGCGCATAGCGGCCGACAGCCACTAGCAGGTTCCCGCACTTGCCAGTCGGACATCATGAAGAAAAAAGACATCGCCCTCCCCGACCTCACCACCACCTACACCGAATTCTGCTTTTGCGATGAAGGCGAAACGGCGCTGTTCGCCGTGCGTGATGGGGTGGAAATGAAGCATGCCCTTGAGCAGCTCATGTCCCTGCTGCGCCTGGCCCATGAAAACAACTACCAGGCCAGCGAGATCGCCGAGGGCCGGCTGGCGAAGATGGTGCTGGCGACCCAGCACAGCCTGGAGGCCTCCAAGGCGATCGTGGTGTCGCTGTTGAAGAGCATCGAGCGGCATGACGAAATCTCTCCAGGCTGAGATCCGTGCTGCCATCAGCAGCCATGGCCTGCCCCTTGTGGATATTGCGCCGGGCACGCTGGTCTGGCGGGTCCAGGAAACCCGGTTCAGCGACCCACTGTTCTACAACCCCCAATCCGACTCACGCTACGGCGATCCCCAGCGGCTGATCGGCGTTTGCTACGTCGCCGGCAGCGACCTGGTGGCAGTGGCCGAAACCCTGCAACACGGCAAGGCCGGTGCTGGCGAGCCGGTGTTGGCAAAGGAAATCGAGGCGCGCTCGCTGCATCAACTGGAAGCCGCGCGCGCCCTGCGGGTGGTCGACGCCGGTGTGCTGGCGCGCAATGCCGGCAAGCGCCTGCGGGATATCGTCGGATCGAAGGGTCAGGGCAGCACGGGGTACGCCTATACCCAGGTATTGAGCGGTGTGGTGATGCGCCATGGGCTGGAGGTGGACGGGCTGCTGTATCCCTCACAGGTTTACCCGATCTCCGCCAGTTTCCGCGGCTGCAACCTGGCGCTGTTCGCCGGACGAGCCGTGCAACTGGAGGCGGTAGGCAAGCAGGTGTTCGGCGAGCTGGAGCTGTCCAGCGGGGAGACCGTGGGGGAGTTTCTCAATCGCTTGCGGATACCCGTGGAATGAACCCGCCCCTGCAGGCGGGCTCGGCAACCTGTCGAACCGCAGCGGTGCGTTCCGAGAGAACGCCTATCGCCCCATAGCCAGCCGATTGCGAAAATCCCGCACGATGATGTCGAACGCCGCCTCGTCTCCCAGTAACGCATAACGTGGCTGGGGGTTGGCAGCCTCGCCCGGATTGGCAAAGTCCATCTCCTGCGCGAGGAACCCCAGCAACAGGTTGCCGGTGGTTTCGTCACGCGGGTCCAGCGCCAGCGCGGTGAGCAGCCGGGCAATTCCGGGCAGCACGGCATTGTGTTCAAACTGAAACGCGGGGTAATGCTTCTTCGCGCCATCGGCATACGCCAGCACCTGCCCCTGCTGCACCTTCTTGCTCAACGCCTGACGACTGATACCCAGCACTTCACAGGCAGTCCTGGAGTCGAGCAGCTCGTAACTCGACTTGACCCTGTCCAGTGCCAGCGCACGGCCCTTGGCATAGGCGATCTGGTTGCGTACCCGAGGACTGAGTTTTTCCGTATCGACCTGACTCAAGGTGCCATGCAGCGCGTCAAAGATTCTTTCACGGTTCTCTGCTTTCGCCAGCGTCAGCAGCTCGGGCGATGACAACTTGTCGAGGAACTGCTCGAAGCCATCACGCAGCAAAGACTTGGCCGCTTCGCCGGTTCGGGTGGAAGAGGGGGTGGATTCGACGAACGATTTCATGGTTTCTCCTCGCCAGCCCTGTACTTGCCAGCTCCAACAGGCTACTTGCGGCCGCACATAGCGTCAACCTGTCAACCTGACCACTCGTCAACTCCTACCTGGCATGCAGCCCGGCAATCCAACCTTGCACGAACGCAATATCAATTCGCTAACCACCTCCGCCCCCGGCTGCTAGCCTAGCCCGCACACACGGACTGACCGGCAGGTATCGCCACCTCACCATCGCGATTCGAACGCGTGCGACCCGATAAAAAATACAAAGGGACATCCATGACCAGTAACACCCACTCGACCCCGGCCGGCGGCGACGAACAGCTGCGTCGCGTCCTCGGCCTCCCGGCCCTGGTCTTCTTCGGCCTCGTCTACATGGTCCCGCTGACCATCTTCACCACCTACGGCATCGTCACCGAAACCACCGGTGGCCGCACCGCCGGCGCCTACCTGGTGACCCTGGCAGCCATGCTCTTCACCGCCGCGTCCTACGGCATCATGGTCAAGCGCTATCCGGTGGCCGGCTCGGCGTACTCCTACACCAACATCGCCTTCGGCCCGAACGTCGGCTTCCTCGCCGGCTGGTCGCTGCTGCTGGATTACCTGTTCCTGCCGATGATCAACTACCTGTTGATCGGCCTGTTCCTCAACATCGCCTTCCCTGCCGTGCCGGCCTGGGTCTTCGTCCTCGGCTCCATCGCCCTGGTGACCGTGCTCAACGTCATGGGCATCCGCTCGGTGGCCAAGGCCAGCAACCTGATCGTCGGCGCCCAGGTGATCTTCATCGGGGTGTTCGTCGCGCTGTCCTGCAACTCGCTGACCAGCGGCCCGGTGGACTGGCTGTCGCCGTTGATCGGTGATGGCAGCAAGCCCGGCTTCGACCCGATGATGGCCGGCGCCGCGGTACTGTGCCTGTCGTTCCTGGGCTTCGATGCGGTCTCGACCCTGGCCGAGGAAACCCGCGATGCACGCCGCGACGTACCGCGGGCGATCATGCTCACCACCCTGGCCGCCGGCGCGCTGTTCACCCTGCTGGCCTACCTCAGCCAACTGGTGATCCCCGGCAGTCATTTCGAGAATACCGACGCGGCGGCCAACGAAGTGATGCTCAAGGTCGGTGGCCAGTTCCTCGCCAACTTCTTCACTGCGGCCTATGTCGCCGGCAGCCTGGGTTCGGCCCTGGCCTCGCAGGCAGCGGTGTCGCGGATCATCTACAGCATGGGCCGCGACAAGCTGCTGCCGGAGCGCTTCTTCGGCAGCCTGTCGCCGCGCTTCGGCACGCCGATCAACGCCACCCTGCTGGTTTCGCTGGTGTCGCTGATCGCCCTGGTGATCAACCTGGAAACCCTCGCCTCGCTGATCAGCTTCGGCGCGCTGGTGGCGTTCTCGGCGGTGAACATGGCGGTGCTGCGCACCCACCTGCTGGGCAAGGCGCAGGACAGGAACGTGCTGCTGCACGGCCTGGTGCCGCTGGTGGGACTGGGCCTGACCCTGTGGCTGTGGACCAGCCTGTCCTCCCTGACCCTGAGCATCGGCCTGGGCTGGTTCGCCATCGGCGTGGTCTACCTGCTGGTGCTGACCGGGGGCTTTCGACGCAACGTCAAGGTTGCTGACTTCTCTGAAGCTGGCTGAGCCCTGACACGGTTTACTGTCAGGTCCCCCGCGGCTTGGCCCGCGCGGTGGCTTCCGCCACCAGCGGGTCGTCCGGCCAGTAGTGCTTCGGATAACGCCCCTTCAGATCCTTCTTCACCTCGGCATAGGTACTGCGCCAGAAGTTCGCCAGATCCTGGGTCACCTGCACCGGCCGGCGCGCCGGCGAGAGCAGGTGCAGCAGGACCTTCTGCCGGCCCTGGGCGATACGCGGCGTATCCGCCAGCCCGAACAGCTCCTGCATGCGCACCGCCAGCACCGGCGGGTGCTCGCTGTAATCCACGCGGATATTCGAACCCGACGGCACGCCGATATGCACCGGCGCCCATTCGTCAAGGCGCTGCGGCAGCGGCCAGGGCAACAGGTTGCGCAGGATCGAGGAGAGGTCGAGGTTGGCGAAATGACTGAGGCGGGTGACCTTGCCCAGGTAGGGCTGCAGCCAGTCCGCCAGGGTCGCCAGCAGGGCGTCGTCGCTCAGGTCCGGCCATTCGCTGGCGCCGCCGCCGGCCAGGTCCAGCTCGCGCAGCAAGGCCACCCGCGCCTGCCACTGGCGCAGTTCCGGGGTCCAGGGCAGCAACGCCAGGCCCTTGCGACGTACCAGGTCGAGTAGTGCCCTTGCCCGGGCGTCGTCGTCGAGGCCGGTCAACGGCTCGCGACTGAGGATCAGCTCACCGACCTTGCGCTGGCGTTCGGCGCGCAGGACGTTTTCCTTTTCATCCCACTCCAGTTGCTCGACCTCGCTGACCTGCTCGGCCAGCACCTGGTCGAACAACGCCACATCGAGTTCGGCGGCGAGGTAGATGCGCTCTTCACGCTGCCCCTGGCGACTGCCAAGGTCGGCGACCACCAGCCAGGCTTCCTTCATCAGCGCATCCACTTCGCCGAACTGCGCGGCACGGCCGTTGGCCAGGCGATATTCCGCGCCGCCCGCCCGACGTTGCTGGGCGACGCGATCGGGATAGGCCAGCGCCAGCAAGACGCCGAGCCAGCGCGGGTGATCCGGATCGGCCACCGCCGCGCCGGGCTTGTCGCGCAGGAAGCCGCGGTACTGCCGCGCCAGTTGCTTCGCCCGCTGCACGCCACCCTGGCTGCCGCGAGCGGCGCGGGTCTCGCCGCTGAGCAGGCTCAGGCGGCTGTGCAGGTCGGCGCCGCCACCACGGAGGATGTCGCGCTCGCCGAGCAAGGCGGCGACATCGCAGGCCATGGCGGTCAGGCCAAGGTCCTGGCCACGCAGCAGCAGGTGGGCGATGCGTGGATGGGCCGGCAGTTCGGCCATGGCCTGGCCGTGGGCGGTAAGGCGCTCGTCGACCAGCGCGCCCAGCCGGCGCAGCAGGTCCTGCGCCTGGCTGTAGGCGGCGGCCGGCGGCATGTCGAGCCAGCGCAGTTGCCCCGGCGCCACGCCCCAGCGGCTCAGTTGAAGGGCTAGGCCGGCGAGGTCGGCCTGGAGGATTTCCGCGCTGCCGTAGGCGGCCAGTTGTTCGTGCTGGGCTTCCGACCACAGGCGATAGCAAACGCCCGGCTCCAGACGCCCGGCCCGGCCGGCGCGCTGGGTGGCGCTGGCGCGGGAGATGCGCTGGGTGTCGAGTCGGGTCATGCCGCTGCCCGGATCGAAGCGCGGCACCCGGGCGAGGCCGGCGTCGATCACCACGCGCACGCCGTCGATAGTCAGGCTGGTCTCGGCGATATTGGTCGCCAGCACCACCTTGCGCGTACCCGCCGGCGCCGGTTCGATGGCGGCGCGCTGGGCCGACAGGTCCAGTTCGCCATGCAGCGGGCAGAGCAGGATGTCGGCACGTTCGCCCACGGCTTCCTGCAATGACTGGTGCACCCGGCGAATCTCCGCCTGCCCAGGGAGGAACACCAGCAGGCTGCCGCTCTGCTCGTCCAGCGCCTGCAACACGGTCTCGGTGACCCGCGGCTCGATGTACTCGCCCGGCTGGAACGGCCGCCCCCAGCGCATCTGCACCGGGAACATGCGGCCTTCGCTGCTGATCACCGGGGCGTCGTCGAGCAGCGCGGACAGGCGCTCGCCCTCAAGGGTCGCGGACATCAGCAGGATCTTCAGCGGCGGCTCGTCGCGCAGCAGTTCACGGCCATTCAGGCTCAGGGCCAGGGCCAGATCGGCGTCGAGACTGCGTTCGTGGAATTCGTCGAAGATCAACAGGCCGACGCCGTCCAGCGCCGGATCGTCCTGCAGACGGCGGGCGAGGATGCCTTCGGTGACCACTTCGATGCGGGTACGCGGGCCGACCTTGCTGTCCAGGCGGATGCGGTAGCCCACGGTTTCCCCGACCTTCTCCCCCAGCTCGCTGGCCAGGCGCTCGGCGGCGGCACGGGCGGCCAGGCGCCGCGGTTCGAGCATGAGGATCGTCTGCCCCGCCAGCCAGGGTTCGTTCAGCAGCGCCAGCGGCACGCGGGTGGTCTTGCCGGCGCCGGGGGGTGCTTCGAGCACGGCTTCATGACGCTGGGCCAAGGCTTCGCGCAGTGCTGGCAGTACGACATCGATCGGTAAGGAAATCATGGTAGCCCTCAAACAGTGGGGCGAGTATAACGGCGAACCCGGCCTGCCCTATCATGGTCTTATGACTCGAAGCCGGCCATTTGCCGGTATTCCTTGCGGAGATTTTCAATGCGTATTTCTTCCCGTGTCACTGGTGGTCTCCTGGTCGCCAGCCTGCTGACCCAGCTCACGGCCTGCGGCACCCTGTTCTACCCTGACCGTCGTGGTCAGATCGAAGGCAAAGTTGACCCGGTCATCGTCGCCCTCGACGCCGTCGGCATCCTCTTCTATGTCATCCCCGGCCTGATCGCCTTCGGTATCGACTTCGCCACCGGTGCCATCTACCTGCCGGGCGGGAGCACCGCACAGGTCGCGCCGGAAACCCTCAAGCAGGCCATCGGCGCCGACGGCAAGGTGGACAACACCCGCCTGCAGGCCATCCTCGAAAGCGAACTGGGCCAGCGCCTGCCGCTGAACGACCCACGCCTGATCCAGCACAGTGGCAGCGTCGAGCAACTGGCCGCCTACGGCCTGGTTCCTGCCGCCTGACATGACCACCTCCAGCGAACACGCGCGCCTGCTGCGCCTGGCCACCAGTGCCTCGCTGGCGGTGGCCTGCATCCTTATCGTCAGCAAGGCGGTTGCCTGGTGGCTGAGCGGTTCGGTGAGCCTGCTGGCCGGGCTTACCGACTCGCTGCTGGATGGTGCGGCATCGCTGCTCAACCTTCTCGCGGTGCGTTATGCGTTGCGGCCGGCGGATGAGGATCACCGCTACGGGCACGGCAAGGCCGAGGCGCTGGCGGGGATGGCGCAGGCGTTGTTCATCGGGGTCAGTGCGGTGCTGATCGGGTTCCAGGCCTTCGAGCGCTTGCAGGACCCGCAGCCGCTGGGCAATGCCGGCGTGGGCGTGGCGGTGATGGTGTTGTCGCTGGTGCTGACGGTGGCGTTGCTGATGGTGCAGGGCCGGGTGATCCGCATCACCGGCTCAACGGCGGTGCGCGCGGACTCGCTGCATTACCGCTCCGACCTGTTGCTCAATGGCAGCATCCTGGTGGCGCTGCTGCTGGCGACGCTTGGCTGGCCGCAACTGGATGCGTTCTTCGGGCTGGGGATCGCCCTGTATATCCTCTGGAGTGCGCTGACCATCGCCCGGGAGAGCTTCGCTACCCTGATGGATGAGGAACTGCCGGCGGATGTCAGCGAGCGCATGATCGAACTGGCCTGCGCGGTGCCCGGGGTGGTCGGGGCGCATGACCTGAGGACGCGTGTGTCGGGGAATCGCTGGTTTGTCCAGGTGCACCTGGAATTGCCGGGCAACCTGCCGCTGACCCAGGCGCATGCCTTGTGTGATGAAGCGGCGGCGGCAATCAGCAAGGTGTATCCGCGGGCCGAGGTGCTGGTACACGCGGATCCGGTCTGAGGGACGCGTCGTTCTCTATCCTCAGTTGACGCTATATCCACGCCCCGCCATGCACGCCCCCATCGCCCGCCGATAGGTGTCCGCCACCTGCGCCGGCGGCGCCTGGTTGGCATAGGCCGGGTCGAAGCCGCTCTGCTCCACCGCCCAGCGATGACACTGGTAGCGATCCTGCTCGACCTGCTGCGGCGACTGCCCCTGCATCGGGTAGGCGATCACGTCGTAGCCGCTCGGCACCGGCACCGGCTGCTGCACCTGCGGCGGATTGACCACCACGTATTCACGGCTGTCCTGCTGGTACTGGTAGTAGGTGTCCGCCACCAGGAAGAACAACGCCCCGCCAATCCACATCTCCCGCGCATAGTCCGGCAGGTAGGTCACCCGCACGCCATAAGGCGGGGTCACCACCACGTAGCCCGAACCATGCGGGCGGTACCAGTAGCCACCGGAGTAGAAATAGTCCCGCCCGCGATACGGCACTTTCCAGTAGCGATCAGGGAAACGGTCGATGGCATGCCCGGGCCGGTACTGCGGTCCCGGCCCCCAGCCATTGCCATGGCCGCTCGGCCGTCCCGACCAGTTCGGCTGCTCGCCACGGGGGCCGGTCTGCCAGTGCGGGTTGCCGTCGTTGCGCCGGGGGATGTCCTGGTAATAGCCTTGCCGCGGTTGCTGGGTCTGCCAGACCTCTCCAGGCTTGGACTGCAAGGGCGAACCGGACGGCCGTTGCTCGCCTTCACCGCGGCCTGGCCCCTGGTGCTGGCCGCGATGGTCGTACTCGCCTTCGGCATGGCCGTTCAGGCTCAGGCACAGCAGGCCGATGGCTGCCAGGGGCCAGATACGGGATTTCATGCTGTTCCTCTGTCGATGTAGGAATATTCTCTGCGCCACTCTAGCAGGCGCAATTGACGTCGGCAGGTGAAATCTCGGCCATAAAAAAGGGCGACCCTTGGGGTCGCCCTTCGAGAAACTTGTCCTGGCTCGACGCTCGTGACGCCGGCTCACCTCACACCTGTCTTGTGGACCGTGTGTAGCCCGGGGGCCGAGCACAACCCTGTGGGATTGCTGGCCGCGACCGTCCTGCTTGGGTCGGTCGCCGTGGACATGTGTCCGGGCAGTGATTCTGTAAATAATGATAGGAAATCCGTACCGGCAGGGGATTGCGAAAATTGCGGAGAAAAACACCTCTTGCGCAATTTTTCTCCAAATATTAATAATTGTCAGCAATTCATACAGAAAAGGCCTGATCCATGAGCAAGCTGGACCGCTACGACCTGAGCATCCTCGCCGAATTGCAGCGCGACGCGCGCATTTCCAACCAGGAACTGGCCGAGCGCATCGGCTTGTCGCCGTCGCCCTGCTCGCGGCGGGTCAAGCAACTGGAAGACGACGGCTTCATTTCGCGCCAGGTGGCCCTGCTCGACCGCAAGAAACTCGGCCTGAGCCTCACCGCCTACGTGCTGATCGGCATGGACCGGCACACCCCCGAGCGCTTCGAGACCTTCGAGGCGGCGATCCGCAACCTGCCGCAGGTGCTGGAGTGCAGCCTGGTCACCGGGATGGACGCCGACTACCAGCTCAAGGTGGTGGTGCCGGACATGGACCACTACCAGAAACTGCTGCTCGGCCACCTCACCCGCATCGAGGGTGTCACAAGCGTTCGCTCAAGCTTTGTCCTGAATCAAGTGTTGGCCAGTACCGAGCTGCCCCTGACCCACCTTCGATAGGCGTATAATCCGGCGCCTCACGCCGCCGGAGAGAAACGATGGATCCTGTGCTGTTCGAAGAGTGGATGATGACCATCCTGGTCTCCATCCTGATTGCCTTCATGGGCTTTATCGTCTACGACCTGGCGAAGAAGTCCAAGGCCGGTAAATTCGGCACCTTCATCCTGTTCTTCGTGCTCGGCCTGGGGATCTTCGCCTTCATCGTGAAGAGCGTGGTGATCACCTACATCGAGATGAACAAGTAGGTCTCAGCGCTTCGCTGGCACTTCCTTCCACTGCCCGGGTTCGAGCCCGTCCAGTGTCCAGTCGCCGATCCTGACCCGCACCAGGCGCAGGGTCGGCAGTCCCACCGCCGCGGTCATTCGTCGCACCTGGCGGTTGCGCCCTTCCTTGATGATCAGTTCCAGCCAACTGGTGGGCACGCTCTTGCGAAAGCGCACCGGCGGGTTGCGCGGCCACAGCTCGGGCTCGTCCAGTTGCCGGGCCTGGGCCGGCAGGGTCGGGCCGTCGTTCAGCTCGACGCCGTCGCGCAGACGCTGGATCTGCTCCGGGCTCGGCTCACCTTCCACCTGCACCCAATAAGTCTTTGGCAGCTTGTGCTTGGGATCGGCGATGCGCGCCTGCAACTGGCCGTCGTTGGTCAGCAGCAGCAGGCCTTCGCTGTCACGGTCCAGGCGCCCGGCGGGATAGACCCCGGGCACGGCGATGAAATCCTTGAGGGTCGCCCGCCCTTCGCCGTCGCTGAACTGGGTCAGGACGTCGAAAGGCTTGTTGAACACAAGCAAGCGCGGCTCGGCCGGCGGCGCCTTGGGCTGGCGTCGCGGACCGGCGGGCTTTGCCGCGGGGCGGCGCGGCGTGGAGCGTGGGGGTAACGGCATGAAACCTCAGCGGAACGGCGGCTCGTCGAAACTGCGCAGTTTACGCGAGTGCAGCGAGTTGAGTTCGGTGCGCAGCAGGTCGAGGGCGGCGATGCCGATCTTCAGGTGCTGGCTGACCGCACGGTTGTAGAAGGCGTTGGCCGCCCCCGGCAACTTGATCTCGCTGTGCAGCGGCTTGTCGGACACGCACAGCAGCGTGCCGTACGGCACCCGCAGGCGATAGCCTTGGGCTGCGATGGTGCCGCTTTCCATGTCCACCGCCACGGCCCGCGACAGGTTGATCAGCGGCCGTTCCTCGGCCCAGCGCAGTTCCCAGTTGCGGTCGTCGTAGGTCAGCACGGTGCCGGTGCGCAGGCGTTTCTTAAGCTCGTCGCCACGCTCGCCGGTGACCTGCGCCGCCGCTTCCTGCAGGGCCAGCTGCACTTCGGCCAGGGCCGGGATCGGGATGTTCGGCGGTACCACGCGGTCGAGGATGCCGTCGCGGCGCATGTAGGCGTGGGCCAGCACGTAGTCGCCGATGGTCTGCGACTGCCGCAGGCCGCCGCAGTGGCCGATCATCAGCCAGCAGTGCGGACGCAGCACCGCCAGGTGGTCGGTGATGTTCTTGGCGTTGGACGGGCCGACGCCGATATTGACCAGGGTGATGCCGTCGCCATCGGCGGCGATCAGGTGGTAGGCCGGCATCTGGTAGCGGTGCCAGACCACCCCGGCCACCAGGGCCTGGGCCTCGCCGTTGTCCATCGACTTCTCGATGATCACGTTGCCCGGCAGGACCATGCGCACGAAGCGCGGGTCGTCACGCAACTGCTCCAGGCCATGGGTGATGAACTGGTCGACGTAGCGGTGGTAGTTGGTCAGCAGGATCCACGGCTGCACATGGCGCCAGTCGCTGCCGGTGTAGTGCACCAGGCGGCGCAGGGAGAAGTCCACCCGCGCGGCGTCGAACAGCGCCAGCGGCAGGGTCTCGGCATTGCCCCAGTCGTACAGGCCGTCGGCGATGCCGTCGGTGGCGGCTGACAGGTCGGTACTCGGGAAGACCCGCGCCAGCGCCGCGGCGGTAATGCCGGTGCCGGCCAGTTCATCGCCCTGCTCGACCACGTAGGGATAAGGGATGTTCTGGTCGCTGACCCCGACTTCGACGCGCACGGTGAAGTCGTTCATCAGCGGTCGCAACTGGTCCAGCAGGTAGCCACGGAAGGCCGCCGGGTGGGTCACGGTGACGCTGTAGGTGCCCGGCAACTGCACCTTGGCGTAGGCCCGGGTGGTCGCGGGCACTTCACCATGGCAGTGATAGGTCAGGCGCAGCTCGGGATAGCGGAACAGCGAGCGCTCCTGGGCATCCGGCTCGGTGCGGTCCTTGAGGTAGCGCTTGAGCGCCTGGCTCAGGGCCGCGGTGGCGGTTTCATGCAGGGCCGCGAGGCGGTCGACGGCCTGCTCGGCGGTTTCCACGACAACGAAAGCTTCATCGAAACGGGTCACTGGTTACTTCCTGTCTGACATGCAGGTTTCCATCTTGCCTACATCCGCTTGCAAAGGCACGTACGTTCAGAGCGGCCAGACCGGCGTCGCCCGCTGCACCAGCGCGGCAACGTCGACACCCCGCGGCAAGGTGCCATAGACCCGGCCACCCTGGCCCAGGCGGCTGCCGATAAAGGCATCGCTGACCGTGGCATTGCCGGCTTCCAGCAACAGCTTCGCCTGCAGGCCGACGGCGATGTCCTCGGTGAGCTGGCGGGCGCGGTACTGGATATCGCCGGTGTCGGCGAAGGCCGCCTTGAGGCCGGCAATATGCGCGGCCAGGCGGCGATCGCCATGGCCGTCACCCATCTCGATGAACAGGCTTTCCAGCACCCCCGGCTCCTTGGACAGGGCCCGCAGCACGTCCAGGCACTGCACGTTGCCGGAGCCTTCCCAGGTGGAGTTCACCGGCGCCTCGCGGTACAGCCGCGGGAGGATGCTGTCCTCGACATAGCCGGCACCGCCCATGCACTCGGCGGCCTCGTTGATCATGGCCGGAGCGCGCTTGCAGATCCAGTACTTGCCCACCGCCGTCACCAGGCGGGAGAAATGCGCCTGCTGCGGGTCGTCGAGGTGGTCGAGGGCCTGGCCCATGCGCAGGCTCAGGGCCAGCGCCGCTTCGCTTTCCAGGGCCAGGTCGGCGAGCACGTTCTGCATCAGCGGCTGCTCGGCCAAGACCCGCCCGCCCACCTGGCGATGGGCGCAGTGGTGCGCGGCCTGGGTCAGGGCCTGGCGCATCAGTGCGCTGGAACCGACCATGCAATCGAAGCGGGTCATGGCCACCATCTCGATGATGGTCGGCACGCCGCGGCCTTCCTCGCCGATCATCCAGGCCAGGGCGCCACGGAACTCCACTTCGCTGGAGGCGTTGGACCAGTTGCCCAGCTTGTTCTTCAGGCGCTGGATGTAGAACTGGTTGCGCTGGTCGTCCGGGCGGTGGCGCGGCAGCAGGAAGCAGCTCAGGCCCTTGTCGGTCTGCGCCAGGGTGAGGAAGGCATCGCACATGGGCGCCGAGCAGAACCACTTGTGGCCCACCAGCTCATAGGCCTGGCCCGGACCCGGTGCGCCCACCGGATAGGCGCGGGTGGTGTTGGCGCGGACATCGGTGCCGCCCTGCTTCTCGGTCATGGCCATGCCGATGGTGACCCCGGCCTTGTGCCGGTCGCCGAGATTGCGCGGGTCGTACTCGGTGGCGAGGACCTTGGGCAGCCAGTACTCGGCCAGTTCCGGCTGCAATCTCAGGGCGGGCACGGCGGCGAAGGTCATGGTCAGCGGGCAGCCGCTGCCGGCTTCGGCCTGGCTGTGCAGGTAAGTCATACTGGCACGGGCGACATGGGCCCCGTCCTGCGGCTCGCGCCACGGCAGCGACGGCAGGCCGTGCTCGATGGCCGTGCGCATCAGCTGGTGATACGCCGGGTGGAACTCCACGAGGTCGATGCGGTGACCGAAGCGGTCGTGGCTGGCGAACTGCGGCTTGTTCTGGTTGGCGAGGAAACCGGCCTCCATCAGCGGCCCGCCGGCCAGGGCCCCGTACGCATCGATCCGCGCCTCGGCCCAACCGGCCCCGAACCTGCGCCCCCACTCCTGCAGCGGCAGGTCGAGACGGTAGAGGTTGGCGCCGTCGAGGGACGGCGGCTGGTTGGTCACTTCGTGGGTTTCAGCGTACTGATGCAGGTTCATCCGGGGCTCCTGATCGATAGGACGTGTCTGAAAAATCCAGTGAATCACGCCCGCTCCCCGGCACAAAGTGACAAAAACGCCTAACCCGGCGCGATTTGTCCCCTGCCCAGCGGTACCGCGACGGTCAGTGCCACGCTCAGTTCGAAGCTGCTGCCCTGCCCCGGCACCGAGCTGTGGCGCAGGCGCGCACCGATCAGTTCGGCGAGCTTGCGGCAGATCGCCAGGCCGATGCCCAAGCCGCCATATTCGCGGCTCATGGAGCCGTCGACCTGGAAGAAGCGCTGGTACAGCAGGCCGTCATCAAGGTTGACGAAGCCGATGCCGCTGTCGCGCACGGTGCAGGTCAGCGCCAGCACCTGCTGGCTGGCCTTGCCGCGCACCTGCAGGCTGACGCTGCCGCGGTGGGTGAACTTGATGCCGTTGTCCAGCAGGTAGCCCAGGCACAGCGCCAGCTTGTTGCGATCGCCCAGCAGACGGTCCGGCAGGTCGTCGGCGACGTCCAGGTGCAGCAGCAGGTCCTTGTCCATCGCCGGCGAGATGAAGCGCGTGCGCAGCTCCTGGACCAGGCCGCGCAGGCTGAAGGCTTCCTCCCGGGCCTGCACACGCCCGGCCTGGAGTTCGCTGAGGATGAGGAGGTCGTCGACCATGCGCATCATGTTCTGCGCCGCGATACTGGCGGTGTGCTGGTACTGGCTCAGTTCCGCACCCATGGACACCGTCTGCATCAGCTCCAGCGAACCGATCACCCCATTCATCGGCGTGCGCAGCTCGTGGGTGACGGTGGCGAGGAACTGGTCCTTGAGCTGGTTGCTGTGGGCCAGTTGCTGGTTGAGCAGCGCCAGCTTGTCGCCGGTTTCGCGCAGCACCCGGGTGCGCTCCTCGCGCATGGCGTTGATCCGGTCGGCCAGGGCCAGGGACAACAGGCACACTTCGAGGGCGGCGCCGATCTGGCTGGCGTACATGGTCAGGAAGGTGTTCGGCAGATGACCCAGGACCATCAGGGTGTTGACCAGCCCGCCGAGCAGGAAGGCCGACCAGGCGATGATGAAATAGCGCGCCACGCGCATCCCGCGCCACCAGGCGAACAGCCCGGCGGCGAAGATGCACAGGGTGAACGCCAGGGCCAACAGGGTCGCCAGGCGCAAGGCCAGGCCATAGCCAGAAGCCAGCGCCATGACCATCACCAGCGCCGAGCAGGCCACCAGGCCTTGCAGCAGGCGATCGAAATAGCGGCTGTGGCGGGCCATCTGCAGGAAGCTGCGGGCGAACTGGCAGCCGCACAGTCCCGCCGCGCCGATGAACAACGGCGTCGCGGCGTTCGCCCACCACGGGCTGGACGGCCAGAAGTAGGCCACCGCCGCGCCATTCACCGACAGCTGGTAGAGGCCGAACGAGGCGATATAGAGGATGTACCAGAGATAGCTGGTATCGCGCACGCTGAGGTAGATGAACAGGTTGTACACCAGCATCCCCAGCAGCACGCCGTAGATCAGACCGAGCACGTAGATCCTTGCCGGCTGCGCCTCGATGTAGGCCTGGGTCGACCACAGGCTCAGCGGCGCCTGCACCGAGCCTTCGCTCTGCAGGCGCAGGTAGGCGGTCAGGGACTGGTCCGGGCGCATCGGCAGCTCGAACACGTAGCTGCCCTGCTCGATCTGCCGGCTGGCGTAGGGCAAGGCATCGCCGGTGCGCTGCACCAGGCGGTAATGGCCGGCGTCGTCCGCCAGGTAGAGTTCCAGATGGTCCAGCGGCGGATAGGCCAGTTCCAGCAGCCAGGTCCGCGGCGCGGCCTCGGGCATGGCCTGGTAATGAAGATCGACCTTGAGCCAGAACGCCGAGCTGGAGTAGCCGGCGTTGAGCACTTCGGCCTGGTGCGGCTGGAAATGACGGGCGAAGGACGGCGCGCTGACCTGGGCGATGGAGGCGCTGCCATCCACGTCCTCGAACACTTGCATGACGCGGCCCAGGGGCAGGTTTCGGGTCGAGTCGTCGATGTCGACGGCTCCAGCCAGCAAGGGCAGCCAGCCCAGCAGAACGATCAGCAGATAGCGCATACAGCCCCAGCGTGGCCTGTACGGTCGCGTCGCGTTGCCTCCAGTCCTTTGAGGCGACGGGATCCGTCAGTGCCTGATGTCATTTTCAAAGCACGCTAGCATAGCCGTTTCGCGCCAGCGGCAGCCAGGCAAAAATCGACGGTAGCGGCTCTATCATGGTCATCTCGGCGATTCCACGGAAACAACCTGACCAATCGATCAGAAAGCACCGATACGACGGCCATCCCGACCCCGGCGTTTGGTGGTAAGCTCGCGCACCTATGAATACCTACAGCTCCCGCCCCGTTGTCCTCTGTCTCTCCGGCCACGACCCCAGTGGCGGCGCCGGCCTGCAGGCAGATATCGAAGCCCTGATCGCCCAAGGCTGCCACGCCGCTCCGGCCGTGACCGCCCTGACCGTGCAGGATACCGTCAATGTGCAAGACTTCCGCGTGCTCGACCGCGAGTGGGTGCTGGCCCAGGCCAACATCGTCCTCGCCGACTCGCAGGTGGCTGCCGTGAAGCTTGGCATGCTCGGCTCGCTGGAGATGGTCGACACCGTCGTCGAACTGCTCAGCGCCCATCCGCACCTGCCGCTGGTCTGCGACCCGGTGCTGCGTGCCGGTGGCGGTGGCCGCCTGGGCAAGGACGAAGTCGGCTACGCCATGCGCGAACGCCTGCTGCCGCTGGCCACCATCGCCACGCCGAACCTGCCGGAAGCGCGCATCCTCGCCGAACTGCCGGACGGGAGCGCCGACGAATGCGCGGAGAAGCTGCTGCCCTTCGTCGAGCACCTGCTGATCACCGGCGGCCACGGCGACGAAACCGAGATTCACAACCGCCTGTACAGCCGCGACGGCCAGCGCCACACCTGGACCTGCCAGCGCCTGCCGGGCAGCTACCACGGCTCCGGCTGCACCCTGGCCAGCGCCCTGGCCGGTCGCCTGGCCCTGGGCGAGCAACTGCAAAGCGCCGTGCGCTCGGCCCTGGACTACACCTGGCGGACCCTGCGCGACGCCGAACAACTGGGCAAGGGCCAGTACGTGCCCCGCCGCCTGCCCCTGGATTTCTGTTCCTGACAATAATGAACGCTGTGAGGCGCCTGTGATGAAGCTCCGCGGTTTGTATGCCATCACCGACAGCCAGTTGCTGGCCGGGCGGTTTCTTCCTTATGTCGAAGCGGCCCTGGATGGCGGCGTGACCCTGCTGCAATACCGCGACAAGAGCGAAAACCAGGCGCAACGACTGCGTGAGGCCGAAGCCCTGCTGCACCTGTGCGAGCGCTACAAGACCCGCCTGATCATCAACGACGACGCCGAACTGGCCGCGCGCCTCGGCGTCGGCGTGCACCTGGGGCAGACCGACGGCCCGCTGACCCCGGCGCGCACCTTGCTCGGCAAGGACGCGATCATCGGCTCCACCTGCCACGCCCGGCTCGACCTGGCCGAGCAGGCCGCCGCCGAGGGCGCCAGCTATGTCGCCTTCGGGCGCTTCTTCAATTCGGTGACCAAGCCCGGCGCTCCGGCGGCCGACCTCGCCCTGCTGGGCGAGGCCAAGGCCCGGGTCAAGCTGCCGATCACGGTGATCGGCGGCGTGACCCTGGACAACGCCGCACCGCTGGTCGAGCACGGTGCCGACCTGCTGGCGGTGATCCACGGCCTGTTCGGCGCCGACAGCGCCCAGGAAGTCACCCGTCGCGCGCGCGCCTTCAACGCCCTGTTCCCTAATTCCTGATTCGAGAGAGACCTTCATGTCCCGTTCCGAAAGCCTGTTCGCCAGCGCCCAGAAGCACATTCCCGGCGGCGTCAACTCGCCGGTCCGCGCCTTCCGCAGCGTGGGCGGCACGCCGCTGTTCTTCAAGCATGCCGAAGGCGCCTACGTCACCGATGAAGACGACAAGCGCTACGTCGACTACGTCGGCTCCTGGGGCCCGATGATCCTCGGCCACGGCCACCCGGACGTGCTGGAATCGGTGCGCAAGCAACTGGTCCACGGCCTGTCCTACGGCGCGCCGACCGCCATGGAAACCGAGATGGCCGACCTGGTCTGCTCGCTGGTGCCGTCCATGGAGATGGTGCGCATGGTCAGCTCCGGCACCGAGGCGACCATGAGCGCCATCCGCCTGGCCCGTGGCTACACCGGTCGCGACAGCATCATCAAGTTCGAAGGCTGCTACCACGGTCACTCCGACAGCCTGCTGGTGAAAGCCGGCTCCGGCCTGCTGACCCAGGGCGTGCCGAGCTCCGCCGGCGTACCTGCGGACTTCGCCAAGCACACCCTGACCCTGCCGTTCAACGACATCGACGCGGTGGCCAAGACCCTCGCCGACGTCGGCCAGCAGGTGGCGTGCATCATCGTCGAGCCGGTGGCCGGCAACATGAACTGCGTGCCGCCGGCACCGGGCTTCCTCGAAGGCCTGCGCAGCCTGTGCGACCAGCACGGCGTGGTGCTGATCTTCGACGAAGTGATGACCGGCTTCCGCGTCGCCCTCGGCGGTGCCCAGGCCCACTACGGCGTGACCCCGGACCTGTCGACCTTCGGCAAGATCGTCGGCGGCGGCATGCCGGTCGGCTGCTTCGGCGGCAAGCGCCAGGTCATGGAGCAGATCGCGCCGCTGGGCCCGGTGTACCAGGCCGGTACCCTGTCGGGTAACCCGCTGGCCATGGCGGCCGGCCTGACCACCCTGAAGCTGATCAGCCGCCCTGGCTTCCACGACGAGCTGAGCGCCTTCACCACCCGCCTGCTGGACGGCCTGCAACAGCGCGCTGATGCCGCTGGCGTACCGTTCGTCACCACCCAGGCGGGCGGCATGTTCGGCCTGTACTTCACCGGCGCGGACGATATCGTCACCTTCGACGACGTGATGGGCAGCGATGTCGAGCGCTTCAAGCGCTTCTTCCACCTGATGCTGGAAGGCGGCGTGTACCTGGCGCCGAGCGCGTTCGAAGCGGGCTTCACCTCGATCGCCCATGGCGAGACCGAGCTGAAGATCACCCTGGACGCGGCAGAGCGGGCGTTTGCCAAGCTGAAGTAATCCCTCCATGTAGCAGGGACGGTTTTCGAGAAACCGTCCCTGCCCTGTAGGAATTCGCAGCAAGCAAGCGCAACAATTCCGTCACATCGACAGAAATTCTGGTAAAGACTTTGTAAGGTTGGCGCCGCTTCACCCATAATGTGCCACCAGACACACATTGGCCGCAGCTTTGCAGAGGTAAGTCGATCACCATGAACCGCGCCGGCCGCGCCCTCGCCCTGGGCTGCCTGTTGCTACTTCAGCCCCTGCTGGCCATTGCGGCGGGCGGGGGTAACTCGCTGCTGATCCCCACCACGGGCCGCTGCACCCTCAACACGTCTCCCGAAGAGCTCGCCGACGCCGTGACCCGCTGCAAGCAGGCCGCGCAGTCCGGTGACGCCCAGGCCCAGTACGAACTGGGCGACTTCTACTACGAAGACAAGAACACCCCGCGCGATCTCAACCAGGCACTGAGCTTCTTCGAGCAGGCTTCGCTGCAGGGCCACGCCGACGCGCAGTTCAAGCTGGGGACCATGTTCTATCGCGGCGAAGGCGTGCCGGCGAACAACATCCAGGCCTATATCGTGCTGAAGATGGCCGCGGTCAACGGCGCCGAGGATGCACTGGACATGGCCGACCAGGTATCCGGGCAGATGCAGCGCGACGAACTGGAAACCGCCACCCAGGTGCTGGGGCAGATCTTCCGCAAGTACCTGCTGGAGCTGCAGACCGTCGACGGCCGCACGCCCTTCGCACCGCTTCCCTGAGCGCTTATCTTTCCGGCATCGGCATCGGGAATGGCATGACGTTGCCGGTTCCCTTGGCTTCGCTGATCTTCGGCGTGCCCAGGCGCTCCACCTCGTCGATGCGCACGATCGAGTGCATCGGCACGAAGCTGCGGGTCACGCCCTCGAACTGCGCCTTGAGCTTTTCCTCGCTGGGATCGACCACCACCTGGGTGCGCTCGCCGAAGACGAACTCCTCGATTTCCAGGAACCCCCACAGGTCGCTCTGGTAGATCTGCTTGGCGTACATCTCGAACACCTGGCCCTGGTTGAGGAAGATCACTTTGTAGATGGGGGCTTCGCGCTTGGACATGGTCGTCAGGAACGGATGGCTGGCAAAAAAGGGCGCGAATCATACCACAGGGGCCATGGATACCGGCCGCCGCGACATAACCGTTTCGTCAACTTGCGCTGCGATAATCCATTGATCGTTTCAGCGCTTTCGCGGCTGTGCAGTCGGCGTTATCCTTGAACCCATATTTCTTGCCCCAGGGCGGCTTAAAACAACCTTGAACGCACCCATCGAACCTCATCGTTTCATGCTTGAGCCCTTCGAGGCTCACCGCTTCGCCAACCTGTGCGGTCAGTTCGACGAGCACCTGCGCCTGATCGAACAACGCCTGGCCATCGAGATCCGCAATCGCGGCAACCAGTTCGAGCTGATCGGCGAACCGCAGGTCACCTCCACCGCCGAACAACTGCTGCGCCGTCTCTACCGCGAGACCAAGGCCAGCGAGCTGTCGCCGGAAACGGTCCACCTGTACCTCCAGGAGTCCTCGATCGAAGCGCTGGAAAATCCGGCACACAACGAAGTCAGCGTGTCGCTGCGCACACGCAAGGGCGCCATTCGCCCGCGCGGCCTCAACCAGCAGCGCTACGTCAAGGAAATCCTCGGCAACGACATCAACTTCGGCATCGGCCCTGCCGGTACCGGCAAGACCTACCTGGCCGTGGCCTGCGCGGTGGACGCGCTGGAACGCGAACAGGTACGACGCATCCTGCTGGTGCGCCCGGCGGTCGAGGCGGGCGAAAAGCTCGGCTTCCTGCCCGGCGACCTCGCGCAGAAGATCGACCCCTACCTGCGCCCGCTCTACGACGCCCTCTACGAGATGCTCGGCTTCGAGCACGTGGCCAAGCTGATCGAGCGCCAGGTGATCGAGATCGCCCCGCTGGCCTACATGCGCGGCCGCACCCTGAACAACAGCTTCATCATCCTCGACGAAAGCCAGAACACCACCGTCGAGCAGATGAAGATGTTCCTCACCCGCATCGGTTTCGGCTCCACCGCCGTGATCACCGGCGACATCACCCAGGTCGACCTGCCCAAGGGCACCAAGTCGGGCCTGGCCCATGTCATCCAGGTGCTCAAGGACGTGCCAGGCATCAGCTTCACCCATTTCCAGCCCAAGGACGTGGTGCGCCATCCGCTGGTGCAACGCATCGTCGAAGCCTACGAGCGCTTCGATGGCGAGCAGGCCAGGGCCGAGGGCGCAAAACGCGATGCTTGAACTGGACCTGCAGATCGCGACCGAAGCGGCCGCGCCCGATGAAGCCCTGTTCCGCCGCTGGTGCGAGCTCGCCTTGCGCCAGCGCACGGCCGACTCGGAAATGACCATCCGCCTGGTGGACGAAGCCGAAGGCCGCGAGCTGAACCACACCTACCGGCACAAGGACTACGCCACCAACGTACTGTCCTTCCCCGCCGACGTACCCGACGACATGCTCGACATACCGCTGCTGGGTGACCTGGTCATCTGCGTCGCGGTGGTCGAGCGCGAAGCCGCCGAGCAAGGCAAGTCCCTCGAAGCCCACTGGGCGCACCTGGTCATCCACGGTTGCCTGCACCTGCTGGGCTACGACCACATCGACGACGATGAGGCCGAGGAAATGGAAGCACTGGAACGAACGTTGCTTGCCGAACTGGGTCATCCGGACCCTTACGCCGACGACGAACACGACACACCTCACACTGATATCTGCAAGGATCACGAGTAACCGCCATGAGCGAAGATCGATCGAGCAACGGGCAAAAGTCATGGCTGGGCAAGCTGACCCAGGCTTTTGCCCATGAGCCGAAAAACCGCCAGGAGCTCCTTGAGCTGCTGCGCGAAGCGCACCAGAACAAGCTGCTCGACAGCGAAGCCCTGACCATCGTCGAAGGCGCCATCCAGGTCGCGGACCTGCAGGTCCGCGACATCATGGTCCCGCGTTCGCAGATGATCAGCATCAAGGCATCGCAGTCGCCCCGGGAGTTCCTCCCGGCGATCATCGAAGCCGCGCACTCGCGCTACCCGGTGGTGGGTGAAAGCCACGACGATGTCCTCGGCGTGCTGCTGGCCAAGGACCTGTTGCCACTGATCCTCAAGGAGAACGGCGACAGCTTCAACATCAAGGACCTGCTGCGCCCGGCCACCTTCGTGCCCGAGTCCAAGCGCCTCAACGTGCTGCTGCGCGAGTTCCGCGCCAACCACAACCACATGGCCATCGTCATCGACGAGTACGGCGGCGTGGCGGGCCTGGTGACCATCGAGGACGTGCTGGAGCAGATCGTCGGCGACATCGAGGACGAGCACGACGTCGAGGAAGACAGCTACATCAAGCCGCTGCCCAGTGGCGACTTCCTGGTCAAGGCACTGACGCCGATCGAGAACTTCAACGAGTTCTTCGACAGCGAGTTCTCCGACGACGAGTTCGACACCGTTGGCGGCCTGGTCATGAGCGCCTTCGGGCACCTGCCCAAGCGCAACGAAACCACCGAAATCGGGCCTTACCGCTTCCGTATCCTCAACGCCGACAGCCGCCGGATACACTTGCTGCGCCTGACCCCAGTCACCCGTTAAGGACAACCATGCGCTGGATTTCCCGCCCCGGCTGGCCCGGTAACCTGCTGGCCGTGGCGGCCGGCGCCCTGACCACCCCGGCCCTGGCCCCGTTCGACCTCTGGCCGCTGGCCCTGGTGGCGCTCGGCCTGTTCTACCTCGGCCTGCGCGAGCTGAGCCCGCGCCAGGCCCTGGGTCGTGGCTGGTGCTATGGCTTCGGTCTGTTCGCCGCCGGCACCTGGTGGATCTACGTCAGCATCCACACCTACGGCGGCGCCTCGGCCCTGCTGGCCGGCGGGCTGATGCTGGCGTTCTTCGCCGCCATCGCCTGGTTCTTCGCCCTGCCCGCCTGGATCTGGGCGCGCTGGCTGCGCCGCAACGAAGCTCCGCTGGCCGATGCCCTCGGCTTCGCCGCGCTGTGGCTGGCCCAGGAGGCTTTCCGCGGCTGGTTCCTCACCGGTTTCCCCTGGCTCTACGCCGGCTACAGCCAGCTCGACGGCCCCCTGGCCGGGCTCGCACCGCTGGGCGGCATGTGGCTGATTTCCTTCACCCTGGCCCTGACCGCGGCGCTGCTGTGCAACCTGCACCGCCTGCGCCAGCGCAAGTCCTTCCTGGCTGCGGGCATCGTCCTGCTGATCGGTCCCTGGGCCGTCGGCCTGGGGCTCAAGGGTCATGCCTGGACCGTGCCGTCCGGCGATCCGCTGCGGGTCGCGGCGATCCAGGGCAACATCGAACAGAGCCTGAAGTGGGAACCCAGCGAACTGCGCAAGCAGCTGGAGCTGTACCGCGACATGAGCTTCACCAGCAAGCCGGTGGACCTGATCGTCTGGCCGGAAACCGCGGTGCCGGTGTTCAAGGACACGGTGCAAGGCTACATGGACATGATGAGCGGTTTCGCCGCGGACCGGCATGCGGCGCTGATCACCGGGGTTCCGGTGCGCCAGGTCGAGCACGGGCAGCGCCGCTACTTCAACGGCATCACCGCCATCGGCGAAGGTGACGGTACCTACCTCAAGCAGAAGCTGGTGCCGTTCGGCGAGTACGTGCCGCTGCAGGACCTGCTGCGCGGCCTGATCGAGTTCTTCGACCTGCCGATGTCCGACTTCGCCCGCGGCCCCGCCGACCAGGCGCTGCTCCAGGCCAAGGGCTACCAGCTGGCGCCGTTCATCTGCTACGAAGTGGTCTATCCGGAGTTGGCTGCCAGCCTTGCGGCGCGCAGCGACATCCTCCTGACCATCAGCAACGACACCTGGTTCGGCAAGTCCATCGGCCCGCTGCAGCACCTGCAGATGGCGCAGATGCGCGCCCTCGAAGCCGGGCGCTGGATGATCCGCGCGACCAACAACGGGGTGACCGGGCTGATCGACCCGTTCGGCCGCATCAGCGCGCAGATCCCGCAATTCGAGCGGGCGATCCTGTATGGCGAGGTGGTGCCGATGCAGCAGCTCACGCCGTATCTGCAATGGCGCTCGTGGCCGCTGGCGATCCTCTGCATCGTGCTGCTGGGCTGGGCACTGGTAACCAGCCGGATCGCCAAGACCGTCTGATCTGCGCTTTGGCTGATGGCCTCATCGCTGGCAAGCCAGCTCCCACAAGGACCACCTGTGGGAGCTGGCTTGCCAGCGATTGGCCCTTAATAGAAAGCCCGATAGCCAATCAGTCCGATCGCTTCATTGAACAACTGCCCGTTCTGCCACATGGCCTTGGCATCCGGCAGCCAACCGCCGAACGGGCGGCCGTGATCGATCCCCATGAAGCCCACCGGCGCCGGCACCACCTCGAAGCCGGCACGCTGGAAGCTCCAGACCGAACGCTGCATGTGCCAGGCCTGGGTAACCACGACAACCCGCTTGATCCCCTGCGGCAACAGCATCGCCGCGCTCAGCCCGGCATTTTCCCAGGTAGTACGGCTGCCCTCCTCCAGCCAGCGCACCGGCACGCCGAAATCACGCTGCAGGGAGTCCGCCATCAAGCGCGCCTCGCTGGGTGGTGAACCGTAGTGCAGGCCGCCACTGGTCAATACCGGCAACCCGGACGCCTTGGCCAGTTGCGCCGCATAGCGCATGCGTTCCAGGGCCACCCCGGTAGGCTGGTCCTGCGCCCCCCAGGCCGGATCGCCGCGCTCGCGCCCGGAACCGAGGATCACGATGGCATCGGCGCGCCCGGCCAGGCTCGCCCACGCCTCCATGGGCAGCGCCGGCACGGTCTCGATCTCCCGGGCAAGGTGCTGCACCACCACCGGCAGGCTCATCAGCCACAACCCGCCCAGCCCGGCGATGAAGCACAAGCGTGCCGTACGCGGCCAGGCACTGCGCAACCACCAGGCCGCGAGCAGCAGCAAGAGAAAGACACCAGGCGGCATCAACCATTGTTTGATGAAAAAGCGAAGGGGCATCGGACATCTCCATGAAAGAGCCCGAAGCCTAAGAGAAATCAGCGCCCGGCAACAGTTGCCGGGCGCTGTTCAAACGCAAAGGAATCCCGCGTGGCGCACTCCATCCTGCGCCGTTGATATCCCGAACGATTATTTGAACTGCAGCGTTCTGGATCGGAGCGCTGTAGCGGAGCGTGCCTTGTCCTTGAGCCAGACGACCCGGCCAGGAATCGGCGCTTCTTCCGGGGGTACCACAACGGAAACCTTCTGCCCACGTGCCGGAGCAGCCTCCAGCCAGGCCCTGATGACGTCGAGTTCTGCCCGGCTCAGGCCGCGCAGCTCCAGTTCAGCAGGCATTTCGTCGCGCAACCGTGCCGAAGTGCGGGCCACATCCAGGGCCAGCCCAAGGCGGTCGATCAGGCGTTGGTAGGTTTCCGGTTTCGGTGCTTGCTGTTGCGACTCTCCCATCCGTTCACCTCATTGAAGATAGAATTCATCTCCCCCACACCTGAGCTTAGCGTCAACGTTGAAACGGGCCGGATGCCGCGACCAACGGGCGCTGGCACGGGCCGCCGATGCAATCAGGGTTTCCCACGACCGTTGGGGGTCATGTATGCTACGGCGCTTACTCTTGACACCGGATTGCCGGGCGAAACGGTCTCCGACCGGCCTGGATAAGGTCTCCCATTTCTCAGCGCAAAGTAGCCATGCACGAACACTATCAGCCCCGCGAAATCGAAGCCGCCGCCCAGTCCTACTGGGACGAGCACAAGTCTTTTGAAGTCAGTGAACAGCCAGGCAAGGAAACCTACTACTGCCTGTCGATGTTCCCGTACCCGAGCGGCAAGCTACACATGGGCCACGTGCGCAACTACACCATCGGCGACGTGATCGCGCGCTACCAGCGCATGCAGGGCAAGAACGTCCTGCAGCCGATGGGCTGGGACGCCTTCGGCATGCCGGCGGAAAACGCCGCGATGAAGAACAACGTCGCGCCGGCCAAGTGGACCTACGAGAACATCGCCTACATGAAAGCCCAGCTCAAGAGCCTGGGCCTGGCGATCGACTGGTCCCGCGAAGTCACCACCTGCAAGCCGGACTACTACCGCTGGGAGCAGTGGCTGTTCACCCGCCTGTTCGAAAAAGGCGTGATCTACCGCAAGAACGGTACCGTGAACTGGGACCCGGCAGACCAGACCGTACTGGCCAACGAGCAGGTCATCGACGGCCGTGGCTGGCGTTCGGGCGCGCTGATCGAGAAGCGCGAGATCCCGATGTACTACTTCAAGATCACCGACTACGCCGACGAGCTGCTGGAAAGCCTCGACGAGCTGCCGGGCTGGCCGGAACAGGTCAAGACCATGCAGCGCAACTGGATCGGCAAGTCCCGTGGCATGGAAGTGCAGTTCCCCTACGATGAAGCCAGCATCGGCCAGGCCGGTGCCCTGAAGGTCTTCACCACCCGTCCGGACACCCTGATGGGCGCGACCTACGTCGCCGTCGCCGCCGAGCACCCGCTGGCCACCCTCGCCGCCCAGGGCAACCCGGCGCTGCAGGCGTTCATCGACGAGTGCAAGAGCGGCAGCGTCGCCGAAGCCGACATCGCCACCCAGGAAAAGAAAGGCGTCGCCACCTCCCTGCGGGTCCGCCATCCGCTGACCGGCGAGCAACTGCCGGTGTGGATCGCCAACTACGTGCTGATGCACTACGGCGACGGCGCGGTCATGGCCGTTCCGGCCCACGACGAGCGCGACTTCGAGTTCGCCACCAAGTACCAGCTGCCGATCAAGGCCGTGGTCCGCACCAGCGCCGGTGACGAAGTCGGCAGCGAGTGGCAGGCCGCCTATGGCGAGCATGGCCAGCTGATCAACTCCGGCGAGTTCGACGGCCTGGACTTCGCCGGCGGCTTCGATGCCATCGAAGCCGCGCTGATCAGCAAGGAACTGGGCAAGTCCCGCACGCAGTTCCGCCTGCGCGACTGGGGCATCAGCCGCCAGCGCTACTGGGGCTGCCCGATCCCGATCATCCACTGCCCGTCCTGCGGCGACGTGCCGGTGCCGGAAGACCAACTGCCGGTGACCCTGCCGGAGAACGTGGTGCCGGACGGCGCCGGTTCGCCCCTGGCGCGCATGCCCGAGTTCTACGAGTGCACCTGCCCGAAATGCGGCACCGCGGCCAAGCGCGAAACCGACACCATGGACACCTTCGTCGAGTCGTCCTGGTACTTCGCCCGCTACGCATCGCCGAACTACGAAGGTGGCCTGGTCGATCCGAAAGCGGCCAACCACTGGCTGCCGGTCGACCAGTACATCGGCGGTATCGAACACGCCATCCTGCACCTGCTGTACGCGCGCTTCTTCCACAAGCTGATGCGTGACGAAGGCCTGGTCAGCTCCAACGAGCCATTCAAGAACCTGCTGACCCAGGGCATGGTGGTCGCCGAGACCTACTACCGCGTCGCCAGCAACGGCGGCAAGGACTGGTTCAACCCGGCCGACGTCGAGATCGAGCGCGATGCCAAGGCCAAGATCATTGGCGCCCGCCTGAAGACCGACGGCCTGCCGGTGGAAATCGGCGGCACCGAGAAGATGTCCAAGTCGAAGAACAACGGCGTCGACCCGCAAGCCATGATCGACGCCTACGGCGCCGACACCTGCCGCCTGTTCATGATGTTCGCCTCGCCGCCCGACATGAGCCTGGAGTGGTCCGACTCCGGCGTCGAGGGTGCGAGCCGCTTCCTGCGTCGCGTCTGGCGCCTGGCCCAGGCCCACGTTGGCCAGGGCCTGCCGGCCAAGGCCGATTTCTCCGCGCTGGACGACGCGCAGAAAGCCGTGCGCCGTGCCACCCACTCGGCGATTCGCCAGGCCAGCATCGATGTCGGCCAGCATCACAAGTTCAACACCGCCATCGCCCAGGTGATGACCCTGATGAACGTGCTGGAAAAGGCCTCCCAGGCTACCGAACTGGACCGCGCCCTGATCCAGGAAGGCCTGGAAGCCGCGACCCTGATCCTCGCCCCCATCACCCCGCACATCAGCCACCAGCTGTGGACCAGCCTCGGCCACGACGGCGCGGCGATCGACGCCAACTGGCCGGTGGTGGACGAAAGCGCCCTGGTGCAGGACAGCCTGCAGCTGGTCATCCAGGTCAACGGCAAGCTGCGCGGCCAGATCGAGATGCCGGCCAGCGCCAGCCGCGAGGAAGTCGAGGCTGCCGCCCGCACCAACGAGAACGTGCTGCGCTTCACCGAAGGCCTGACGATCCGCAAGGTCATCGTGGTTCCCGGCAAGCTGGTCAACATCGTCGCCAACTGACAGGAGCGGGCGCCCTGCGGGGCGCCTGCACAGACAAGTCCCCCAAGGTTTCCAGGGAGCAACAAGATGATCAAACGCAATCTGCTGGTGATGGGCCTGGCCGTGATGCTCAGCGCCTGCGGTTTCCACCTGCGCGGTACCGGCACCAACGAGCTGGCGATCAAGGAACTCGACCTGAGTGCGCGCAACGCCTACGGCGAAACCGTCACCCAACTGCGCGACGTGCTGAAAAGCAATGGTGTCAACGTCCATGCCGGCGCCCCTTACAAGCTGGTGCTGACCAACGAGGCCGAGACACAGCGCGCCGCCAGCTATGCCGGCTCCGGTCGCTCGGTGGAATACGAACTGCAGACCCAGCTGTTCTATGACATCCAGGGCAGCAACAACACCGTACTGATGAGCGACAAGCTGGAAGTGCAGAAGATCTACGTGCACGACGGCAACAACATCACCGGCTCCGGCCAGGAAGCGACCCAGCTGCGCAAGGAAATGCGTCGCGACCTGGTGCAGAAGATGGTCCTGCGCCTGCAACTGCTGAACCCGGCACAGCTGGACGAACTGCAGGCCAAGGCTGACGATCGCGCCCGTGCGGAAGCTGCGGCCCTGGAAGCGGCACAACGCGCCCAGGATGCCCAACCCCAGCAATCGCCGCTGGAAATCCCGGCCAACTGAGCCTGAACGGGGCGCTTCGGCGCCCCGATTTCTTTATGAAACTTCTTCCCGCCCACCTCAACAAGCACCTGCAAGGCGCCCTGGCCCCGGTCTACGTGGTCAGTGGCGACGATCCGCTGCTGTGCCAGGAAGCCGCCGACGCCATTCGCCTGGCTGCGCGCCAGCAAGGCTTCGACGAGCGCCAGGTGTTCAGCGCCGACGCCAACTTCGACTGGGGCACCCTGCTCCAGGCCGGCGCCAGCCTCTCGCTGTTCGCCCAGAAACGCGTGCTGGAACTGCGCCTGCCGTCCGGCAAGCCGGGTGACAAGGGCGCCGCGGCACTGATCGAGTACTGCTCGCGCCCCGCCGACGACACCCTGCTGCTGATCAGCCTGCCCAAGCTCGACGGCAGTGCGCAGAAGACCAAGTGGGGCAAGGCACTGATGGAGGGCCCGCAGGTCCAGTTCATCCAGATCTGGCCGGTGGACACCCAGCAACTGCCGCAGTGGATCAACCAGCGCCTGGTCCAGGCCGGCCTGGCCGCCCAGCGTGACGCGGTGGAACTGATCGCCGCACGGGTCGAAGGCAACCTGCTGGCTGCCGCCCAGGAAATCGAAAAGCTCAAGCTGCTCGCCGACGGCAATACCATCACCGTGGAAACGGTGCAGTCCGCGGTGGCCGACAGCGCGCGCTTCGACGTCTTCGGCCTGGTGGACGCCGTGCTCAACGGCGAGGCGGCCCATGCCCTGCGCATGCTCGAAGGGCTGCGTGGCGAAGGGGTCGAGCCTCCGGTGATTCTCTGGGCCCTGGCCCGGGAGCTGCGGGTGCTGACCGGCCTGGCCCAGCAATACAGCCAGGGCGTGCCACTGGAAAAGGCCTTCAGCCAGGCCAAGCCACCGATCTGGGACAAGCGCCGCCCCTTGATGAGCAAGGCCTTGCAGCGCCACTCGGCGCAGCGCTGGGGCCAGTTGCTGCACGATGCCCAGCGCATCGACGCGCAGATCAAGGGTCAGGCCCAGGGCTCGCCCTGGACCAGCCTCACCCGCCTGTCGCTGCTGATGGCCGGGCAACGCCTGGCGCTCCCTGCCGAATAAACGGTGACGGACGGTCTTGCAGTGGGGGTTCGGCAGTCCTATAGTGCGCGCGAATCCACCCAGGCAGGACCCTCGTCATGAGCAAGAAATCGGCAAAATCCCGGCCGAACAAGGCCAAATCCATCATCGCCCAGCCCCTTTTCCGCAGTCGCCAGGAACCGTCGGGCAAAGGCAAAGGCAGCTACCGCCGCGAAGCCTTCCAATCGAGAGATTGGGAGGCTTCTTCCGTTATGGCCGCATGAAAGCATCAAAGCCGCAGGCATGATATGGTCGTCACCTGACCTGTATTACTGGATTCGTGCATGTCCCTTAGCCTTACCCGTCGCTGGCAACTACGCCACCTGACCGCTGCCTCCAGCCTCATCCTGCTCGTCGCCTGCGCCGAACACCCGACCGCTGCCGACGCCCTGCCCATCGCGCCCGTCCAGCCCGCCCCCGTGCTGACCCAGCCTACGCCCGGCGCGGATATCGAAGTCCAGCCCCAGCAGACATTCGCTGAATGGCAGGCCGCTTTCCGCCAGCAGGCGCTGCAATCCGGCGTCCCGGCGAGCCTGTTCGACCGCGTGTTCGTCGGCATGACCCCGGACATGGACGTGATCAAGGCCGACCGCAGCCAGCCGGAGTTCACCCGTCCGGTCTGGGAATACCTCGATGGCGCCCTGTCGCCGGTGCGCGTACGCAACGGCAAGGCCCTGCTGCTGCAGAACAATGAACTGCTGGCGCGCATCGAGCAGCGCTACGGCGTCGAGCGCAACGTGCTGGTGTCCGTGTGGGGCATGGAAAGCAACTTCGGCCAGTTCCAGGGCAACAAATCGGTTATCCGCTCCCTGGCCACACTGGCCTACGAGGGCCGTCGCCCGGCGTTCGCCCAGGCGCAGTTGCTGGCGGCGCTGAAGATCCTGCAGAACGGCGATATCGCCCCGGAAGCCATGCGTGGCTCCTGGGCTGGTGCCATGGGCCAGACCCAGTTCATCCCGACCACCTACGACACCCATGCCGTGGACTTCGACGGCGACGGTCGCCGCGATATCTGGAACAGTTCCGCCGACGCCCTCGCCTCCACTGCTCACTACCTGCAGAGCTCGGGTTGGCAGCGTGGCCAGCCGTGGGGCTTCGAGGTGAGCGTGCCTGCCGGTTTCGACTACTGGATCGCCGACGGCGCGCAGCGCAAGACCGTTGCCGAGTGGCTGCGCCTGGGCGTGCAACTGCCAGCCGGCAGTCGTGTACCGGCTGGCAGCGAACAGCTTTCCGCGGCGCTGCTGCTTCCCGCGGGCTATCGCGGTCCGGCGTTCCTGGTGCTGGACAACTTCCGCGCCATCCTCAAGTACAACAATTCGTCGGCCTATGCCCTGGCGGTCAGCCTGCTGAGCGAGCGCTTCGACGGCAGCGGCTTCATCCGCGGCGCCTGGCCGAAGGACGACCTGCCCCTGAGCCGCAGCGAGCGTATCGAGCTGCAAGACCTGCTCAATGCCAGCGGGCATGAAGCGGGCAATGCCGATGGCATCATCGGTGCCAACACCCGCAAGGCAATCCGCAATGCCCAGCAACAGCGGGGCTGGCCGGCGGATGGGTATCCGACCCATAAGCTGCTGGATAGCCTCAAGACTCGCTGAGTTCTCTCGGACCTCATCGCTGGCAAGCCAGCTCCCACAACTGTGGGGGCTGGCTTGCCAGCGATGAGGCCCGAACAGACAACAAAAAGCCCCCGCACCTTCACAGGTGCGGGGGCTTTTTCATGCAAGGCAGCAGATCAGAGCTTGATCTTGGCCTCATGCGCCTGCTGGTCGGCATGGTACGAGGAACGCACCAGCGGGCCGGAGGCGACGTTCTTGAAGCCCATCTTGTAACCTTCCTCGGCGAACCAGGCGAAAGTGTCCGGGTGCACGAAGCGCTGGACCGGCAAGTGGCTGCGCGACGGCTGCAGGTACTGGCCGAGGGTCAGCATGTCGATGTTGTGCTCGCGCATGCGGTGCATCACTTCGATCACTTCGTCGTCGGTCTCGCCCAGGCCGAGCATCAGGCCGGACTTGGTCGGTACGTGCGGCACCAGCTCCTTGAACTTCTCCAGCAGGGTCAGCGACCACTGGTAGTCCGAACCCGGACGCGCGGCCTTGTACAGGCGCGGTACGGTCTCAAGGTTGTGGTTGAACACATCCGGCGGCTCCTGGGCGGTGATGGCCAGGGCCACGTCCATGCGCCCGCGGTAGTCCGGAACCAGGGTTTCCAGCTGGACGCCCGGGGACAGCGCGCGGATCTCGCGGATGCAGTCGGCGAAGTGCTGGGCACCACCGTCACGCAGGTCGTCGCGGTCTACCGAGGTGATCACCACGTACTTCAGGCGCAGGTCGGCGATGGCCACCGCCAGATTCTTCGGTTCGTCGACGTCCAGGGGCTTCGGCCGACCGTGGCCGACGTCGCAGAACGGGCAACGACGGGTGCAGATGTCGCCCATGATCATGAAGGTCGCGGTACCGCCGGAGAAGCACTCGCCCAGGTTCGGGCAGGACGCCTCTTCGCAGACGCTGTGCAGCTTGTGCTTGCGCAGCAGTTGCTTGATCCGGTCGACTTCCGGGGAAACCGGGATGCGCACGCGGATCCAGTCGGGTTTCTTCGGCAGCTCTTCGGTGGGGATGATCTTTACCGGGATACGCGCGACCTTCTCGGCACCACGCAGTTTCACACCGGCTTCAACCTTCGGCCGTGGGGCCGGGGTGGCGGTGCTTTGCACCGGCTCTTGCACAATAGTCATATTCAGTCGATTCCGCCCGCAAGGGTCGTCTGCTCAGCATAATCGAGGTGCTTGACCAGCTGTCCGCGCAGCCTTGCCCTTACCTCGGGGAGTTCGATAGGCCCGGCCTGGTCGCGCAGCTGGGTCATGGCCAGCCCCGCATACCCGCAGGGGTTGATTCGGCGGAATGGCGCAAGGTCCATGTCCACATTCAGGGCAAGGCCGTGGAAGGAACAGCCATTGCGAATCCGCAGGCCGAGGGAGGCGATCTTCGCTCCGTCGACATAGACGCCCGGCGCGTCGGGCTTGGCCGCCGCTTCCACGCCATAGCTGGCGAGCAGCTCGACCAGGGCACGCTCGATGCGCGTCACCAGGTCGCGCACGCCGAAACCACGACGACGCACGTCCAGCATCAGGTAGGCGATCAACTGGCCGGGGCCGTGGTAGGTCACCTGGCCGCCGCGATCGGTCTGCACCACCGGGATCTCCCCCGGCACCAGCAGGTGCTCGGCCTTGCCGGCCTGGCCCTGGGTGAACACCGGCGGATGTTCCACCAGCCAGATCTCGTCGCCGTCGCCCGGCTTGCGCTGGTCGGTGAACCGGCGCATCGCTTCGAGCACCGGTTCGTAGGGCAGCAGGCCGAGATCGCGGAAGCCGAGGATCGTGGACATCAAAGCACCATGTGCACGAAACCGGTCGCGCGCAGGGCACTGTTGATGTCGCGCAACTGGTCTTCGCTGGTGGCTTCGATGTGCAGCTGAACGGTGGTGTACTTGCCGGTGCTGCTCTGGCGCTCGGCCAGGGTCTTCATGTCGACCTTGGCGTACTTGCTCAGGATCTCGACCACGGTGTCCTTGAAGTTGACCACGGTGTCGCCAATCACCTTGATGGCGTAGTCCGGGCAGGGAAATTCGATTTTTGGCGCTTTGACGTCATCGCTCATGGCGGAAACGGCCTCGTAAGCCGTGGCAGCAACAACGCCCCTGCGGATGACAGGGGCGTGCAGGTCACGATATCAGTTGAACAAACCGTAGAAGAACAGACGGATGCTATCCCACACCCGACGGAAGAAACCACCTTCCTCGACCGCGTCCAGCGCGATGAGATCGGCGCTGTGAACCACGTTGTCGTCCAGTTTGACTTCGACTTTACCGATCACGTCACCTTTGGCGATCGGCGCCATCAGTTGCGGGTTCATGGTCATGCTCGCGGCCAGTTTCTTCAATTGGCCTTTAGGCAAAGTCATGGTCAGGTCTTCGGCCAGGCCGGCTTTCACCTGGCTGGTGGTGCCTTTCCATACCGGGGCCTGGGCCAGCTCGGTGCCCTTCTGGTAGAAGGTCTGGGTTTCGAAGAAGCGGAAACCGTAGGTCAGCAGCTTCTGGGTCTCGGCGGCGCGGGACTGCTCGCTGTTGGTACCGAAGACCACGGCGATCAGGCGCATGCCGTCACGCACGGCAGACGACACCATGCAGTAGCCGGCTTCGTCGGTGTGACCGGTCTTCAGGCCGTCGACGGTCTTGTCACGCCACAGCAGCAGGTTGCGGTTGGGCTGCTTGATGTTGTTCCAGAAGAATTCCTTCTGCGAGTAGATCGCGTAGTGGGCCGGGTCTTCGTGGATGATCGCGCGAGCCAGCACGGCCATGTCGTGGGCCGAGGAGTAGTGCTCCGGGTTCGGCAGGCCGGTCGGGTTCATGAAGTGGCTGTTGCTCATGCCCAGGTCGCCGGCGGTCTTGTTCATCATGTCGGCGAAGGCGTCTTCGCTGCCGGCGATGTGCTCGGCCACCGCGACGCTGGCGTCGTTGCCCGACTGGATGATGATGCCGTGCAGCAGGTCGCTGACGCTGACCTGGGTGCCGACCTTGATGAACATCCGCGAACCGCCGGTACGCCAGGCGTTTTCACTGACGGTCACCGGATCGTTCTCGCCGATCTGGCCGCGACGGATTTCCAGGGTCGCGATGTAGGCGGTCATCAGCTTGGTCAGGCTCGCCGGAGGCAGACGCTGGTCGCCATTGTTCTCCACCAGGACGTTACCGCTGGAGGCTTCCATGAGCACGTAGGACTTGGCTGCCAGTTGCGGCGGCGACGGCATCATCTGCTCCGCCGCGAAGGCGGAAGGAGCGATCAGCAGCGGAACGAGCAGGCAAAGGCGTTTGGCAAAGGTGGTGATGTTCATCCGTCTCTCGAAATGGCTAATGGGCTCATGCCCCAAAACGGGGCAAAACTATAAGGCGTTGCGACAAAAGGTCGCGCCTGCGAGCAAAACGGCCATTGTACATGGCTGTTCGGCCCGGTTGCATGACAAACCGACCAGTCCCCCCGGTCAGTCTGCCGTGACTACTTTGGCCTGTCCCAGGTTGGCCAGGCGCACGCTGTCCTGCATCTGCTGGACCTCTCCCTGGCTGCGGATCGGTCCCATGCGGACCCGGTGCAGGGTCTGCTGGTTACGCACGATGGAACTGATGAAGACCGGCGCACTGACCATGCCGCTCAGTTTGGAGCGTAGCAACTCCGCGGCGTCAGGGTTGGCGAATGCGCCGACCTGCAGGTAGGTGCCGTTGGCCGTCGCCAGGTTGTTGCTGGCGACCTGCACTGGCAGGACTGCGGCGGCATGCTGCTGCGGTGGTGGCGTCCATTGCTCGACGGTGCCGGTGCTGGCCGGGATCGGGCGGGTCTGCGCCACTTGCGGCTGGTCCAGGACCAGCGGCGCCTGGCGACCGCGCTGGGCCCACCATTGCTGTGGATCGATGCCTTCGACGCGAACCCGGGCGGTGCCGGTTTCGGCATAGCCGAGCTTCTTCGCCGCGGCGTAGGAGAGGTCGATGATGCGGTCGGAATAGAACGGGCCACGGTCGTTGACCCGCAGGATCACGCTGCGCTGGTTGTCCAGGTTGGTCACCTTGACGTAGGCCGGCAGCGGCAGGGTCTTGTGCGCCGCGCTCATGCCGTAGAGGTCATAGACCTCGCCGTTGGCGGTGTTCTGCCCGTGGAACTTGGTGCCGTACCACGACGCGGTGCCCTCGGCGACATAGTTGCGCGAGTCGGGGATGGGGTAGTAGGTCTTGCCCAGCACCGTGTACGGGTTGGCCTTGTAGTTGCCGGTATGCACGGTCGGGGTGGCGTCGGGGATCTTCGACACGTCGACGTCCCACCAGGGTGCGCCGTCCTTGTGGGCCCGGTTGATGTCCAGGCCGGGCTTGGAGCGGACGATGTTGCCGCTGCCTTGCGAGGTCGGCCGGCTGGAAGAACAGCTGACCAGCAACGCGCCGACGACCATGCAGCTCAGCAGCTTGAGGGATGAAGCGGAAAACAGTACGCGCATTACCGGGCGCCCCTTGCCTGAACCAGCAGGTCGGAAAGTTGATGTACCGCCATGGCGTACATCACGCTGCGGTTGTAGCGAGTGATCGCATAGAAGTTCTTCAGCCCCAGCCAGTATTCGGGGCCAGTGTCGCCTTCGAGCCGGAAAGCGGTGACCGGCAGATCATCGCGCAGCGCATCATGACTCGACCAGCCCAGCGCCTGCAACTCCCCGACGGTCTTTACCGGCTCGATGCCCGGGCTCAGGCCCTCGTCGACCCGCTCGCCGCGGACCATGGCACGGCTCACCACCGGCTCGCCCGCCACCCAGCCGTGGCGCTTGAAGTAGCTGGCGACGCTGCCAATGGCGTCGTCGGGGTTGTTCCAGATATTGATATGGCCGTCGCCATCGAAGTCCACGGCGTAGGCGCGGAAGCTGCTCGGCATGAACTGCGGCAGGCCCATGGCACCGGCATAGGAGCCTTTCAGGGTCATCGGGTCGACCTGCTCCTCGCGGGACAGCAGGAGGAACTCGCGCAGTTCCTTGCGGAAGAACGGCGCCCGCGGCGGGTAATCGAAGGCCAGGGTCGACAGCGCGTCGATCACCCGGTAGTTGCCGGTGTTGCGGCCGAAGAAGGTCTCGACGCCGATGATCGATACGATCACCTGGGCCGGCACGCCGTACTCCTGTTCGGCGCGGGCCAGGGTGGCCTCATGCTGGCGCCAGAAGTCGACGCCACGGGCGACCCGGGCGTCGGTGAGGAACATAGGGCGGTATTCCTTCCACGGCTTGACCCGCTCCGCCGGACGGGAAATCGCATCGAGGATCGCCTGCTTGCGTTGCGCCTCGCGGAACACGCCCATCAGCTGTTCGCCAGCGAAGCCGTAGTCGCGGGTCATCTCGCCGACGAATTCGGCAACCTGTGGCGATCCTTCGTAGTCGCCGGCACTGGCCTGCTGCGCGCCCCCCAGCAGACCGACGAGGCCCGCCAGTGGTACACAACGGGCCATCCAGCCCCGTATTGCTTGCATCAAGTCATTCACCTTGCTCAAACCTGCGCGATCCACTTGCGGTGGGTATGGATCGACATGAGAACGCCAAACGCTGACAGCAGCGTCACCAGCGAAGTTCCACCATAACTAATGAAGGGCAGCGGCACGCCCACCACGGGCAGCAGCCCGCTGACCATGCCGATATTGACGAAGACGTAGACAAAGAAGGTCATGGTCAGGCTGCCGGCCAGCAGCTTGCCGAACAGGGTCTGGGCCTGGGCGGTGATGACCAGGCCGCGGCCGATCAGCAGCAGATAGATCAGCAGCAGCGCGCAGATGCCCACCAGGCCGAATTCTTCGCCGAGCACGGCGATGATGAAGTCGGTGTGGCTTTCCGGCAGGAAGTCCAGGTGCGACTGGGTGCCCAGCAGCCAGCCCTTGCCGAACACGCCGCCGGAGCCGATGGCCGCCTTCGACTGGATGATGTTCCAGCCGGTGCCCAGCGGGTCGCTTTCCGGGTCGAGGAAGGTCAGTACCCGCTGCTTCTGGTAGTCGTGCATGACGAAGAACCACATCGCCACCGCCACCGGCACCGCCGCCGCCAGCACGCTGAGGATCCAGCGCCAGCGCAGGCCGCCCATGAACAGCACGAAGGCGCCGGAGGCGAGGATCAGCAGCGCGGTGCCCAGGTCCGGCTGGCGGACGATGAGGATGAACGGTATGCCGATCAGCACCAGGCTGATCATCACGTGCTTGAGGTGCGGCGGCAGGGTGCGCTTGGACAGGTACCAGGCGATGGTCGCCGGCATGATGATCTTGAGGAATTCCGAGGGCTGGAAGCGGATCACCCCGGGAATGTTGATCCAGCGCGTCGCGCCCATGGCGTTGTGGCCCATGATGTCCACCACCACCAGCAGCATCACCCCGACCACGTAGGCCAGCGGCACCCAGCGCGCCATGAAGCGCGGCTCCAGCTGGGCGATGACGAACATCGAGACCAGGCCGATGCCGAACGACGAGGCCTGCTTGAGCAGCAGGTCCCAGTTCTTGCCACTGGCCGAATAGAGGACGAACAGGCTGCCGGCCGCCAGGGTCAGCAGGAGGATCAGCAGGGGACCGTCGATGTGGATGCGCTGCAGGAAGCTGGCGCGGCGGCGCATCACGTCCTCGCTGGAGAGCATGCGGTCGAAATTACTCTTCACTGGGCCGGTTCCTGGGCAACGGTTTCAACGGGGGCCGCGTTTTCGGACTTGAGATGGCCGTTTTCGTCGAGCAGCCAGGCGTCCATCACCTGGCGCAGCACCGGCGCGGCCACGCCGGAACCGGACTCACCGTTCTCGACCATGACCGAGATCACGATGCGCGGATCCTCGGCCGGGGCGAAGCCAACGAACAGGGCGTGGTCGCGGTGGCGCTCCTGGACCTTGTTGCGGTCGTACTTCTCGCCCTGCTTGATCGCCACCACCTGGGCCGTGCCGCTCTTGCCGGCGATGCGGTACTGGGCGCCGATGGCGGCCTTGCGCGCGGTACCGCGGGCGCCATGCATCACCTGCTCCATGCCGTGGGTGACCTTGGCCCAGTCGGACTTGTCGCGCAGGACGATGTCTTCCATCGGGTTCGGGTCCACCGGCGGCTGGCCTTCGATGGTCTTGGCCAGGTGCGGACGGTTCCACTTGCCCTTGGCCGCGATCAGCGCGGTGGCCTGGGCCAGTTGCAGCGGCGTGGCCTGCATGTAGCCCTGGCCGATCCCGAGGATCAGGGTCTCGCCGGGGAACCAGGCCTGGCGCCGGGTAGCGCGTTTCCATTCGCGGGACGGCATCAGCCCCGGCGATTCCTCGAACATGTCGAGGGCGACCTTCTGCCCGATGCCGAAGCGGTTCATGTAGCTCGACAGCCGGTCGATGCCCATCTTGTGCGCGAGGTCGTAGAAATAGGTGTCGTTGGAACGCATGATCGCCGTGTCGAGGTCGACCCAGCCGTCACCGGTGCGGTTCCAGTTGCGGTATTTGTGATCGTAGTTGGGAAGCTGGTAGTACCCCGGGTCGAACACCCGCGTAGCCGCCGTCACCACCTGGGAGTCCAGGCCGGCGATGGCCACGGCCGGCTTGATGGTCGAGCCCGGCGGGTACAGGCCGCGCAGGACGCGGTTGAACAGCGGCCGGTCGATGGAATCGCGCAGCTCGGCATAGGCCTTGAAGCTGATGCCGGTGACGAACAGGTTGGGGTCGAAGCTTGGCTGGCTGACCATCGCCAGGACTTCGCCGGTGCGCGGGTCGAGGGCGACGATGGCGCCACGGCGCCCGCCCAGTGCTTGCTCGGCGGCTTCCTGCAGCTTGATGTCGAGGCTCAGGACGATGTCCTTGCCGGGAATCGGGTCGGTGCGCTTGAGCACACGCAGCACGCGACCGCGGGCGTTGGTCTCGACTTCCTCGTAGCCCACCTGGCCGTGCAGCTCGGGCTCGTAGAAGCGCTCGATGCCGGTCTTGCCGATATGGTGGGTGCCGCTGTAGTTGACCGGGTCGAGGGCCTTCAGCTCTTTCTCGTTGATTCGTCCGACATAGCCGACCGAATGGGCGAAATGCGTGCCCTGCGGATAGTGCCGCACCAGTTGCGCCACCACTTCCACCCCGGGCAGGCGGAACTGGTTCACCGCGATCCGGGCGATCTGTTCCTCGCTCAGCTCGAACAGGATCGGCACCGGCTCGAACGGCCGGCGCCCCTGTTTCATGCGTTTTTCGAACAGCGCGCGGTCATCCGGGGTCAGTTCCAGCACCTCGACGATCACGTCGAGCACATGCTGCCAGTCGCCGGAGCGCTCGCGGGTCATGCTCAGGCTGAAGCTGGGCCGGTTGTCGGCGATGATCACGCCGTTGCGGTCGAAGATCAGGCCACGGGTCGGCGGGATCGGCTGCACGTGCACCCGGTTGTTCTCCGACAGCGTGGAGTGGTACTCGTACTGGATCACCTGCAGGTAGTACAGGCGGGCGATCAGCACGCAGATCAGCAGGAGGATCGCCACTGCACCGACCACGACGCGGCTACGCACCAGACGGGCGTCTTTCTCGTGGTCCTTGAGGCGGATCGGCTGAGACATGAAAGGCTTACAGGCTTATTTGTGATAAGGGTGCCCGGACAACACGGTCCAGGCGCGATAAATCTGTTCGCCGATCAGTATCCGTACCAGGGGGTGCGGCAGGGTCAGCGGCGACAGCGACCAGCGCTGCTCGCTGCGCGCACACACCTCCGGTGCCAGCCCTTCCGGGCCACCGACCATGAGGTTGACGGTACGCGAATCCAGCCGCCAGCGGTCCAGCTCGACCGCCAGTTGCTCGGTGCTCCAGGGCTTGCCATGGACCTCCAGGGTGACGATCCGTTCCCCTGGCTGGACTTTCGCCAGCATGGCCTCGCCCTCCTGACGGATCAGGCGGGCGACATCGGCGTTCTTGCCCCGGGTATTGAGGGGGATTTCCACCAGTTCCAGGGACAGCTCCGACGGCAGGCGCTTGGCATATTCATGCCAGCCTTCCTCGACCCACTTGGGCATGCGCGAGCCGACCGCGATAAGACGCAGACGCACGACGCTACCTCAGTCCATGTCCTTGTTGAGCTTGGTGAAGTGCTCGTGGGTGTTTTCCGGGCTGTGGTGCTTGCCGTCGGTGGCACGGCTCTGCTCGGCCCCCATCCACAGGCGCTCCAGGTCGTAGAACTGGCGGGCAGCGGCGGTCATCATGTGGACGATGACGTCGTTCAGGTCCAGCAGGACCCAGTCGCTGTCGCCCTTGCCTTCTTCGCCCAGGGGCATGGCGCCTTGGGCCTTGACCGCTTCGCGGACCTTCTCGGCCATCGCGTTGATCTGCCGGTTGGAGGTACCGGTGGCGATGATCATGTAGTCGGTCAGGCTGTGCTTGTCGCGCACGTCGATGACCTGGATGTCCAGGGCCTTGACATCTTCCAGGGCCGCCTTGGTCACTTCGAGCAGCTTCTCGCCGCTGATGGTTTGCTTGGTCATAAAAAACTCGTTTCAACTCATTGAAAGCGGCGCCCGTGGGCGCCTGCCGTTCTACGCACGATACAGACCGTGCGTCTCGATATAGGCCAGTACTGCGTCCGGTACCAGGAACCTCACCGACTTGCCGCTGGCCAGCAGCTGTCGGATCTGCGTGGCGGACACCGAAAGCGGCGTCTGCCAGACGAACGAAATGTGCCCCGCCGGACCGGACATGGCGGTGGGATCGCTCTCGGAGCGCGCAGCCAGCAGGTTGCGCAGCTCGTCTGGTGGTTCGACATCGGCATCCGGGCGTTGCAGCACCAGGATGTGACAGTGTTTCAGCAACTCTTCCCAGCGATGCCAGCCGGGCAACCCGCAAAAGGCATCCCAGCCCATCAGCAGGAACAACTGGTCGCTGGCGCCCAGTTCGGCGCGCAGCGACTCCAGGGTGTCGATGGTGTACGACGGCTTGTCGCGGGCCAGTTCGCGGTCATCCACGCTCAGCCGTTCGACGCCCTCCACCGCGCAACGCACCATGGCCAGGCGATCCCTGGCCGCCACCTGCGGGGTATCGCGGTGTGGCGGGCGGGCGTTGGGCAGCAGGCGCAGCTCGTCGAGCCCCATGAACTCCGATACTTCCAGCGCGCTGCGCAGGTGACCGATGTGCACGGGGTCGAACGTGCCACCAAGAATGCCGATCCGCCGGATCGCCGGGGCCTTGCTCAACTCAGCAGGACTCCTGTCCACGCAACTGGCCGTCGCCGACGACCACGTACTTCTCGCAGGTCAGGCCTTCCAGGCCGACCGGGCCGCGGGCATGCAGCTTGTCGGTGGAAATGCCGATTTCCGCGCCCAGACCGTACTCGAAGCCATCGGCGAAGCAGGTCGGGGTGTTGATCATCACCGACGCCGAGTCCACTTCGGCGACGAAGCGCCGGGCCAGGCCCTGGTGCTCGGTGACGATGGAATCGGTGTGGTGCGAACCGTAGTGGTTGATGTGCTCGATCGCCGCGTCGACGCCGTCGACGATGCGGATCGAGAGGATCGCCGCCAGGTATTCGGTGTGCCAGTCTTGCTCGGTGGCCGGGGCCGCCTCGATGACCATGCGGGTGCGCTCGCAACCGCGCAGCTCGACGCCTTTCTCGCGGAACTGGCGGGCCATTTCCGGGAGGAATTCGGCAGCGATGCTCGAATCCACCAGCAGGGTCTCCATGGCACCGCAGATGCCGTAGCGGTAGGTCTTGGCGTTGAAGGCGATACGGCGGGCCTTGTCCAGTTCGGCGTGTTCGCCGACATAGACATGGCAGATGCCGTCCAGGTGCTTGATCACCGGCACCCGGGCGTCACGGCTGATGCGCTCGATCAGGCCCTTGCCGCCGCGCGGGACGATGACGTCGACGAACTCCGGCATGGTGATCAGCGCGCCCACGGCTTCGCGATCGGTGACTTCCACCACCTGGACCACCGATGCCGGCAGGCCGGCTTCCGCCAGGCCACGCTGGATGCACACGGCGATGGCGCGGTTGGAGTGGATGGCCTCGGAGCCGCCGCGCAGGATGGTGGCGTTGCCCGACTTCAGGCACAGGCTGGCCGCGTCGATGGTCACGTTCGGCCGCGACTCGTAGATGATCCCGATCACGCCCAGCGGCACGCGCATCTTGCCGACCTGGATGCCCGACGGCCGGTAGCTCATGTCGCGGATCGCGCCCACCGGGTCCGGGAGACTGGCGACCTGGCGCAGGCCGACGATCATGCCGTCGATGCGTGCCGGGGTCAGGGCCAGGCGATCGAGCATGGCCGGCTCCAGGCCGTTGGCCCGGCCGGCGGCCAGGTCCAGCTCGTTGGCGGCGGACAGTTCGGCGCGGGCAGCGTCCAGGGCGTCGGCGGCAGCGTGCAGCGCGCGGTTCTTCTGCGCGGTGCTGGCACGGCCGATGACGCGGGACGCCTCGCGGGCGGCGCGACCCAGGCGGGTCATGTAGTCAAGAACGGACTCAGTCATGGGGCTCAGTGTCTTGGCGGAGGGGAAAATCGGACGAGTATAACTGTCACAGGGTTATACGCCCAGCGGTGACAGTCGGATGGTAGGCCGTCCGGGACGGCACGGACCCCATGGGGGGGTGGGTTTACCCACTCCCACAGGGTTCTCGGTCGACCGTGATATCGCATTTACCGTTCAGCTTCGGTAAAGCCCGGAATTGCTATCATCCCCGAATCATTTCCCGATTCCAGCCCCCCATGCCACCACCCGCCCCCTTGCCCGACGCCTTCTTTAACCGCGACGCCCAGGTCCTGGCCCGGGACCTGCTGGGCAAGATCATCCGCCACCGCCACGGGCCCTACTGGCTCTCGGCACGGATCATCGAGACCGAGGCCTACTACCTCGACGAGAAAGGCAGCCATGCTTCACTCGGTTACACCGAGAAACGAAAAGCCTTGTTCCTCGACGGCGGACATATCTACATGTACTACGCCCGCGGGGGCGACTCGCTGAACTTCAGTGCCCAGGGCCCGGGCAACGCCGTGCTGATCAAGTCCGCCTACCCCTGGGTGGATGCCGTCTCGGACAGCAACAGCCTGGCGCAGATGCAGGTGAACAACCCCGACGCCAGCGGCCAGGTCCGCCCGCCGGAACGCCTGTGCGCCGGACAGACCCTGCTGTGCAAGGCCATGGGCCTGAAAGTGCCGAACTGGGACGGCAAGCGCTTCGACCCGGAACAGCTGTTCGTCGAGGATTGCGGAATCATCGTGCAACACATAATCCAGACCAGCCGGCTGGGCATTCCCAAGGGCCGCGACGAACATCTGCCGCTGCGTTTCGTCGACGCCGAGTTCGCCCGCCACTGCACGCGGAACCCGCTGCGCCGTGGCCAGGTCGAAGGGCGCGATTTTACTGTTCTCACACAAGGAAACTGACACGATGGGCCCATGGCTCGACAGCCTGACCGGCTGGCTGACGGCAAACCCGCAATGGCTGGGGTTGGCGATTTTTCTGGTGGCCTGCGTGGAATGCCTGGCCATCGCCGGGATCATCGTCCCCGGCACCGTCCTGCTGTTCGCCGTCGCCGTACTGGCCGGCAGCGGCGCGCTGGCGCTGCACGAAACCCTGTTGCTGGGCTTCCTCGGCGGGATCCTTGGCGACGCCATCTCCTACACACTGGGCCGCCGTTTCCACCAGAACATCCGGCGCCTGCCGCTGCTGCGCCATCACCCGGAATGGATCGGCAGCGCGGAAACCTATTTCCAGCGCTATGGCATCGCCAGCCTGCTGGTCGGCCGCTTCATCGGCCCGCTGCGGCCGATGCTGCCGATGGTCGCCGGCATGTTCGACATGCCGCTGCCGCGCTTCATCGCGGTCAGCCTGATCGCCGGGGCCGGCTGGTCGGTGGCCTACCTGCTGCCGGGCTGGGCCACCGGTGCGGCCATGCGCCTGCCGCTGCCGGAAGGCTTCTGGCCGCAGGCCGGGGTGGTCGCGGCAGGCCTGGCCATCCTCGTCGGCCTGAGCATCAGTTGCGCCCTGCGCGCCCAGCCCCGCGGCACCCGGCTGATCGGCGCCGTGGCCCTGGCGATGCTGGTGGCGATGTTCATCGGTTGGCCGTACCTGAACCAGTTCGACCAGGGCCTGATGACCCTGGTCCAGGAGCACCGCAGCAACTGGCTGGACGGCAGCATGGTGCTGATCACCCGCATGGGCGACTTCCGCACCCAGTTCATCGTCGCCAGCGTGCTGGTGGCCCTGCTGCTGCTGGCCCGGCAATGGCGCCCGGCCTTCTTCGCCGCTGCCACCCTGGGCGGCACTGCGCTGGGCAACGCCGCGTCGAAGTGGTTCTTCGCCCGCGCCCGTCCCGAAGTGCTCACCGATCCGCTGAGCACCTACAGCATGCCCAGCGGCCACAGTTCGGCCTCGTTCGCCCTGTTCCTGACCCTGGCGGTGCTGGCCGGTCGCGGCCAGCCGCCACGCATGCGCCTGACCTGGATCCTGCTGGGCTGCCTGCCGGCGCTGGCGATCGCCACCTCGCGGGTGTATCTCGGCGTGCACTGGCCGACCGACATCCTCGCCGGCGGCCTGCTGGCCTGCTGCATCTGCGCGGTGAGCCTGAGCGTGATCCAGTACCGCGAGCCGCTGACCGCCATGCCGCTGCGGGTCTGGTGGCTGGTCCTGCCGGCCTGCGTCGGCGTGCTGGGTTTCTTCACCCTGCACGCGCTGCCGCACGCCTTGCTGCGTTACCAGTACTGAGGGTTCAGGCGAACAGTTCGCCCTGGATACGGTCGAGTAGCGCCTGGATCGCCACCAGGCGCTGGGTAGGCGAGTCGATGGCCAGCAGCTTGAGCTTGTCCTGGTCATCGAAGGGCAGCAGGTAGGCCAGCTGGTTGGCCAGGGACTGCTTGCCAGTGACCCGGCTGGCCATGTCCAGCCCCGACACCATCGGGTGCTCTGCCAGCGCCAGCAGCAGTGCCAGCAGGTCGTCGTCCTCTTCATCGAGGGGCTGGTCGGCCTGCTCGTCGAGCCAGCGCACGTCGGCCACCAGCAGGTTGTCCTTGCGCACTTCGAACTCATCGACCAGGAAGCGCCGTTCACCCTTCACGCGAATCCCCAGCAGGCCATTGTCCTGCTGCTGGAAATCCTCGATCAGTGCCTGGCAGCCGATGCCGGCGAAAGATTCCGGGGCCTTGCCCACCTGCTCGCCCTCGATGATGCACACCACGCCAAAGCCGCCGCCCTGCTTCATGCAGCGGCCGATCATGTCCAGGTAGCGCGCTTCGAAGATCTGCAAATCCAGGTTGCAGCCTGGAAACAGCACGGTATTCAGCGTGAACAGGGGCAAACTCATTGCAGCTCCTCAGGCAACCAGGCTGACCGCCAGCGGCAGGAACACCGCCGTCGCCACGCCCATCAGGCTCATGGCCAGGGCTGCGAAAGCCCCGCACTCTTCACTTTCCTGCAAGGCCACCGATGTCCCCACCGCGTGGGCGGTAAGGCCCAGCGCCATGCCCCGGGCTTCGGGGCTGCGCACGCCGAGACGGGTGAGCAGCGCCGGACCGAAGATCGCGCCGATCACCCCGGTGATCAGCACGAACACCGCGGCCAGGGCCGCCACGCCGCCGATCTGCTCGGCCACCAGCATGGCGATCGGCGAAGTCACCGACTTCGGCGCCAGGGTCATCAGGATCATGTGCTCGGCACCGAACCACCAGCCCAGCAGCAGGCAGATGCCGGTGGCGAACACGCCTCCGACTACCAGCGTAGTAAAAGTCGGCCAGAACAGTTGGCGGATGCGTCGCAGGTTGAGGTAGAGCGGCACCGCCAGGGCCACGGTGGCGGGGCCGAGGAGGATGTTCATGATCTCCGTGCTCTTGCGGTATTCGGCGTAGGTCAGGCCGCAGCTCAACAACACCCCGACCACCAGCAGCATCGAGACAAGCACCGGCTGCAGGAAGATCCAGCGAGTCTTTTCGTAGGCGGCGATGGCCAGCTGGTAGGCCGCCAGGGTAATGCCGATGCCGAACAGCGGATGGTGAATCACCGCCTGGGTCGCGCCATGCCAGTCGAGCATCATGGTCGCTCCTTGTCATGCATAGCGCCGTTGATAGGGTGCTTGCCACGGTTGATCATCTTCTGCATCAGCACGCCGCAGAAGGCCATCGCCAGCAACAGCGACAACACCAGGGAACCGACGATGGCCCAGAAATCGGCGGCGATATCCGCGGCATAGACCATCACCCCCACTGCCGGCGGCACCAGCAGCAACGGCAGGTAGCGCAGCAGGCTGGCCGACGCCTCGCTCAGCGGCGCACCGACTTCGCCCCGCACCATCAGGAAGATCAGCAACAGCACCAGGCCGATGATCGGACCTGGCAGGATGGGCACCAACAGGTGATTGATCGCCGTTCCGATCAGCTGGAACAGCACGAGCCACGTCAAACCGCGCAACAACATCGCAAACCTCCCCCTCGAACCTGGCGGCCATTATAAGCACGCTATCGAGTGCCCTATACCCCGACATTCGCCCGGACCATGGGGGCTTGACCGAGCCATCGGCGCGTGCTGATCTTAGGCACTTGCAGCTTCGTTGGTCACAAAACATTCAAAGACAGTCAGGAGAGTCGCGATGCCCTATGTACCCGTTGCAGAGCTGTCGCAGTACGTTGGAAAGGAACTGGGACGTTCCGAATGGATGAAGATCGATCAAGAGCGCATCAACCTGTTCGCCGAGGCCACCGGCGACTTCCAGTTCATCCATGTGGACCCGGCGAAGGCGGCAAAAACGCCATTTGGCAGCACCATCGCCCACGGTTTCCTCACCCTTTCGCTGATTCCCAAGCTGATGGAAGACATCCTCGTCCTGCCCGAAGGGCTGAAGATGGTGGTCAACTATGGCCTGGACAGTGTGCGCTTCATCCAGCCGGTGAAGGTCGACTCGCGGGTGCGCCTGGCGGTCAGCCTGACCGAGGTCACCGAGAAGAAACCCGGCCAGTGGCTGCTCAAGGCCACCGCCACCCTGGAAATCGAGGGCGAGGACAAGCCGGCGTACATCGCCGAACCCCTGTCCCTGGCCTTCGTCTGACCCCCGCCTGACCGAAACGGCCTACGGGCCGTTTCACCCTCGCCCACGTTGTACGGCATACTCGGGGCTCAATCGCCCGGACCCCGCCATGCGCCCACTCGTTCCATTTGCCCTGGTTCTCCTGCTCGCCGCCTGTGGCGATGGGGAATCGCTGTCGCCCCCTGATGCCCGCCTGCCCGATGGTGGTCGTTACCGGGGCGAGGTCGTGGACGGCTTGCTGCAGGGTGAAGGGCGCATCGACTACCCCAACGGCAGCTGGTACGCCGGCCAGTTCAAGGACGGCCAGTGGCATGGCCAGGGCGAGTGGCACGGCAGCAACGGCGAGGTCTACAGCGGTCAGTTCCAGCAGGGCCTGTTCCACGGCAAGGGCAAGCTGAACACCGCCACCAGCAGCTACAGCGGCGGCTTCAAGCTGGGCCGGCGCGACGGCGAAGGCACCTTGCGCGACAGCGGCGGCCACTACAGCGGCCAGTTCAAGGACGACCAGTACAACGGCGCCGGGCAGCTGGTGCTGGCCGATGGCAGCCAGTACCAGGGCCAGTTCGCCAAGGGCAAGCCCAACGGCGAAGGCGTGCGCAGCGACACCAGCGGCAACCAGTTCAGCGGCAGGTTCGTCGACGGCGAACTGAACGGCACCGGCACCTTCAGCAGCACCGAGGGCGACCAGTACATCGGCGAGTTCAAGGCCAATCACCTGGACGGCCGCGGCCGCTACGAAAACGCCGATGGCGACGTTTGGATCGGTGAATTCAAGGACGGCTCGCTGACCGGCCCCGGCGAGCTGTTCGCCGTCGACGGCAGCCACTACAAGGGTGGCTTCCGCGAGTGGCGCTTCACCGGCAAGGGGCGCCTGCAACTGGCGGACGGCAGCGTCTATACCGGCGGTTTCGAGAACGACGCCTACCAGGGCGACGGCCGCCTGGTGCTGGCCGATGGCAAGGTCGAGGCCGGGCGCTGGATCAACGGCCTGCGGGTGCGGGACGACAAGGGGCAACTGCTCTCCGACCCTCTGGAAGAAGCATTGCTCAACCAGGGCGCCTTGCTGGAGCAGGAACTGGCCAAGGTCCCCGCCTCCGGCCCCGACATCGAGCTGTACAGCCTGACCCTGGCCGGCGACGGCAACCAGAGCGTGTTCCTGCGTGAAGCCGACTATGTCAGCGACATGCTCAAGACCCGCTTCGGCGCCATTGGCCAGGTCACCCTGGTCAACCACCGCGACCACCTCGCCGACCGCGCCATGGCCACCCGCGAGAACCTGGCCCGCGCCGCCCGGCGCCTGGCCGAGCGCAGCGGCCCGGAAGACCTGGTGTTCATCTACCTGACCACTCACGGCAGCCACGAGCACGAACTGGTGCTGGACCAGCCGCGCCTGCAACTGGCCGACCTGCCCGCCGACGAACTGGCCGCCGCCCTCGCCCCGCTCAAGGATCGCGACAAGGTGATCGTCATCTCCGCCTGCTATTCCGGTGGCTACATCGATCCGCTCAAGAACGACCGCACCCTGGTCATGACCGCCTCGCGGGCCGACCGGGTGTCGTTCGGCTGCTCCGAGGAAGCGGACTTCACCTATTTCGGTGATGCCCTGTTCGCCCAGGCGCTGAACCAGACCGATGACCTGCAACAGGCCTTCGAACTTGCCCGCGCCCATGTGGCCCAACGGGAACAGGCAGAGGACTTCGAGGCCTCCGAGCCACAGATCTGGGCGCCGAAAGGCGTACTGGCACATTGGCAAAAGCTGCGCCAGCAACAAGCTCGAAAAGCACTGCACAGCGCCGCTGCGCTTGAGGAAAAAAGCGCGACCAGCCACTAAGCTGATGTGTATCAAGGGAGACACACCATGTACTTGACGCCGCAGCACATCCTGCTTGCCGGAGCTACCGGCCTCACTGGCGAACACCTGCTCGACCGGCTGCTCAGCGAGCCAACCATCAGCCGCGTGCTCGCCCCCACTCGCCGGCCGCTGGCCGAGCATCCACACCTTGAGAATCCGGTGGGCGACCCGGCGGTGTTCCTACCGCAACTGAGCGGCCGGGTGGACATCGCCTTCTGCTGCCTGGGCACCACGATCAAGCAGGCAGGCTCGGAGAACGCCTTCCGCGCGGTGGACCTGGACATGGTAGTGGCGTTCAGCAAACGCGCCCGGGAGATGGGGGCGCGGCACCTGCTGGTGGTCAGTGCGATCGGGGCCGATCCCAAGTCCTCGGTGTTCTACAACCGGGTCAAGGGCGAAATGGAAGAGGCGCTGAAGGCCCAGGACTGGCCGCAACTGACCATCGCCCGGCCGTCGCTGCTGCTGGGCGAGCGTGCCGAACCGCGGCTGGCGGAGAAGGTGGCGGGGAGTCTGTCGAGGCTGATTCCGGGCAAGTACCACGGGATCGAGGCGTGCCAGCTGGCCAGGGCGCTGTGGCGGTTGGCGCTGGAAGAGCAGGATGGGATTCGGGTGGTGGAGTCCGATGAGCTCCGCAAACTAGGGAAATGATCCAAAGGCCTCATCGCTGGCAAGCCAGCTCCCACAAGGTGGACTGCCCCCAAGGGTTGGATTGGTGTCCAACTTCCTGGGGGCAATCCAAAGTCCCTGTGGGAGCTGGCTTGCCAGCGATAGGGCCCTAAAGTCCGCCGGAGGCCTGGAACCCTACCCCAAGCACCGTCAGCACCGACAACGGTAACAACACCGTATCCAGCACCGCACTCCCCGGCAGGTCCAGCGCCGGATGCTTTGGCGCCTCGGCGCCAAAGCGATCCTCCGCACAGCACCCACCCTGCAACGCATAAAGATCCAGGCGCGTCCCGGCATACACCACCGGCGCGCCCGGCTTGGCCGCGTCCAGCGTACGTACCGTCGCGCAGCCAGTGGCGCACAGCACCACCAGCAACCCGAGCAACAGCGCCCGCTTCACTCCTCACCGCCAAAATGATGCTCGCCCCAACGCGGCAGCATGTCCTGGGGAATGTTCAGCAGGTTGAGAATCCGCGCGACCACGAAGTCCACCAGGTCATCGATGGTCTGCGGCTGGTGATAGAAGCCCGGCGCAGCCGGCAGGATCACCGCGCCCATCTGCGACAGCTTGAGCATGTTTTCCAGGTGGATGGTGGAGAACGGCGCCTCCCGCGGCACCAGGATCAGTTGCCGACGCTCCTTGAGGGTCACGTCCGCCGCCCGCTCGATGAGGTTGTTGCAGGCCCCGGTGGCGATGGCCGACAGGGTCCCGGTGGAGCAAGGCACCACCACCATCGCCGCCGGCGCGCCGGAGCCGGAGGCCACCGGCGACATCCAGTCTTCCTTGCCGTAGACGCGGATCTGCCCGGAAGCAGCGCCGGTGTATTCGGTGAGGAACGCCTGCATGGCCTGGGGCTTGGCCGGCAGGATCACGTCGGTCTCGGTGGACATCACCAACTGCGCCGCCTTGGAAATCAGGAAGTGCACCTCGCGGTCTTCCCGCACCAGGCAATCCAGCAGGCGCAAACCATATTGCGCCCCGGACGCGCCGGTCATGGCCAGGGTGATGCGCTCCGGGCCGCTCATCCGCGCAGCGCCTCGGCCAGCTTGCCGTGCAGGCCGCCGAAGCCGCCGTTGCTCATGATCACCACCTGGGTGCCGGGACGGGCCTGGCCCTTGACCCGCTCGATGATGGCTTCAAGGCTTTCCGCCACCACCGCCGGCACCGGGCATTGCGCGGCAGTGGCCGCCAGGTCCCAGCCGAGGTTCGGTGGCGCGTACCAGATCACCTGGTCGGCCTGCTTGACGCTTTCCGGCAGGCCGTCGCGGTGGGCGCCGAGCTTCATGGAGTTGGAGCGCGGCTCGATCACCGCGATCACCGGCGCCTCGCCGACGCGCTTGCGCAGGCCGTCGAGGGTGGTGGCGATGGCCGTCGGGTGGTGGGCGAAGTCGTCGTAGATGGTCACGCCATCCACTTCGGCGACTTTCTCCATACGCCGCTTGACGCTCTTGAACGCGCTCAGCGCGGCAATGCCCAGGGCCGGCACCACACCGACATGGCGTGCCGCAGCCAGGGTAGCCAGGGCGTTGGCGACGTTGTGCTGGCCGGTCAGTTCCCACTCGACCGCGCCCTGCACCTCGCCGTCGAAGCTGACTTCGAAGCGCGAACCGTCCTCGCTGAGCAGGCGCACCTGCCACTGGCCACCGGCGCCGGTGGTCTGCACCGGGGTCCAGCAGCCCATCTCCAGCACCCGCTTGAGCGCGGGTTCGGTAGTCGGATGGATCACCAGGCCTTCGCTCGGGATGGTCCGCACCAGGTGGTGGAACTGCCGCTCGATCGCTGCCAGGTCCGGGAAGATGTCCGCGTGGTCGAATTCCAGGTTGTTGAGGATCGCGGTGCGTGGGCGGTAGTGGACGAACTTCGAGCGCTTGTCGAAGAAGGCGCTGTCGTA